>DAIPKA010000096.1:0-8950 GCA_036769985.1 Candidatus Hydrogenedentota bacterium | reverse complement strand
CATTTCTGGCAGAGCCGGTTCTGTTCCTGCCCGCTGGACGAGGCCCACGCGCACACTTGACCCAAGGGCAGGGCACTATCTCGAGCGAACCGCTCGGCCACGGTGATAATTCCCGCGGCTCTTACCAATATGAGAACACCCCCATAACCCTTACGGCGACACCTGATGAGGGCTGGGTACTCGACCATTGGGAGGAGGTGTTAGGCGTTGGAAGAACGCAAACCGTTGGTTCCAAAGAGACCTTCACCTTTAGGGCGCGCGCAGACCGCAGCCTCAGAGCCGTCTTCGCCCGAGAACGCTTCACGCTAACCACACATGCTAGAGGCGACGACGGGTACGTCCAACGCACCTTCCCCGGAAAACCCGCGTACACCTATCCGGCGACATCCGTAGTCAGACTCGATCCCTGTGCTGGCTACGGCTCCGTATTCTCCCACTGGGAGGGCGACTACGATCCGTGGCCAGAGGACGCGGGTGCGCTCCTTCTGTCCATGGACCGAGACCGCGACGTCACGGCTGTGTTCAGACCCACCCTCGATGTGGACAGCGTTGTGTTTGACGGTACGGAGCGTCCACTCAAGGAAGTGCTCTGGGTCGACGAGCCCCTCGAGTTCACCGTGCACTTCCACCCCGCTCTGCCCGAGAACCACACGCTCGCGGATGTGATTCCAGACCCCTTGACTATCAAGGTACGTACGGCGACAACAGAACACGCTCTGGACTACGGGGAAAGCGGCGTGAGTTACGCCCTGGCCGACAAGCGACGCAGCATCAAGGTCACTGTGACCGGGGCCGCTCGCGACGCATGGAACCTTGTGCCCAGCAATGAGGATGATAACGTACGGCAGTACTGCTCAGTCGAGGCCCCAAGCAGCACCAACTGGTATGACTCGGATGCGTTCGACGACATGATGGCGAAACACGGCAGCACGGTTTGGAGCGACGAAACCGCCGGCCCTTGGGTTCAAGACGAGGCGATGCGCCTGCGCGCCCCCAAGCTCGGCTTGATCCAGAGCTGGATAAATGTAGCACACTGGACGGCCGCGGACGTCAAGCGCTATCTTATCGCCGGCGGCGCAACTACACTAACCGCCGCCGCCGCTGGACAGAACGAGATCGAAAGGAGCGCTCAACGCCTTGTCGCCGATCAAGCCGATTGTCTGTACGTGTCGGCCCACGGAAGCCATTCGACGGGCAACATCATACTCCGTAACCAGCGCTTGCTTCCTACGGTCACGCTTTCGCCTGGGGACGTCCAGTGGAACCAAGGACTCACCCACGTGTTCTTTGCACTGTGCTCTGTACTTGATGTACTTGGCGAGCATCCGCCGTCACCTTCAACAGACAAACCCGGGATCAACTGGGCCACGAGCGGCCCCGACGAGTTCTTCGGCTACAGAGCATGGGCGCCCGGAGATGCGCTACGGTGCCCAGATAATTATGTGTACGAGTATTTTACAGCTCGCATCATTAGGCACTTTGCCATTGTGCACGACTCCGAGGCGGCACTCGCATGGGGCGTGACGAATCGTCACCACGCGGCATCCAATCTGGGCTGTTGGCACGCCTGCGTCATTGATGCCAAATCGCGTGTATTTCACTGGTTCACGGTTGTAGACAAGAATAACGGCAATGTAATATATGAAGAGCCCGGCCTAACATATCGTGAGGTCAATGATGCGATTGATTGGAAGTCAGACAACATGTAGGCATCGGCCAACAGTGCATACACGAAGGCAGAGCCGAACGCTACACCTGAAGTTGTTTCTCGGTGCTGAATTATGCCTACTAATGCTAGTAATGATTGTACCCATACAATATTATATAGTGCCCGCGAGATCTGTGTTCGCCGTACGGCTCGCCCCGCTAGAGGAGCTTCGCTCTGATGTGGACGCTGAACGTGAGCTCAAGGACGTATACGAACGTACCGTGCGGGAGTATCTGGATGTCTGGGACAGATTTGATGACGACGATTGGAAGTACCGGCCCCGCTGGGTTGGCATCATGCTTGCCCGCGCCACGAACCGCGAGATTGTGACGTACGCACGCTTTGCCCGGAAACACCGACAGAGTGAACCGGGGTTATTGGCATACTATTTGTGCTGGACGTCACTTAGGCATTCATATTATAATAGACCACAGATATGGTGGATTACACTCGCCCGGCATTGCGGGCGCCATATCATCACGGACTTTCCTGGAACGCCGGAAGCCGCTGCCGCAGCGCGGCGGCTAGCCATTGGAGATGACGACGCAGAGCTCGATGCGTGTCGTGCTTTTGATCGCCGCCTTGAATCGATCGCGCGAGAGGGCGAGTTTCACACTTCGTTTCCTGGCTTTGGCGAGAACGCCCGGGCAGACAACCTCTGTCGCATCGGTTTCCTTCTTGTCGAGCTGGGCCGCCTCGACGAGGCGCGCCAGGCATACCGGCGCGTTCTCGATGAGTTCCCCGCCAGCGATTCTGCGTCAGGGGCAAAGCGCAGTGTGGCGGGAATCGAGGGGCTTCAGAGCGCTTACTCCCTCTTCGAGGCCGGTGACTATGAGGCGTCCAGGACCACATGCCGAGCAACGTTCAGTGTAACCTCAGACCTGGCGGTTGAACGCGCCCTGAGGCGCTTGATGAATGAATTGAGCGGCTTGGTTGAATCCGAGGCACCCGAGAAGTAGTAAGGTCTTGGCTGATCCGTTCGGGAATGTAGCTGCGGCGATAGACGGCAACTTGTCACGACGATTGAGCAATGGCGCAAGGCGTCGCGGTCCGGTTTGAGCGTGACTCGCGGAACCGTTGCGCACGTTGCGCACCTTGTGCTGTTGCCTGTCTTGAGGAATTAGTGTTAGAGTCTACTTAGGCTTTCCGCCAGATTCCGCATAGAGACGTTATGAAGAGGGTTCCTTTTGGGGACGCCGCCGCGGCCACTTGAGGAAATCGAGGCCGACCTAAAACAGATCGAACAGGAAATCGCCGATATGCTCGCGGAGGTGACGGAATGAGCGGCGCGGAACAGACACCCGGCGGCGAGATTCTCGTCTACACGGCGGAAGACGGCAGCAGCCGGATTCGCGTTCTGCTCGAAGACGAGACCGTCTGGCTGACGCAGGCCATGATGGCCGAGCTTTACGAAACCACAAAGCAGAACATAAGCCTCCATGTCCGCAACATATTGTCAGAGGGTGAGCTACAGGAAGATTCAGTTGTCAAGGATTACTTGACAACTGCCACGGATGGAAAAAACTACCGGGTTAAACACTACAACCTCGACATGATCATCGCCGTTGGCTACCGCGTGCGTTCGCCCCGGGGCACGCAGTTCCGCCAGTGGGCCACGGAACACCTGCGCGAGTACCTCGTCAAAGGATTTACCATTGACGATGAGCGTTTGAAGGGCGGCAGCGGCCTGGCGGACTATTTCGATGAACTGCTTGCGCGCATACGGGAGATTCGCGCCAGCGAGGCCCGTGTCTTCCAGCGTATCCGTGACATCTTCGCCCTGGCCAGCGACTACGTCGAAGATGAGCAGGAAACCCAGCGCTTCTTCGCTACCATGCAGAACAAGATGCACTACGCCGCCGCGGGGATGACGGCTGCCGAGATCATCCGCGAGCGGGCGGACGCAGCCCTGCCCAACATGGGCCTCACCACGTGGAAGGGCGGCCATGTGCTCAAGCGCGACGTGGGCACGGCCAAGAACTACCTCGATGCCCGGGAGATCGACACACTGAACCGCATCACGGTCATGTTCCTCGACCAGGCCGAGTTCCGCGCGCAGCGCCGCCGGGATATCCGTACGCACGACTGGGAGATGTTCCTCGAAAAGTTCCTGCGCGACACCGAACTTCCCGTGCTGGATGATGCGGGGAGCGTGAGCCGCGAACAGGCCCTGTCCTGGGCCAACACCCAATACGACGCCTTCGCCGAACGCCGCCGACTCGAAGCCGATGAAGAAGCCGAGAAACGCTACCTCGACGACCTGCGCCACTCCGCGGAGATCGTGGATGCGGAACGGAAAACAGCAAAGAAGAAGAACGCACGCAGAGGGGAATTGCCGGGACACCTTACCTAATTCTGGTAAAGAAGAGCTTTTTGTGATAGGCTTGGGGGTATGTCGCGCATAGCACGAGTCGTAGTACCGGGACTGCCGCACCATGTGACGCAACGGGGCAACCGGCGCATGCAGACTTTCTTCCTCGATGCCGACTACGAGGAGTACCTGGCGTTGATGGCCACCTGATGCCGACGGTGTGAAGTGAGCGTGTGGGCCTATTGCCTCATGCCGAACCATGTGGGATTAAATAGGGACAGTAACCCTTTATGAAAGTCCCCGCGATGTCCAATATGCTGCCGGAAACAAATAAAGGGTTACTGTCCCTATTTAACGTGGCGTTGCCCGTCGGTGAAGCACAATCCATTGCCCCACGGCATCACGAACGCACCGGTCGTCCTCTCGGGGGTCAGGACTTCATCGAGCGCCTGGAGGAGCGCCTCGGGCGCTTCCTCCGCAAGCGCAAACCTGGACCCAAAACACCGCGAGAGGCGAATTGAGTATGGTGTCCTGGAATTTGCTGGAATTTGCCAGCCGCCTCGAAGCCTACACCGGCTACCAGCCCCAGCCCGACCACGCCGAATACTGATCGGAGAAGGATCGGACCGATCGGACGGATCGGACGGATCGGTCCGATGAGACCTATCCTTCCCACGGCTTCACCGGAAACCATCCGCGGTCCCAAAGAGAAGGGCGCCCGCCCATTCCCTACTGCCCTTCGGCGTCGTGGTCGCGGATCTCGACGCGACGGATCTTGCCGCTGATGGTCTTGGGCAGGGCCTCGATGAACTCGACGATCCGCGGATACTTGTACGGCGCGGTGACGCGGCGCACGTGCTCTTGGAGTTCCTCGACGAGGGCGTCGCTCGGCGCATAGTCCTTCGTCAGCACGACGGTGGCCTTCACGACCTGGCCGCGTAACGGGTCCGGCACGGCCGTGATGGCACATTCGAGAACGGCGGGGTGCTGGATCAGCGCGCTCTCGACCTCGAAGGGCCCGATGCGGTATCCCGAGCTCTTGATCACGTCGTCGGCCCGGCCGATGAACCAGTAGTACCCGTCCTCGTCGCGCCACGCCATGTCGCCGGTGTGGTAGCGTCCGTCGTGCCAGACTTGGTGCGTGCGCGCCGCGTCGCGGTAGTAACCGGTCATGATGCCCGGCGGATTGCCGTCCGCCGTATCGATAACGATCTCGCCTTCGTCGCCGACGTCGCACGGCCGGCCATCGCGATCGACGATATCGATGCGATACAGCGGCGAGGGTTTGCCCATGGAACCAGGCCTCGGCTCGATCCACGGATACGTGGCGATGAGCACTACAGTCTCCGTTTGGCCGTAGCCTTCCATGATCCGCAGGCCGGTGTGTTCGAGAAAACGGTCGTAGACCTCGGGATTCAGCGGTTCACCGGCCGTGACGCAGTACCGGATCGAGCTCAAGTCGTAACGGCTGAGATCTTCGCGGATGAGGAAACGATACACCGTCGGCGGCGCGCAGAAGGTGGTCACGCCGTGTCGGGCGGCCTTCTCGAGCATGCTATCGGCCGCGAACCGCTCGTAGTCGTAGACGAACACGGCGCTGCCGGCGATCCACTGGCCGTAGATCTTGCCCCAAACGCACTTGGCCCAGCCCGTGTCGGCGACGGTGTAGTGGAGGCCGTCGTCGATGACGTTCTGCCAATACTTGGCCGTGAGGATATGGGCCAGCGGATAGGAGTGATCGTGCTGGGCCATCTTCGGCGGGCCGCTTGTACCCGACGAGAAGTAGACGAGGAGCGGATCGTCGCTGCGTGTGGCGTCGGCGCCGATGGGCCGATCGAAGGTATCGGGGGCGGCATCGAGTTCGGCGGCGAAGTCGATCCAGCCGTCGCGCCGGGCGTCCACCACCACCTTTGCGAACCTCCGCTCGTCGCACGCCGCGTCGACGGCATCCACGTGGTCGAGGAGGCCGTCCGAGGCGACGCATACGACCATCTTGATGTCCGCACTCCTGACGCGGTACTCGATGTCGTGATTGGTCAGCATGTGCGTCGCCGGCGCGGCAATGGCGCCGATACGATGGAGGCCGAGCAGGCAGTACCAGAACTCGTAGCGGCCCTTGAGGATCAGCATGACATGGTCGCCCTTCCGGATGCCGTGCCGGCGAAAGACGTGGGCCGCTTTGTCGCTGTTCCGCTTGAGTTCGCCAAACGAGACGGTCTTGTCGTGGCCGTGGTCATCGCACCAGACGAGCGCACGTTTCTCGGGCGTTTCGCGCGCGTACACGTCAACGACGTCGTAGGCAAAATTGAAGTTGTCCGGCACACGGACGCGGAAATGGGCCGTGAAATCCTCGTAGGACTCGAAGTCGACGCGTTCCACAAATCGATCCAAGAGATGCATGCGCTACTCCCTACCTGTGCGGCTAAGCGGCTAAACGACGACGGCCAAGAACGTGGCCGGCGCGTTGTCCATCGCTTCCATGGCGTGTTCGCACGACGAATCGAAGAAGATGCTATCGCCGGCGTCGAGGAGGATCTCGTTGTCGTGGATGATCACCTTCAACCGGCCCTCCAGCACATAGCCGAACTCCTGGCCGGGATGGGCGTTCTTCTCCGTCGGCGTGTCGGGCGCTTTCGGATCGACCGTGACCAGAAACGGTTCGATGCGCTTGTGAATGAAGTTCGCCGCCAAGTTCTGATACCGGTACTGACGCCGGCGATCGACGCCGACGCCTTTGCCGCCCCGCGTCACCGTAAACACATGCATGCGCGGACTCTCGCCGGTGAGCAGGACGCCCATGTCGACGCCGAGCTTGTGGGCGATCTCGCAGAGGACACCGGCAGGGACATCTTCCGCGCCGTCCTCATAGGCGGCGTACGTCTCCGGCGAGACGTGCAGGAAATCGGCTATCTCGACGGCGGAGACGCTCGAAAGTTCCCGTAATTCCCGCAAACGGGCAGCGATTTCCTTGATTTGCTCATTCATGCAGATCTTCCTCCCGCAAGTCTCCGGGCCTGAATCCAGAAATTCCCTTGCTCTACGTCCATCCGCAAAGGAAGAGTGAGTCTATCAAGATCGCCTTAAGAAATCCAGTTTTCGCAATTTTTCGTGATTCTGTGCCGTGAACGGCGACGGAGTGCCGTTGAGTTCGTGTGCTGCGTGCGGGTAAGGTAGGTGCGTGGCGCAACAGGCACCGTTCGCAAGGGCACCCCTGGATTCGGCTCGAAGGGGCGCGCCTGCGCGTAAGGATGGTTTTGCATGGCCGCAACCGATGAGAATCTCTGGCATGGTGCCTACAAGATTCCGTGGCACGAACCGGGTTTCAGCCGGCGGATGCTGGCCGAACACTTGAGCCAGGACCACGACATGGCCAGCCGCCGTATCGAGTGGATCGATCGGCAAGTCGAGTGGATCGACGGCGCACTCCTCGGCGGCACGTCTTCGAGCATACTGGACTTGGGCTGCGGGCCGGGGTTCTACTCGCACCGTCTGGCGGCCCGAGGTCACCGGTGTCGCGGAATCGATTTTGGCCCGGCATCGATCGCGTACGCCCGGCAGCACAATGAGGCCGACGCGCGTTGCGAGTTTGTGTTGGGCGACCTCCGCGAGGCGGCCTTCGGCGGACCGCACGACCTGGCGATGATTCTATTCGGCGAACTCAACGTGTTCTCGCCGGCCGAGGCGCTCTCGATCCTCCGCAAGGCGCGGACAGCCCTCACGCCGCGGGGTCTTCTGATCGTGGAAATGCAGACGCCGGAGTGCGTCGAGGACACGGGGCGTGCGGAACCTTCCGAGGTCGAGTTCGAGTCAGGCCTGTTCTCGGACAACCCCTATCGCGGCCGGACCGAAAGCCGATGGATACCGGAACAGGGCGTGGCCGTCCAGACCTTCTCCGTCACCGAGACGTGCGGCGGCCACGAGCACGTTTACCGCAACACGACCAAGGCCTGGACAAACGACGAGCTGATGGCCTTGCTCGAGGCCGCGGGGTTTCACAACGGGTCCCCTCGCACCGACTGGCCCTGCAACACCGATCGCCTGATTCTATGGACGGCGGGAGGCTGATGTTGGCGCTCTTGGCGCGGTGCTCAGGCTCCGCGTGCGCGGCTGCTGCGTTACTTCCTGGCCAACATGAACCAGCGCTGCATCTCGACGAGGCCGCTCGTCTTCCTGGGAGATTCGCGGGCGAACTCGTCGCCCAACGACAACAACGCGTCCACATCGGCCCAGTTGTACGGCATATCGCGTAGCGCCTCGCGGCGGATACGTTCCAGTTCGCGGCCCGTTTCCTCCCATTGCCTCACCAGCGCCCGCTGCTCCCCACGCGTCGGATGTTTCATGACCGTTCCTCGAGAAGGCCCGTGGCAAGCGCCGTCGGAATCGCCCGCTGCACCATCTCCGTCTCGAAGGGCAATGTCCCTAGCGCAATATCCACGTTGCGGCCGTTTGATGCGCGTACCAGCACAACGCGCCGACTCAACGCAAAGGCATGTCCGTCCGTGATGCGCGATTCGAAACGCTCCAGCAACGCGGTGACACAGGCTTCTTCCTCACCCCATCCCGTCAGGAGCGTCCCATCCGCATTCATGGTCGTACGCGGTTCGCCCCAGCGCTGCACGGCCAGTCCGCCAATGATGCAGAACGCTCATTCGCGTTCAGTCATAAACACGCCAACCTCTTGTGCCGCTTCAAACAGTGCGTTCATCGGTTCGCCGGGCTCCACGTGCGGCGCCGCTACCAGGCCGCCACCTTGACTAACAGAATACCCGCTCCGGGCCGTCCAACGCCGACGACAACCGCTCGCCACCAAGAACGATACACAAACGAGGTACAGCAACGAGTTGCAGTGGGGTTTCGGAGGCAAGGCCATTCGTTACTGTTAGCATGCATAGGTTCGAAGTGGATGGGTAAGCTTGGAAAAAAGGGAAGCC
>DAIPKA010000095.1:0-9293 GCA_036769985.1 Candidatus Hydrogenedentota bacterium | reverse complement strand
AACGACGGCGACACCGTTTCCAGCGCGCCCGAGGCTGAATCCCCGGACCCCGTCAACGCGTAGCCGCCAAGAGACACAACGAGCGCGATAAGAATAAGTGAAACACCCCGATACATAGGACCATCCTCCCGCCCCTGGCCACCCTTGCGTGAGCAAAATCCGCTGCTTTGGTTTGCACCCTCAATAGATCCAAATGAATACGAATAAGTAGAAACCCTGGAAGGGGGTAAAGTCAAGTAAATTCTGGCCACGCATCGCCCGCGGCACGGACGCAGTCCCACGAGGTTGGGCAGAACAGGCAGGCTGGAAGCCCCGCACCCCCGTAGGGTGCGTGAAGCGAAGCGCAACGCACCGCAAATCCCCCCGTCGGGTACACGACCCGCGCGGAACGAGCCACAAACGCCTTGCGCCAAGGTGCCTCATGCCCTCACGCCGACGGACTACGCCCCGGGGATGGTGCGTTCCACTCGGTTGCACGCACCCTACGGGCTTCGCCATCTTTCTGTACCCGCCGGACGTTGTGCAGATGGGAAAATGAGGACAGTCCCGTCTCGCTCGGGGACGCGCCGTGCTTGGTACAGTCCCCATTTTCCCACATCAACGGCGACGATGCGCCGAGCCTGTCCGAATGGATCGAAATCGGGGACTGTACCAACCGAAGCGAGGGACGAGCGGAGCCGGAGGCCCCACAGCGTCACGCGAATTCGGCCGGGGCTAGTGCGTATTCCGACGATTGCGGCCAGGTAGTCCGAAGGAATCCGGCCGGTGAATCCGAAGGAAGGCGCCCGGTCGTTCCGCGTGAATTCGGTCACTCAACCCGAGGGATTCGGGCCGCTTGTCGGAGCGTAACGACGCGGGTCGTTCCGTTATTCCTAGAGGCCGTAATCGCACAAGAGCGGCGGGATGTCGCGATAGCCTTCCGCGTTCCACCGCTTGGCCGCATCGAAGAAGCTCGTCCAGCGCCGCCGCCACGCCTCGACGTCTTCCATCGACGTTGGCAGCAACTCGGGCTTCTCTTTGATGTAGGTCAATGCCTCGACGAGTTCGTCTTTCTCGAATGGAGGCTCGGACCGACTGACGGCATCGATGCATGCGCGCAACACATCCGTGTCGATGAAGTACCCCTGGCGCATGGCGTTTTCATAGGCCCGATCAAAGACATCGTTCAGGTCCATACCCCCTCCTTCACGGACGCAGCGCTGTCCTTCATACTGTATGCCAAGCGACACGCCGTCATAGCCACCATCCCAACCCAAGCACGGCCTCTCATGCATGCTCACGCCTTTCAGCCCGCAGCGTGAATCCTCAGCCTAGCCGTCCCCACCGGACA
Organism: Candidatus Hydrogenedentota bacterium; assembly: GCA_036769985.1. GTDB lineage: Bacteria > Hydrogenedentota > Hydrogenedentia > Hydrogenedentales > SLHB01 > DAIPKA01. The sequence continues at coordinate 7,963 of DAIPKA010000095.1, read as the reverse complement.
TTGTCAAACCGTTTCTCGGCCAAGCCCGGCCCGAGACACGCCCGGTTTCATCTTCTCTTGGGTGATTGCTCGGGAGTCTCCGGGGGCGCTTCCAGGGCAACAAACGGGCGCAGGGCATCGAGTCGTTTCGGCCCGATCCCGGGAACCCCTTCCAGGTCTTCGACGCGGCGGAATGGCGATTGACTTCGGTACTCGATGATCGCTTGGCTCAGCCTAGGGCCGATGCCGGGCAGGGTCTCGAGCTCAGTCGAAGACGCGTGATTCAGGTCGATTCGGCGATCCGATCCTTCCGCCGCCTCCACGGCCTCCGGAACCTGAACCGCGCGTTCCCTCCCCAATTCTTGCGGCGCGCCGCCCCACGCCCGCCGGTACTGGGGCAGGTTCCCCGCCGTCGTTGGTCCCCGGCGGCGCGCCACGAGACGGCTATCCTCCCACGCCTCCCCAATTCGGAACGGAACGGCCAGCGTGGTCTCATCCACCAGGCGTCCCGCCAGATTCACATCGCTCAGGTCTGCGTCGGCCTGCGGCCCTCCGGCCGCGTCGAGCAGGTCTTGAACGCGGGCGCCTTCGGTCAGTTCGTACACCCCCGGCCGCCGCACGGCGCCCACCACCGACACCCCGATGGGCGTGAGCGCTTCCCCAACGCCTGCCACCGATGAATCCACTTCGGACACGTCCTCAGGCGGCATCGCCGTTTCCCGAATCGCCGGAGCCTCGGCGGCGGTCGCGGGCGTCGCCGTGTAGATCGCGTCCGACGCGTCGTCGCTGTTGTGATACACGCGGATCCCGGCGACGATGGAGACCAGCACGGCGGCCAACCCCAGCAGAATCCAGAGCTCTTTCCGCGTCATGGGACCGGTAACTCCCGACAGAACCCTTGTGACCTCGTCACCAGCGAACCCAAAGCGCTCATGTCAACCGATGACTGAGCCAAGTACTTATATCAGGTTATGGGGTCCTTGATACAACTGGACCGCCCTCGACACACGGGTACGTTGTCATCTTGCGATGCTCGGTATGACGCGGCGGCCCTCCGCGAGTAGAATACCGGCCACGGAATGGAGCTCAAGCAAGGGAATGGACTCGAACGAGCGAATCGCGGCGCTGCGGGCGCGTGTACTCCGCGGAAAGGCCGTCGGCACCTCCCGCCGCGCCGATTTCTTCAGCGTTGTGACCGCACGTTCGCTGCGCGCGTCCGAGGCCGAGGCATCGTGGCAGGTCCGCCGAGGGCGGCTCACGCACGACCGCCTCGCCGCGGTGTCCTTCGTTATGGACGACCTTGAGATGCTGGCCGGGCGTCTCGGTGACCCGGAGACGGCGGTAACGGCCGATGAACTCGACGAGGCCCGCGCGTACCTGGCGGGATTCGTCGACTTGCGCGGCCAGACCGGCCACTGTGAGCTCGATGTCGAACCCGTATTGTGGAAGGGTCTGGATGGGCTTGCCGAGGACCTCGCCGGGCGATTGGCCCAGGCCCGTGGCGCCGCGGCCCAGGCCTACCAATCCTTTATTACGGCCCTCCGCGGCCTCTCGCTCATGATCGAGCACGCCGGCGTGGTCGCCCGCGAGACCGGGCATCGCGACGTCGCGGAATCCTGCGCCCGCATTGCCCATCAGCCGCCCACAGGATTCCGCGACGCGCTGCAATTGTTGTGGTTCGTCATTCTCGGTGTGATGCACGGCGATCAGGTGGGCCTGGTGGTTCCGGGGCGATTGGATCGTTCGCTGGCGCGCTTCTACGCGTCGGATCGGGCCGCTGGCCGCCTGTCGAGAGAGGATGCGCTGCTTCTCGTCGAGAGCCTGTACCTGTTGGTCAATGATTACATCCCCGACGGCTTGGCCATGTCGGTCATGGTCGGCGGTCGCGATGCCGCCGGCCACGACGTGACCAACGATCTCTCATACCTCTGCGTCGAGGCCCTGCGTCGCACGCGCCTGATCTACCCCACGGTCGGCATCTGCTGGAACGAGGAAACCCCCAGCGACCTCATCGACCTGGCCGTGGATCTCATAGGACACGGCAATCCGAACCCGGCGTTCTTCGGCGACGAAACCATCCAACGCGGCCTGAGAAGCTTGGGCGTTCCGGTCGAGGAGGCGTGTCACTACATCAACTCGACCTGCGTTGAGATCACCCCGGCCTGCGGCAGTAACGTCTGGGTGGCCAGTCCCTACTTTCCCACGTGCCGGATCCTTCTCGACGAGATCGCCGACCAAGTCGATCGCGGCGCCGAATCGCCGGACTTCGACACCTTCTACGCCCATTACTGCGCCCGGTTGGGCCAGCACATTGCCGAGGCGGTGGCCGATCAGAACGAGGCGCGGCGGGTCCGGGAGGCCCACGGCCGGAAACCGCTTCAGAGCGTGTTCACCCGCGACTGCGTCGAGCGGGGCAAGGACATCGACGAGGGCGGCGCGCGTTACAACTGGGTCGAATGCTCGTTCGTAGGTTTGGCCAACCTCGCCGATTCGCTCTATGTGATTCGCGAGGAAGTCTTCACCCGAAAACGAATGTCGCTGGCGCAGATCAAGGCCGTTCTGGATGCGGATTTCGAGGGCGCCGAAGTCGTGCGCCGCCGATTTGCCGAAGGCTATCCCAAATACGGACATGACAACGCCGACGTGGACGCGTTGTTTGCGCACACCCTACAGTTCTTCCGACGCGAGTGTGCCCGGCACCGCATCGATCCGGACGACAGCCCCTTCGTGCCGGGGGCCTTCTGCTGGGTTATGCATGAAGTCCTCGGACGCGAATGCGGCGCGACGCCGGACGGCCGTAAGGCCGGCACACCCTTCGCCGACGGCTGTGGCCCGGCGCAAGGGCGTGAGGCCTGCGGCCCCACCGCGGCCATCCTCTCGACCACGTCCTGGGATCATGGGCCCATGATCGGCGGCCTCGCCTACAACATGAAGTTTGGCGCGCGCCTGTTCCGATCGCGCGATGGGTTCGCGTGCGTACGTCACCTGATCCTGACCTTTCTCCGCCGCGGCGGGTTCGAGACGCAGATCAACGTCGTAGATGCCGAGACACTCAAGGCCGCGCGCACGAATCCCGAAGCGCACGCCGACCTCATGGTCCGCATTGGTGGCTACAGCGACTACTTCACGCGGCTTTCGCCCCAAATGCAGGACGAGATTATCATGCGAACGGAGTTTGGCGGTGCCTAGGCGCGTGACCCGGGTCGCCGTGGCACGCCCGTGGCCGAATGGATATAATGAGGGCGCATTCCGGCCGGTGGGGTGTATGCTCACGAGGGAGGTCCTTGGTTCGTGCGCGGAAGGGAAGCGGCTCATCTGAGAGGGGCGCGTGCCGCGATTGCCACGGCGCTCCTGGCTATCGCAACCGTTGCAGCGGCAACGGGCGGCGATGCCACGACCCGTCTGGATCGAGTTGTCCTGCAACTCAAGTGGACGCACCAGTTCCAGTTTGCCGGATACTACGCCGCGCTTGAGCAGGGCTACTTCCGCGACGCCGGGCTCGACGTCGTGCTGCGCGAAAAAACACCCGATATCGACTATGTCAACGAGGTCGTCCGTGGCAACGCCGAGTTCGGCACGGGCGAGAGCGCCGAACTACTGGTCTACCGGATGGATGGCGCCCCTTTGGTTATCTTGGCGCCGATATTCCAGCACTCCCCATCGGTCCTGATTGTTAAGAGCGACTCCGGCATCCTTGGCCCGCAGGACATGGTGGGCAAGCGTGCCGCCATAGGAACCGGCTTCGAATCCGGCCTCTACCTGGCCGTCTTCTACCGCGAAGGGATTCCCCTGAGTCGCATTGAGCGTGTTCCTTACCTGCACTCGCTCGACGACTTCGTTGCAGGGCGCGTCGACGTTGTGGCCGCATACCTCACGAACTGGCCCTACATCCTCGACCAGCAGGGAATTGCCTACACCATCATCCATCCGGAGGCCTACGGGCTCGACTTCTACGGAGACTGCCTCTTCACGACGGAGGGGCAGTGCCGGCTTCATCCCGAACGCACCAAGGCCTTTCGGGCCGCCAGTCTGCGCGGTTGGGAATACGCCTTTCGCCATCCCAACGAGGTGATTGCACTCATCCGAGACCGGTACGCCGCCGACACCCCCCATGGGCTCCTCGAATACGAAGCGGAAGCCATAGCCAAGCTCAGCCTCCCTAACCTTGTCGAGCTCGGGCACGTCAATCCGGGACGCTGGGCACACCTCGCGGAGACCTTCTCCGACATGGGAATCGGATCGGCGGATTCCTCGATCGAGGGATTCCTCTACGACGTGACGGAGAATGCCGTAACCGCCATCCTCCGCCGTGTGATCAGCATTGCCTTGCCCATCTTCCTGGCGGGTGCCGCCGTTGTGGCCGTGCTACTCGTCTTCAACAAGCGCCTCAAGCACGCCGTTCAGGAGCAGATCAAGGAGCTTTCCGCCCTGAACAAGGAGCTCATGCGCGAAGTGAAAGGGCACAAGAAGTCCCAGGAAGCGCTGCTCGAGAGCGAAGAACGACTCGACATCACGCTCCATTCCATCGGCGAAGGCGTTATGGCCACGGACATAAACGGACGGGTGACACTCGTGAACCCGGTGGCCGAGCGCCTGACCGGATACGGATTGGACGAAAGCCTGGGAGAACCCGTGGGCCGGGTATTCCGCATTTTGGATTCCATCTCTCAACTACCCATCGAGAACCCCGTCGACGCGATTCTTGAAGGAAACGCCATGACGGGACGGGTCTCCGGCGGCATCCTGGTCGCCCGGGATGGCGCCGAACGTCAGATCGCGTGTAGCGCGGCCCCCATCTTGAATCGTTCCGGCGAATCGGTGGGCGTCGTTCTGGTCTTTCGTGATGTCACCGAGCGCTACCGCCTCGAGGACCAGTTGCGGCAGAGCCAGAAAATGGAGGCCATCGGACAGTTGGCGGGCGGCATCGCGCACGATTTCAACAACCTCTTGGGCGGCATCATCGGATACGCCGACATGCTCGAGGCGCGCCTGCGGCCCGACGAGAAACTGCACGGCTTCGCGCAGGCCGTGCTGGACACGGCCGAACGCGCCAGCGACCTCACCAAGAAGTTGTTGGCGTTCTCGAGGAAGGGTAAGAAACGCTCCGAACCAGTGGACGTGCATCGGCTCATCGGCGAGGTCATTTCCATCCTCCAGCGAACCATTGACCGACGCATCGTCATCAATCAGCGGCTCGAAGCGCTGCCCTCCGAGACGAGCGGCGACCCCAGCCTCCTCGAGAGCGCCCTGCTCAACCTGGCCGTCAACGCCCGCGACGCCATGCCCGAAGGCGGTGAACTCCTTTTCACCACCTCGACCGTGACACTCGACGAGGGCGCATGCCGGGCGCGGGGCCTCGATGTCGTTCCGGGGGCCTACATCGAGCTCGCCGTCAAGGATACCGGCATCGGAATGGACCGCCAGACGCGCAACCACGTGTTCGAACCGTTCTTCACCACCAAAGGAGCCGGGGAAGGCACCGGCTTGGGCCTTTCGGCCGTGTTCGGAACCGTGAAGGAGCATCAAGGCGCGATCTCCGTGGTGAGCGAACCCGGCAAAGGCTCGGCATTCACTATCCTCCTTCCCGTGAACCCGGTGGGGCTCAAGAGCGACGACGCAGCGAGAGCCGACGCCATTGTTTACGGAAGGGGCCGAATCCTCGTGATTGACGACGAAGAGGTGATCCGGAGCCTGGCGCACAATATGCTTATCCACATGGGCTACGAAGTGCTCCTCGCCCAGGATGGCCCGGAAGGTATCGAGATCTTCCAGCGCAACGCCCCCAATATCGACCTTGTCGTGCTCGACATGGTCATGCCCAAGCTGGGCGGCGAGGAAGTCCTGCGCGCCATCAAGGGAATCGATCCCGCCGCCAAGGTCCTCATCTCCTCCGGATATAGTTTCGGCGTGCGCGTCGATGGATTGATGGCGCAGGGGGCCGCCGGCTTCCTTCAGAAGCCGTTTACCAGCGCCGAGTTGTCTCAGCACGTGGCCAAGGCCATGGGGCGCCGGCCCGCGCGCTCTACCTAGTCAAGGGACCGGCCCACTTCAGAATGCTTGCCCGGCGTGCACCCCGTTGAGTAGTATCAACCGGCAACGCCTCTCGCGAGGGAGCGTCTACCGGCAGGTGGCATAACCGAAAAGGAGCGGCACTCATGGGTGGTTTGTTCGGCGTGGTTTCGAGGACGGACTGCGTTCAAGACCTCTTCTATGGCACCGACTACCACTCGCACCTCGGCACATGCCGCGGCGGCCTGGCCGCCCTCGGACCCCATGGGTTCACTCGTCACATCCATGACATCACGACGACCCAGTTCCGCTCCAAGTTCGAAGACGATATCAAGACCATGAAGGGCAACAGCGGAATCGGCGTCATCAGCGACAACGAATCTCAGCCGCTCACCATCAGTTCCCACTTGGGCACCTATGCGCTGGTTACGGTCGGCGCCATCAAGAACGCCGACGCATTGGCCGAATTGGCCTTCCGAAAGAGAACGACGCACTTTTCGGAAATGAGTGGTGGCGGCATCAATCCGACGGAGCTCGTCGCCACCCTGATTAACCAGGAGGCTACCTTCGAGGACGGGCTCCGCAATGCGTTGACCAGCATCCAGGGATCTTGCTCCGTCTTGCTCCTTACCGACAAAGGTATCTATGCGGCCCGCGATGAACTGGGACGTACGCCTATTACCATCGGCAAGAAGCAGGGCGCGTTCGCCGTCACGTTCGAGACCACGGCACTGCCCAACAACGGCTACGAGATCGACCGTTACCTGGGGCCGGGCGAGATCGTCTTGATCACCGCGGAGGGCGTCGAGCAGAAGCGGCCGGCCGGCGACCGGCTCCAGATCTGCGCGTTCCTATGGGTGTACTACGGCTTTCCGGCATCCTCGTACGAAGGCATCAACGTCGAGGCTGTGCGCTACCGCTGCGGCGCGGCTCTCGCCCGCAATGACGATTGGCCGATCGACTTGGTGGCTGGTATTCCCGACTCCGGCACCGGCCACGCCATTGGCTATGCCAACGAGGCCAAGGTGCCCTACGGCCGGCCCTTCACGAAATATACGCCCACATGGCCCAGGAGCTTCATGCCTCAGGATCAGAAGGTCCGCGACCTCGTCGCCCGGATGAAACTCATCCCGATCCGCGAGCTGATCAAAGGCAAACGCGTGCTCTTCTGCGAGGACTCCATCGTCCGAGGCACCCAGCTCCGTGATACCATCGAGCGAATCTATGATTGCGGCGCCCTCGAAGTCCACATGCGGCCCGCCTGCCCGCCCCTCATCCACGGCTGCAAATACCTCAACTTCTCGCGATCCAAGTCCGCTCTCGATCTGGCCGGACGCCGCGCCATCCTCGAACTCGAAGGCAACGGCGACGAACACCTCGGCGAGTATGCCGATCCCGACTCGGATCGGTATGCTGCCATGGTCGATCGGATCCGCCAGCGACTTTCGCTCAGCTCGCTGAAGTACCAGCGCCTCCACGACCTCGTCGAGTCCATCGGGCTTCCTAAGGAGAAGCTCTGCACCTACTGCTGGGATGGCTGCGAAGGCTGCGGCCAGCATCAGCAGACCATGCCCTTCGCCTAGGCCCGTCAGAAAGCGACTCCCGGCCAACGGAGATAAGGGGTCTCGTTCGCCCGTTGCGTTGTGAGAGGGGTTGTGCCAGCCTATGGCTATGACCTCGGAAGTACACAGGGTCCCTCCGTGCTCTTTTGGAAAAGACAAAGGAGGGAAAGAGAAACCAACAGAGGGGCTTCCTGGCCGATGAAAATCGCACACGCCTATCCCTCAACGGGTTCTTTCTTAGTTCTTTCTTCTTTTCCAAGAAACCAATAGAGGGGCGCTCGGTCCAATGAATGCCGCGCACGCCTATCTCTCAATCGGTTCTTCTTTGGTTCTTTCTTCTTTTCCAAGAAGAAAGAACACTGGAGTTTCTCCATTATTAGGCGGCAGCGGCGTCGGCCATTCGAGTTCTGGAC
>DAIPKA010000014.1:0-146036 GCA_036769985.1 Candidatus Hydrogenedentota bacterium | reverse complement strand
CGTACGGTGGTGTGAGAGGACGGGGGAGAAGCTTCTCCCCCTCCTACTCGATTCTCGGTGTCCCGGCGGTCGCGGCCGGACGGCTTCACGCGGATACTCAAGGCGAGCAGTGCGCAGGACGTGTAATACAACGGATAGCAGAAGAGTGCGTTGAGGCGATCCGGCGTCACGAACCGCCAACGCGCCACGAAGATGTCCGAGATGTAGAAGATCGCCGCGCCCGCGACGATCCACGCGTTGCCGCGGCTCGCCGCCGACGCGCACAGCACCATCGCGGTGATCACGGTCATGTACGTGTAGACGAAGACCGCCTCGACGCCGTGCACGTGGGCATGTAGCCACCAGGCCAGCGCGCAACCTGCCGGCAGGAACACGATGGCGGCTGCCTTGGCCCGCGACGGTACCAAGTCGCGCTGCATGAAGGCGGCGATGAACATCACGTGGCCGATGAGGAACGCGGCGGCACCGAGCATGAAGTTTCCCGGTCCCAGATAGTCGCCCAGCCAGCACAACACCAGCCCCGCCAGCATTGACCGCCCGTACCACGAGCGCAACGCCCCGGCAGCCAGGCCCGTGGCGACGAAGGCTGTCGACGCCGACATCGCCAAGAGCCGCGTCGACCACAAATGCTCGACGAACATGCCGTACATCATCGCTGCGACGCAGCCCACCGTCACGACGCCCAGCGCCAAGTCCAAATGCCGCATCCAGCACCGAGGCGCTGTGCACGCGCCGTCCGGTCTACCCTGCCCATCCGCCATCCGATACCTCCCGCGTTACTGATGACTACACGAAGAACCGATTCTACTGTGCCCGCGCCGCGAGGGCAAATACAAGAGCCATTCCATGATGCGACGCAGACGACGGCAGACAGCGCAGAACGAACGCAGACGCCCTCCCCCGTCATTGCGAGCGATCTTCTTCGAGATTCCTCCCATACGTTCGGAATGACAGGAGGGGGTGTTCGGAATGACAGGAGGGTCGATTCCCTGCGCCATCACACAACAGGCGTAGGCGTAGGGTGCGTGCAGCGGAGCGGAACGCACCCCGCTCAGTAGGTTACCTCGACCAGAACCAGGCCGCGGGCGGGGGCAGTATGGCCGTGGTAGGGGCCGGGCGACGCGAGGAGTTCGTCAAGCCGCGATTCCGGCACGGTGCCCCGGACGATGTCCACGAGGGTGCCGGTGATGTTACGTACCATCTTGTAGAGGAACGCGTTGCCGTGAAACTCGAGGTGGACGAGGTCGAGGGCGTCGACGGGCCCGATGATGCCGCCGGGGCAGACGCGTATGGCGTAGAGCGTGCGCACGGTTCCCGTGGCATTATCGCTGGTGGAGCCGAACCCGGCGAAGTCGTGTTCGCCCTCGATCCGGGCGGCCAACGCAGCCAGCCGGTCGAGGTCGAGCCGCCACGGCACACGCCACGCGTACCGCGCAGAGAAGGGGTCGGCGAACCTGGTCGTGGCGATGGTGTAAGCGTAACGCTTGGCACGTGCGGAGAATCGGGCGTGGAACTCGGCCGGGGCGGGCTCGAGGGTTTCGATACGGATCTCGGGCCGGAGCATCATGCACAGGGATTGCCGGAGTTCGTCGGGCGTCTGTCGACCCGGCCAGGCGAAGGATATGACTTGGCCGAAGGCGTGGACGCCGGCGTCGGTTCTCGATGCACCGTAGACGCGCACCGGCTCCGAGGCGATTTGCGACAGTACCCGCTCGAGTTCGCCCTGAACCGTGCGCCGATCCGGCTGGACTTGCCACCCGGCGAATCCGGTGCCGTCATACCGAAGCCTACCTTTGATCGTTATGGACATGGAACCTCGGACTTGCGTGTTCTGTCGACGCCGGACCCCGACCCGCGGTTGACACGGATCGCCGGGCTGGGCTACGCTTGTTGGAAGTCTCACATAATGAGGAGCACAACGCAAATGCGACGCTTTTGCCTATTTGGCCTTGCCCTGGGCATGGTCATCGGCCTTGTCGGCTGCAATACCATGTCCCGGCAACCGCGTATCCGAAAGGCCTTCATCGAGCCGGCGGAACTCACGCCCGGCGATACCGCCACCATCGTGGTAGAGACCACCGATCAGTACGGGATCATCGATCGCGTGGAAGGCGTCGTGGTCGAAGACCGCCGCGACACGTTCCGCCTCAAGGACGACGGCGTTCCGCCCGACGCGAAAGCGGGTGACGGCGTCTGGACGCAGGAGGGCGAGGTGCCGTTCACGGCGCCGCCGGGCGAATTCACCCTCGAGTTCACCGCCTTGCGCGATGACGGCAACCCCGTGATCGTGCTTGACGCGGACCGCCATTCGGTTCCACTTCAGGCCTCGTTCAAGATGATGGTTCGTCATCCGGGTGACCCGAACGCCCCCGGGGAGAACGCGTCGCAGCCCGACGCCGCCCCGAAGGAGTGACCCGATGACGTGCGTCGTCCTGGCCGCGATCCTGGCCGCGCCGAATGTCGTCTTTCTGTCGGTCGACACACTGCGCGCCGACCACTTGGGCTGCTATGGCTACGACAAACCCACCTCGCCCAACATCGACCGCCTGGCCGACGAGTCGCTCGTGTTCGAGGACTGCGTGTGCGAGGTGCCGCTGACGGCTCCCTCGTTCGGCTCGATGCTCACGTCCCTCTATCCGCGCATGACGGGCACCACGCGGAACGGGCTTCGGATGCCGGGGTACGTCCGCACCGTCGCCGAGATCTTCCGGGAGGCGGGCTACTCCACCTTCTGCGTCCAGAGCAACTGGACGCTCAAGGCCGACCTCTTCGCCATCGACCGCGGCTTCGACCTGTACGATGACGCGTTCCACCAGAAACGATGGGGCGTGGTCAATCCGGAACGCTATGCCGACGAAGTCACCGATGTCGCCCTCGATCGCCTCGCGAATGTCGATACGAGCCGGCCTTTCTTCTGCTGGATTCACTACTCGGATCCGCACGCGCCCTACCGGTTTCACTCAACGCATCAACCCTCCGGCCGGCCCCGGTTCTGGCTCGACAGCCCCACGAAGGCCCGGGCCAAGTACGATTCCGAGGTCGCCTTTGCCGACGAGCACGTTGGCCGTTTGCTCGCGGCCATCCCGCGCGAGAACACTTTCATCCTTTTCGTTGCCGATCACGGCGAGAGCCTCTACGAGCACGATTACCTGGGTCATGGCCGCCGCATCTACCAGACGAGCCTGCATATTCCACTCATGGTGCGGGGGCCGAATATCGAACCGGGGCGAACACCGAAACCGGCCCGCGCCATCGACGTGGGGACGACACTGCTTGCCCTGGCCGGGCTTGTACCGGCGCCCGGCATGCTCGGCCGCAACATCCTCGACGCCGATCTCCCCACCTCGCGACCTCGCGTCATCGAGACTTACGGCGGCGCCGTGCCGCAGTTGCCCGGTGCCAAGGCTTTGATGGCCGAGCGGCCGCCGCAGCGCATCGGGGTGTTGCTCGACGGCTGGAAACTCATTCTCGACGAGAACCAGCGCCCCGAGCTCTTCCGCATCGCCGAAGACCCGATGGAAGAAGAGGACTTGGCGGATCGCATGGCGGATCGGGTCGCGGCGCTACGCCACTTCATCGAGGAATGGGACTCCACCGTGCAGCGGCTCGGCATGGACCAAGCGGACTTGACGAAGGATGACCTTGAGGCGCTAAAAAGCCTGGGCTACCTCGAGTGAAGTCGCGGCCAGGTACGGTTCCGGATCGACGGACCGGCCGTTGACGCGCACCTCGAAATGGAGGTGGGGGCCCGTCGAGCGTCCACTCGAACCGCTCAGTGCCAGCGTCGTCCTATTGTCAACCTGGTCGCCCACCTGCACGCGATTCCTCGAATTGTGGCCGTACACCGTCTCGGTACCGTCGCCATGCGACACCATCACCACGTTGCCGTAGCCGCATTTCCAGCCGCTGAACGATACCGTACCCGACTTGTAGGCATACACTGGCGTCCCCGTGGGTACGGCAAGATCCACGCCGTTATGGTGTTGTCGCCGTCCAGTGAAGGGGTCTCGACGATAGCCAAAGCCGGAGGAGACCTGCGCGGGCTCTGCCAGTATTCGGCCCTTGGCGCGGGTAGCGCCGGATTCGGCCTGGGCGCGCTGCGCGCGAACCGAGGCCATGAGATCGGCGAGGGATTGGGTTAGCGTGACGGTTGCGGACGACTTTCTGACAAGCGGCGTAAGTCTTTTGCCACCAATGGATTCCGGCTTCAACGCGATTGACGACAGATTCAGGCGTTGCCCGGCCCGAATCAGGTCCGGATTGCGTAGTCCGTTTGCCCCGGCGACAGCCGTGATGGCCGCTTGGATGTCGGTGGGCGTCGCCGAGCGTCCGGCCTGCTTGAGGCGCGACGCGCAGATGCTCCAGAGGGACTCGCCCGGCCGCACCGTATAGGTTGCGACAGACTTGGAGGCGGCATTGCTTTCACGGAGCGACGACAGAATCTCGTCGAATGTGCGACCGCGAGGCCGCGCTGAGTCGAGTCTGGCCGTTCGGACGACCGACAACGACGCGGCTTCGGATACGGCAACAACCTGCATGCCCGTTTCCATTATGGACAGTTTCTCCGTTTCGACGCAAGCAAGCTACAGGCCAGAAAGTCCAGGATACCTTAAATCCCTGTGGCACAATTGTTTGTATCGGTTCCTCAAGATCCCGTGTCACGACCGGCCGGCAACTCGTGCCGCCTGGTAGGCCGATCCTGCCGGGCGATTGTCCCCGTGCACATTGCCCATACAGTCCATTACGCCTATCCACGGCGTCCCAGATCCCCGGTCTCACCGCCCCTTCTTTCTACGTTGTATTGCGTGATCCGGGCGGGTAAAATGCAGCCGGATACCTGCGAGGAGTGCTATGCGGACACTTGTTTTCGGGGCGCGAGGCCAATTGGGCCGGGAACTCATGGCGCTGTTCGGCCGGGAGGGTGAGACGGCCGGCTACGACCTGCCGGCACTGGATTTGGCCGATCTCGATGCCGTCCGGACGGCTATCGTTGCCTTCGCGCCCGAGCTGATTCTGAACGCGGCGGCTTACACCAATGTCGAGCAGGCGGAAGACGATCGCGATGCCGCTTTTCGTGTCAACGAGACCGGCGCGCGGAACGTGGCCGAGGCGGCGGCCGACCACGGTGTTCCGGTGGTGTACTACAGCACGGACTACGTCTTCGGAGGCGCCAAGCGAACGCCCTATGTGCCCGAGGATTCCTTGGCGCCCATCGGCGTGTATGCCCAATCCAAGGCCGCCGGCGAAGCGGCTACGCGGCAAGCGGGGCCCCGCCACTTCATCGTGCGCACGGCCTGGTTGTACGGGCCCGGAGGAAACCACTTCGTCGAGAAGATCCTCCGGGCGGCTTCGAGCCGGCCGGAGCTCAAGGTGGTGAATGACGAGGTGGGATCGCCAACGCACACGCTCGACCTTGCCGAGGCGACGCGCGCGCTCGGGCGCACCGAGGCCTACGGTGTGTACCACGCGGTGAATACCGGCGCGTGCTCGCGCTACGAGTTCGCCAAGGCCATCCTGGCTGAGGCGGGGCTCGACGTCCGCGTCACCCCCTGTGCCTCGGCCGAGTTCCCAACCAAGGCCGAACGGCCCCTGTATTCGGTGCTCTCGACCGAGAAGCTGAAACGCGCGACGGGTTATGCCATGCGGCCATGGCGCGAGGCCCTAGCCGTCTACATGGCGCGAAGGAGATCGGCGGTATGAAACGGATCATGGTGACCGGTGGGGCCGGCTTCATTGGATCGGCCTTCGTGCGCTATCAGTTGCGCACCTATCCGGAGGTCCATATCGTGAACTTCGATAAGCTCACGTATGCGGGCAATCTCGACAATCTCAAAGGAGTGGACGCGTCGCGCTACACGTTTATCCGAGGCGACATCGCCCACGGGGAGGCCCTAAAGGCCGCCCTCAACGGGTGCGACGCGATCGTCAATTTCGCCGCCGAGACCCACGTCGACCGCAGCATCCTCGGCGCCGCCGAGTTCATCGACACCGACGTGCGCGGCGTCCACAACATCGTCGAAGCCGCGAAGGCACTCGCCACGAACCGCGTGTTGCTCGTATCCACGGACGAAGTCTACGGCAGCATCGCCACCGGCTCGTTCACGGAGTGCCACCCGGTCGCACCGCGCAATCCCTACTCGGCGAGCAAGGCGGGCGGCGAGCTTCTTGGTATGGCGTACTATCACACCTTTGGCGTGCCGGTGATCGTGACGCGTGGCTCGAACACGTATGGCCCGTACCAATATCCTGAAAAGGTCCTCCCGCTCTTCGTTACCAACGCCATCGACGATCAGAAACTGCCGCTCTACCAAGGCGGCGAACACAACGTGCGGGATTGGTTGTTCGTGGATGATCATTGCAGCGGAATCGACTGCGCCCTGCGGCAGGGAACGCCCGGCGAGGTGTATAACGTTGCCGGCGGCAACGAGCGCGAGAACATCGTGCTGACCCGCAAGATCCTCGAGCTCACGGGCAAGGGGGAGGATCTCATCCGGTTGGTTCCGGACCGGCCGGGCCATGATCGGCGGTACTCGATTGACCCGACGAAACTGATGAACCTGGGATGGCGACCGCAGACGGATTGGGAAGGCGGGATGGCCTTGACCGTGCGTTGGTATCAGGAGAATGAATGGTGGTGGCGGAAGATCAAGACCGGTGAATACCTTGAGTATTACAAAAAGCAATACGGTCAACTGTAGCGAACCATTGGGGCTATTGCCACAACCCATTCGCGCTAAGTCATTTAACAACGATTTGCATCGGAACCCGCAATTATTGGTATAATTGATTCGCTTGGGGAGATTTCCTCGAGGCCGAGCCGGATCAACACGGAGTTCCGTGCGCATGAATATCCTCACGAAAGCCTATGTGGCGCAACATGTCCTTCGTTGGAGGCTTACCTGGGATTGTCGAGACACGCGCAAGCGGGTCACCGTAGCCGGCAATCCGAAATTCGTCGGTCCGCGTGACGCGGTGGGTTTGATTCGCGATGGCGATGTCGTGGCGTTTTCGGGGCTGGCCGGCAACCAGCGGCCAGCGATTATGTACTGGGCCATCCGTGAGGTGTTCGAGGAGACGGGCCATCCCCGGGATCTGGACCTCTTAGCTATCGGGGGTATCGGCGGTCGCGGCCGGGTGCCCGGCTCGCTTGAGGAACTGGGCCAAGAAGGCCTGGTCAAACGGTTTATTTCGGGGCACATGGAAACGTTCAAGGCGTTTCTCCGGCTTGCGGACAAGGGCAAGGTCGAGTTGCAGTGTCTGCCCCAGGGCGTCTTGGCGTTACTGCTCGATGCGCAGATGCGCGGTGAGGACTCGATCAGTCTCCGGACGGGGGTTGGCACATTCATCGATCCCCGAGTGGGCCGCGGCTCGCCGTTGACTAACGGCCATGCCGAACAGTGGGTTTCCATCGAGGGGGATCGCCTTCGCTATCGGATCCCCAAGATCAACGTGGCCATATTCAACGCGCCGGCCGCGGATCGCGAGGGCAATATCTACGTGCGCCGTTGCGCCATGATCGGCGAAAGCCGCGAGATCGCCCGTGCGGCGAGACGTAACGGCGGAAAGGTGATCGTCAACGTTGGGCTCGTCGTCGACAAGGGCTACGGCGAGGTGTTCCTGCCGGCCGATGAGGTGGACGCCATCGTCGTGTTCAAGGGTACCGAACAGACGGTGACGGTGCCGCACCGGCGACACTGGTCGTTGTTCAGCACCGAGAGTTCGCTACCCATCGACAAGGCCCTGGCGCTCACGAAGCAGGTCAGCAACATGATGGGCATCACGCCTCGTCGTACGCCGGCGGACTACGTTCTGGCGCGCCTGGCGGCGCGCCTCTTCGCCGAGCACTCGCATAAGGGCGCGTACGTGAACATCGGCGTCGGACTTCCCGAGGAAGTATGCCGTCTGATGTACGAGGGCGGACTGCTCGATGACATCACCCTCTTGACCGAGAGCGGCGTGCTCGGCGGTGTGCCGACGCCGGGCGTCTTCTTTGGCGCGGAGGCCTGTCCGAAGCAGATCATCTCATCGCCGGAGGTGTTCAAGCTTTGCTACGAGAAGCTGGACGTGACCGTGCTGGGCGTCGTTCAGGCGGACAGCCAAGGCAACGTGAACGTGTCCAAGCGCGGCGATGGGGCGATCAACTACGTCGGTCCCGGCGGATTCATCGATCTGACCACGGCCGCAAAGATGGTGATCTTCGTGTCGTCGTGGATGGACAAGGCCGTTTATAACGTGCGCGACGGCAAGGTCCGCGTCGCGCAACCGGGCACGCCGAAGTTCATCGATCACGTGGACGAGATCACCTTCAGCGGCGCCGAGGCGGTGAGAGCCGGCAAGAAGGTGTTCTACGCAACGCACGTAGGCGCGTTTCAACTCACCGAGCGCGGGATGGAACTCATTCGCGTCATGCCCGGCATCGACATCCGGAAGGACATACTCGGCGTCTCGCCCATGAAGGTAATCCTTCCGGAATCCGGCAACGTGCCCTTGGTCACCCTGCCGATCGTTACCGGCGACGGCTTCCGGCTCGTTCTCGAGTAGCTTCGTGCCGCGTTGACCTGGCTTCGTGTTTCTCCCTATCATGTCTTGACAATCGCCGTAGTGGGGTCGTCTTGCTTGCGCGGTGTACGACGGCACAGCCGGAGGAAACGCCATGAAACGCATTGCCCGCCGTTCATTTCTACAGACCGTGGCCGGGGTGTCCGCCGTTGCATGGAGTGCACCGTCGTTGGCGGCGGCCGGCGCCAACGAGCGCGTCACGGTAGGTGTGTTGGGCTGCTCTCGTGGACTGTACGTCGCGCGCGAGATGGGGGAGAAGGACATACGCATTGCGTACGTGTGCGATCCGGACGAGACCCGACGCGCGAAGGCGCGTGAGGAAACGAACGCCGACCAGGCCGTCGCGGACATGCGCCGCGTATTCGAGGATCCGGCCGTGGACGCGGTGGTCATCGCCACGCCGGACCACTGGCACGTGCCCGCCGCCCTTTTGGCCTGTGAGGCCGGGAAACACGTGTATGTCGAGAAGCCGTGCTCGCATAACATCCGCGAAGGCCGTCTCTTGATCGAAGCTGCGCGGCGTACCGGCCGGGTTGTGCAGGTCGGCTCGCAGAGCCGCAGCACCGCCGCGATTCGGAACGGCATGCAGCTCCTCCGCGAAGGTGCCATCGGCGACGTCCTTGTGGCCAAGGCGTGGAATAGCCAGCGCCGCCCCGACATTGGCCACCAGGCGCCATCGGATCCGCCCGCCGGTTTCGACTACGACCTGTGGGTAGGCCCGGCGCCGATGCGGCCATTCCAGTCCAACTGCCATCATTACACGTGGCATTGGTGGTACGACTTCGGCACCGGCGACGCCGGCAACGATGGCGTTCACGAACTGGACATCGCGCGGTGGGGCCTCGGCGTCGACGGCCATCCCCACAAGGTGTCCGGCCACGGCGGGAAGCTCTTCTTCGACGACGATCAGCAGTTCCCGGACACGCAGTACGTGGTCTTCGAGTATCCCGGCGACGGTGCGGCCGGACGCGCGCGGACCCTCCTCTACGAACACCGGATCTGGTCGCCCTATGTCCAGGAAGGCTTCGAGAACGGCAATGCCTTCTTCGGCACAGACGGTTACATGATCCTCGGCAAGAGTGTCGGCTGGAAGCTCTACGGGCCGAAGAACGAGTTCATCCGCGAAGAGCAAGGCGCGTTCTCCGTACCGGACCACGTGGCGGATTTCGTTGACGCGATCCGCACGGACAGGCGTCCTAACGCCGACATCGAGATCGGCCATCCGGCCGCGGTCCTAGCACACCTGGGCAACCTCTTGGCGAGAACCGGCCGAGGCACGCTCCGGTTCGATCCGGCGGCCGAACGAATCCTCGATGCGCCCGACGCCGACGCCCTCGTCGGCCGCACCTACCGCGAAGGCCATTGGGCCGTGCCGAAGAACGTATAGGCGACCGGATTCGCATGCGCACGGTCCTCCGTGGGAACGAGGGAATGTGCAGGTGAGGACGCCTGCGCCCTTTTGTCCTGCGTTACGCCCGCTGCCCATGGATCAGGATTGGCCGCGCTTACCCCCGCCTCGCGCGGACGGCGGCTTCGTAGCGTGCCGACCAGGCGTCATCGTCGAGGCGGCGGCTCGGGGGCCGGCAATCGCAGCGTTTGAGTTGGATCCGGCCGTTGGTCATGAGCTTGACGACGGCCCAGTAGGACGGCACGAGGCCGAGGTCCGGATCGAGACCCCCATCTACGCGGAACCGGAGCGTGCGGTGTTCGCCGGGGGCCAAGCTCACGCCGTGTGTGCGCGGGTCAGCCTTGAACAGGGCGTGGGCGCCCAGGCAAGACTCCGGCCAAAGCTCGATGGGTGTCACGAGGGCCGCTTCGGATTCGATGGTCTCACGGGTGGTGTTGGCGAGGTGGACGAGTATCGCGTTGTCTCGGCGCTCGACCTCGATGTCGAGGTCGAAGGCCGCGCCGATCTCGAGCACGTCCTGGAACGTCTGGCCATCGTAGGCATGGCGGAGCTTGATCTGGCCCGGCGCATCGCGATCCGGCCGGCGCACGGTCACGTCGACGTACTGGTACCCGAGCGGGGCAACTTCGAACGCTATCGGGCTCGGCTCGACACGCCAACCCTTGGGAACGTCGAGCGTCGCCGTGCCGGAGACCGGCGCATCGACGTAGTCATTCACGACGTTCACGCGCAGCCGGAGGAGACAGCCATCTTCTTCCTCGACCACGCGCCGGCTGATCGACGCCACCACCGGGCCGTAGCCCATCGGCATGGACTCGGCGTCGTGCTCCCACGACCGCAGCCAAACCGGTTGAACCGGTTCGGCCTCGGTACCCAGGACGCGGCGGCCCTGCTTCGGCCCAAGGCGCTCGGGCACAAATCCGACGGTTTCGATCGAGAACGCCGGCATGTCCAGCGTTACCGCGCCATTCTCGACGGCCAAGTCGCCTTCGCGCTCCTCGAGCAGATTGGCGCGCCAAGCCTCGCGAATGCCGCTGGCGAAGGATATGCGCGCCGGACCGGCGACGCCTTCGGTATCGTAGAGGCGGAGCATGATGCCCTGGGCCGGATCGGCAACGGCGTTCTTCTCGAACCCGGCGATGGGATTGCCGAAGGGCTTCATGGCGGCGAGGATCGCGTTCTTGGGCGCCACCGTCACGAAGGCGCACTCGGCCGGCCGGCACGGTTTCTTGCCGGGCTGGGCCTGGCGGGCGATGAGCGGGAAGTTGAAAGCGTGGGCGGCGTGCTGCGTGCCGGCCTTGCGCCAATCGCCGGCGTGCGGATAGAAGGCGTAGACGTAGGCGTGCGTTCGCTGCTCCGGCACGAGGTAGCCTTCCGGGAAGTTGTTCGTGCCGCCGTACCACCGGCACGTGTGGTTGAGCATCATACAGAGCGTGCCGCCGCGCTCGACGCTGTTGGCGTAGGTGCCGACATTCAGCAACGCCAGGCCGTAATCGTCCACCTTATGCGCCTCGCCGGTAGCGTCTGCGTCGGCGGGCAACGTGACGGTCGCGCTTCGCTCGAGTTCGAGCGTCAACTTGCGGCAGGCCGCCGTCAGGTTTTCAGCCGAGGTTGCATCGACCATGAGCACGGGCAGCGGCGGCCAGCCCGGCTGAGCCAGATCGCCGTCCAGAACGAAGAGAAACGCGTGACCTTTGTGTTTCATGCGCGCGTTGAAGGCCTTGCGCACGGTCGCGGGCTGCTTGTCCATGAGTCTCTTGGCGTATTGGTTGTTGCCGCCGATCCCGAGAGCGATCCGGAACCGCGTGTAGAGCAAGTCATCGTCCATGTGGTCTTGGTAGGTGCCCCAGCGCGGACCGTCGGTGTCGAACCACGGCGTGCACGTCACACCCTTGGTGATGAACGCGCGCTCGATGGTTTCGGCCGCATCGATCTCGGCGCGGCCATTCGGTGTGATGAGCCCCACCATGTTTAGGGCATATTGGTTGCGGCCGACTCGAAGGGTCGCGTTCGGGCCGTACTCCATCCACTTGTTCGCGGCATAGACGGCGCAGTCCGAGAACATGATCTGGCGATGCGTCCGGAAATCGAGGTAATTCTTTGAGTCGTTGCGGGATACGACGCCAAACCGTTCGTCGAACACCGGCACGACGCCCTCGAGGTTCGTTGGAAACGTCACACAATAGAGGTAATCCTCGCCCTGCACGTCGTCGAGGATTGTCCGACACTCGATGCGCGGCACGCCCTGATACACCGCGATCTCTTGCACAACCACGCAGTGTTCGCCCATGGCATAGCGGATCCGGAGCGTGGCGCTGATCGGTCCTTTCCGGACTTCGACGGAGGCGGGCGAGTCGGCCGAGAACATCTTCAGTCCGGTGGTATAGAACTCGTGTTGCGTCTCGCGGCGATCCGGCACCTCTTCGAGGATGGCGAGTTCGTTGCCGACGTGGCCGGCGTCCGTCTTCATCACCTCGCGTCCGGCCTTCTTGTCGTACAAGCTGACGATGCCGCCGCCGCGTTCCGGGTCCACCTCAATGCGGTAGAACGCATTCTCGACGATAGTGCCGGCTTGCGTCACGACTTCGGGCACTGCCTTGTCGGCGGCCACCACTTGGTACGTGCGATAGCCCAACGACGGCACGTTGCGCGCTACGAAACAGATCTCGGCCGAGCGGGCTTTGCCTGTGGCATCACGATGCCACCGCGTGACCTCGAACGGCACGCGCCGGCCCTTGCGGTCCGCGATCGCGAACCGTTCGAGGCCGTCGAGCGCCACCTCGGCGCGGACGACGTCCGTGCGCGGCCAGGCGAGCGAGTTAAAGACGGTCAACGGCCGCTTGACACCGGCGTCGATGGCGCGGCCGATATAGTCGAGCGATTTGTCGAGCACGTCGCCGCCGAGTTCGAGTACTTCGCGGTACGCGTTCATAAGATCCACGAACGAGATCTCGTTGTGCGTGCCGGTGATCGAGTCGTGGTGCTGGCCGCAGAGGATTTGGCGCCAGGCCTTGTCGAGGGCCTTCTCGGGATACTGGGCGCCGAGCAGAGCCGCTAGCGTCGCGAATTTCTCGGCGGTGATGAGCACGTTCTCGCCGAGGCGGTTCGCGATCTTGAGGTTCGTACGCGAAAGCGCCGTGGCCGCATGGTATAGCGAGATATCGCGCGAGACTACGGGCAGCCGGGCCTCGCCGGCATCGCATTGGCGATTCACCTCGCCCAGGAGATCGCCGTAGGTGCCGGCGCGGTAGGTGGGCGTGAGCGTTCCGTGCCAGTCCGTTGGCGGTGTCTGATCGATGCGTCCCATGCCGACGGTGAGGCCCATATCACGCACATCGTCGATGCAAACGTAGTCGCGCTTGTGGGGAATCGCGATGCCGTCGAGGGCGAGATGGTGGAATATCGGCGGGAGGTTGAAGAGGTACTTGTCCCATGAGATACCGATACAACCGCTCTTGCGGGCGATCTGCGAGATCTGGTTCGGATGGCCGAAGACGTCGCCGGGGCCGTAGACGCTGCACCGGTTGCCGAAGACGCGGCCGTGGATGAGCTGGCCGTAGAGGAAGTTGCGGACGAGGGCCTCGCCACCGCAGGTTTGCTCGTTGGGCTGGTTGTACATGACGTCCGGCTCGGAGCGGCCGTCGCGGAACACCGCAAACAAGGTCTCGCGATCCTCGGGATACACGTCGATATATGGTTTGAGGTAGTCGACTTCCGAGATGATCGATTTGAAGTTTGGATCCTCTCGATGCAGCCGGCAGTAATCGCGGACGATGTCGAACGCGCCCATGGCGTACACGCGCTGTTCTTCGTGATAGGTTGTGTCGAAATGAAAGCTGCTGGTTACAAAGGCGGTCCCGGCACGCTCGGGCGCCTTGGCCGCCTTCCACGAGAACGGCACGGAAACCAACGCGCCGTTCGCCCGGGCTGCATAGACGCCGCGCAAGGTCTGGCCCTCGACGCGTGGCGGCGCATCGAGCGCGAGGCGAATCGGCGTCACCTCGCCCGGTGTGCACACCACGCGCTCGGTATCCTCCGATCGCGGCTTCTTGCAGGACACGGAGACCTCGGCCCCGACGGCCTGGCCGGACAGGTTGAGCACCGTGGCCTCGATCACCTGCCTCGGCCGATCCGGGGCGCCTCGGAAGTAGGGAAGCGGGCGAATCCGGCCGAGGGCCAACGGGCATCCCTCGACGGCATGCATGGGCGACAGCATCACGGCGCGGACTTTGAAATCGACGCCATCGCAGATGTAGCCCGGCCGGAACTTGACGAGGAGGAGGTTGGCGCCACGGTGCAACCGCACCAGTTTGGGCGTCATCGTCAATCCAATACCCTTGGTCAGCCCGTAGGGCTCGTTGCAGACGAGCTCGCCATTCATCCAGGCCTTCATGCCGGAGTGTTGCGCATCAAATAGCGCCAGGGTGTCGGCCTCGGCGTCGATGAGGGCTGCGGCGTAGACCACGCCGTTGCGCTGGACGGTTTCGTAGATGATGTCGCCCGCGATGCGTACGCCGTAGAGATCCGGCTCCGGATGGGCGCGCCAGCGCAAGGTCTTCGGCCCGAGGCCTACGTTGGTGTGCGCTTGGCCGAGCGCCGGCTGGACGGAGGCCTCGCCGCCGCTATCGGCGAGATAGTCGACGTCGAGGATCCGTTCGCGCTCGTACATGTACTCGCGTTCGAAATGCGGCCCGGTGCGGATGACGAAGGGGCCCAGCACGAGCCAGTCGCGCACAGTCTGTCCTGCGGCCAAATCCGACAAGCGATTGGGTGTCATGAGATGCAGTTCTCCTGAGATAGCGCCTCGCGAGGCGCATCAGCGTATCGCGCGTGTGGTATCGAGCTCAAGCCGCGTTGGCCGGCGGGCCTAGATCCGCCGCCAGGCCGACCGCAAGATGCGAAACGCCTCCTCGATCTCGGCCGGCGTGATTACCAGCGGCGGGCTCACCCGCAAGACTTTTCCGGCCAGCGGTCCGAGGAGATGCACGCCCCTCTTGCCGGTGCCGAAATAGGCCTCGAGCACGCACCGGTTCGCCGTGGCGTCATCGGTGATTTCGACACCGTACACCAGGCCTTCGCCACGCACGTACTTGACGAAGGGAAACTCGCCGGGCAGCGCGTCGAGATGCGCCTTGACCAACTTGGCCATCCGTTTGCCGTGGGCGATGATCTTCTCCTGCTTGAACACATCGAAGGTAGCGCACACGGCCGCGCACGCGCGCGGATTCCCGCTGAATGTGTCGCTGGCCACGCCATAGTTGAGGGAGTCGATCAGGTCGGCGCGGCCGACCACCGCTGCCGCCGGTTCACCGTTGGCAACGCCTTTGCCGAGCACAACGAGATCCGGCGCGACACCATAGGTCTCGTGGGCGTACATCTCGCCGGTGCGCCCATGGCACGCCTGCACCTCGTCGAAGATGAACGCCACATCGTGCTTCTTACACCAGGCCTCGAGGATCGCGTGATACCACTTCGGCGGATGGAACGAGCCTTTCGCGCCGAGGTACGGTTCGGTAATCAGGAGCGCGATCTTGCCGGGATACTGCTTGGCCAAGCCGTCGAGCTCGCGCTTGTAGAAGGCCTGCGGCTTCTCCTCATACATCGGAAACGAGATGAACTTGACGTTCGGATTGGCGCTCTTCTCGCCGGTGACATCGCCCGCAAGACCCTTCTTGCCGTGGAAACCGCCGAACGTGGCCAGCATGATCGGGCGATCCGGGTGCCGGTGAAGGGCCGCCCACATGGCCTTCTGGATGCCTTCCGAACCGCTCGCCGCCCAGAGCACCTTCTCGGCCTTGGGGTTCTTCTTCATGCTCTTGACGAGCCGCTCGGACGCCTCGACCTCGACGGGTGCCACCATGTTGTAGGCGTTCCGAGGCAGGCCCTTCGCGTACTGCTGCACGAGCTTCTCGAACAGCGGATGATCGTGGCCGAGATTCGCCACGAGCACGCCCGAGGTGAAATCGATGAGGTTGCGGCCGTCTACCGTCCAAATCCGGCAGCCTTTGGCGCGCTCGACGACCAACTGCGACGGCGTATACGTGCGCAGGCCGCGCCCTTCGACACGATCCAGCCGCTTGCGAATCGCGTTTGACTTCACTTCGCCCCGATGTTGAATGCTCGGCGTGCCCATTCCGCTCTCCTTTCGTCCACTGCGCATGCGGCCTCGCGGCCACGAAGCGATTGAAGCCGAATTATAGGCGTCATCGAACGCCGTTTCCAGAAAGCAGCGACCAGGGCATGGGTTGATTGGGTCATGGGAATTGCGATGCCTGCCTGGCACTTGACGGATGTTGGACGGGTGGCGCAACGTCCTTCGGGGAAGTTCTCCGTTCCGTGACGTGTAGACGAATTCCAGGAAGAAGGTGGAAGCCAATCCTGACAAGATGATGGGGGCGGTCATAGTCGAATGAGCACAGAGAGTATGTTACCCAGGCGCCGGGAACAGCACGACCCGGACATGCGCAGCCTCATGGAGCAAGCCATCCAGGTGATGCGGGAATCCGTAGTGCTCCACATGGATGGTCACGTCGAGTTCGTGAAGCATCCGAATCCGCGCGCGCCTGTGGTGCGGGCGCTCGCTGGCCACAGGCATGATCGGCTGTATTCATCATATGTGGCCGTGCCGGTGCCGCCCGAGGCCTATCTCGCGGCGAGTTTCTTGAGGGCCTTCTCGAGACCGCGGTCGTTGGGGTGCCCTCGCCACACGACAAAGCCTTCGCCGTCGACCACAAACGCCTGCGGGATACGCAATATCTCGTAGGCGTCGTTTGTCCGGCCTTCATTGTCCAAAGCTACCGTGTACGCCATGGATTCCCCTTGTTCTTCGACGAAGGCCCGAACGGTCTCGGCGTTTTCGTCGGTGACGCCCACCACGCGGACGCCGGCATCGCGAAACGCATGCTGCAGTTCGGTGAGATGCGGAATGGCGAGGACGCAGAACGGGCACCACGTCGCCCAGAACTCGACCACGACGATCGTCTCGCCGTCGCCCAAGACGCACGGCGTCTCGGTGACCCATTCGGCCACATCGAGCGCGGGCGCCGCCTCGCCTACGGATGGGCCAGAGGCCTCCTGAGGACAACCCAACGCCAATGCCGCCAGCGCCAAGGCCGCACTCACGCGCGCGATTCGTGCCCGATCCCATCCGCAGATACGTGTCCGCGTCATCACCCATCCTCCCTATCGCTCGGTGCATGATACCGCAAGTTCGAGCGCCACACCACGCAACCGCGCACGGGGCCTCGTCCATGCCGTATAATCACGCGCTATGACCTTACGCGACATACTCGAAGCAGAAGTGCTACCGGCCGTCCGCAAACCTTCTCGCTACCTCGGCTGCGAATTCAACGCCGTCCACAAGGATGCCGAGGCCATGGAACTGCGCGTGGCCCTCGTGTTTCCGGATGTCTACGAGCTCGGCCTCGGCAATCTCGGCTTGCAGATCCTTTACGCAATCCTCAACGACCTTGAGTGGTGCTGGGCCGAGCGCGCCTATGCGCCTGCCGACGATATGGAAGAAGCGCTGCGCGCTCGAAGGCTTCCGCTTTTCCTCCAGGAGTCCAAGGATCCCTTACGCGCGGCGGATCTCGTCGGCTTCACGTTCCAGACGGAACTCACCTATACGAACGTGCTCAACGTTCTCGATCTCGCCGGGATTCCGTTGCGGAGTGCGGAACGCGACGAGCCCTGTCCGCTCGTGTTTGCCGGAGGCCCAACGGTCACCAACCCGGAACCGATGGCACCCTTCATCGATTTCTTCGCCATCGGCGACGGTGAGGAGATCATCGTCGAGATCGCCGAGGCGGCGCGCCGGACGCGTGGCTTGACGCGCACCAGGCGCCTCGAGGCCATGGCGGCCATCGAGGGGGTATATGTGCCGGCGGCGCCGGCCCAGCGGGTCCCGCGGCGCGTCGTGACCGACCTGGACGCGGCACGCAGTCCGCAAGGATGCATCGTGCCGTTCACGCAGTTGATCCATGATCGCGTCGGCATCGAGGTGTTTCGTGGCTGCCTTCACGGCTGCCGATTCTGCCAGGCCGGCATGATCGGCCGGCCCGTGCGCGAGCGTGGCCTTGAAGCGCTTGATCGCCTCATCGTGGAGACGCAGCGACGCACCGGCCACGAGGAGTTCTCGCTCGTGTCGCTGTCCACGTGCGACTACTCGGATATCCGCGCGCTCGTGGACATCGCGGCGCGCCACGCGCAGCGAAACGACGCCGCCGTGTCGCTGCCATCGCTCCGAATGGACACCTTCTCGGTGGATCTCGCCGACGCGCTGGCCGGTGTCCGACGTTCGGGACTGACCTTCGCTCCCGAAGCCGCGACGCCTAGGCTGCGCGCCGTCATCAACAAGTGGATCACCGACGAGGACGTCCTCGGTGTGTGCGAGGAGGCATTTCGGCGCGGCTGGGATCACATCAAGTGCTACTTCATGATCGGCTTGCCGACGGAAACCGACGAGGACGTCGAGGCCATCGCCGACCTCTGCCTGCGCATGGTCGAGCGCGGCCGCGCGGTCAATCCTCGCGCTTCCGTGTTCACGAGCGTGTCCACCTTTGTGCCGAAACCGTTCACGCCATTTCAGTGGGCCGCGCAGATCGATCTCGACGAGACGCGACGCCGCCAGGAGATTCTGTTCCAACGGTTTCGGCGGCACGCGAGCATCAAGTACGGCCGTCACGATCCGCAGACATCGTTCATTGAAGGCCTTCTCGCGCGCGGCGATCGCCGGGCGGCGGATCTCGTGGAGGCGGCGTTCAAGCAGGGCGCGCGACGCGACACCGATAGCGAACGCCTCGATTTTGGCGCATGGCGGCGCGCCATCGAGGACACCGGCTTTGACGTGGCCCACGCCTTCCGCGCACGCGCGCTCGACGAGCCGCTCCCGTGGGATCCCATCGACGTGCACGTGTCCAAGGCGTGGCTCGAGAGCGAGTGGCATCGCGCGCAGGCCGGCGCGCTCACGCCGGATTGCCGCCAAGGCGCGTGTAATGCCTGTGGCGTCCGCGACCAGTTTGCCGGACTGTGCCAACGGCTGACGGCCCTCGGACCGCGCGATCGGGCGCCTGCTGAAGCCGCGGTCGTCGAGCGTGCCGAGCCACCCGCCGAACAACGCGTGCGCGTGCGCGTTGGGCGCGAGGGTGAAGTTCGGTTCCTTTCACATCTCGAGTGGGCCGCTGCGTGGATTCGTGCCCTGCGTCGCGCTGACGTGCCGCTGGCCTACACGCAGGGTTTCCACGCCCATCCGAAAGTCGCTTTCGCCACGGCGCCGCCCGTCGGCGAGGAGTCCGAAGCCGACTACATGGACATCGTCCTGCGCGGCCGGCGCGCGCCGGACGAAATGGCTCGGCGTCTTGCGGCGGTGGTTCCGCAAGGCTTCCTCGTGTTCGAGGCGTCCGAGGTGCCGTTGGCCGCGCCGTCCTCGATGAGTCTCGTCGATGGCCATGCCTACCGCATCACGGCGCGCGCCGACATCGAGGTCATCGCGGCACGCGTCGCCGACGTCCTCGCGGCTGAGGCCCTGCCGGTCGAGCGCAAGGGCCGGCCCACCGGCCGGCGAAAACGGGAGTCCTCGAAGACGGTCGACATTCGCCCTTGCATCCGCCGACTGGACGTGGCGTCCGGCCCGACGCCGGACACAGTGACGATTCACCTGGAAATGGCGAAGGTGAACGACCTTATGGCCAAGCCACGTGAGGCGCTCGACCGGCTTGGGCTGGACGCGGCCGAGGCGGTGGTGAGGAAGACCGAGACCCGTTTCGCAGAAGGGACCTTTGGCTCTCTTCTCTAGCGGTCCGGCCAGCCCCCGAGCGCGGCCGGATCAGGGGTTGAACAGGGCCTCGAACGTGCGCCCATAACGCCGGGCCACCTCGGGCACATGGAGGATCACGACATTCTCGTCGTTCTTCTGCTCCGCCGAGGCGCTGAAGTTGTAGCTGCCGGTGATCACAGTTAGCTCGTCGAGGATGATCACCTTGTTGTGCATGTTGTAAGGATTCCGATCCATACGGATATCCGCACCATGCTCGGCCAGGTAGTCGTCTTGCGAGTGCTTCGACCCCGCGTTCCGCTGCTCGAATACGCCCCGCACCGCCACTCCTTGCCTCGCCCTGGCCGCCATGGCTTCCGCAATGGGCTTCGAAGTGAACGAGAACGCGAGGAAATCAATGGAGATCTTCGCGGCGGCGATCTCCGCCAGTATCTCGCGCTCGACGCCATCCTCGGGCGCGAAGTAGCACTCGACGGTGCTGTGGCCGACGCGGATGGTGGGATGGGCTGTGTTGCGAGGCGATCGGCCGCCGAAAGAGCGATCATCGAACATCTCGCGGAACTCGAGCGTGAAGTTCTCGGCCAAGTCGGGCGACTCGATGAGCACGGCGTTGTTGTCGTTCCGAAACATGCCGTTCTCCGTCACGTTGGTCGAGCCCGTCCACACGCGTACGCCGTCCACGACGCAGCACTTGTTGTGCATGAACGACTCCCGTTTGTCGAACACGACGCGAATCCCGGCATCGATGCACGCGCGCACCGCCTCGCGCGTGTCGTAATGCGAATCGGACACGATACCCACGTCGACCCCGGCGTGATGGCGCTCGATGAGCGCATCGGCCACGCGGTCGAGCTGGAGTTCGTAAAAGGCGCAATAGACGGATCGCTGCGCGCCCGCGATGACGCCGACCAGGCGATCGTCGATGCCGAGAGGACTCAAGGGCGAGCACGGCGCGAAGAACACCTGAATGCCGGCCAGCGGGGCATCCAACGGCTCGCCCGACAGCGCGTCATCGGGCTCGGCGCGGCCCACCGGCGCCCGAGGCCACAACGCACGGACACGATCCCGAGGCACCACGTCGTCGAGGTACCCGTACTGCCATGCCCCATAGCCCACCGCCGCGACCAGGATGATCAGGGCCAATCCTATCGCGGGGTAGCGGCGGTTTCCACGACCTTTCCTGGACTTGCTCATGGCACCGCATGGTAGCAAACCCGTACCTCGACACGGGAATCCAACAGCGTGATGGCGTACCCCTGGAGCCATTTGGGAATGGCCCGCATGCCGCCTCGGAGTTGATATTTCCTAGGGGAGGTTGTACAGTGGACTAAAATGTTGGATTATGCCTATGTATGCCGGTCGTCGCCGCGCACGACTTCTCGACGTGTAATCGCGTTGCGGCGGGGTCGGAATGGGAGGTTCGTACCATGAGAGCGATGCTTCAACGCCATTCCCGGACCCTGACAGTGGTCCTCATCTTCGCGTGTGCTCCGTTGCTCTTGGGCCAGGACTCGTGCACCTCGCTCAGTGGACTGGACTGGAACCTGGATCCCACTCGTCTTCCGGGGACGGTCGATACCACGGATACGACGGACACGACCGACTCCGCGGATCGCTGGGTGGATGCCTGGACGGCCGGCGGCGCCGAGTTGAGCGTCGATCAGACGGCACCATCAGCGCTCGCCATCGAGGGCAAAGAGGGCGTCCTTAACATCGCCAAGAAGACCCAGGGCGGCTATGCCCTCTACGGTAGTGACGCTTCCGCAGCCATCACGATGGCCGAGAGTGGCGACTTCCTCGTGTTCGAGGAGGCAGGCTACGACGACACAAACATGTACATGAAACGGGTCACGCGCGTACAGGACCTCGGCGGCGACACCTTGGCCGTCCTCGATGTCGTGGCCGGTTACAAGGACGTGACCTTCGCCGACCTTGTCACCTCGTGGGGCGACGGCTTCTATCTGGTGCCTGGTGCTGAGTCCAGCGATACGGCCGCCAAACGGGACTGGGGCAGCATGGAGCAACTGGAGGTTCTGCGGGCTGTGGTTACCCAAGGCAGCGGGCTCACTGCGGTTCAGATGTCGACCGGGGGCGAGTTGCTTGTGATCGATGACCGCGGCAACGGCGAATACTATGTCCGGGGCATCGCGGACACCGATTCCGGCTTCTTGTCCACGGAAGTAGACAACCATCTCGAAGGTTGTGATGCCTGGACAACCGACACGGACGAGTTCTGCGAAGCGCATTGCTGGGTGTACATGACGGCGAAAGGCCTTTTCGCGATCCGCGGCAAGGTTTGCTGGGATAGCGAGGCCCGGGCTGAGCTCATCTCCGCCAAGTATGAGGTGATGGCGCCCTTGGGCGAGTAGCCATAGGGTCACCGGAAGGCCACCGAGATGGATCCCCATTCGGCCCGTGTCTATGCCGGCCTGGGTGGGTGCTTGGTCCGTGGAAGCGGCTGTGCGGAAGCCGTTCCGGCGTTGCAGGGGCGATGGAGCGGTGAGCCCGGCAGAAAGGGGATCCGGCCGTTGCGTGTCGAGGCTCTGTGGGAGTCCGGGCGCCATGGGGAGACGCGGCACGAAGCGAAACAGTGCGTGCGGGAGGCCGAAGCGCTTCCGGCTGCGCTGGCGGAGCGTTTGGCGGCTGCGTTAGGCGATTCCCGGTAGCGCTTCTGTCGTGCCGCCAGACCAAGCCTTAAGGGGCGTTGTATTCCGCCGTGACCGTCGACGCAAGACCGCCGCGCGGATTGCACTCGATGACGATCTTCATCCGCTTGGGTGCACAGGCCTTCACGAGGTCCTCGAGCATGCGATTGACGAGGTGTTCGTACCAGATGCCGACGTTTCGGTACGAGGTCAGGTAGTACTTGAGTGATCGCAATTCGATGCACCGGCGATCGGGCACGTAGCGGATCGTGACGCGGGCAAAATCCGGCAGGCCGGAAAAGGGACACACCGAGGTAAACTCGTCCGTCGTGGTGACAATCTCCATGGGCTCGCCCACGGGCCGGTCGGCGTATTCATAGTCAAAGCATTCAAGGCATGCCGTGTCGATAGCCTCGGGGCCAACAAAAGGCAAGGTCTTGTCCTGCGCCTTGAACTGGTCCCTGGCGCGCCGGTCATTCTCCATGGTAGATGCACCTCGCGGTTTCGGTTTCCTGAACGATTACGGCCTCGACGCCCTGTGCCTCGCCTGCGAGCCGATTCCAGATCCATTGGCACAGGCGTTCGCTCGTGGCAGCCTCGAGACCAGGCGTGTGGTTGAGGTAGGTGTGATCGAGCGTGTTGTAGATCTGGCGCGCCGGCTCGATGAGGCGGGCGGGATCCGCCGCGCCGATCTCGATGCGATAGGTGTGGCCGTGAAGCCGTCGGCACGGATGGCCCTCGGCGAGATGAGGCAGCGACTGGGCGGCCTCGAAGGTGAACCGCAGCCGAGCCGGTAGATCGAGCCCAGGCTCCCGGAGCAGCACGACGGGGCGGAAGGCGCAGTCGCCGGCGATGGCCACGTGCACGGCCTTAAAGCACGGCAACGCGGGCCCAAGCCGTTCGGTGATCCAGCGTTGCACATCGCCGAGCCGCGCGTTGCCCATTGCCTCGATATCGTTGAGATGATGATGGTCGAGTTGGTCGAGCAGAGGCCGAAAAGCGCGCTTGATGTCCGCGTAGTCCACGAGCCAACCGAAGGCGGCATCGACCACACCCTCGGCGATCACGGTGATGCGGTAACTATGACCGTGGAGACCCTTCTCGTTGGTATGTGCCGCCTCGGCGCCGAACACCTTGGCCAGTTGAACGTCCATCTAGACGCCTCGTTGGTCCGGAGGCCAGACGTACTTGTGGATTTGGATCTGAAACCTCACTGGAAGCCCGTCCTTGACAATCCATTCCGCCAGCGTCCGCGGCGCTATCCGGCCGAACACCGGCGCGAACAACACGGCGTGGCAGCGTTGGTCAAGATTATACGCGTGCACGTTGGCGCAGCTCCATTCGTAATCGACGCGGTCGCCAATGACGAACTTGACCTCGTCCCGCGCGGTGAGCGCGTCGACGTTCGACCAATCGTTGCGGTGCTCGACACCGCTTCCCGGGCACTTGAAGTCGACGATCTTGATCACCGCTTCCGGTAGCCGCGCGATCGGCTGCGTTCCGGAGGTCTCGCAGAGCACGGTGAATCCGCTATCGAGCAACGCCTGGGCCAACGCAGGACAGTGTTCCTGTTCGAGGGGCTCGCCTCCGGTGATCTCGACGAGCCGCGGCGCGCCTGCCCGACAGCGCGCGACGACTTCGCCGACGGTCATGATCTCGCCGCCGTCGTAGGCGTAGGGCGTGTCACAATACGAGCAGCGCACGCCACATCCCGTCAGTCGCACGAATACGCAGGGAGCGCCCGCCCAGGTCGATTCGCCCTGGATGCTCACAAAGATCTCTGTCACCCGGAGCGGCTTGTCCATCCACGACGGTGCGCCCATAGCGCGTGTCACTCCTTCCCGAAGACCACCTGACCGCCAAGGGTCAAGGTCGTCTTGTCGCTTACGCAGAGCTCGGCGTCGCCCAGGCGAACCATTACGGCGTCGCCGCGCTCGACCTCGACGTCCCGGGCAGCCTCGCCCGCGTCCAGCACCTGGAGCACGGTAACGAACCGGGCGCGTTGGCCTTCGACGCGTCGCAGTACCATGGGCAGCATCTCGCCCATGCCTACCCCGTGACCCTCGGCGAGGTAGATGGGGCCGTCGTCGTAGAAGCTGACCTCGATGGCGCGCTCCTCGCCAGCATCGACGCGAACGGCGTTGAGGGGGCCGGCACAACGTCGGACGTTCTTGAGGTGCTGGTAGCCCTCACCGTCGCCCAGCGTGTCGACGGGCTCGACCTCGGGCAATCCATCAAGCCCGCCTCGGAAGTGCATCGGCAGGTCGAACGTCGCGTCCGTTCCGGCGCAGCACAGGAATACGTCCACGATGGCGTTGCCGTAGAGAAGCACCGTGCGGTCGAGGAGGACGGGGTCCTTGTAGGCGGAATCGCACCTCGCGCGGCACAGGGCGTAGCTATCTCCGGCGGCGAAGGCGGCCAGTGTGCCGTGGGTGCGGCGCTGCGAGGCCCTGTTGACCACAACGGTGTTGTGGGCGACTGTCTGGCGGTACCACTCGCTGTGCATAGGGTTCCCGTAGGGCAGCCGGCCGGGATCGACGAGGCGGATGTCGCCGTGGGCGTAAAGCACAATGGCGAGTTTGGCCGGCTGAACGTGGCCCGAGTGGCCGGGGCCATAGTCGAGCAACAGCACGGTTTCGTTGGCCCTATCCCGCAAGACTGCCAAGCCCTCGCCCTCGTCGTTCGACGAACCGGGTACAGCCGCGGCGGGCGGTTCCGGCAGGGTGTCCAGGCCCCACAAGAGCGCCCATGTGGCGTCGCGTTGCGAGATGAACTCTAGATAGTGCGGATCGCGGAAGCGCGCGTAGGCTACCTCGTAAAACGCCCGGTGGCTGAGGATCGAGCTGCGATCGCTATCCTGAAGTGGCGCAAATGTGTGGTCCGGAAGAACTTGACGTGCCGGCGCATCGAACATGCCCTTGACGACGCGTAAGGCATACAGGTCCACGCCGGCGCGCGCGGCGGCTTCCATGAGGTAGAGGTGTGCGTTCAGGGCGTACCAATGGTAAGATGGCGATTCCTCATACCACATGCCGCTCGGCATGACCGACTTGCGCATCTGGAACAGGAAGCCTTGAGGCCCGTTGATGGCCGCCTCCACGAGGTCTTTGTCGCGCAGGATCATTCCGATGCAGCCGATGGCCGCGTTGTGCCACGATTGCCAGTTCGAGGTGCCCGCGGGGTGCCGCCGGATGGTCTCGACGACCGGCAGCAGCAGGCCTTCGCGAATGGCGGTATGATCCTCGGGCGAGAAACAGGGGGCGTCGTACACCAAGTCGTACCCGAGGCACACCTGACAGAAGAGGACCGCCTCGTCCAACGTTTGAGCCAAGAGCCGAGCGCCGCTCCTGCTGTTGCCGTCGCGGGTATCGTGCAATCTCAGGTCGTTGTAGAACGAGGCATACTCGAGGAGGATATCTCGGGCACGCTGAGCATACGCGGGCGTCGGGCTGAGGGCGTAGGCGATGCCGAGCGTCTCGACAGCCCCCAACCAGTGTCGATGGCGGCGGTTGATGTAGACTTGGTCGTAGGGCCAGCCGGAATACTCGGCGCCGCAATGGGCGCAGACGTGCTTGGTGGGCGACTCCGCATGGAGGCCGGCGCCGCAGGCCTTGCACGAATACCAATGGCTCCACTGCCCTTCGGCGTGGGGGATGTCCAGCGGTTCCGCGGCAAACGTGTCGGCCTGCTTCTTCAAGCCATCCGACAAAGCCCTCGCCCACTCCTGTTCGAGGGCGCGGCGGCGCATCGAGGCGAGTTCGTCGGACGTCAGGAACACGCCGGAGCGATTCCCTTGCGGGAGATGGATCGCTACCGTCTCCGGCACCTCTTCCGCGACGCCAAACGCTGCGCACAACATCATGCTCACCAAGACCATCACGGAACACTCCTTGATCCCTGCCCAACACGGGGTCATCTTGCCCCAATCCTTGGCGATTTGGCAACTTGAGTCCCGCACACCGAACGGCGGCGCAGAAGCACTCCGGATGTCGAGGCGAAGCGATCAAGTCGACCTATCGCATGTGTTATCAGCACATTAGCCCTGTAGACGCCCTATGGGATTCGATGGTAGTCAACGCACGAGCGGGTTGCTTCGTTCTATAGTTGTCGGGCGCGGAATGCAACTTTCGGAGCCTTTGCCGGATTTTGGGTATTGACGTAGCGTGTTTTTCGGCGCTAGACTTATGCGGTTTGTGAAACCCACGGTTGGAGAGGAGATAGAAATGATGCAACGGTGTTTAGTTTTGCTTGTGCTCGCCGCGGTATTGGCCGTGCCGGTGGCGCGGGCGGAGGAGGCGAAGGCGGAGATGGTTCTGGCGCAGGTAACGCCGGCGGATCCGGCCTTGGACGGAGTCACCAAGGCGATTCTGGAAAAGTGGGGCACGGTCAGCTCGATGAGCGCGTCGCTGGACGGCCAGGCCATCTACAATGCCTCAAGCAGCTCCCAGCCACAGGCACAAGCGGTGACGCTACTGGCCACAGGCTCGATCGACTACGTGAAGAAGGATGATAAGCTCATGTCCCGATTGGACTTGTCGAGCAAGTTCGCGCAGACAACGTCCGATGTGGAGTTCGCCCATGTATTGGCTGTGGTGAACGGCGATGAGGGAGCGGCGAAAGTGACCCTGTTGCGCCGCGACACCTACTACGATCTGCCGAAGGCACCGGCAGGCGCCAGCGACCAAATGGTGCTCGATCTGCTCCGTAAGTACTTCTCGCTCAAAGTGATGCCCGAGGAGAAGATCGGCGACGAGGATGCCTATGTGCTCGAAGGCACGCCCACGTTTAGCGTGCCGGACGATTGGCCAATTCGAGACGTCAAGGCCTGTTTCTCGAAGGAGAACGGCGCGCCTCTCCAGATAACGGTCTACAACCCGAACGGTGAGGCGGCCCTCGACATGCGGTTCAGCAACATCAAGCTGAACGCCGACATCAGCGAGTCGGTGTTTGCCGTGCCGGTAGAGCCGCCCAAGCCGGTTCCTGCACCCGACCCGGCCGCTGCTGCCCCCGCGACGGAGGAGAAGAAGGAAGACGCGCCGAAGGCGGCCGAAGGTGAGCCGAAGTAGCGCGCAGCCCTGACGAGAAGACATCGAGCCGCGCCGGTGAGTCGCACGTATTTGCGAATCGACGGCGCGGTTTCCTTTTTCTCGATAGGAACGGGGTCAGGCAAAGAACGGATTGTGATACTTCTCGATGCTGACGGTCGTGGCCGGGCCGTGGCCGGGGAAGATTTCGTAGTCGTCGGGCAAAGACAAGATACGGTTGCGAATCGCGTCGATCTCACGCTTGGCGGCCTCCGGCGACGACGTGCCTCCGACACTCCCGGCGAACAGCGCGTCGCCCGTGAACACCATGCCGGGTGAGCCCGGCAGGATCAGGCTGATGCTGTCGGCGGTGTGGCCCTCCGTTTGAGCGGCGCGGCCGACGATGGTGCCTATCCGGACTTCCTCGCCATGGGCTAAGCGGCGCGCCCGCAGGCCAAGCACCTTGTCGGCCCCGGCAAGGATCTCGGCGTGATGATGGGCCGCGAGCTCACGCAATCCGCCCGTGTGGTCGAAGTGGGCATGGGTGATGAACACCTGGCGCAGGACAAGGGCGTGCTCATCGAGGAAGTCCTCGATCATGGCGTTCCGCTCGCCGATGTCCACAAGTAGGGCATCATGGGTCTCCTCGCATCCGACGAGATGGGCATTGGCCTCGTTCACCCCAAGCAGGAAGCTGCCGAAGATCATCGCAGGGCCCCCTCCAGATTGGCATTCTCGAAATTGGCGCAACCCTCGGCTCCGCGGAGGTCGGCGCCGGCCAGATTCGCGCGACGGAATATGGCGCGCTCGATGTTGGCTCCTTGGAAACAGGCGTTTCGAAAGTCGCTGTTTCCCGGCCTCGAGTAGTAGAGATTGGCGCCGGCGAAGTTGGCGCGATGGCCCTTCGCGCCCACCAAGTTGGCCCGTTGGAGATTTGCCTCGATGAACGTCGCCTCGGAGAGATCGGCGCCGCCGAGCACGGCCATTTCGAGATCCGCGCGGGACCCGTTGGCGCCGCGCAGGTCCGCGCCATCGAGCATGACGCGGCGCAGGTCGGCCCCGGAAAGATCGGCGCCGGCGAGAACCGCGCCCGACATGCGCGCGTTGCCCAGGTTGAAGCCGCGCAGGTCGCGCCCGGACAAATCGATACCGACCAGCCACGCGCCAAACAACTGCCGGGGCAAGGCATCGATAAAGGACCGACGACCCTCGATGTGCTCCCAGCAATGGGCAGCGCCGAAGAGGGCGTTCGCCGTGCATCCGGCGGTCGCGCACGGTTGAGGCGCGTAGTGCAGACTGAGGATCACCGTGCATCCGCTCCCGTCAACTTGTGCTCGATCCAGTCTCCATAGGCAGCGGCTTCCTTGACGGCGGCGCGAATCTCCTTCGGTGAGACGTGTTCGGCGAGGTAACAGTCGGTGAGGACCAGTTGTTCCTCGCCCTGCCAGTCCATGATGGCGAAACCGCACAGTGCGAGCTTCATGTTCGTGCGCAAGGCCCAGCCCAAGGCCTCCGGCTTCGGCGGCCCACATACCGTGAAGATGCGAATGGTCTCGATGCCGTTCTCGCCCTTGTCCGGCATAAGGTAGACCTTCTGTGTGCGGGCGCCCTTGACGGCCACATCGACCACGTAGCCTTCGCCCGATGGCTCGACGGTTCGTTTGCCGGGCTTCTCGCAGGCGCGGGCGAGTTCCTTGATCGAGTAGGCGGTTGGCGACGCCTCGGGCGCGATTCCGGTCAGGCCGGCGGACGCCGTGCCCAAGGCGCGGGCCACGGCCCCGCGCACGTCGACATCGGCATCGTCCTCGTGCGCTCTGAGCGCGGCAAGGCTCTTGGCAGCGGCTTGGCCGAAGAGCTCGGCTGCAT
Organism: Candidatus Hydrogenedentota bacterium; assembly: GCA_036769985.1. Classification (GTDB taxonomy): domain Bacteria; phylum Hydrogenedentota; class Hydrogenedentia; order Hydrogenedentales; family SLHB01; genus DAIPKA01. The sequence continues at coordinate 116,762 of DAIPKA010000014.1, read as the reverse complement.
CACGGCGGAAGACCCAACCGGCTTTCTTGTTGGCGAGGTCCGCGGCCGCTTTGTCCAGTTCTTCGAGCATCACGTGCCCTCCCGGGGGCCCGGTTCCACGGCAAGAGGGCCCCCATGTTTGCCCGACCCTTACCCTCGACATCGATTATACCGATGCCCCGCCCTCGGATAGCAAACGGCCCCTGAAGACGACCGAAGGCCGTGGCGCACTCGCCGTTGGACGCGGTATACTGTTGATCAGCGTATGTCACCGTCATTTTGGAGGCTCCTCCGGTACGCGCGGCCGTACTGGCACTGGATCTTGGGCGCGATCGTATTCGGCGTTCTCAAGTTCACGTTGGCCTTGTGTCTGCCAGGTTCACTGAAATACATTACTGATTATGTTGTTCTTGCCGATCTTCCGATGCGAGAGAAGCTCGTTCGATTGGTTGGCGTGTCGGCGCTGATGACGGTGGCATTCATCGGCCGCACGCCGGTGACGTTTCTTCGTTCGTATCTCGCCGCCAAGGCCGGCCAACATACCATCTTCGACATCCGTTGCGAGCTGTATCGTCACATTCAGCGCCTGAGCCTCTCGTATCATGGGCGCCGGCGGACCGGCGCGACGGTCTCGCGACTGATCAACGATCTGAATGCCGCCACCGGCGTACTCAACCAAGGGGTGATTTCGGTGAGCATGGACCTGATCTACCTCATTGGCGTGTCGGTGTTTTTGCTGGTGTACGACTGGCGGCTGGCCTCGGTGAGCCTGTGCGTGCTTCCGCTGTATGGCCTGGCATTCCACGTGGTGAATCCGCGGCTTCGCGAGGTCTCGCGCACGGTGCAGGAGGAGATGGAGGAGATGTCCGGCGAGGCGACGGAGAAGCTGGCCGGGCTGGCCGTGGTGAAGTCATTCGTGCGCGAGAAGACGGAGGAACTCCGGTTCTTCCGGCGGCATCGGCGGTACTACGAGCAGGCGTTGCGCCGGGTGAAGTTGCGCACGTTCTTGCAGACGACGGCCGAGTTCCTGCAGGCCTTCGGGCCGGTGGTCGTGCTGTTCTACGGCGGCTACCGAGCCGTCGTCGGCACGTTGACCCTCGGCGATCTTCTTCTGTTCAACGGTTTTCTCGGCCATTTGTATCTGCCGACGCGACGCCTGGCCGACTACAGTGCCGAGTTGCAGGAGAAGCTCGCGGCGCTGGACCGCGTGTTCGAGGTGTTCGACGAGAGGCCGGACATTACGGATGCGGCACAGCCGGTCGTGTTGCGCCAACCGGTGGCGCGCGTGACCTTCGACGACGTGTGGTTTGCCTACGAGCCGGACACGTTTGTGCTCGAGGCGGTGTCGCTCGATATCCCGCCGGGGCGTGCCGTGGCCTTCGTTGGCCGGAGCGGCGCCGGGAAGAGCACGCTCGTCAACCTCGTGCCGCGTTTCTACGATGCCACTCGGGGCGCTGTCTGCGTGGATGGGCGGAACGTGCGGGATATTTCGCTCCGTTCGCTTCGGGATCACATCGGTATTGTGGCGCAGGATTGCGTGCTGTTCAGCGGTTCGATTCGCGAGAACATTCTGTACGGGCGCAAGGGGGCGACGGAGTCCGAGATGCGCGAGGCCGCCCGCATGGCCCATGTCGACGAATTCGTCGGCCTGTTGCCGAATGGCTATGGTACGGTCATCGGCGAGCGCGGGCTGACGTTGAGCGGTGGCCAGAAACAGCGGCTGAGCCTCGCGCGGGCCTTCCTGCGCGATCCGCGCATCCTGATTCTAGACGAGGCCACGTCGAGTCTGGATTCGCACTCCGAGAACATCATCCAGGATGCCATCGCGGAACTCATGCGCGGGCGGACAACGCTCGTAATCGCTCATCGGCTCTCGACTATTGTGGACTGCGATCTCGTGGTCGTGCTCGAAAACGGGCGCATCGTGCAGCAGGGCCGGCATACCGATCTCGTCGCGGTGGACGGGCCCTATCGGCGCCTGTGTGCCGAGCAGTTCGGCCACGTGCATTTTCAGGGCGCGATGGATGACATGCGGCCGGTTCGGCAGCCGGCTGGCGCCGAGTGATTTTCCGCACGGGTTTCGGCTACAATTCCCACCGTGCGGAAGCGTTTTCCGCAGTTTGATGCTGCCTTTCAGGGCCTGATTCCTGATTCCGGAGAAACACGAATGCCTGAGAAGAACCGTGTCGGCGAGAAGATTCGCCAGCTACGCGAAATACATGAGATGTCCGTCGAAGAACTGGCCGAGAAGAGCTTCTGCAGCGTGGTCCTGATCGAGCAACTCGAGGCAGGCGACCTGGTCCCGTCGCTCGCTCCCCTCATGAAGATTGCGCGCGCTCTCGGCGTTCGGCTCGGGACATTTCTGGACGATGAGGCACAGGCCGGGCCCGTGGTGGCCCGGGTGGGCTGCTGGGAAAGCGTCGTGCGATTCTCGGGCAAACGGCCCGCGAGCGATGTGAGCGCCCTCGAATTCTTCTCCCTGGCCTCGCACAAGAAAGACCGCCACATGGAACCTTTTGTGGTGGATGTCCACGCGTCGGAATCCGATGAGCATCCGTTGGCCTCGCATGAGGGCGAGGAGTTCATCTACGTGCTGTCCGGCAGTATCGAGATGTTCTACGGCCGCGATCGCTACCTGCTCGAGGCGGGCGACAGCATCTACTACGACTCCGTGGTTCCGCACGACGTACATGCGTTTGGAGACGGCGGCGCGAGGATCCTGGCCGTTGTCTATGCGCCCTTGTGATCGAAACACCGGCCGACGACCCATGGGATCGACTGCATCATGCTGTATACCGAATTGACGCTTGGCGCATTTCTTGAGGAGCAGGTCCGTCAGGATCCGGATCACGAGTTCATCGTGTACGCGGATCGGAACCTGCGGTTCACGTACGGCGAGTTCAACGAACGCGTCGACCGCCTGGCCAAGGGCTTGCTCGCCATCGGGATCGGGAAGGGCGATCACGTCGGCATCTGGGCGCGGAACGTTCCGGATTGGCTCACGTTCATGTTTGCCACGGCGAAGATCGGCGCGGTACTGGTCACCGTCAATACGGCGTACAAGACCCACGAACTGGCCTATGTCATCGAGCAATCCGACATGAAGGCGCTGGCCATCATCGATCGGTTCCGGGACATCGACTACGTCCGCGCCGTCTACGAGCTCGTGCCGGAGCTGCGCAGCAGCGAACGCGGTCGCCTGCGTAGCGAGCGGTTTCCGCAGCTCAAGTCGGTGATCTTCATCGGCCAGGAGAAGCATCGCGGCATGTACAACACGCGCGAGCTCATGCTACTCGGCGATCACCATCCGGACGAGAACCTGGATCGCGTCAAGGCGTCCCTATCGTGCCAAGACGTGGTCAACATGCAGTACACCTCCGGCACGACGGGCTTTCCCAAGGGCGTCATGTTGCCCCATAAGAACATCCTCAACAACGGCTATTGGCTTGGTGAACGGCAGAGATTCACGTGTGACGAACGGGTATGCCTGCCGGTGCCGCTGTTTCACTGTTTCGGCTGCGTGTTGGGCGTGATGGCCATCCTGACGCACCGGGCGACGATGGTGGTGCTCGAAACCTTCGATCCGCTCATGGTGCTGGCGGCTGTCCAGAAGGAGCGATGCACCGCCCTCTACGGCGTTCCGACCATGTTCATCGCCGAGTTGAGCCATCCCATGTTCGACATGTTCGATCTGACGTCGCTTCGAACGGGGATCATGGCCGGGGCGCCGTGTCCCATCGAAACCATGCGTCAGGTGATTGAGAAGATGCACTGCCGCGAGATCACGATTGTGTATGGTCTCACCGAGGCGTCGCCGGGCATCACGCAGAGTTGCACGGACGACAGCATCGAGCGCCGTGTGAGCACCGTGGGCCGGGCGCTGCCGGACATCGAGGTGAAGATCGTGAATCCGGACACCGGTGAGCCGGTGGGCGCCAACGAGGTTGGCGAGATCTGCTGCCGAGGCTACAACGTGATGAAGGGCTACTACAAGATGCCCGAAGCGACGGCGGAGGCCATCGACCGGGAAGGCTGGCTTCACTCCGGCGATCTCGGCACGTGCGACGAGGACGGATACTATCGGATCACGGGCCGGCTCAAGGATGTCATCATCCGCGGCGGCGAGAATATCTATCCGCGCGAGATCGAGGAGTTCTTCCACACGGTTCCGGGCATCAAGGATGCCCAGGTCGTTGGCCTTCCGGATGTGCAGTACGGCGAAGTCGCGGGCGCATTCATCACCATCGAGGAGGGCGTCGAACTCACGGAGGCCCAGATTCGCGAGTTAGCCAAAGGCCGAATCGCCCGGTACAAAGTGCCCAAGCATATCTTCATCGTCGAGGAATACCCGATGACGGCTAGCGGCAAGGTGCAGAAGTTCAAGTTGCGCGCCATGGCCACCGACAAGCTGGGCCTTTCGTCCGATGGTTTTGATCGCGACGGTATGACCACCGGCGAGAAGAGCGGCGGCCAACCTCGCGATTAGGCCCGGATCAGTCGGCCAACACGTCTTCGAGACCGAGATCGTGGAGCACTTGGCTGTAGTTCTCGCGGGTGGCGAGGACGCCGGCGGTCCGGACATCGCGTGGGGGCTCGACGCCATCCTTGATCCACTTGTAGAGATGCTCGGTGGTTTCGTAGCCGTGGCGCAGGGGGCTGATCATGCAGGTCGCGAAGTAGCCCGTGGGCTTTGCTTTCTTGAATTCGGTCAGGCCGGTGCCGGCGCCGATGCCGATGCCGATGATCGCGTCGGCCTCGTAGCCTCGGCCTTCGAGCGCGCGCAGCGCACCCAGAACACCTTCATCGTTTACCGAGAAGACAAGCCAGCGTTTGACCTCGGGGTGTTGCGTCAGCACGATGTTGGCCGCATCGAAAGCGCCGGGAACGTCGGTGGTCTTCTCGGCGCCTCGATAGATGCGCTCGGCGGGGAATCCGGCTTCGATCAACGCGGCCGTGGTGCCCTCGGTGCGCTCCTTGACGGTGTTGAGTTCGTCGAAGGTGATGGCGCAGGCGGCCGTCTCCTCGATGGGCCAGGCTCGGCGCGTGAATTCCTCGTAGAGGGCCGCGCCGACATTCCGGCCGATCGCCTCCGCCGAGAGCCCCATGTAGGGCACGTCCATGAATTGGCCGTCCGCGCCCACGAACTGATCGTCCACGGTGAAAACCTTCATGTTATAGGAATCGGCCTTGGCCATGATCGCCGGGCCCAACCGGACGTCCGGTGTGCAAATCACGAACCCCTGTGCCCCACTGGCGGCGAGAACGTCAATGGCGGACAAGGCCTTCTCGCCGTCCGGCACGCCGATCTTGCGCAGGTCGAAGGCATACTGGTCGGCGCAGCGCTGCGCGAAGCGCCACTCGTTCTGGAACCAGAGCTCCTCCGGTTGTTTGACGAGAAAGCCGATCACGATCTTCTCGGGTGTGCCGGCCGCTGGAGTATCCGTGTTAGGCGCGCTACATCCGGCCAAGGCGGCCGCAACCACCACCACTGCGACTTTCCATGCACTGTGCATCGTTCGTTCCTCGGTTGGCGCTTCACGCTGTGCGGTGAAGCTGACTCAGGTTCACCTCGAAGGGCAGATCGCGTCCGTCGAGGTAGGCTTCGATCTGATCGGCCACGAGCGCGCCCTGGCGGTGTGTGTTCTGCTTGACGGCGCCGGCCACGTGCGGGGTCAGGATACAGTTCGGCAAGGTGTACAGGGGACTTCCAGGCTCGGGGGGTTCGGGATCGGTGACATCGAGGCACGCCATGATACGCCCCGATTCGAGTTCGGCGATGAGCGCCTGCTCGTCGACGCACAGGCCACGGGCGGTATTGATAAAGATCGCGCGATCCTTCATCAACGCGAGTCGTTTCGCATTGATGAGGTGGCGGCATTCCTCTGTGGCCGGCGTATGCAACGAGACCACGTCCGAGCGGCGCATGAGTTCGTCGAGTTCCACCTTGACGACGCCGAGACGCTCGGCCTCGTCGTCGCTCACGTACGGATCGTATAGGAGAATCGCCTCGAGTTCGAGATTCTGGCAGAGCCGAATCATCTCGCGGCCCACATAACTCGCGCCGACGATGCCGACGGTGGCGCCATAGGGCTCGCGGATCCACTCCATCGCATCGTCGCGTTTCCAGATACCGGTCCGCGTCGTGTCGTTGAGTTGCCACGTCGCCTTCATCGACACAAGCATTAGTCCGAAGGCGAACTCGGCCACGCCCGTCGCCAAGGCGCGCGCCGCCGAACATACGCGGACGCCGCGCGCCAGGAACTCCTCGTTCACAAGGTGCTTGATCGAGCCGGCCGAGTGGCACATGAGCCGGAGTCCGGGCGCCGCGTCGAGCATCGCCGGTGTGATCGGCAAGGTGCCCCACCCCGTGATGATGATCTCGGCACCGCGCGCGGCGTCCTTCTGAGTCTCCGGCGTCAGGGCGTCGCCGGCCGGCAGTCGACACGCCGTCCGCCGGCCTATCCGCTCGAGGTCGCGCGGTGCGAAGCAATGATCCAACATGGCCTTGGTGACGAGGAAGGCGGCCGTCGGTGGGGTCATCTTCAGGTCCTCCGTGCCGGTTCGTGACGTGTCCACGGCGTGCTACCTTAGACGCTTCGCGGATCATTTGCAAGCACGCGTTGGGAAGGGCTACAGTAGCCAGATTGTATTGTGAGCAACAAGACTGGGCATGGGCGTTTCGTTGAACACGCGGACGTTTCGCTGTCGTTGTCGCGGGCGCCAGTGTCCGGATCGGAGACATGGATGAAGAGTCAGTTCGTGGAAACGCTTCAGGAAGGCGACGTGGTCAACGACCACTTTCTGGCCGTGCATAAGGACCTCCGCACGCAGCCCAACGGGGCGAAGTTTCTCGGTATGGTGTTCAAGGATCGCACGGGCGATATCGGCGGCGTCCTCTGGCAAAACGCAGCGTCCGTGGCGCGTATGTTCGAAGTGGGCGATGTGGTCAATGTTCGAGGCACCGTGACAAGCTATCAGCAGCGGCTCCAGATCCGCGTCGAGCAGGTGTTGCCGCTCAAGGATGGCGAGTACAACACCGCCGATCTCGTCTTTGCTCCGGCAAATACCGAAGAGATCCTGGATGGGCTGGGCGCCCTACTCGATACGGTCGAGAATCCGTGGCTTCGGCAGTTGATCGACGCCTTCTGGGGCGACAAGGAATTCATGGAGGCCTTCTCGAAAGCGGCGGCCGGCAAGAAGTGGCATCATGCCTATCCGGGCGGCCTGGCGAAGCACTGCTACGAAGTGGCGCGCATTGCCCATGCGGTGGCCGATCTGTTTCCGGATCTCGACCGCGAGGTTCTGCTGACGGCGGTGTTCCTCCACGACATCGGCAAGATCGAGGAGATGCGTCACGAGCTTGTCGTCGAGTACAGCACGCCGGGCCGGCTTCTCGGCCATTTGGACATCGGCGCTTCGATGCTACGCGAGCGGATAGGCGGCATCGAGGGGTTTCCGGAGGATCTCAAGCTCCAACTGCTGCACTGCGTCCTAGCGCATCACGGCGAACTGGCCAACGGATCGCCCGTCGTGCCCAAGACGCTCGAGGCCATTGTCCTCTACCACTGCGACAATCTCGACGCCCAGGCCGATGCCGCCGCGCGCATCATCGGCGAGACGCGCGACAAAGGGCAGGCGTGGTCCGAGTATGTTCAGCTCATCGAGCGCCAGTTTTGGGTGAAGGGAAACGGCTGAGCCGGGGGCAATCGGCCCGCGCGACACACGCCGAAATGAAACGTCCGCCGTGGGCGCGGCGCCATGTCGAGCCTACGGCGGACGGTGTCATTCCATGCGATGCGGTACGGGAATCGCGCCTACATCTTCTGCATCTGCGCGAGGAAATCCTTGTTTGACTTGGTCTTGCGCAGCTTCTCGACGAGCAGCTCGGTGGCCTCGATCATATCGAGGGGACTGAGCACGCGGATCATGAGCCAGATGCGCTCGAGCTCGTCCGGCGCGACCAGGAGTTCTTCTTTGCGCGTGCGCGAGCGGTGCACGTCAATGGCGGGGAAGATGCGCTTCTCCATGAGGCGCCGATCGAGGTGAAGTTCCATGTTGCCCGTGCCTTTGAACTCCTCGAAGATGAGGTCGTCCATGCGGCTGCCGGTTTCGACCAAGGCCGTGGCCAAGATCGTGAGGCTGCCGCCCTCCTCGAGGTTGCGCGCGGCGCCGAAGAAGCGCTTCGGGCGCGGCAGGGCGTTGGCGTCGACGCCGCCGGACAAGACTTTGCCGCTGGCCGGCAGGATCGTGTTGTAGGCGCGGGCCAGACGGGTGATCGAGTCGAGCAGGATGACGACGTCGCGCTTGTGCTCGACGAGGCGCTTGGCCTTTTCGAGCACCATCTCGGCAACCTGAACGTGGCGCTCGGGCGGCTCGTCGAAGGTCGAGGCGATGACTTCGCCCTCGATGGAGCGGGCCATGTCGGTGACTTCCTCGGGCCGCTCGTCGATGAGCAGGACGATGACGGTGGCCTCCTTATGATTGGTCGCGATACTATTCGCAATCTTCTGGAGCAACACCGTCTTTCCGGTGAACGGGGCCGCGACGATGAGGCCGCGCTGGCCCTTGCCGATCGGCGTGAGCAGATCCATAACGCGCATGCCGATCTCTCCCTGCGTCGTCTCGAGGGTGAAACGCTCGTCGGGATGGAGCGGCGTCAGACTGTCAAACAGGATTCGCTCGCGCGCGACGTCCGGGCTCTCGCCGTTGACGGCCTCGACGCGCAACAGGGCGAAGTAGCGTTCGCCGTCTTTGGGCGGCCGCACATGGCCTTGAATGGTGTCGCCGGTGCGCAAGGCGAACTTGCGGATCTGCGAGGGCGACACGTAGATATCGTCCGGGCCGGGCAAATAGGAATACATGCCGGAGCGCAGGAATCCAAAACCGTCCGGTAGGATCTCGAGCGTGCCTTCGCCGTAGATCGATCCGGCGCGCTCGATGCTGGCCTGCAGCACGCGGAAGATCAGGTCCTGCTTCTTGAGTCCGCTGTATCCCTCGATGCCCAACTCCTTCGCCGCGTCGGACAGCTCGGTCATGGTCATCAGCTTGAGGTCGGCCATGGACAGCTCGGGGCCATTGGCTTCGGCCTCGAGGGCCTCCGCGGAGTCCTGAACATCCATCGGAAGTCCTGGTGGTCGGCTGTTCGAGTGTCGGGGACCGTTGCCGTGAAGGTGATGAGGGTGCGGCGGTTTCTTGCCCTTCTTGCTTCGGCCTCTCACATAATTCTTCGAGGGGGGTTGCTTTCCTACTGGAGCCATCAATCTTCCTTTCAGTCGTGCGTCCTTACGCGTAGCATTCCGTTGCGCCAACCGTCATTCGCATGATCGCCTAACCGTCGGCCTAGTGTATCGTTTCCCAATTGTCGCCAATCCCTACGTCCACTCGAAGGGGGACATCGAGCTTGACGACATCCTCCATAATGGCCTTCATGACCTGCGCCACTTCCGGCGCGTCGTCTGCACCGGTTTCGACGAGCAGCTCGTCGTGCACCTGCAATAGCATCTGCGCATCACGGCCCTCGAGGACCGTGTCCAGCCGGATCATGGCCAGTTTGATCACGTCGGCGGCACTGCCTTGAACCGGCGTGTTGATCGCGGCCCGTTCCGCCGCCTTGCGCGTAGCAGTGTCCGAACTGGCCAGATCGGGCAAGTACCGCCGACGATTCAGCAGCGTGACCGTGTATCCATCGGCTCGTGCCGCCTCGACCGTCTGATCGATCCAGACACGCACCTTCGGATACTGCGCGAAATACTGCTCGATGAACCGAGCGGCGACTGCGGTGGATACGCCCAGGTTCTTGGCCAGGCCGTAGGGACTTATGCCGTAGACAATACCGAAATTCACGGCTTTTGCCTGACGCCGCATCTCCGGTGTTACCGCATCCACCGACACGCCGAAGGCTCGTGCCGCCGTCTCGCGGTGGATGTCGGCGTCGGCGCGGAACGCGGCTCGCAGGCTTTCGTCCCCAGCCAGATGCGCCAGTATTCTGAGTTCAATTTGTGAGTAATCGGCCGATATCAGCCGCCTATTTGCTCCCCCCGGAACGAACGCACGGCGTATTCGCCGACCCAGTTCCGTTCGAACCGGGATATTCTGCAAGTTGGGGTCGCTGCTCGATAATCGCCCCGTGGCCGCAATGGCCTGGTTAAAGGATGTGTGGATGCGCTTCGTCTCCGGGTGAACGAGCTTGGGCAGGGCCTCGACATAAGTGCCCCGCAGCTTCTCAAGCGTGCGGTACTCGAGCACGCGTTCCGGCAGCGGATGGGCGTGTGCCAGCTCTTCGAGCACATCGACGTCCGTGGAGTAGCCGGTCTTCGTCTTTCGTACCGGATGGAGGCCAAGCTTGTCAAACAAGATGCGTTGGAGTTGCTTGGGCGAATTGATCTGGAACGTTTCGCCGGCTATCTCGAAGATCGCTGCCTCCAGGGCGCCGAGGCGCTGTTCGATCTCGATTTGCAGTTCGGCCAGCACCTCCACGTCCAACGCAATCCCGGCCATTTCCATGCGGGCCAGCACGCCGATGAGAGGGATTTCAACTTCGTCGGACAAACGCCGGAGTTGGCGTTCCTCCAGGAGACCGTCGAACACGGCCGCCAACCGCCAAGTCACGTCCGCGTCTTCACACGCATACGCACACGCCTGATCGACGGGGACGGTATCGAACGTGACGGCTTTAGACCCATTGCCGACAAGATCAGAGATTAGGATCGTTCTGCGTTTGAGGTAGTGAAGACTGACCTCGTTAAGATTATGCCTGAATCGCGAGGGGTCCGTCAAGTAGGAAGCCACCATCGTATCCATAACGATGCCGGCCACGCGAATCCCGGCGCGCGCGAGGACGATGTAGTCGTACTTGATGTTGTGGCCCACTTTGCCGATGGACGGATCCTCGAGCAGCGGCCGCAAGATCTCGAGGGCTTCGGTCTTCGGCAGCGGCGCGATTACCTCGCTCGGGAACAGGTCGTCGGGCGTCTCGCGTCGCATCAGGGCTTCGGGGGCGTGGCCGACAGGAAGGTAGTAGCCGGTCTCCGCTCGGCAGCTCAACGATACGCCGACGAGTTCGGCCCGCATCGGATCCACAGAGGTGGTCTCGGTGTCCAAGGCGAAGCATCCGGCGGCGCGCATCTCGGCGACGGCGGTTTCGAGTTGTTCGCGCGTCAGGATGAGGGTGTAGCGCAGGTTCTCGTGCCCCGAGGCGTCCGGCAGAAACTCCTCGACGAGCGACTGGAAATCGAGGTCGGCAAATACCTCGGCCAACCGCCGGCGGTCGTAGTCGTGCGTGCGACAGTCCTCAATGGCCACCTCGATCTCGACATCGGTGCGGATCGTCACAAGATCGCGCGAGAGATAGGCCAAGTCGCGGTTCGCCTCGATATGCTCGCGCTGCTTGCCTTTTAGCTCTGCCACGTGCTCATACACCGCGTCCAGCGAACCGTAGGTTTCGAGAAGCGTTCGCGCCGTCTTCGGGCCGATGCCGGGAACGCCGGGGACATTGTCGGAACTGTCGCCCATGAGCGCGAGGGCGTCGATGACGCGCTCAGGGTTCGTGCCCATGCGTTCGCGCACCTCGGCCGCCGAGTACCACACGCCCTCGTCACCCCGCGACGGATCGTACACGCGCACTTTGTCGGTCACGAGCTGAAGCAGATCCTTGTCGCCGGTGACGATCACTGTCTCCATGCCCTCCGCCTCCGCACGGCGCGCCAAGGTGCCCATGACATCGTCCGCTTCGACACCAGGCACGCGGAGAATAGGGATCTCGAGGGCCTTGACCACCTCATCCATCATGGGAAACTGGGCATTGAGCTCGGGCGGTGTCGCCCGCCGATGGGCCTTGTACTCGGGATAGAGCTCACTCCGGAACGACTTGCCTTTGGCGTCGAACACGACCGCGATGTGGCTCGGCTCGAGCTCGCGGAGAATCTTCAGCAGCACGCGTACAAAACCGAACACGGCATTGGTCGGCCGTCCCCTCGAGTCGGTGAGTCCACTCTTGATCGCATAGAAGGAGCGGAACGCGAAGGCCGTTCCGTCAATCAGGAACAAACGGTCAGCCATAGGCCGCTCCTTTCGCCACCTCGAGCACGTGCCGTGCGGCGCGCATCGAGGCCCCCGCATCGCCCAGACGCGCCTTGACCTCGGCCAGGTCGGCCAACACGCGTTGGCGGGCGGGCGTGTCGTCGATCAGTTCCAGCGCGCGCGGCAGGATCGCCTCGGCCCGCGCCTCGTGCTGAATGAACTCCGGAACGACCTCGCGTCCGGCGATGATGTTGACGATACCGATGTGCTTGATGCTCACCACGCGTCGCGCGATCCAGTAGTTGATCGGACTCGTCCGGTACAGAATGGCCATGGGCACGCCGAACAGCGCCGTCTCGAGGGTTGCCGTTCCGGAAGCCACCAGGCAGAACCGGGCGGCGGCCAGCACGTCATAGGTTCGGCCCACGAGCGTCTCGACGGGAAAACGGTCGGCGAGTGCCCGCACTTGGGCTTCTCGGACGGTGTCCACGCATGGCGTCAAGAAGCGCGCGTCGGGGTAGCGCTGTCGAATGCCCTCGGCCGTTTCGATCATGGTGGGCATCAATCGGCGGATTTCCTGCTCGCGACTCCCGGGCAACAGGCCGATGACCAACCGGCCGTCGGTGTCATCGTTGGCTCGTCTCGATGCAATGTGATCGAGCAAGGGATGGCCAACGTACGCGCATGGCACGCCTATCTGCCGATACAGCTCTTCCTCGAACGGCAGGATGACGAGCATGCGCGAAACAAACCGGGCAATGGTGTGGATCCGTTTCTGCTTCCAAGCCCATACCTGCGGGCTGATGTAATAGACCACGGGAATCCCGAGTTCCTTGACCTTCTCGCCCATCCGAATGTTGAATCCAGGGTAGTCGATGAGGACAACCACGTCCGGGCGGCACGCGCTGATGTGCCGCACGGTATCCAAGAACAAGCGCCGGATGCCCGGGAACGCCCGGACAACCTCCGTGAATCCCATTACCGCCTCGCGGGCAAGATCGTACCGAAGGGCCATCCCCGCCTCGGCCATGCGTTGACCGCCCAACCCCTCGCACACGATCTCCGGACACGCTGCACGGAGCGCACGAATCACGTTCGCGCCGTGCAAATCGCCCGACGATTCGCCTGCTATCAGAAAGACGCGCACGACGTCCTCTCTTCTACAGTCTTTGTCAATGGCTGCGCGCTGGGGTCCTTCTTCCGCGGCATCATGGGCCATCGCCGCCGTTGCGAATACGGAACACGATCCGCTCGGCCAGGGCCAACGCCGCCAGTCCATCTTCACCGGCGACCACCGGCCGCCGACGCGTCCGAACGCACGTCACAAAATCCGCCAGCTCGCGTTTCAGCGGTTCCTCGTGGTGCACGGGCAGCGCCTCGACCGTAATGCGTTCCATGGGAGATACGCCCGGCGGTAATGGTCCCGGCTCTTTGCGGTACACGAGCACCTCCTGCTCCGAGTAGTCCGTCGACACATAGGCGTCCGATGCGAACAGGCGGATCTTCCGCATGCGCTCCATCGACACACGGCTGCACGTCAGGTTCGCGACACAGCCAGAGGCAAACCGGAGGCGCGCGTTGGCAATGTCCTCTGTCGGCGAGAACACCGGCACCCCCACGGCGTCGACGCGGACCACCGGCGTACCGTCCAAGGCCAGGGCGATGTCCAGATCGTGAATCATGAGATCGAGCACGACGCTCACGTCATCGCCCCGGCAGGCATAGGGGCTCAACCGGTGGCACTCGATGAACTTCGGCGCCGAGAACGCCTCGAACAAGGCCACGACCGCTCCATTGAAACGCTCGATATGGCCTACTTGGAGGATGCGATCCCCGGCCCGGGCCGCCGCCACCATGGCCTCGGCCGCGTCACCGGACTCCGCGATGGGCTTCTCAACCAACACGTCCACGCCGGCCTCAAGCGACGCCAACGTCACCGCCCGGTGTGCCGTAGTCGGCACCACCACGGAAACGGCATCGACACCGGCCTCGAGCAGTGCTTCTACGGACGGGAAGTACCCTGTGTGGAAGTCTTCGGAGGCCTTGCGCCCGCGCTCCGCGTCGGTATCGACCACGCCCACCAGTACGACGTCATCGAGCGCGGCGTAGTTGCGCGCGTGATGATAGCCGAGGTGACCGACGCCGACCACGCCGGTGCGTATCGCGTTCATGATGGATTCCTCAGAGAATCGCCTGCCTTGTCGCCCCTGATAAAGAAACCCACTGGTTTTGGGAGATCGGGCCGCGCCGGCCCGAACGCTACTTGGTTACCCCTCGGATCGTCCGCCGGAAGAACTCCAGGAACCGGGTACGCTCCTCGCAATCCTCGACGATCCGCTCGATTTCATACAGGGCCTGCGTCGTATTCAGATTCGAGCGGAACATGGTCATATATAGCTGCTTTACCCGCGCGCGAGCTTCGCGCGTCATGCCGTTCCGCTTCAGGCCCACCGTATTCGGCCCGCAACACCGCGCCGGGTTGCCTTCGATAATCATATAGGGCGGCACGTCTTTCGAAACGCGTGTCATGGCACCGACAAAGGCCATTGTGCCGATGACACACTCCTGATGCACGCCCGACAGGCCGCCGAGAATCGCCCGATCCTCGACATCGACGTGTCCGGAGAGCGAGGCGCAGTTGGCTAGAATGACACGGTTACCCACGTGGCAATCGTGCGCCACATGGGAATACGCCATGAACATGCACGAGTCGCCAATGGAAGTGAGCCGGTGTTCATCGTCATAGGAGGTCATCGTACACGCGCTCACCGTGCAGTGCTCGCGAAAGATGTTGCTATCGCCCACAACCGTGCGGCCGACAAGACCGGGCTTGTGCTTGAGGTCTTGAGATAAGATGCCGATCTGGGCCCCGCTGAACAACAGGTTGTTGCGACCGATGACTGTCCGGCCGGACAGCACACAATGCGGCCCGACGACCGTCCCGGACCCGACCGTTACCTGAGGACCGATGATCGAGAAGGCCTGAACCTCGGCGTCCTCCGCCAGCTCGGCCTTCGGATCCACAATAGCCGTAGGGTGAATACTCATGTGAATTCTGCACCAAGAAAATGGGAATGATCAGATAAGCGGTTTAAAGGATACGCACAATCCGTCCACAAGATCAAGTACCTTTCCGAAAACCTTTCCGAAGACCATCCGCGCCGAGGTCGATCAGGCCTCAAGAGTCTGCCGCAATTCGGTTTAGGGTCTTATCGAACGCCCTATCGTCGTTTCAAGCCGCCCGCTATCGCCGTCCCGTCGTTCCGAACGCACGGGAGGGATCTCGAATTCGATCCTTCGCTTCGAGACGACACGAGGTCAGGTCTTGCTCCAGAAGACGAGCTCTTTGTGAAGAGCCGATACGGACGACGCCTGCACACCGGCAGCGAGGCAGAATCCAGCGCTTGCCAATCGTTTTCGATTGCTATACACTGGCCGAACATGGCCCACAGAATTACGAGTGCGTTTTCTCTGAGTTCTCGATATAAGGAGATACATCAATGGATATCGCCAAACGGGCAGGCCTCATGGCTGGTCTCATCGTTCTGCTAGCCGCAGGAACCGGTTGGGCCGGAAGTGTCACGATCGATTTCTCAGGCATCGGCCTCGCGAACGAACAGGAATTGCCGGCAGGCTACGAGTATTCAGGTTTCACGTTCAACTACGATGGCACCACCGGCTGGCACTACGGCGCGACGTACGGCGTCGGTGGAACTCCCGAAATCTACACCGACGAGTTCAATTTCGGCGCCACCGAGGTACGACTCAAGCGTACCGACGGTATGGAGTTCTACTTCTACGATTGCCAAACGCGCGGGCCTTTTGGCGACTTTAACATCGATTTCTACGGATACCGCGACGGCATACAGGTGCAAGGGCCGGCAACGGTGTTCTGCGGCGCCGAATTCGCCACCAACACGTTCAACTGGCAGAATGTCGATGAAGTCCGCATCCTGAAACACGGCGCTGAGGAATTCTCGTTCGACTTCGACAACTTCCGCTACGATAATGCGCCCACCGTCAAGAGCGTCCAAGTCGTCAACTCGCTGAACGTGGACGTTACGTTTAACAAGCCGGTCACGACCGGGCAGCTCGACGCGGCGAACTACGCCCTGTCCGGAACCGGCCAAGGAACGCTGCCGGCCCACCCCACGAGCGTAGTGAGCCAAGGCGGCAACACCTACCGGCTGACGTGGACCTCCGGCCATATGTCCTTCGGCGGCAACATCACCATCACCGTCGCCAATGTCCTAGACGCGAGCGCCCAGGGCATGGGAACGCCCAACTCCGGTACCCATACAGGCGGGGCGTTGCCCGTCGAGTTGAGCACCTTTGCCATTGAATGAGACGACGGGTGCTCATCCTGCGGCGTCCTGAGGATGAAGAACGCGCCGGACATGCTCGCGCGGCATCCAGATTCCGACAAGGGGGTGGTCTGCACTACACGCCAGAACGAAAAGCAATCGCCAACACACAATAGCTTACGTCAGCCGATGCTTCCTAAAACGCGGATCGAGTAGACCTTGCTGCGGAAGATGGGCTACGGATAGACCCGCGCGCGCCGCGCTGTCAAGAGATTTCCGGCTGCGGGATCGCGCGTGACAGCCAAACCGCGCCGCGCGACTGGCTTTGGGCGGGCCGCAGCGTCTATCCTAATTAGATGAGGCGGCGCGACGCCGCCTATGGAGCGTCGGCGGATCCATGAACGCACTATTCGAAGCGGCCCAGGAGGTAGGCGCCTTCATGGCGGAACGCGAATGGGCGTTCTGTGTCATTGGCGGACTTGCCGTCCAGTGCTGGGGCGAGCCGCGCACCACCACGGACGTGGACATGACGCTGCTGACGACATGGGGTGAGGAAAAGCCCTACGTCGCTGCCTTGCTTGATCGTTTCGAGTCTCGCGTGCCGGATGGGCGCGCCTTTGCGCTGAGTCGGCGGGTCGTGCTGATCCGTGCATCCAACGGCCGACATTTGGACATCGCCTTGGGGGCGCTGCCTTTCGAGGCGGAGATGATGCGGCGCGCCACGCCGGTCGAGTTCGCACCGGGCATCATTCTGCCCTGCTGCACGGCCGAGGATCTCTTCGTCATGAAAGCCTTTGCCGATCGGCCACGCGACTGGCTCGATGCGGAGAGCGTTATAGCGAGGCAGTCGCATTTGGATTCAGCGCACATTCTGCGGCATCTTGAGGAACTGTGCGCGCTGAAGGAGGCGCCGGAGGTCCTCGCGCGCGCCAAGCATCTACTCGAGGGGCGGTCATGAAGCATCCTACGCGCGAGGAACAGCGGGCACTGGTGCGGCAATGGGAGGAAACGGGCCGCGAGCTCGAGCGCATTCGCCGGGAGGCTTTGCGTGATATGCCCTACAACTGGGCCGATGTCGATGCGGTGTTGTCGCTGGGCGACGAATACGCGCGCAATTTCCCCAAGAAGACCAGCGGACTCGTCGAGATGCAGCGCTGGTTCGCTTTGGCGCGGAGGAAGTAGGCCGCCTGGCGCCTTGCCGGATCGGTGCGCGGACTATCTCCAGAAGTCGTCGTTGAGCGTGACGGACTGGACATCAACGGTTGCGCCGCTGCGGATCACGAACTCGCTGAGGCCGATTTCGCAACAGGGATTGCCCCAGTCGTAGGTGTAGCCGAGGCGCGTCCAGGGATAGCCGTCGGTTCCGTAAGAGGTCTCTTTCAGCGCGTTGAACCAGTCGATGTGTTCCGGGCTGACGGTGACGAAGCGCCCTGATGTCGGGAAGTCGAGCTCGGCCTCGCAGTCCGTGATCTCCGGATCGGGACTCGGCCGGAAGAGGTCTTCGGGATTGACCCAGAACGCCACGAAGCGCGTCTTTCCGTTGTGTGGCGGCAGGCCCATGAGCTGTTCGACGCGGAGGGACATGTTCTCGGAATCGAGGAATCGCGCCTTGCAGAACTCGTGCAGTTCCGGCGCGGCGGTTACCCAGGTGTCCCTCGATGTCTCGACGGACTTCGCGAGGTCGTCCACCCGGATCGACTTGCCTACGAGGCTGTCGTATCCCGTCCAGGAGGTCCACGTCAGCATAAGCACGCGGGAAGTCCCCGCCGGGCCCTCCCAAATCAGATGGTCATTGTAGGCTGTGATTGCCGTGAGATGAGCCGATATCTCGTCCGGCTCGGCCACTTCCGCGTCCTTGATCGCGTCTTGATAGGCCTGCTGAAGGTCTTCCTCCGTCACGAAAGGGTTCGTCAACGGACAACCTGGGGAAAGGGCCAAAATGAGGCCCAGCAGAGCGTACGAGGCAGACTTCTCCATCGATCTCTCTCCCTCAGGCCCGGCCGTCGAGTGGCCCGAACCTGTTCTAGTGCTTCTCGCTGGGATAGGAGCGGACGAGGACATGGCTGATGGCGCCGTTTCCCCCTTCGGCGACGCCGATGCGTCCCCACCAGTAGACATTCCCGTTGATGCCGGCGAGTTGGGCGCGATTCGTCCAGGACTCGACATGGTTGTACTCGCCGCATTCGGCGGCGAGGCCGGCGACGCTCTGCACGGATCCGGCCAAGCACGTCTCGACGCGATCGGCTTTGAGGCCTCGGTGCACGTCCATGGCGTCCCGCGGCAAGACGATGGTGCGGACCATGTTGTCCTGTGGGACGCCAGCCAGTATGCCCGTCCGGTGGCGGGACATGGCGAAGGCCTTTCCTATCAACGACTTAATATCTTCCCAGTTGCCAGTGGCCTTCGATCCCACGCATTCGGATAGATCGCCGCCCCCGTTCTTGGAATCGTTTTTGTAAGGGGCGAGGAACATGATGATTTCGAAGCTTTTCCGGTCTCGAGCAGGAAAGAACCGCACGACCTCGATATAGCGATCCGGCCCGTCGCCCATAGGAAACGCCGAAAGGTCCAGAGAGGGCTCCTTCGGGAGCCGGATTGAGTATTGGCGGAGCGCGAGGAGCCCGGCCGTGGCAACGGCGAGGATGACCGCGGCGGCGAGAAGGGGTTTCCAGAGGGTTCGCTTCTTTCCCTCGAAGAAGTCATCGGATTCATCGGTCAGGTGGGTCTCGAGATACGAAGCGGGGCGATTGGGATGGCGGCGATCGACAGTGTCACGCCGATCCTCTCCCTGCCGCCGGTCCAGTATTTGTCGGCGATCATGACCTTTGAAGGACACGTCGCGCTGTCGGCGATCGCCGGAGGCTCGACGGTCGTCGCTCTTGCGGCGTTCATGGGCTTCACGGCGATCCGAGGGCGGGCGTTGCGCTTCGGCCTTCTTCCGATCGAGCATCTCGCGATCTTTGATTTCGGCCGAGAGTTTCAATCGCAGTTTCTGTGCGGTCTGGCTCTTCATCTCGCCCAGGCGATTGCACAGACTTCGGGCATGATCGATCTCGCCCAAGGCGAGCAAGCACATGGCACGCGAGAACACCAGGTGCTTGCTCTTCGGCCGTTCGCGCGCCAGGGCATCGAATATGACACGCGCCTCTTTGAACTGGCCCTGCTCGTAGAGCCGGCACGCCTCTCGGTAGCGTTCCTGCTGTTCAGCCCCTTCCATGTCCACTCCTCCACGCGCCTTCCCCATCATGGCGGGAGCATAATCACTGTATTCGGCGATCGCCTTGCCGCACGTCAGTAGCCTACGCGATCGCGTGCCCAAAAACAAAACCGACGCACCCGGGACTCGACGGCGTCGCCATGCCCGACGCGAGTGCCCCGCCGGCGTTAACCGTTGCATTGCCCGAGCCCGTCGAGTAGCATCATAATATCGATTCGATGGCGATCGGGCAAGGGGAGTCTGCTATGCGAGTTTGGGGTGTTCGCGCTATGGTTCTGGGAGGTCTTTGGATGATGCTGAGCGTGGCGGCGGAGCAGCCCACCGCGATCCAGAACGACACGCTTCGTGTCGTCTTGGGAAATCGAGTCGACGGGCCGATTATCGAGTGCATGCATGGGGTCTCCGGCGGCGGCGTGGCGTTCGACGCCAAAGGCGACGACGGCGGGTTGGCGGCATGGATTCCGGAGAACCTATTGCCTGAAGGGACCGGCAACAAGGTTTCCTTGCATTGGACAATGACTGAGACCGATGCCTTCTTCCGTGCCGAATCCGAGTGCTGGCTGGCCAACGACATCCGATTCTCCAGGAGCGTCGAGTTGGCGAAGCACGGGGCGATTCTTCGGCTACAGTGCCGGATGGCCAATCGAGGTCAGGCTGCGGTGGCCGTCGAATCGTTTCCCGTATGGCACGGCGTCTGGCGGCTCGGCGGCGGGGCGACATGGCTTCGCGGTTGGAAGGCACTGACCTTCGATCCGATGCAGGAGGACCTCGCCGAGGGACGGCTGGTGAGGGTGGGGAGCCGGTGGCATAGTTCCGATGAGCCGATGCGGGGTGTTAACCCGTACTGGATCCTTGGCGGCGATGGCGGGCGCCTGTGTGTGGCGCTCGAATGGTGTGGCGGCTGGCAGACTTCCTTCGAGCGGCGGGGAGAATTCGTTTGCGTCGACGTCGGCCTGCCTGCCGACCAGGCGCAGTTGGTCCTCGAGCCGGACGAGGCCGTGGACGGCCCGGCGCTGCATGTCATGCCTATCGCCGACGAGGACGAAGCCTCGGCGCGCGCGACGTGGCTTGGCGAACGCGCACGACTGGCACAATGCCTCTTCGGCGGCCCCGAACCGGGGTATCCACTGAGTTACAACCATTGGTATGCAACGCGCTTCGCCGTCGACGCGGCGTTCCTTCGCCGCCAGATCGAGGCTATGGATCCCTACGCCTTCGACGCATTCATTGTCGACGCGGGCTGGTACCGGCATGTGGGCGACTGGCGGCCCGATCCCGCCAAGTTCGGCGAGGGTGAGTTCGAGGCGATTCTCGAGAAGGTCCTCGAGAAAGGCGTCATTCCCGGGGTCTGGAGCTGTCCGCAGTATGGCGCGACGGCGGAGGCGGAGGGTGTAGACCAGCCACCGCATTACGAGAAGTTCATCGATGGTTACTTACTCGATTTGGCGGCGCCGGCCTTCGCCAAGCGCATGCGCGAGCACGTGGACACCCTATGCACAACCTACCATGCCCGGTGGTGGAAGTATGATCAGTTGTTTTTTACGGAGCAGACTCGGGCGGGCGTGATGAAGAACGTCCTGGCCTGGCAGCGCATTCTGGCCGAGGCACGACGAACCCATCCCGATCTGATTATCGAGAACTGCCAGAGCGGCGGCCGGATGATCAATGAATTCGTGGCGCTCCTGTGTCAAACGCATTGGCTGCGCGATGGGGGCAACAACGGCCTCGAGCACGCGCGCTCGAATCTTCGCGAGGCGTTGGGCGCGCTCGGGTTTCTGTTTCCGTGGAGTTGCTGTCGTTGGACGAACAATCCGGATAGAATGGATCAAGACGATGACGAGTTGACGAAGTACTATTGCCGGAGCGCCATGGCCGGCACGTGGGGCATTGTGGCCGACTTGCCGAACATCGGCCCTCGCCAGCGCGATGTCATCCTCGGCGAGATCGCGAACTACCGCCGCCTGAATCGGTTCAAGACGGACTACCTTTATGATCTCTGGCTGCCGGAGAAGGACGCCGCCACAGCGGGTGTCGAGTTTCATCTGCGCAACGGTGGCGCCGCGGTGTTGTTCTACCGCTGGGACGGTGTCGGCCGTGTTGCGCGCACCGTAGCGTTTCCCTATCTCGACGTCGAGGCAACGTATAAGATCCAGGACGCGGACACCGGAATGACCGAGTCGGCGACGGGCCGTGTCTTGGCGGACGGCGGTTTCGAGGTGGCCCTGGACGATGGCCGAATGTCGGCCATCGTATTCGTTGAACCGGCGGAGTGATCCCGCGTCATGAACTACGACGCAACGTCGTCGCGAGATAGGCACGGGGTGGCGACGGTCACCTGGGTGGGCCTTTTCGTCAATCTTGTGCTCACGGTGCTCAAGTTCACCTGTGGCGTGGTGGGCCATAGTCAGGCCGTCGTGGCCGACGCCGTGCACAGTCTCTCCGACATGGCCAGCGACACGGCCATTCTTGTGGGCGTCCGGTTCTGGACCAAGCCGGCCGATCGCGCCCACCCTCATGGCCATCAGCGAATCGAAACGGTGGTTACGCTCGGTATCGGCGTGTTGTTGGCGACTGTGGCCTTCGGCCTCGTCTGGAACGCGTTGAGCACCCTTCACGCACCGCACGGCGAGGCTCCAGGTTGGGTCGCCTTTGCGGCGGCAGTGGTTTCGATCGTGAGCAAGGAGGCCCTGTATCGCTGGACGGTGATCCGGGGCCGTGAGATGAAATCCAGCGCGGTGATTGCCAATGCGTGGCACCACCGTTCGGACGCCTTCAGCTCCATTCCGGCTGCGTTGGCCGTGGCGGGCGCTGCGGTCGGCCCCGGGTGGTCGTTTCTGGACCACGTGGGGGCCGTTATTGTGTCGGTGCTCATTCTCCAGGCGGCCCTCGTGATCATCCGCCCGGCCTTCGCTGCGCTTATCGACACAGCCGCTTCGGACGAGGACGTGCGTGCCATCGCCGCGCTGGCGGGCGGCGTCGGTGGCGTGAAGTCGGTGCATGAGGTCCGCACGCGCTACGTGGGCGGCGCGGCACTGAGCGTCGACCTGCACGTGCTCGTGGATCCGCTCATGACGGTGCACGACGGTCACGCCATTGCGGACCGCGTCAAGAAATGCTTGATCCGTGAAGGGCCGGATGTTGTCGACGCGGTGGTACACATCGAGCCTTTCGAAGAGGCCGAGGTCGAGGAAGCCGCCGAGTCCTTCCGAGACGAGGCGTAGCGTCAACACGAACGAGGAGAAGGCCATGCATGTTCGAGTTCTGGGGCGGACGGTGAAGTGGTTGTGCGCCGTGACCTTGGTGTTGGCGGCGAAGTCGAGTGGGGCGGAGTCGCGCGTTTGGCTTGAGGAACTCGACCTCGGGCCGATGGTTCAGCAATACGGACGTCCACAGATCGGCAAGTCCATCGAGGAGAAGCCGCTCACGCTGGGCGGCAAGGTCTTCGAACACGGCGTAGGTTCGCATGCCGGCAGCGAGTACTTCGTGGATCTCGACTGCGCGGCCGATCGGTTTGAGGCGGTGGTCGGCGTGGACGAAGAGGTCGGCCCGCGCGGATCCGTGGCCTTCGAGATATGGGTCGACGACGTGCGGGTGGCCGAGACCGGCATCATGCGCGGCGGAGAACCGCCCAAGACGATCTCGATCGACGTCAGCCAAGGCCGGTATATGGCGCTGATCACCCTCGGCGGTGACGACGGCATCAGTTACGATCATGCCGACTGGGCCGACGCGTGCTTCGTACTCAAGCCGGGTGTCGCCGGCCGCCCCAAGGCACTCGAATGCCAGGACGAGCCGGCGCCACCGATCGCCCACGGCGTCGCGCCGGAACCGGCGATTCACGGGCCCCTCGTGGTGGGTGCCACGCCGGGCCGCCCATTCCTCCACCGGATTCCGGCCACGGGCGAGCGGCCGCGGCAATACGCCGCCGAGGGCCTCCCGGCCGGCCTCGCCATCGACGCGACGACCGGGATCATCTCGGGCGTGCTCGAGGCGCCCGGCGCCGCCGAGGCCAAGGTCATCGTGACCAACGCGCGCGGCCAGGCCTCGCGGCGGCTCATGGTTGTCGGCGGTCAACACACGCTCGCCTTGACGCCGCCCATGGGCTGGAACTCGTGGTACGCCTGCGGCGTCATGGTCACCGAGGAGATGATCCGCGAGGCCGCCGACCGCCTCGTCGAAACCGGCTTGGCGGATCTGGGCTACGAACACGTCTGCATCGACGATTGCTGGGCCGACGGCCGGCACAAGGATGGATCGATCAAGCTCGTTGAGAAGAAGTTCAAAGATATGAAGGCCCTCGGCGACTACCTTCATGAGAAGGGCCTGAAGTTCGGTGTCTACACTTCGCCGGGACCGAAGACCTGCGCCGGCTATGAAGGCAGCTATTGCCACGAGTTGCAGGACGCCCGGACTTTCGCGTCGTGGGGCGTCGATTTCCTCAAGCACGACTGGTGTTCGTACACCAACGTGGCGCCGGACAAGAGCCTCGCGTACCTGAAATGGCCCTATCTGGTCATGCGCCAGGCGCTGGATCTCGTAGACCGTGACATCGTGTACAGCCTGTGCCAATACGGCATGGGCCAGGTGTGGACCTGGGGCCCGGAAGTGCACGGCAATATGTGGCGCACCGGCGGCGACATCGGATTTCTGGATCAGGAAACGAGCTGGCCGGGTGTCGCGGCTATCGGGTTCTGGCACAGCGACCTGGCGCCCTACGCCGGCCCGGGGCACTGGAATGATCCGGACATGCTCATGATCACCGGCGAGGCCGAAGGGGCGGAGGCCATGACGATGAACCTCACGCCCAACGAGCGCATCGCCCATTTCACGCTGTGGGCCATGATTGCCGCGCCGCTTATTCTCAGTTGCGACCTGGCCGTCGTGGACGCCTTCGCCCTCGACGTGCTCGGCAACGATGAGGTCATCGCCGTCGATCAGGATCCCCTCGGCCGGGCCGGAATGCGTTGCCGGCGCACGGCGTGGAGCGAGGTATGGTCCCGGCCGCTGTACGATGGCACACTGGCCGTAGCGCTGTTCAACCGTGGCCCATCGCGCACCGACGTATCGACGACATGGGCGCAGTTGGGCCTAGAGGGGCCTCAGCCGGTGCGCGACCTCTGGCGCAAGGAAGACCTCGGCGAGATGACGGACGCGGTTAAGACCTCGGTGCCTCCCCATGGTGCGGCGCTGTTCAAGATAGGCCGCCCGGACGCCGGTGCGCCGATTCCAGCGCCCTAGGGCAATACGGGATCGAAACGGCCAGCGCAGATCGCCCTTTCCAAGACACGCCCGACGATGTATCCTAGAGGAAGGCCTTGATTGGCGGCGACACTAGCGAGCGACGCCAGGCCCGAACAGGAGGGACGACATGACTCACACGGCGTGTCTCTTCAGCGTGTTCACCAAACCGTGGACGATGGCGCTTCCCGAACTCGGCGAACATGTGGCCGGTCTCGGCTTCGACGGCATCGAGCTTCCGGTACGCCCGGGGTATCCCATCGATCCGGAACGCGTGAAGGCCTTGCCGGAAGCGGCGCGCACGCTCGCCGGATTCGGGCTCCAGGTCTTCAGTGTGGCGGGTCCCACGGATGAGTCAACCATCGCGGCCTGCGCGGAGGCTGGTGTACCGGTGATTCGCATCTGTCCCGTCCTGGCGCAAGGGGCGTACATGCTATCCGAGGCGCGGTTGCGCAAGGATTTCGATGCACTGGTGCCGCTGCTGGACAAGTATGGCGTGAAGATCGGACTCCAGAATCATTGCGGCCACCACCTAGCCAACAACGCCATGGGCCAACTCCACATTCTCGAGCACTACGATCCCAAACACTTCGTGGCGGTGTGGGACGCGGCGCACAACGCCCTGGGCGGCGAAGAGCCGGAATCCGCCATCGACATCCTGTGGCCGTATCTCGATATGGTCAACCTGAAGAACGCATACTACCAGCGGATAAACGGTTTCGAGGCCGAGGTGGCGGAGTGGCGCAGCTACTGGACCTCGGGCCGACAAGGCCTGGCCTCGTGGCCGCGCGTCGCGCGCGAGCTCCGGCGGCGCGAGTGGTCCGGTGTGGTGTGCCTCACCGCGGAGTACAGCGACCACGATTCGGCGGATCGACTCATCGCCGAAGACATCGCTTTCGCGAAGTCCCTGTTCGAGGGCAAGTTGTTTTAGTCCGGGGCGCGGGAGAGCGTTCCTCGAGTATACGGTGTCGATCAAAGCAGGGAGAGATGGACATGAGTTTGTCAATCGTTGTGGTTTCCGCAATGTGTGGTCTTGTCGGCGCGCTGCCGAGTTGGACGTTCGACACCGAGGCCGACGTCAAGGCGTGGGTGGCCAACAGCATGCTGGCCAATGTCTCCGCCAACGCCGGTGTTCTCCGTTTCGATGCCGTGGATTGGGACCCGTTTCTTACCTGCAAGGGGATCGAGTTCCCGGCAACGCCGTGGCAATGCCTGTATTTCCGCATCCGCGCGGATCGGCCCGGCGACGGCCAGGTCTTCTGGTCGGGTCAGACCACGGGCAAGTACGACGGCTTCGAGCCGAACAAGAACACCGAATTCCACCTAAAAGGCAACGGCGAATGGGAGGAAGTCGTCCTGTTTCCTTTCTGGCAAGGCGAGGGGGTCATGCGCCAGTTTCGATTCGATGTCTACGAAGGCGCTCACTTCGACCTCGATACCATCGCCGTGCAGACGTGGGGCGGCGACACCGAACCGCGTACGGACGTGTTCGAGTGGTCGTTCGGCGGCGATGCGTCGGCCTGGCGCGTTGAGAAGATGCCCAACGTGTTGATGTCGCCCCCGTTGGCACTCGCCGTCGAGGACAAGGGCTGGGTAACGGTGCAGTTGCGCAGCGATCGCGAGAGCTCGGCCGTACTCCTATGGGCGGCACAGAACGTCTGCGGAGTGCAGCGGCAGCCCTTCACGATCCGCGCGGGCGACGAGCCTCGGTACTACAACATCGAGGTGCAGGGCCTTTCCGCCTGGCAGGATCCGTTGGCGGTGCTCGGCCTCGAGTTGCCGACCGAGGCCGAGCTCCGGATCGAGTCCGTCCGGATCGCCGATGAGCCGTTGGGGCCGCCCGAGGTTGAGGTGTCATACTTCGGATTCGAGGATGGCGTGAATCGATCGGACCGGGCGAGTTCGGTGCTGGCCCAGTTCTGGAATCGCGGCGGCTCGGCCGTGGGTGAGATGGATGTCTCGCTGGGCTTGAGCGACGGCCTCGAGTGGGCCCATGGCGCGGCGCGCCAGAGCCTGCGCGGCCTCGACTACGACGATCAGACGGAACTCACGTGGCAGGTGGTGGCGAAACATCCCGGCGCCTACACGGTCACGCTGACGGCCGAGGGAGAAGGAGCGCCGGCCGCCACGGAGGCGACGCTCGACTTCGTCGCGCCGGTGGATGTGCCGCAGGCCGAGTACGTGCCCGAGCCGAGGCCCGTCGCAACGGATCTTGACACGTGCATGTACTACTTCCCGGGCTGGAATTCTGACGCGAAGTGGGACTGTATCCGCCGGGTCTCGCCGATCCGGAAGCCCTTGCTCGGCTACTACGATGAAGGCCATCCGGAATGCGTGGACTGGCAAATCAAGTGGGCCGTCGAGAACGGCATCACGTGTTTCCTTGTGGATTGGTACTGGAGCGCGGGCCACCAGCATCTCGAACACTGGTTCGCGGCGTACCGCGAAGCCAAATACCGCGATCAGCTCAAGGTCGCCATCATGTGGGCCAATCATAACGCGCCCAACACGCATTCCGCCGAGGACTGGCGCAATGTCACGCGCGAATGGATCGACCGCTATTTCAATCTCCCCGCGTACTACCATGTCGACGGCAAACCGGCGGTGTTCATTTGGGCGCCGTCGAACGTCCGGCGCGACTTGGGCGGCTCGGAACAGGTAGCCGCCGCGTTGGCCGAATCGCAGGCCATGGCGCGCGACGCCGGCTACGCAGGCATCACGTACCTCGCCATGTCCGCCCACGAGAGCGAGAGCGGCGTCAACGCGCTGCTCGAGGAAGGCTACTACGGCGCGACGAACTACCACGAGTGGGGCCGTGCCACGGAAATGAGCGGTGAGCCGAGACGGGCCCGTTTTGAGGACGTGGCCGCCACGGCGGCAGATTCCTGGAAGGAGAAGGTCGCGCGTTGCGGGCAACTCAAGTACTATCCCGACGTAGACACCGGTTGGGATTCGCGGCCGTGGCACGGCGACGCCTCACTCGTCATCCATGGGCGCACGCCCGAGCTGTTCGAGCGGCTCCTGCGCCAGGGCAAGGACTACTGCCGCGAGATCGGGCGCGAGTTCGTGGTCCTTGGCCCCGCGAACGAGTGGGGCGAAGGTAGCTATGTCGAGCCCAACAATGAATTCGGATTCGAGATGTACGAGGCGATCCGGCGCGTGTTCGCCACAGGCGATCCGGCGTCGTGGCCCGAGAATTTCGGCCCGCGCGACGTGGGCCTCGGCCCCTACGACTTCCCGGTGTGGCAGCCTCAGACCGGTTGGACCTTCGACCAGTCGCCCGAAGGTTGGGCCGCGATGATGGGGGTCAGCAACCTCGTCTGTGAGAACGGCGCGCTCTTGTTCACGACGGTTTCATCGGATCCGGCTATCGTCGTGACGACGCGCGATCTCCGAGCTAAACGCTATCCAACACTGGTTGTCACGATGGAGATCGAAGGCGCCGCGTCCGAAAAGGAGCGCGCCCAACTCTTCTTCTCAGTAGGCGGCAGTGCGATCACGGAGGCCACGAGCGTACAGTTCCCAATCGTGGCGGACGGCGCGATGCACACGTACACGGTGGACCTGACGCAGAACCCGCGCTGGCGCTCCCGGATCGCGACGTTGCGGTTCGATCCCTGCGGCGGAAATGACCTGCGCGTTCGGATCGATGAGTTCCGGTTTGGGGAATGAACGGGGGATTAGCCGATCTCCGGTGATCGCGAAGCTTCGGCGTCGATTTCGGCCATGATGCCCGGAAAGTACTTCCGGGCACACTCTGGGCAGATACTGTGGCTGAAGCCGGCATCGCTGTGCTCGGAGATATAGGTCTCGACGTTGGCCCAATACCCGCGGTCGTCGCGGATCTTCTTGCAGTGCGCGCAGATGGGTAGGAGGCCGCTGAGCGTCCTCATTTCGGTCATGGCTTTGCGCAACTCGGCGGTGCGTTCTTCGACCTTCGTCTCGAGGATTCGGCGATTGGCCTCCTCGTTGTTCTTGACGCGCAGCGCGAGCCCGAGCGACCACAATGTCAAACCGGCTAGGAAACACAAGGCCAAGGAGTTCTCGGTGGGCATGGTGGGGGGGAGCAGGCCCAAACCGGTCAGGATCAACGTGGTGGTCCCCACGAGAACCATGGCCCAGGCCAGCGCGAACAGCCGCGCCGGCCCGTAGCCGGCGCGCCAGCATCGCCAGCTGAGAAGGACCACGACGGCAGGGGCGGCGAGCCCAAGAAGTGTGCCCAACATGTACTTCACGCGGAAATCGGTGAAGCCGAGGATCAACAGCACGATGCACGCGCCAATCAGAACGTTGGCCACGCGATGGAGCCATGGGGCGTGCTGCGCGGAGCGGACAAAGGATTGGGCGAAGAGGATCGCCATGGCCAGCGCCGTCGCGTAGAGCACCGTGATGCTGTGATCGGCCCACCAGGGCTGGTTGGGCCAGAGGAACTTCTGCGCGCTTCCATTGAAGGCCATTTCGTAGAGACAGAACGCCAGGATCATGAGCGTGCAGTAGAGATAAGCGCGCTCATACAGGCCGAGGAAGGTGACCAAGTTGTTTAGGGCCAACGCCACCAGGATGCCGGCGTAGAGGATCACCAGGGCGCTCCACCGTTCGCTGTGCGTGCGGAACGCGGCGGCGCTCCAGCACACCACCCGGAGGATCACCGCACCCGTGTGCTCGATCCGGACGTGGCAGGTCCTGGTCTCGCCCGCCGACAACCGGACCCGGAAGGCCGGAGAGGGATGGAGATAGGGACGGTCGAAGAAGGAGTGCGCGATACCGCAACACTCGACGTGGTATCCGCCGCCGGCCATGGGCGTGAAAAACTCCGCGTTCAGGATCCTCGGATTCTGGAGCTCGACGACCCACTCCTTGTCCGTAGCCGCTTCGTTAACGAGCGTGAAACGCAGCCACAGAATCTGGGAGATGACGCCGAGATTCAGGAAGGGCGCCTCGCAGGCCGCAAAACCGGCGGCGATCTCCGGCCGCGCCATGTCCTCGATGGTTAACGCGTCGGAGGTGTCCACCAAGAACTCCAGCCGATCCGTCACGTTCCTCTCGCGGCAGTTCGATTCCAGCGAAATGACGGGGGCGGCCGCGGCCTCTTGTGGCGGGACGACAACCGCGGCCCAGACAACAGCCAAGGCTACAAGAGCTATTCTGTTGCACGTAAATCCCATAATAGGACGCCCACCCTACCTTGTCTCATTCTACACACTGTGCCACCGCTTCGCAAACGGCCTTTGCAACCTTCGAACCGGGGGCTCGGACCCCGTGTCCCGACGCTTGTCGGCGCGCGGCCTTCGCTGCGCTGCGAACGCCCGGTTTCGATTTGGCCGCGGCTCATCTCGCTCGCGATAATGAGGAATCCGTAGGCTGCTGGAAGTTACCTCTTGTTGGACGGACTTGACTTATAGGTGTACTAATTATATCCTCAGTCTGCGACCAGGCGTCGACAGCATCAAGGACGGCTGCGATCACCTTGTCCACGCGGGCGAGGAGATGACGGAATGAGTGACGTAGAACCCACGCCAGGCGGCGAAACCCTCGTCTCTCTATCAGGTCCGTGTGAACACCGTAAACCACCATGTGAAAGGTATTTACGATGACGGTGAGTTGTCGCCTGATGCAACTGTTCGAAGGTATCGAGTAGTTCAAACCGAGGGAACACGGCGAGTAGAGCGTATGGTTGACCACTACAACCTCGACATGATCATCGCCGTCGGTTGCCGCGTTCGCTCGGCGAGGGGCACCCAGTTCCGCCCGTGGGGATACCGCTTCGATGCCAGGCAAGACCCACGCCTCTTACGGCGTCTGGCGGGCGGGCTGGGGGGATTTCGCTGCGCTGCGGGCGAGTTTCGCGGCGTAGATGTGGAGGGCGGCCATGTCGGCGGCACGGACCCCGGGTACGCGGGCGGCTTGGCCGAAACTGACGGGGCGGATGGCGTCGAGGCGGACGCGTGTCTCGACGGGCAGGCCGGGAACGGTGCGGTAGTCGATGTCGGCGGGAATGGGTGCGTCTTCGGCCTTGCGGAATTTCTCGACAGCGCGTTCTTGGCGCGCGATGTAGCCGTCGTATTTGACTCGAATCTCGACTTGCTCGGCCTCTTCAAAACCGAGTTCTTCGTCCGGCGGCGCGATGGCGTAGACGTCGTCGAGGCCGAGTTCGGGCCGTTGGAGGATCTGGGCGGCGGACTTTGGCTCGGCGGGGGGCGTCAGGCCGCGCGCGTCGAAGAAGGCGCGCAACTCGGCGTTGGGCGCGAGGAAGGTGGTCTCGAGACGCCGGATCTCGCGGCCGATGGCATCTTCTTTGGCGCGGACGCGTTCGAGGAAGGCGTCGCCGGCGATGCCGTAGCCGGCGAGACGGGCGTCGGCGTTATCGTGGCGGAGGAGTAGTCGGTATTCGGCGCGGGACGTGAACAGGCGGTACGGTTCGAGGACGCCACGGGTGACGAGGTCGTCGATCATGACGCCGAGGTAGGCCTCGTGGCGGCCGATGTAGAGCGGCGGCTCGTCGTGGATGTAGCGGATGGCGTTGAGGGCGGCGAACAGCCCCATGCCGGCGGCCTCTTCGTAGCCGGACGTGCCGTTGATCTGGCCGGCGTGGAACAGGCCGGCGACGCGCTTGGTTTCGAGGGTGGGCTTGAGTTGCGAGGGCTGAACGAAATCGTATTCGACGGCGTAGCCGGGCCGGATGATCTCGGCATGTTCGAGGCCGGGCACGGTGCGCAGGAAGGCGAGTTGCACGTCCTCGGGCAGGCTGGTGCTGAGTCCGTTAACGTATACCTCGGCCGTGTGGAGCCCCTCGGGCTCGAGGAAGACGTGATGCGAGGTCTTCTCGGGGAAGCGCATCACCTTGTCCTCAATACTTGGGCAATAGCGTATTCCGATGCCTTCGATCTTGCCGGAGAACAGGGGCGAGCGGTCGAGATTGGCCCGGATGACCTCGTGGGTGGTCTCGCTGGTGTGGGTAATCCAGCAGCAGACCTTATTCGGACTGAAACCCTTGATGGGCGTCGAGAACGAGAAGGGGCGCGGGAACTCGTCGCCGTCCTGGCGTTCGAGGGCGTCGACGTCGATGCTACGTCGATGGACGCGGGCGCACGTGCCGGTCTTCATCCGGCCGACGTCGAAGCCGAGGCGGCGGTAGGCGTCGCTCAGGCCGCGCGCGGCCATTTCGCCGCCGCGCCCCCCCTCGGTTTGGGCCATGCCGTAGTGCAGGAGGCCGCGCAAGAAGGTCCCGGGACAAACGATGACGGCCCGGGCCGAGATCTCGGCGCCGACGGCGGTCTTGATGCCGGCAATAGCGCCATTGCGCACGACAAGATCCTCGACGAGGGCCTGTTTGAGCGTGAGATTGTCCTGATTCTCGCACACGCGCTTCATGTCATATTGATAGGCGACGCGGTCGGCCTGGGCGCGTGGCGAATGCACCGCCGGGCCTTTCGATCTATTCAGCATTTTGAATTGGATGCCCGTTCGATCGATGCACCGACCCATTTCGCCACCGAGGGCGTCGATCTCGCGAACGAGCTGTCCCTTGGCAGTACCACCGATGGCGGGGTTGCACGACATCCGCGCCATCATGTCGAGATAGATGGTGGCAAGGAGCGTGCGATGCCCTGTCCGCGCGGATGCCAAGGCTGCCTCGACGCCGGCATGGCCCGCGCCGACAACGATGATGTCGAAATCGGGGTGCATGGCGTGATCTTAACACAATGCCTGGCAGAAGCTGTTCATCTGGTTTCCGGAAGCGATCGCGGTTAACCGCTTGCGCGGTAAATACTTGACGAACATCGAACAAGGTGCTAAGCTACAAGGTGGACTTGTATCTTGAGGAACTCTTGGGTGGAGGGACTCCGAATGCCGGGCAGGATTCCCTGCGACGGCGAACTGCCGGAC
This sequence comes from Candidatus Hydrogenedentota bacterium, assembly GCA_036769985.1. Lineage (GTDB taxonomy): Bacteria > Hydrogenedentota > Hydrogenedentia > Hydrogenedentales > SLHB01 > DAIPKA01. Next base: position 84,119 of record DAIPKA010000014.1, on the reverse strand, counting down.
GCCTTTCGGGAGGGCGCAATCATGAAATCACGGCCTGTGTTGTCTTGTGTCATCATGGGATTCATACTTGCGGCGCTCGTTTCGGTCGCACACGCAGACGTATTGTTGGTGTTCAGTGATGTCGGCGGCAATACCTCCGTGGCGGAGGACCTTCAGGCCAAGCTCGCCGCCCTTGGGAGCATTAGCGGCCACATTGACCTCTTCGATGCAACCGTCGACACGCCTTCGTTGGCCACGTTGCAGGCCTACGATGCGGTCATGCATTGGACCAATGGCGATGCCGCCGATCATGTGACGTTGGGCGATAATCTCGCGGACTACGTCGATGCCGGCGGAGGCGTGGTGTTAGCCGTGTTCGCGACGGGCTCGTCGCCGGGCGAGTGTCTGGCGGGTCGCTGGAGCACGGGGGGCTACGATCCGATCACGCCGCTGGGCCAGGCAAACGGCGCGATGAGTCTCGGTACGATCCATGACGCGGGCCACTTGGTCATGCACGGCGTGAGTGCGCTTTCGGGGAGTAATATCTACTATGGCACCGGCAGTGTGGCCGGCGGCGCGACGCGGATCGCGGACTGGGCAAACGGCGCGCCGCTAGCGGTCGAGTTGGGCGGCAAGGCGACGCCGATCCTATCGCTCAATCTGTTTCCCATATCGACGGACGTGGACGCCAGCGGCTGGTCGACATCGACGGACGGCGCGGTGCTCATGGCGAACGCCCTCAACTACGTGATGGGCGTTCTAATCGATGTATCGCCGGCATCGAAGTTCGCGCCCACCGGCAAGTACCAGGGCACCTTCTCGCCGACCACGCGAGACTACACGCTCACCAATTTTAGCGGCGGGGCCATTGACTGGTCGGTGAGTGGCCCGGCGTGGCTCAACCTCGCGCCGTCGAGCGGCACGGCCCTGATCTCGGGCGGGTCGGCAACGATTACGGCGTCGCTGAATGGAGCCATGGCGCAGGGCATGGCACCGGGCGTGTATCCGGGTGATATCACTTTCTCGGACGTGACAAACAGCCTCGACGTCGTCCGAGAGGCGGAGTTGGTGGTGCAGGATTGGCTCGAGGTGACCCCGACGGATGGCTACGTGGCCTTCGGCCCGGAGGGCGGTCCGTTTCAGGTTGGCAGCATCACTTCCTATGTCATCAAGAACACGTACACCGGCATCGTGTCGTGGACGCTGACGACCCCAGCGTGGCTCACCGCGTCGATGACGAACGCCACAGTGGCTTCCGGCGCATCGAGGACGGTCACGCTCACGCTGAACACGGCCATGGCCGAGACGATGGCCATCGGCGCGCATGCCGACGCGATCACGTTGAACAACGTTACGTTCGCGACCACGCAGACGCGCAACGCGACGCTGTTCGTGCAAGGCATCGTATACGTCGATGGCGCGTTGACCACGGGGGCCAACGACGGCTCATCGTGGGCGGACGCCATCCACGGAGTTGACTGCCTGCAGGATGGCGTTACGACGGCGGCCGTCGACCGCTCTTCCGTGTGGGTGGCGGAAGGCACCTATACGCGAAAACTCGCCTTGGCCGAGGGCGTAATGGTGTACGGGGGCTTCTCGAACGGCGACACCTCGTGGGCCGACCAGGATCCTGAGGGCAAGCCGACTATCATCGACACCGGGGGGCAAGGCCCCGTGGTGTCTTTCGCCGCGATCAGCATGGCGGGCATCGACGGCTTCACCATCACCGGCGGCGACAGCCCCTCGGGCGGCGGCGGCATCCGGTGTGTCGGCACGGCATCCTCCTGCTTCATCTCGGACTGCACGATCATCGGCAACGCGTGCTCGGGACGCGGCGCGGGCATCTACTGCAAGGCCGGCGCGGCGCCGGCGATCACAGACTGCTGGATCGTCGGCAACGCGCAGCACGACGTCAATCGCGATTTCGGCGGCGGCATCTGTTGCGATGGCGCATCGCCGACGATTACCGGCTGCACCATCGCCGGCAACATCGGGCGGTATGGCGGCGGTTTGGGCTGTCTGACCGGCGCCTCTCCCACGGTGGCGGACTGCATCATCAGCGCCAATGACGCCATCACGGCGCAGGGAACGCCCACGCCTAACGGCGGCGGCGGCGGCGGCGTGTTCGCGCACGATCAGTCCAGCCCTGCCCTCTCGAATTGCATTATCAGCGGCAACTACGCGCGGAACTGGGGCGGCGGCGCGCTGTACTGCCAGGGCACGTCCAGTCCTACGCTGACGAACTGCACGATCAGTAAGAACTGGGCGCATCACACCGACGGCTACGACCTGCTGTCCGGTATCGTGGTCAACACCGGCTCGAGGCCTCTCCTCCTGAACTGCATTCTCGAGGGCATGCCAAACGGGGCCGTGTACGAGGAAGACGTGGCGTCGGACGTGTACGCGCGGTATGGCCTTTTCTACAGCAACGGTCCTTACGACTTCCACGACTTTGACGACAGTGCGAACTACACCGGCGGCATCGATATCAACACCAAGGCGGACAGTTGCTGGGGCAACGTGACGGCGGTAAGTCCGGATCCGCGATTCGTTGTTGGCGCCTCGGGCACGTGGAGTGCCGCGCCGGTCTACAGCGCTGTGACGAACACGACGACGCTAACGACTTCCGGATCGCCCTTTGCGGCGGATGAACTGGTCGGCCGGTTCGTCAACGCCGACACCTCGCAGCCACGTCAGGCCTTCATTGTGGCGAACACGACGAACACGATCACGGTGGTCAACGACATCACCTCGGCTACGGGCCTCGAGGGCTATGCGGACAACGGTGACGCGTTTCAGGTCGTCGACTACCGGCTTCAGCAGGGGCCGCCGGCATCGCCTTGTAAGGATGCCGGTGATACGGCCGGCGTGCCGCCGGCGCCGCCGCGCGACATCCGTGGCGTGCCGCGACCTCAAGGGACGCGCGTCGATATCGGCGCCTACGAGGCCGACTTCACCGCGCCAACCGTGAACGGGATCGTGTCGGTGACGCCGAATCCGACGAACGTCACCGAGGTGGTGTTCCGCGTGACCTTCAGCGAGGACGTCCATTACTTCGACGATGCGAGCGACTTGAACATCACTGTGTTCCAGAATCCATCGCTGACGTACTCCTCCGTCGAGGTCACGCCGGAGTCCGGACGGGATGTGTACTTGGTGACATTCTACGGTGTGAGCGGCGATGGTCAGCTTTTCTTCTCGGTCGTTGTCGGCCCGGGCGTTCAAGACTTCGCCGGCAACGCGCTCGCGGGCTCGCCGGCCAGCACGATTGTCACCATCGATCAAACAGCGCCGACGGTGAACGCCCCCGCGCTGCAGGGGAGTCCGGAAACGAAGGCGTTGAGCGTTACCTACCACGTGAGTTTCTGCGAACCGGTTCAGTATGTGGATGCGAGCGACTTCCAAGTTACGACGGGACCGGGCGCGACGATCGTGACTTCGCCTTTCGTGGCGTCGGCCGTGTCGAGTAGCGGCATGACGCTCGATAGCCTCTGGATTGTCACCGTGAACACGGGGGAGATGGAAGGCACGATCCGCCTCGACGTTCTCGATGATGGGAGCATCACGGACGCGGCGACAAACGGGTTAGTGGCCGGATCGACTTCGGGGGACGTCCATGCCGTCGACACGATCCATCCAACGGTGATATCGATCCTGATCGACGGCGCGCCAGCGGCGCTCGACACCTCGGTGGACTTCGTGGTGACCTTCCGCGAGCCGGTGCAGTACGTCGACGAAACGGACTTCGAGCCGGTGTGGACGGCCTCGCCGCCTGCGACGCTAGATCCGTCTGTGACGGCGGTGTCCGGCGCGGACGCTGTGTGGACGGTGACAGTGGATACCGGCATCATGGAAGGAACGCTGGGCCTGGCCGTGAGTGCCGGCAACAACATCGAGGATCTCGTCGGCAACGGCTTGGACGACTTGGCGAGCTCGGGCGAGGTGCACACGGTGGACACGGTGGTTCCGGTGTGCCTCAGCATCACGCACGAATACGGTTCCGATCCGGTCAACGTCGACACGCTCGAGTTCAAGGCGCTCTTCAGCGAGGATGTGCCAAACCTGACCGCCGACGACCTGGATTTCGGCGCGGCCGATCCGGGCGTCATTCACCCGAACGATCCAACGATTGCGCCGTCCGGCCAGCCCCACGAGTACCTCGTGACCTTTACGAACGTTTCCGGTGACGGCGCATTCAGCTTCACGATTCTGACGGACTCGGATATCACGGACCTTGTCGGCAATCCCCTCGATGCCGGATCGATCCCGGCCGGGCAGGTGCTGGTAGTCGACAACACGCCGCCGGTCCTGACGTTCGGCACGCCGACGGGCGAGAATCCCGGTCACGAGACGGTGACCGAGAAGGTCAATATCCACGGCACCGCCACCATTCCGTTCGCCTACTCCGGCGAGGACGCCATCTTGTTGTCGTTGGCCAACATCCACGTGCAGGCCGATGGCACCGTGTACGGTTGGGACCTACCGGTGCTGAACGTGACGGGCGACCACACGCGCGAGATCGTGCTGACCAATCTCCACGGCAGCGGCCATGTGTGGATCACCATCGATGCCGGGACCTCATCGGACGTGGCCGGCAATCTCGATCTCGGCCCGGAGGCGCCGTGCGTCCACTTCGAAGTGGACAACACCGGCCCGGTGGTCTCGATCGCGGCGCCCGATCCGCCGCGCACCGCCGAGGGTCCCGTGGTCTACAACATCACTTTCATCGACGGCGCTACCTACGACTTGGAATACCAGGACATCAGCGGAAACCTCATCCTGAACAAGGGTCCGTTTGCCGAGGCCACGGTCCTTGTGGATTTCGGCACCACGGCGACGCCCCGCGTGACGCTGCACGGTTGCGAGGGCAACACGTGGCTCAGCGTTACGGTCAAGGCCAATGCTGCCTGGGACGAGCTGGGCAACACGAACCTGCAGACAACGAGCGAACAGGTGATTCTGGATAATGTTGGCCCGCAGTGCACATCTGTGACTCACACGTACGTCGGGCCCACGGCCGCGAGCAGCATCGAGTTCTCGGCCACATTTACGGAGGCCGTGTACAACTTCAACAACTCCGGCGACATCCTTGTGATTCACGAGACCCCGCCCGGTTCCACGTACAGTTCGGGCGTTGTTGTTGTGGATTCGGGTGATCACATTCACTACACGATAACGGTGACGGGCGTGGGCGCCATGGCACCGCAGTATGGCGGTCGCTTCCGGATCACGGTGAGAGACGATTCGGACATTAGGGATATCTCCGGCAATGCCCTGGCCTACTCAGGCCTCGAGACGAGTGACTGGGTGTACATCGATACGCAGACGGCCAGCGTAGACTCGATCACGCCGGAAACCGTCGGCCCAACGAACCAGGATTCGATCATTTTTGTGGTTGTCTTCAACACGGATGTCGAAAATTTCGATCGCACCGATCTTACGGTTCCTCGAACCGGTTCGGTCACGTGCGACCAAGTCGGCATCGCGGTCGTTCCGAGTTCGGGGCCTGAGGATGTGTACACTGTCACGGTGCCGGATATCGCTGGCGACGGCACGCTTCGCCTCGGGATCAGCGGATCGAGCGACATCATTCGCCACGACACCGGCGTAGGACTGGGCGGGACGATGACCAGCCAGGCGGTGAGGATCGACAACACCGGCCCGTCGGCCACGGCAATCACGCCGGAAACGGTGCCGGTGCCGACAAACCAAGACACGCTCGCGTTCACGGTGGTCTTCAACGAAAAGGCCCTGCTGTTCGACGACGCTTCGGATCTGGCGATCGCCGAGACCGATACCGTGACCCACACAGGCGTCACGGTCGTCGACAAGGGTGCCGGCACCGAGTACACGGTCACCGTGACCGGTATCGACGGCGACGGGACCATGCAACTGGCGGTGTCGACCGCGTCCGGCATCACGGACACGCTCGGTAATCCCATCGTCGGCAGCGTGACGAGCGCCGCCGTTCAGTTCCAGCAGGATCTCGATGGGCCGAACGCCGTGTCCATTGTCCCGACGACACCGGCGCTCATCCGAGGCGGTACCGTCGTGTTCGCCGTGGCGTTCGACGAGCCGGTCTTCGGATTCGACACGTCCTCGGACCTGATCGTGACGGCGACGGGCGTGACCTTCGATACGACGCAGGTGCTGGTGGCGGACACCGGCGACCACGTGCACTACACGGCCACGTTCTCGCTGGTAGCCGGCACCGGCACGCTCGGCATTCGCGTTCGCGCCGGGACGGGCATCGTGGATGCGTTCGGCAATCCCTTCGAAGCAAGCATGGTTGGCACGCCTGTCGAGGTGGACAACACGTCGCCGACGATCCATTTCAGTCAACCGAATCCGCTCTCGACCGTCGACGGGCCGGTGGCGTACGCGGTGTATTACGAGGACGCGCATCTCGATGCCTCGACGATCGACTTGACCGCCGGGGACATCTTGCTGACCAACCTCACTGGCAAGGCCGCGCCGACGGTTCAAGTCCAGGGAACCGGTTCGACGCGCACCGTAACCATCGGCGGTCTTCGCGATTCGACATTGGGCCTGGGTCTCGTGTCCATCGAGATCACGCGGTCCGGTACGGCATATGACCTCGTCGGTAATTCGGCCTCCGTGTCCGCCCAGAGCCCGCCGTTCACCGTCACGCCCTACGTGCCGTTCCCGGTGGCGTGGTGGCCCGTGGGCGCGGCGCTGGCCGTAGCCGGCGCGTGGGCCGTCCGTCGTCGCCAACGGCAATGATGGGATCAGTAGGCGCCGTAAGGATCGAGATCGATCTTGAGCTGGACGCCCGAGTGCGGAAACGCCTCGCCGAAGCCGCAGCGCGTGGCCCGAGCCAAGGCGTTCAGACGGGTGGTGCTCTTCGATAGGGCGCCGAGGTTCCATCGATACTTCTTCTTGACGCGCGCGACGGCGGCCGGGGCCGGGCCGATGATCTGGATGCCCTGGAAGCCTAGGGCCTCGATCTGATCGCGTACGAGCCGCTGCAACGCGACGACGGCGCGCTGCGCATCGAGCGGATCCTCACTCTCGATGAGGAAATTGGCCATGCGCCGGAAAGGGGGATAGCCCGCGGCGCGGCGCTGCTCGAGTTCTTGGGCGTAGAACACGGCGTAATCCTGATTCGCGGCGGCCTGAATCGCATAGTGGTTGGGGCGGAAGGTCTGGATGATCACCTCGCCGGGACGCGCGCCCCGTCCGGCACGGCCGGCCACCTGCGTAATGAGTTGGAACGTGTTCTCGGCGGCTCGAAAGTCCGGCACGCTCAGACCGGTGTCGGCATTGATGACGCCGACGAGGGTGACGCCGGGGTAGTCGTGCCCCTTGGCGATCATCTGCGTACCGATGAGGATGTCGATCTCACCGGCTGCGAAGCGCCCCAGGATCTTGGCGTGGCCCCCTTTGCCGGCGGTGGTATCGCGGTCCATGCGTTCGATGCGGCAGTGTTCGAAGGTGCGCATGAGGAGGTCTTCGACCTTCTGTGTCCCGGTACCGAGGTAGACTAGCGAGGCGAATCCGCACGTGTCGCACACCGCCGGCCGTTCTCGTTGTGCCTCGCAGTAATGGCAGTGAAGGCGGCCATCGCTGGCGTGGTACGTGAAACTGACGTTGCAGTTCGGGCACTGGGCTACCCAACCGCACTGGGGACACAACACAAAGGGCGAGTAGCCGCGCCGGTTCAGGAGAAGGATGACTTGCTCGCCGAGGCGAACGCGGTCGAGCACGGCCTGTTCGAGGGCGTTGGAAAGGATCATCTGGCCGCCGTGTTCACGGCGCTCCTCGCGCATGTCGAGAACCCGCACCTGAGGCAACCGAGCGTTGGTGGCGCGACGCCGCAGTTCGAGTAGCGTGAACTTGCCTATCTCGGCATTGTGGCTGGCCTCGATCGAGGGAGTGGCGCTGCCCAACACACACGCGGCGCCCGCCATTTTCGCGCGCATGATGGCCACATCGCGCCCGTGGTACCGTGGGGTCTCGCCTTGCTTGTAGGACGTGTCGTGTTCTTCATCGACGACGATGATACCCACATTCGGCAACGGTGCGAAAACGGCGGATCGCGCACCGACCACGATCCGGACTTCGCCCCGCTGCGCTCGGCGCCACTCGTCGAAGCGTTCGCCGCGGCCTAGAGCGCTGTGCAGGACCGCGATCTGCTCGTGGAATCGGGCGTAGAACCGGCCCACCGTTTGTGGCGTCAGCGAGATCTCCGGCACGAGAATGATGGCGTCGCGGCCGAGGCGTAGCGCGTGTTCGATGGCCTGGAGATAGACCTCCGTCTTGCCGGAGCCCGTGATTCCACGAAGCAGGAATGTCCGGAACTCGCCGGCCGAAACGCGTGCGGCGATCGCCTCGTAGGCCTGGCGCTGTTCGTTGTTGAGGTCGTGTTTCGTGGCGGATCGCGCATCTGCCTGATACTCGGGCGCGCGGCAGAGCTCCCGCTCGAATCGCTCGATGAGCCCCTTCTCCTCGAGCGCCTTCAGCATCGTCGCGTTCGCGTGATGCTTCTCGTAGAGGGTCGTGGCGGCGCGTTCCGGCTCACCGTGGAGGAGGTCCAGGTAAACGGCCGCCTGCTTCGGCGCCGCGCGCTGAAGTCGCCCCAGTTCCTCGACGGGCGGCACGTGCGCCTCGACAAGACGCACATAGGTCTCGGTTTTTATCGAGACGCCGGGGCGTTGGACGATGGGCTCGGCCAGGAGGATGCCGCGCCGCACCAGCAACTGCAGGGTGTTCCCGAGCGCTCCGCGGCCAACGGCCGTGGCCAGTTGACCTTCGGTGAGCGGCCCGCGCCGATGCAGTTCCGCAATGACGGCGCGTTGGCCATCCGTGTAGCGTCCCGCCGTGAGTTGCTCCGGCACGAGGCGGTAGCGCATCTTCGTGCGCACGCTGAGGCCGGAGGGCGCCGCACACTGGAGTGCCTCCCCCAGCGAACAGCAGTAATACTCGGCGATCCAGCGGCACAGGCCGAGCATGGTTGGCGCGAACGCGGGCGCCTCGTCCGGCAAATCGACGAGCGCGCGGACGTGCGCGATTGTCGCGGTGTCTGTCAGTCCGACGATGTACCCGGTGTCGATCCGGCGTCCCATGGGCACGACGGCGCGCATGCCAATCGCGGCGCGCGACGCCAATGACTCCGGCACCTCATAGGTGAACGATTGGTCGAGCGGTAGGGGGAAGACGACCTCAGCAAACCGATGGGACGGCATGCGCTATTCCCGCAACTCGACGTCCCAATAGGCGGCGTCTACGAAGCGGTGCCAGTTCATGAGCTGCTGCCGGGGAATCCGCGCGCCCAGCTTGGGCAGCCACGCAGGCTTGCCGGGCCGTCGAAGCAAGGGCATATTGGCCTCTTCGGGCGTCTGGTTGCCCTTCTTGACATTGCAGTGGACGCAAGCGAGCACGAGGTTCTCCCACGAATCGCGGCCGCCGCGCGAGCGCGGCGTCACATGATCCAGCGTCAGGTCGCATTTCGGGAACCGCTTGCCGCAGTACTGACACGTGTTGCGATCGCGCTCGAAGATATTGCGCCGCGAGAACCGGATCTCGTGCCACACGAAGCCATTGAATCCGAGCAGGATGATGACTTGGGGCATCCAAATCCGGAGATTGGGCGTGTGGATGAACTGGCCCTCCTGCCTCGAGTTCGAGAGGGCACACCAATCCTGGAAATCGTAGAGCGAGTAGTCGACGGGGTGTACGGCGCGGGCGATGCCTTGGTACAACATACCGAGTGCACGTCGTGCAGGCGTGATGTGAATCGCAACCCACGACCTGTTGAGCACCAATACACCATCATCCAACACGGCCGTCGTTCCTTCCATACGCCCATCGAGTATAGTGCCCGCCGGTTGCAGAGTCAAATGGATGCGCTCTTAATGAGAAAAGCGCGTCCGTGCCATGTGGCCCTTATCTCAGTCCGAAGACGGCGCGGCTTCCTTCCACTCGGGGCGGGCGGGAAGGACACATCGGAATCCGACGGTGGTAAGCTGGGCTTCGGGGAAAAGCCCTTTGCGGAAGGTACACCGGAGTTCCTGGGGCGACGAATGCCAACTGCCGCCCCGGACGACGCGCAAAGGCACCTCGGCTGCTTTCTCTTTCGGTGTTCCGTACGGCACGAAGGGGTCGAGGGTCCACTCGAACACATTGCCTGCCATATCCTTGACGCCTTCGGGCGTCATACCGTCTTCGTGCATGGTTACGATGGACGGTATGCCGAGGTAGTCGCGGAAGTTGCACCGGGAAGTCTCGGGCTTGACGGTGCCCCAGGGATACGGTCGGTTCTCCTTGCCTCGGGCGGCGAATTCCCATTGGGTCTCGGTGGGCAACTGCTTGCCGATCCAGGCCGCGTAGGCCTTCGCTTGATGCCAGCTCACACCGACAACCGGTTGCGTCGCCCCACTGAGTTCGGTATGGTTCCACAGCATCGGCTCGGGCGCGCCGGTATCCTTGAGGAATTTTGCGAATGCCTCGACCGTAACGGGGGTGATGTCCATATAGAAAGGATCGACGTGGGTCTCGAACTCAGGACTTTCCTCGGGCGCCTCGTTGCTGCCCATGAGGAAACTGCCGCCCTCGAGAAACACCATGCCCTCCGTCGATGCCGGCTCTCTGGCGTGCCCCTCGGACTCGACCACCAGCACCGGATGGTAGGATTTCTCGAAAGCATCGGCGAGGCTGCGTCGAAACTCGCCGGCGTTCTGCCAGCGTCGATCCAAGTCTCTCTCGATCGCGCGGTAGAGCACGGCAAGGATGGAGGGCGACACGTCGGTACGCAGTTCCGGGATCTCGATCGGTTCGTCAACGGGCGACCGCAACGTCAGGAGCTCGCGGAAGATCAGGCCCACCGAATACAGGTCCGAGCGCAGGTCGGGCGCTTGGCGGCGGATCTGCTCGGGCGAGGCATAGGCCAGGGTGCCGACGATGCTCTTAGGGCGCTTGGCCGCGTCCTCAGGCGACTCCTCCTGTTCGATGGCCCGGGCCAAACCGAAGTCGAGCACTTTGACGCGCTCACCGCTCAGCAGCATGATGTTTTCCGGCTTGATGTCCCGATGGACGATCGTGCGATGCGCGTAGTCGAGGGCCGCAAGCATCTGCTCGACAATGGTGACGGCCATCCGGACCCCGATGAGTCTGCGGCGTTTGCGGTGATCGCCTAGGAAGGAGCGAAGCGAACGGCCCTCGATGTACTCCATCGAGATGTACAGGATGCCGTCCACGGTCGAGTTGACGTCATGAACGCCGACGACATTCTCGTGGCGCAAGCGCCGGGCCACTTGGGCCTCGCGCACGAAACGCTGCCGGCCCTTCTGCGTCTTGAGCATCTCCGGCTTCATGAACTTGAGCGCCACATCTTCGTTCATGAGCGTGTCCGAGGCACGATAAACGACGCCCATACCGCCACGGCCGATGAGTTGCTTGATGATGTAGCGTCCCGACACGGTATCGCCGATTTGGAATGCGAGAGACGCCTCGTGGACGGGCTGAGCGTCCGCCGGCACGGCAAGAACCATTCCGCAGCGAAAACACAGGCCTTGACGGCCCCGCACTTCCGCAGGGACGAGGATCACCAAGCCGCATTGTGAGCAACGCACTTCGATCATAGAGCTTGCCGGAATTCTGACACACACACACACCGTGGTGCAACGCGAAAGAGCCGTCTCCAATGGCCCACAGGAAGCGTCTCTTCATGGCGGCGCGGCGAAGACACGACTCGCCGCAGCCTACCGGAACTCGAGGCCGAAGATCTGCGCGCGATCCATTCTGAAACGCAGAATCATGCCTTCGCCCTCGACATGACCGAGATCCGACTCGCCGCGCCACGTGACCGGCGTCCACAGATGATCGCCACGTATCACATCGCAGTCGTCAAAGGTTCGGCCCGGGATCGTCTCTTCGTAGGGCTGGAACGGCCGTATCTTCGCTTCGTCGACGATGCGCACGACTTCCACCTGCATCCCACCCGCCCGCTTGGTAACGGCGTTGACTCGCATGGTTCGACCCGGCGGCAGGATGGCAACGGTGGCGAACTCGCCGATGTCTTTCGCTTCGACGGCGACGAGGCGTCCCTTCGGCCAGAGCGCGTAGCCGGAGTGGACTTCCATGGTGCCGCGCGGATACTTGTGCGGCAGATTGTAGCCTTTGTAGGGCAAGGCGAAATCGCCGTTCGGCAACTCGATGAGGTACGGACACGAGAAGATGCAGCCGCCGTCCCATTCGCCGAACGCGGAGGTCTCGATCAGGCGCGGCCCCGGCACACGGCTCCACAGTATGCCGTCGTGACTGGACCATAATCCGATGCTGCACGTGTCGTCGCGCGTATCCCAGATGGTCGGAAACATCAGGTGGTTATCCGGCGCGCCCGGCAACGGGCTGTAGATACTCGTGTAGAAGACCTCGGACGGCGAGACGTCGCCCGGCGTCGGTACGATGACGTTTTCCGAGATCGGGAAATCGCCGAAGGTGTCGCTTTCCATACGTCCGATGGCGCGCCGGCCCGAGCCGCACTCCTCGGCCAGCCACGTCCGGATCTGAGGATCGCCGCTCCATCGCTCGGATCGGTATCCCACCAGCCAGTTGCGCGTGTAGACGACGTACTTGCTCAGGCGGCGGTCGTAGTAGGCGACCTCGATGCCGTCGGAATGCTCGACGGTGAACGGCTCCGGCAGAATCGTCCAGTGGATGCCGTCCGGCGATACGGTTCCTTGCAGCGCGCGGAACTTCTCGGGAGCGCGCCAATAGCCCTTGACCGCGCGCGGATCCCACTTGTCCGGGTGCTTCTCGACGAAGGCCTTGAACTCCTCGAAGGTGATCTTGGGGCCCCGGATGCTCTTGTACCGCTCCTCGGGTCGGCCTACCGGATCGATGAATACCGAGCCCTCGGGGCCGGGCCCGAGCAGGTTGTTTTCGCGATTCCCCTCGAATTCGACCAAGCCGAGCACGGGCCGCTGCCAGTGCCATCCGTCTTCCGACTCGAGATAGCAGTCGCCGCCCGGTACCGATTTGGCCCACGCCCGGTAGGTGTCGCCCTCCTTCAGAACCGTTCGGAGGATGACATAGTCTCTCTCCCACGGCTTCTCGCGCTCGAGAATCGGTCCGACGCGCTCGGCGGTTTGGGCGACGATCTCGATGCCGAAGGGCGACGACGGGCGATCGAGTTGGGCATCCGACGGGCCGTACGTGGGATGTTCCGCGCCTTCCTCGACGGTATTGACCAACGCGCCGTCCTTGTCTCGCCAATTCAGATTGCCTGGACGGATCCAGTACCAATCCGTGAAGAAGAGCCGATGGCCCTGCAAGTCATAGGGCTCGCCGGAGATCCGCTTGCTGTGCATGGCCTCCGCGATGAAGGCCTCGACCTCCTCCGGCTCGATGGCCCATGCCACGCATGACCACCCGAGGGCCCCCACGAGACCCAGAGCCACCCACTCCCTGCGGAGACGTAAACGTTTCATCAGACCATTCTCCTCGGTGGCGCTGATCGGCGCGTCGCCGGAACCGCCCTACCAGTTCGTGTAGCTGCCGTCGGGCCGCTGCAGGTGCGGGTGCTCGTGCATCTTGAGCGGATACTTCGCGGCCGCCTCTTCGTCGAACTCGACGCCGAGGCCCGGGCGCGTCGGCAGCACATAGTACGGCCCGCGCCGTTCGACGGTTACCGGGAATACGTCGCTTGCCCCTTCGTTGAATGCCGGAACGACCTCGGCCCAGGTGAAGTTGTTGATCGAGGCCGCATAGTGGATGGTCGCCGCCGTGCATACCGGCCCAATGGGATTGTGCGGCATGAGGTCGATGTAGTGTGCTTCGCACCAGCCGGCGACCTTCTTGCCCTCCGTCAAGCCGCCGATGCAACAGAGATCCACGCGCGCGAAGTTCGCCAGGCCTCGCTCGATGTACGGTAAGGCGGCCCACTTGCTCGGCCACTCCTCGCCGATGGCGAACGGCACGTCCGTCATCGTTCGCAGCACGGCGTACGCGTCCGGATTCTCGTTGCGGATGGGCTCTTCGAGAAACGCAAGGCTACCGCGCGGCACCATCTGGCAGAACTGGGCCGCCTCGGCCACCGACAGGCGATGATGGTAGTCGATGCCGAGGGCGATCCGTTTATCGGTGGCGTGGTAGATCTCGGTGAACCGCTCCGCCGTCGTGGCCATCGACTCCCGCGCGTCGAAGACGTCCGTGATGTCCTCTTTCGCGATGTCCGTGCGCAGCGCGCGAGGCGTGATGTGGTCGGCCGGTGAAAACCGCACGGCCGGCCAGCCGGCGTCCACAGCCTCCCTGACGCGCTCGGCGCATTCGGCGTCGCCGAGGTTGCCCACCGTGCGGAATCCGAAGATCTTGTCGCGGCACGCGCCGCCCAGCAACTGGTACACCGGCGTCTTGAGCGCCTTGCCGAGGATGTCGTAGAGCGCCATGTCGATGGCCGCGATGGTGGCCGTGAGGATGCGCCCGCCTTCGTAGTAGGCACTACGGTACAGCACCTGCCAAATGTGCTCGATCTGCATCGGATCCATGCCGACGAGGAACTCGCGGAAGTGCTCGAGGACGCCGTGCTGTCCATACTCGCGTGTCGAGCATCCCGCCTCGCCGATGCCGTAGACACCGGCGTCCGTCTCAATCTTGATGATGTGCAAGTCTCGCGGATTGGAGAGTAGGAAGCTCTTGATCTCGGTGATCCTCATACCCATTTACTCCTTGATCTATTCTGCCAAGAGTCGTTCGATTCGGCCGAGGCCCTCTTGCAGGGCAGTCAGGCCGACGGCGAAAGACATGCGCACGTGCCTCGGCGCGCCAAAGCCGGTTCCCGAAACCACACTCACGCCGAGGGCCTCGCGCCAAAGCCGCACCACATCGTCGGCATCGGCGAGAGGTTTGTCCTGGAACGTCCGCCCAACGAGGTGTTCGATGCTCACAAAGCAGTAGAACGTGCCGGCGGGCGGGACCGCCGACAGCGCGGGCATCCGTTCGATGCATTCCAGAACGAATCGCCGCCGCGCCGCGTAAGCATCCACCATGGCGGCGACGTGTGCCTGATCACCCTCGAAGGCGGCCAGCGCCGCTCTTTGCGAGATGGCTGACGGCGCCGAGGTACTCACGGATTGGATCGCCGTTACACGCTCGGCCAGATCCCCAGGCCACGCCGCGTAGCCGATGCGCCAACCCGTCATGGCATGCGTCTTGGACACGCTGTTGATGGTCACCGTCCGCGCCGCGATATCGCCGTTGAGGCTGGCCATCGAAACGTGTGTTGCACCAGCGAACACGACCTTCTCGTAGACCTCGTCCGCAATGACCATCAAATCGTGCTCGACGACCAGTGCGGCCAGCTCGCTCAGGACCACCGGCGGATACACGGCGCCCGTCGGATTGTTCGGGGAGTTCAGCATGACGAGGCGCGTCTTTGGCGAAATAGCCGCGCGCACGTCGTCGGGGTCCGGAACGTACCGGTTCTCTTCGCGCGCCGACACGAATACGGGCGTGCCGCCGCAGAGCCTCACTTGTTCCGGGTAGGCAAACCAGAACGGCGTCACCATGACGACCTCGTCACCCGGCCGGACCAGGGCGCGAACGGCGTTGTCTACGGCGTGCTTGCCGCCGCAGGACACAACGATCTGCCCGGGCACTACCGAAAGGCCATTCTCGGTACGGAACTTTCGGGCGATGGCTTGGCGCAATTCCGGAATACCGGGCTGCGGTGTGTATTTCGTGAAATTGGCGTCGATGGCGTTGTGCGCCGCTTCCTTGATGTGGGGGGGAGTATGGAAGTCCGGTTCACCTTTGCCGATGTCGACGATGGATTCCGCGTTCAGCACAGACGTCCGCCCTTTCGTTCGCGTCATGTGTTCGTCGGCGCCGATTCCCGTTCGGGCCGCGCCATGATGTTCTTCCAGAGCCATTCGAGCTTGTGGGCCGGCGGTGGCGCCTCGAGGAGACTGACCGCATATGCCACGACCATGATGACGACAAAGGCCACACACGCCGTCCAGCCGTAACCAAGCCGCGTGTGAAACGCCCAGTAGTACGCGGCGACGAAACCGCCAACCGCACCGAGGCACACACCGAGGCTACCCACACGCCGCGAGAACATACCTATCATGAAGATCGGAATGATCAGGCCGGCAAAACTACCCACCATCTTGTTAAACAGACTGAACAGGCTTTCGTGGGCGTGCAGGCTCTTGATCAGGCAGGCAAACAGCGTCACGCACAGGCCGAGGCACAGCGCGCAGATGCGCGAGAACCAGACCTGTTGGCGTTGGACGTCTGCCGGAATCGCTTCGTCGACGGAGACCTGTCCGCGAAAGAGCCGCAGGTACAGGTCGGAGAAGATGGCGGCGGTGGTAGCCGTGATGCCGGAACTCACGCTCGACTGCGCCGCCGCGTAGATGGCCGCGATGACGAGGCCTTTCACGATGATGGGCATATGCCGATGGATGAAGTAGGGGAACATGTACTCGAACTTGGTGCCTTCCGGCAATGGATTCAACGTGAAATACGCGAACAGTCCCATGCCGAGCAGGATGAATAGCAGCGAATACGTGACGTAAGCGGCCGAATTGAGAATGAAGCCGTTCTTGCTGTCTTGCATGCTCTTGGCGGTGAGGTATCGCTGCACCATGACTTGATCCGCCCCGTAGGAGGTCAGCTTCGATAGTGTTCCCACAACGATGATGCTCCAGAACGTGAGATTGGCGTGGAAGTAGAGACTCACCTTCTCCCCCAGGTTCGCCCCGGCCATCCCCGGAATCTTCGCCGTGAAATACATGAAGCCGGCCTCGCGCGAGACGTCCCAGACCTGCGGCAACCCGCCGGGAATCTCGCGAATCACGAGCCATGTGGCCAGCGTCAGGCCGAGGAACATGATGCACGCCTGGACCACATCCGTCCAGATGGCGCCTCGGACGCCCCCCAGGACGGTGTAAATCGTGGTGATTAGGCCGAGAAGGAATATGGTCGAGAAGAGGTCCCAGCCCATCACCACGTTGAGGACATACGCGGGCAGGTAGATCGTCGTGCCCATCCACGAGATGCGCCAGAGAATGAAGATGAGCGTAACCGTTACGCGCACGCGCACGTCGAACCGATGCTCCAGGTACTCGTAGCAGTTGTACAGCCGAAGCCGCTGATAAAACGGCAGGAAGTACCGGAAGATGATCGGAAAGGACAGAAACACCGGAAGGATCATCACCAGGTTCAGGAATCCGTACTCGATGATCTGCGCAGGGCCGATCACGTAATCGATGGCGCTGTTCAGCGACGAAAGCAGCGACAGCCCGATAGCGAACCAACCGACCTGACGACTGGCCAGCAAGTACTCGGAGGCTGTCCGCTGACGGCGTGTGAAATACGAGCCAAGGCCGACCATCGTGATCATATAAGCCGCGATAACGGAGATATCAATCCATTCCACGGATGCTCACCCCCACCTCTCGCCCGATTGCCAAGGCTTGGCCTCCCAGCTCCACGGCATTATGCCCGGACGCCCGGGCGAAATTCCATGCGGCGTTTCGTGGCCCAATGGCGTAAGATAAGGGATACTCGGCGGTCTCCGCCGGGTGAATGATCACAAGGAGAGAATAGGCCATGAGCTCGAGCGCGGCGGATCAGACCCATCGCACCTGGACGGGATCAAGAGGGGCCATTGTGGCGCTGGTGCTGTTGCGCGTGGGGATCGGCTGGCACTTGCTATACGAGGGCCTCGTCAAACTGGCCGACCCGGGATGGACATCGGCCGGTTATCTGCTGCGGTCCTCCTGGCTCCTGTCCGACTGGTTCCATGCCGTCGCCGCCGATGCGCAATGGCTACGGATCGTCGACCTGCTCAACATGTGGGGCCTCACGTTGGTCGGCCTCGGCCTCCTGGTCGGCGCGTTCTCGCGCCTCGCGAGTCTCGCCGGCGCCCTGCTGCTCGCCCTCTACTACCTGGCCGCGCCGCCATTCCTTCCGGCCGGCGCCCATCTCGAAGGCAGCTATCTCTTCATCGACAAGAACGCCGTTGAGTTCCTGGCCTTGCTGGTACTCACCATGGCGCCTACGGGGCGCGTTGCCGGAATCGACGGACTCCTGACCCGGTGGTGGCGAGGGCGTACGGCCCCCGCACCCGCGGCAACCGAGACGGTTGCGGCGCCCGCAGGAAATCCGCACCACTCGAGCCGGCGTGAGTTGTTGCAGCATCTCGCCATCGTGCCGGTGTTGGGCAGCTTCATCTATGCCTTTCACAGAAAGCGGGGTTGGCGGAGCTTCGAGGTCGAACACCTCCTCGATTGGCAACGGACGGCGGACGCCACGTCGAGCGCCACGGTGAAGACCTTCAAGTTTGCTCAGATGGACGAGCTCAAGGGGCAGGTCCCTCACGCGCGCATCGGCGATCTCGATTTGAGCCGGATGTTTCTCGGCGGCAACCTCATCGGGGGTTGGGCGCACGCCCGCGATCTCATCTACGCCGACAGCCTCGTCAAGGCGTATCACACCGACGCCAAGGTCTTCGAGACATTCCACATGGCCGAACAGGCCGGCATGAACACCATCCTCACCAATCCGCGCCTGTGCCGCGTCATCGCCGACTACTGGAACATCGAAGGCGGCAAGATCCAGTTTATCTCGGACTGTGCCGAGGGGACTATCCTCGAGGGCGCGAAGAAGTCTATCGACGCCGGCGCGTGCGCCTGTTACGTGCAAGGCGGCGTGGCCGACAAGATGGTCGACGAGGGCGATTTCGACTCCATCGCCCAGGCGCTCGACCTGATCCGTCAGAACGGACTACCGGCGGGTATCGGCGGGCATCGGCTCGAGACGATCCAAGGCTGCGTCGACAAAGGGTTAAAACCGGATTTCTGGGTGAAGACACTGCATCCCATCGATTACTGGTCCGCCAAGACGGAGCCGTCCCACGACAACATCTGGTGCCTGAATCCGGACGAAACGGTTGCCTACATGGAACGCATCGAGGAGCCGTGGATCGCCTTCAAGATTCTCGCTGCCGGCGCGGTCCATCCCGAACGCGGATTCGCGTATGCCCTTGAAAACGGCGCCGACTTCCTCTGCGTCGGGATGTACGACTTCCAACTCGTGGACAACGTCAACCTCTTCCTCGACGTACTCGGCGGCCTCGGCGAACGTAGACGCCCCTGGCGCGCTTGATCCGGTTTCCCGGCGCCACCTGGCGGAATTTGACAAGATCTCGTCGCAGAAGCTAGTTTATGAAGCCTGCCATGACTTCTCGAAGAGGGAGAACCGCGATGAGCGTGAAGATGCTGTTTGTGATTGGCGCGCCGCGATCCGGAACGACGATGCTGGAGCGAATGCTGGCATCCCACTCGATGATCCTAGGTGGCCCGGAACCGCACCTGCTCACGCCGCTGGCCCACCTCGGCATATGGGACAAGGTCGACAAGGCGCCCTACGACCACATCCTGGCAGCCCAGTCGCAGAAGGAGTTCGTCGAGGCCCTGCCGAACAAGGAGCAGGACTACTGGGAAGCCTGCCGCGCCTACTGCGATGTGCTCTACGGCCGCTACTTGTCCACGAGCAACAAGCAGATTTGCATGGACAAGACGCCGGCGTATTCCCTTGTCGTGCCGTTCATCATGAAGGTGTTCCCGGATGCGAAGTACGTGATTCTCACGCGCCATCCCATGGCGATATTCTCTTCGTTCGCGAACTCGTTTTTCGACGGCCGCTACGACGTGGCCCAGGAGCACAATCCCATTCTCAACCGCTACGTGCCCGCGCTGGCCGATGCGATCCGGCAGCAGGAGGTGCCTGTCATCCACGTCCGCTACGAGCACCTTGTGAAGGATCCCGAGACCTGGATGGAGAAGATCTGCGCCTATTGCGAGATTCCCTTCGAGAAGGACGCCATCGATTATGGCAAGAAGGACAAGGACGAACCGGAGCGGAAAGGCCTCGGCGATCCTATCGGTGTCAAGCAGCACTCGAGGCCGTCTACCGGTTCGCTGAAGAAATGGGTGCAGGAACTGAGCAGCGACCCGAAGAAGCTCGAGCTCATGAAGAAGGTCGTCGCCCAACTGGATCCGGCGGATCTCGAGACCTTGGGCTATCCCATCGAGACCTTCTGGAAACCCCTCGAGGAGGCCGCCGGTACCATCGCGCCTCCGGCCAAGCCGAAACTCGACCGCTACCGCCTCGAGCGCAAGATGATCATTACGCTCCGAGGCCAGGCACAGAAGGGCGGCGCGTTTCGGAAACTCGTCAAGAAGGCCCAGCTCGCCTGCGACGTGATCCTCCGCGAATAGCGCAGCGGACCCGAATGCGGTCGGATGCTCTTCGCCTACTCGGCCTTAGGAATGATGCCTTTCGCCTCGAGACAGGCCAGCACCTTCGCCGTCGATTCCTCTTCTGTCTCGACACCGGTGTCGATGACGAGCTCGGGATTCAGCGGCTCCTCGTAGGGCGCCGAAATGCCGGTGAACTCCGGAATCTGGCCGGCGCGCGCCTTCTTGTACAGGCCCTTTGGATCGCGCTCTTCGCACACGTCGATCGCGCATTTCACGTAGACTTCGACAAACCGATCCGGCTCGAGGCCGCGTGCGTTATCGCGATCCTTGCGATACGGCGAGATGAACGCCGTCATCGCGATGATGCCGGCGTCCGCGAACAAATGCGCCACCTCGCCGATCCGGCGGATGTTCTCTTCGCGATCTTCCGGCGAGAATCCGAGATTCTTGTTGAGGCCGTGGCGGATGTTGTCGCCGTCGAGAACCATCGAGCGGAATCCGCGCTCGAAAAGCGCCTCCTCGACCCGCACGGCCACCGTCGACTTGCCGCACGCCGAGAGCCCCGTGAACCACACGACCGCCCCCTTGTGGCCGCTCAAGCGCTCGCGGTCTTCGCGCGTGATATGTCCTTGATGCCAGGTGATATTCTTGCTTTTTACCTCGTCGCCCATCGTACATTCCTTCCGCACTGCGATTTCTTGGAATTGGTTCGGAAAACAGGCCGCAGTATAGCACTTACCTTCCGCCCGGCGCACTTGTCGAAACCGGCGTTCCTCCGCTATCATCGCGGCTCGATAGGTGACGGCCCGCAAGCGCTATCCGGCAAGGAGAACGAATTCATGGCCAAAACGGCGAAGATCATTGACGGCACCACGATCGCCGCATCCATTCGCGCAGAACTGCAAACCGTAATCGAGGGCCTTGCCGCGCGCGGCATCGTGCCGGGCCTCGCCGTGGTGCTCGTCGGCGAGAATCCCGCGAGCCAGGTCTACGTGCGCATGAAGAAGAAGGCCTGCGCCGAACTCGGCATCCGCTCGTTCTCGCACGAATTGCCCGCCAATTGCACCGAGCGACGCCTCCTCGGCCTCATCGCCAAGCTCAACGCCGATCCGGCCGTCCACGGCATCCTCGTCCAACTGCCGCTGCCCAAGCAGATCGACGAGGCCAAGGTGATCAGCGCCATCGATCCGGACAAGGACGTCGACGGATTCCATCCCGTGAACGTGGGCCGCATGCTCGCCGGCGATCCCGGCTTTCTGCCGTGCACGCCCCACGGCTGTCAGGTGCTCCTCGAACGTTCCGGCAACGATCCGGCTGGCAAACACGTCGTCATCGTCGGCCGCTCGAACATCGTCGGAAAACCCCTCGCGGCGATCCTGATGCAGAAGGCGCGCGGCGCGAACGCGACGGTGACCGTGTGTCACTCGAGGACGAAGCGGCTCTCGGCTATCACGCGGCAGGCCGATATCCTTGTTGCGGCCATCGGCGTGCCGGGATTCGTCACTGCGCGCATGGTGCGCGAAGGAGTTGTCGTGATTGACGTCGGCGTCAACCGGATCGAGGACAAGACGAAGAAGTCCGGCACGCGGCTCGTCGGCGACGTCGATTTCAGGGGCGTGAGCAAGAAGGCCAAGGCCATCACGCCGGTGCCGGGCGGCGTCGGGCCGATGACGATCACCATGCTCATGAAGAACACCGTGATCAGTGCGGCGCGACACGGCTGACGGCCGTCAATCGCCTGGCTTGGCCGAAGGACAAAGATCCGCGACGGTGCACGCCGCGCACTTCGGCGTGCGCGCCTGGCATACCGCCCGGCCGTGAAACACAATGCAATGCGAGAACAGCGTCCACGTCTCGCGCGGCCAGATCTTCATGAGATCCTGCTCGATCTTCCTGGGGTCCGTTTGGCGCGTGAAGCCAAGGCGACGCGAGACACGCATGCAGTGCGTGTCCACGATGATGCCCGGCGTATCGAAACACTCGCCCAGGAGCACATTCGCCGTCTTGCGGCCGACACCGTCCAGTGTCAGGAGTTCCTCCATCGTGCCCGGCACCTCGCCGCCGTACGCGTCGAGGATCCGCCCGCACGCCTTGACGATGCTCTTCGCCTTCTGCCGGAAGAAGCCGCACGTTCGGATGGCCGCCTCGAGTTCCTCGCGCGGCGCGTCCACGTAATCCCTAGGCGTGCGATACGCGCGAAACAGGTCCTTAGTGACGACATTCACGCGCACGTCCGTACACTGCGCCGCGAGGATCGTCGCCACGAGGAGTTCGAGCGGCCCCGAGAAGTCGAGCGAGCACCGCGCGTCCGGGTACGCCTCACGTAGCCGCCCGAACACCGCGACCGCCCGCTCGCGATTCGCCGCCTGCGTCCGCTTGAACTTCGCCACACCCGCTCCTTCCTGCCCTGCACGCCCCACGCCAACGTCGGCCAGTATACCCACGCGGGGATTCCGAACGAAACACGGTCTCGGTCAGCAAAGCAGTTCCCGGTCCGCTGGCCGGCGACTGTTGGGCGGATCTACTCCATGTTCCGCATGGACGCCATAGCATCCACCTTGTCCATAACGTCCACTCCGCCCGTGGTTTACGCGCCCCACCGGCCGTGGCGGTTCGCATTATCGGGCGTCATTCTGCTACGATGTAGGGGATACGAACGAATCGGCCCGCGGCAACCGCCCCTACCGTCAGGCCTGTGCCCGATTGTCGATACCGGAGGTTCCATGCACAAGAAGACTACGCGCTCGGATTTCCTCGCCTTGTTCGGCGTCTTGGTGGTAACGGTCCTCGTCCTTACCAACGGCTTCGCCGCGAGGGTGCGCGCCCAAGGCGAGAATGTCGACGTCTATACCAAACTCGAACCCATCGGCGACGTGCTCGACAGGATCTTGGAGGAATACTACAAGGCGCCGGACGTTGACAAGGTCGTTGAGGGCGCCCTCCAAGGTATGTTGATGTCACTCGACAAGCATAGTTCGTTCATCTCAGCCGACGCGCTCAAGGAGCTTACCGAAGACACGGAAGGCGAGTTCGACGGCATCGGCGTTACCATCCGCAAGGATGACGACGGCCACATCGTCGTGTTTCAGCCGCTCCCGGATTCGCCGGCGGCTACGGCGGGCGTCCGCGCTTTCGACCGCATCCTCAAGATCGACGGCAATGACACCGAGGGCATGGAATTGCACGACGCCGCCAAACTCATTCGCGGTAAGCGCGGTACGGTTGTGAAACTCACCGTCGAGCGCGGCTACAAAGAAGACGCATCGGAGATACTCGACATCGATGTGATTCGCGGTACGATTCCGCTCGAGAGCGTCAAGGAAGCCCGATTGCTCGACGGCGGTATCGGCTATATCCGCGTCAGCGATTTCAAAAAAAGCACGTCGGATGAGATCGGCAACCGCGCCAAGGAACTCCTCGACCAGGGCATGACGTCTCTCGTGCTTGACCTGCGTTGGAACGTCGGCGGGCTTCTGTCGGCGTCGAAGGAGGTCTGCGAGCTCTTCCTTCCCAAGAATACGCTGGTCACGTACACGCAAGGCCGCGAAGGCAAGGACGGGAAGTCGGCCGAGAACATGCGTCTGTACACCGAGAAGCAGCCGATCATTCCCGACGGATTCCCGATGATCCTCCTGGTGAACGAGCAGACGGCCAGTTCGGCCGAGATTGTCACCGGCGCGCTGCAATTCTGGGCGCGGGCGATCATTGTTGGTCAGACGACGTACGGTAAAGGTAGTGTCCAGACGATCATCCCCATCAAACGACCTGAAGGTAGCGCGTTGCGGCTGACCACGGCGCTCTACTACACGCCGGCCGAGGTCACGATTCACAACAAGGGCATCATGCCGGACGTCGAGGTCGTCATGGATCTCAAACAGCAGACGGCCCTCTGGGAACAGATGTACAAGTCTTACGAGAACGCGCCCGAGAAGGTCAACGAACAGAATCACGGTAGCGTGACCGGCGACGAGACGACGGAGCCCGACGCGGAAGTCGTCGAGGATACGCAGTTGCAGCGCGCCGTCGAGATTCTCAAGGAAGACGCGCTCTTCGAGAATCTCCTTAAGCAGTACCACAAGGATCCCAGCGAGACTCAGATCGCGGCCACCGAGAGCGAGAACCAGCAGGCTGAAGAGGGCGCGGCGAGCGTGTCCGAATAGACGGTTTCGCGGCCCTCTGCCGGGTGTGCTATAGCGGAGGAGAATACATGCGTCCGGACGGCCGAGCCCCCGATGTCTTGCGCGCGGTCACCATCGAGCGCGGCTATCTCAAACATGCCGACGGTTCCGCGCGGATCACCTGTGGCGATACGCACGTGATCTGCTCGGCCACGCTCGAGGATCGCGTCCCTCCGTTCCTGCGCAACTCCGGCCGGGGGTGGGTCACCGCCGAATACGCCATGATGCCGCGATCCGCCCAGGAGCGCATCACCCGCGATTCGGTGAAGAAGGGTCGCGCCCTCGAGATCAGCCGGTTGATCGGCCGCTCGTTGCGCAGCGTCGTGGACATGGCCCTGCTCGGCGAATGCCAGATTATCCTGGACTGCGACGTGATCCAGGCCGATGGCGGGACGCGCACCGCCTCGGTCACCGGCGCGTACGTCGCGCTGTACGATGCACTGGACAGGGTGGTCCGGCAAGGCCGGATCGAGCGGATACCCATTCACAACCAGTGCGCCGCGGTCAGCGTCGGCATTGTCGACGGCGAGCCGCGCCTCGATCTCTCCTATGCCGAGGACGCTGCGGCCGAGGTGGACATGAACCTCGTGATGTTGGCCGACGGCACCTACATCGAGATCCAGGGCTGTGCCGAAGGCAAACCGTTCTCTCGCGGCCGCATGAACGAACTGCTTGATCTGGCCGAGGGCGGCATCGGCCATCTCTTTGCCATACAGAATGAGGCGCTGAAGTCGTGCTGAGGACGCTGCTCATCGGGAGTCAGAATCCCAAGAAGGTCGGCGAACTGGCCGAAATCCTCCACGACCTGCCGTGGCGCGTCAAAAGCCTGCAGGATTTCCCTTCCGCGCCTGAGCCCGAGGAAGACGGCCGCACGTTTCAAGATAATGCCGTCAAGAAGGCCGTGTACTACGCCAACCGGTTCCAGGTGTGGTGCGCCGCCGATGATTCGGGCCTCGTCGTCGATTCGCTGGATGGCGCTCCCGGCGTGTACTCGGCGCGTTTTGCCGGGCCGCAGGCCACCGACGCCGAGAACAACGCCAAGCTCCTGGCTGCGCTGGTCGGCGTTCCCGAGAGCCAGCGTACCGCCCGGTTCGTGTGTTGTGCGGCCCTCGTCGAGCCGGGCGGAACGCCGCACCTGGAGATGGGTACGGTGGAGGGACGCATCGGATTCGAGAATCGCGGCACGGTTGGATTCGGTTACGATCCGCTGTTCACGCCCGACGGCCATGACAAGACCTTTGCCCAGATGACCGCCGCCGAGAAACATGCCGTGAGTCATCGAGGCCGCGCTTTTGCCAACCTACGGAGCTACATCGCCTCGTTGCCATGAGAGTCATGACGCCCACACCGGATATCATCGAGGAGGCTGCCGGCCTGATCCGCGCGGGGGGCATCGTCGCGTATCCCACCGAGACCGTGTACGGCCTCGCTGCCGATCCATTTTCAGACGCGGCCGTTCGAAGCCTCTTCGATGCGAAGGCGCGCCCCGGCGACAAGCCGGTCTTGCTCGTGGTGGCCGATCGCGCCCAGCTCGACGACGTTGCCGCGCGCGTGTCCGGGCGCGCCGAGGCCTGTATTCGCGCCTTCTGGCCGGGGCCCGTCTCCATCGTGTTCCCGAAGTCCGATCGCGTGTCGACGCTGGTCACGGCCGGAGGCGACACGGTGTGCGTCCGATGTCCTGGCCACGCCATCGCTCGCCAACTCTGTGCCGCCGTCGGGCACGCGATCACCTCGTCCTCGGCAAACCTGTCCGGCGAACCGGCCATACGGGACTTGATGGACCTCAACCTGCGAGGTGTGTTGCTCGCCTTGGACGGCGGCGTGTTGCGCGTGTCGCTACCCTCGACGATCGTCGACGCCGACACCGGAACCGTCCTGCGCGAAGGCGCTGTCTCAAAAGCCCGCATCGACACCGTGCTCGATGGGCTGAGCTAGCGCGGCGCGCGACCCGGCGCCGCGTTGAAGCCTGGCATAGGGCCGTGCTACCGTGAATCATCTATCCCGCAGCCACCGCAGATTACCGGAGATCTTTGTTCGGATGAGCGGCGTTGATCCTGAGACGACAACCGGCCCGAAAGCGCGTCGGCGTGGGGCGTGGTGGATGGCCCTTGGCGTTGTCCTGGTGCTGTCGGTTGTGGCGGCCGTGGTTGTCGTGGTTGTCGTGCTGACCCGGCCCGAAGAGCCGTATGTATGGCAGGATCTCGTGTTCGAAGAACCGGCCGTCGGCATTGTCCTCGTGCGCTTCCCCAGAAACCCGTTCGTCCAGAGTGGGGTCGACTGGCTGGGCGACGAACCCGTGGCGTTGGCCCGCGTCGGCGGGCGACCCACCTCGGGCCCGCCACAGCCCGAGGAACTCGCCGTGATCGATCCGGCACGGAAAATCGGCTATCACGTGGTGGAGCCGCCCCATGCGGCGCCCCAGGACCTCTTGCCATTCCGTATGGAGACCTTTGTGCCGCCAACCCCCTTGGCATCAAGCTTGCACCGTCGGATTCTTTACCTGCTTCCATCGCAGGGGCGCCACAATGAGCCATTCCTTCGCCTCGCCGCACGGCCGTGGGATTCCGTGGCACGATCCTTCACGTCGCTGTTTCAAGCGGATCCGCTCGGCCACTTCGCCGAGGATCCCGATTTCTTTCCCGGAAGTTGTACCGGCGTGACAGTGAATCCCGCCGATGGCCATACCGCGTGCCTAATCTTGGCCGACCGGGAATCACCGGAGCGGAACTACCTCGCCGAACGGGACGTGCGCGACAGTCCCCTCGGACGCGTCCAGACGCGCATCACCACGCGGGATGCGGCCATTACGGATGCGCTGTACTCGCCCGACGGCGCCCGGATCGCCTATGTCCGGCGCGATTGGTCGGACACCACCGAGGTGTGGGTGGTTCGCGCCGGCGGATCGGAGATGTCCGGCGCGAAGTGCCTGGAGGGTGTTTTCGACGTTGCCGCGATGGCGTTCGCGCCGGGCGGTCTTGGGCTCGTGGTGGCGACGAAGGCCGACGGCGTACCCGAGAACACGCTGCATTTCATCGATATGTCAAGCGATCCGCCGAGTGTCGCCGAGATGGGCGCCGGGCGGATCAGTCAATTGCCGTGGCACCCTTCGGGCCAGTTCCTATTGGCCGCCGCGTTGGATACGGAAGGCCAGAGCCAGATCTGCATGATCGACGGCACGCCCCCCTTCGGTCGAAAGCCGTTGACGCAGGTTGCGGCCGGAGGCCTGACGGAAGAGGCCGAGATCCCCGAGTTCGGGCCGTCAATCTCTCGAGATGGTCGATGGGCGGCCGGGCGGCTCATCATCGGCGCGGAGAACACGTTGGTGTTCTTCGACGTCGAGCGCCTCCTGCGCGAACCTATTGCTGCGCCGGCGCCGAGTCCTTCTCCGGGCGGTACGCGAAGGCAAGACTGAGATAGCGAGCTAGCTCGAATTCGGCCGGACTCCATACGCCCGTCAGTGGTGCGGCTTGGGCGGCCGCCAAGGCGGCTTCAAGCCCGGCGGGAGCGGGGCAACGCCCGGCCACGCTGTCGAGCACCGGTGCCGAGCCTCGCTCGATGGCGTCACAACCCTGGATCTCGGGACCCATCAGGAATGCCAGCACACTGACCAGGGCGCTCCGCTTCGACTCGGCGTGCTTGCGAAACACGACGAGCACGTTTTCGGAAAGGCGTGCGATCTCGCCCCGCTTGCCGGGAACCGGCCCGATGCCCACGGCGAACTTCGCTGGGGATGCGCGCTCGGTCCAGATGCTTGGCCCAACCGTCATGGCCACCTGGCCGCTCACGAATAGGTCAAACGCGGCTTCCGGGCGCCCGAGCGCGCGGGGATGGGCCAATCCTCGATCGCGCAGCATCAAGAGAAAGTCCAAGGCCTCATGGGCCGCAGGATCGTCCAGGCCGCAGCGAGCGCCGGTGCACACATATCCGCCGGCGGACCACAACGTCTCGATGAATGGGACATCGCCGATGGCGTAGGCGGGCTGCTTGTCTCTCTGGGCTGCTTCATGCATCCGGCAGGCGGTGGCCTTGAGCGCCTCCCACGTTTCCGGAGCGTCCTCACCGACGACATCGCGATTCCAGAACAGTACGCTGCAGGAGCCGTCGGCGGGAAGGCCGTAGAGGTGGCCGTCGGCGGTCAACGCCTCATGAAACTTGGGGCGCAGGTCGTCGAAGAGCCATCTCGGAATTTGTTCATCCAGCGCGGCGATACGCCCCGACTCAATCAGGCGCGCCAGCCAAGCACGAGGGACGAGGGCGATGTCCGGAAGGTCGCCAGCGGCCAGACTCACGGTCAGCTTCTGCACGGCCACGGGCCAATCACCGATGTATTGCGCCGACAGCTTCACGTTCGGGTGCGCCTCGCGGAAGGCGGTGACCGCCGACGAGGTCCCGATCAACTTGCCGAACAGGGGATGATTCGAAAACCAGAAGGTGATGGCATTGGGATCCTCAGCCTCGGCGTAGGCCTCCGGCGGTTGTCGGTGCGACGAGGTCCGCTCCTCGGCGAGAAGGGCGTTGACGCGTTCCGTGGCGTGCCGCAGCGCCTCATGGGGTGGAATGGGAGCCTCGCTGGCCAGGCACCCGGCTAGCGCCAGTGCGGCAACACACACCACGCCCACCGAGGGAATCGCCGGGAGCCGTGAGGCGCGTTTCGTCATACATTGCGCCCCTGTGACGTCCTAGTCGAAGAGGTCTCGACAGTAGATCGTCTGTTCGCGACCAGGCCCCACGCTGACGATGGTCAGCGGCACCTCGACCAGCTCGGCGATTCGGCCGAAATAGGCCCGGGCTTTCGCCGGAAGATCATCCCACGACGCGCAGGCGCTGGTGTCCTCCTGCCAGCCCGGCCATTCCTCGTACACCGGCTCGACGGCCGCGAGATCCGCCAGTTGCGTGGGGAAATCCTTGGTTTCGCCGCCGGCCAACCGGTACGCCGTGCAGATCTTCACGGTGTCGAAGGCATCTAACACATCCGATTTCGTCAAGGCGATACCCGTGGTACCGTTGAGCATCATTGCGCGCCGCAATTGAACCCCGTCCAGCCAGCCACAGCGGCGTGGACGCCCCGTCGTCGCGCCGAACTCGTGCCCTCGCGTGCGCAGCACCTCGCCCATCTTGCCGGTGAGTTCCGTGGGAAACGGACCTTCGCCGACGCGCGTCGTGTAGGCCTTGACCACTCCCAGTACGCCCTCCAGCAGGGCTGGCCCGACGCCCGCGCCCGGACACGCGCCACTCGACAGGGTCGTCGAGCTCGTCACGTACGGAAACGTGCCGTGATCAATGTCGAGCATGCAGCCTTGGGCGCCTTCGTACACAATCCGCTTGCCGGCGGCTTGGGCGCGGTGCACCAAGGCCACGGAATCCGCCACAAACGGTTGCAGGCGTTCCGCATAACGCAGGTACTCGTCATACACCGCGTCGAACACCAACGGCGCCTCGCCAAAGACCTTGGTGAGAACGGCATTCTTGTATTCGAGCACGACCTCAAGGCGCTGCTTGAACCGATCCGGGTGGATTAGGTCGCCCATCCGAATACCGAACCGGTCAGCCTTGTCGGCATAGGCCGGGCCGATGCCTCGGCCGGTGGTCCCGATCCGGTTCTTGCCCCGGAAGCGTTCCTGGGCGCCGTCCAGCATCTTATGATACGGCATGATCACGTGGGCGCTGTCCGAGACGAAGAACCGCCTCTCGATGGTGTAACCCGCCGCACGAAGCCCGTCCAGCTCCTCGAGCAGGACGACCGGGTCCACCACGGTGCCATTGCCGATCACGCACGCCACCGTGGGGTGCAGAATGCCGCTCGGCACCAAATGGAGGATCGTCTTCTGTCCTCGAACGACGACGGTGTGGCCAGCGTTGTTTCCCCCTTGGTGCCGTACCACCAAGTCGGCGTGCTCCGTCAGGCAGTCGACAATCTTGCCCTTGCCTTCGTCGCCCCATTGCATCCCGGCGATTACGTATCCAGGCATGGTTCAACCTCCCCAAGGCGGCCCCGCGCCGCCCGCGATGCACGGGCGACTCCGCCGCCCGCCACTACGGCCGGATGATTCCAGACGGCCTGTCCGGCGGCGACGGGGCCGTGCCCCGACGCAACGCCGTCTCCTGCACGGCTTCGGAGCAGGACACGAAGGCCTGTTGAAGGTCCGCAATGACGTTCTTCAGCGCGCCTTCTTCCTCGCGCGTCAGGTTACCCTTGGTCTTGTCGCGCAAGGCCACCATCGAGTTGATGATGAACCGTGCGAGGTCCAGATTGACGGGTACCTCCTGCGCGTCGCGCGGCGCAAACATGCCCATCGCGCCCATGGCGTGCGTCACGAGGTAGCTCACCAGTTCATCGAAGGGGCGAGGTTCCTGGTCGTCCTGCTCCTCGTCCTGCTCGGCCTGTTGCTGGACTTCCTCTTTTTCCCGCTCGACCTTGGCCTTCCAGTCCTCATCAACGATGATTCTCGGACCTTCTTCATCAGGCATGAGGCATCCCTCCTGTCACTCGCCGGTTCGCCGTCCTCCACACGCACACCACGCCCTCTCGGGCGCGCCGCCACACGGCACGCCCACAAAGAACCGGCCCCGCTTCTCGGGGCCGGAGGCGTCCAAGCGTGTTGATGACGTACCTATCTTCTCCGCACCGCAAGAACAAGCTTCCCTTCCAAATGGAACACGGGACCGCGCGCGGCCCGATCTACTTGTTCTTGTGGCGACTGGCGCGACGCTTCTTCTTCCGCTTGTGCTTCGCTATCTTCGCACGCCGGACTTTTCTACCACCAGCCATGCATTCCTCCGCGTTCTCGGTTCGTTCTACGTTTCCATCAACCACCGTCCGTCCGGCATGGGGTAGTCCCAAAGCTCGGACGGATCGAAATACAACGCAATCTCGCGGCCGGCCGTCTCGGTCGAGTCCGACGCATGAACCAAGTTCTTCTGCGTGTTCAGGCCGAAGTCGCCCCGGATGGTTCCAACGTCCGCCTTCTGGCACGACGTGGCACCGTTGATCCTGCGCACGACCTCCACGGCGTGGACGCCTTCCCAGACCATCTGGATCGTGGGGCCCGATGTGATGAACGCCGCCAGTGACTCGAAGAACGGCTTTCCGATGTGCTCCGCGTAATGCTTCTCCGCCATGGCGCGCGTCAGGACCTGCATCTTGAGCCCGACCAATTTGAGTCCTTTCGACTCGTATCGGCGGATGATCTCGCCGCACAGCCGCCGCCCCACGCCGTCCGGCTTGATCATCACAAACGTACGCTCTGCCACACCGACCGCCTTCTCCACGCGCACCCCTCGCGCCGCCGTATTACGCGAAAACGCTCACCAGGGGGGCGGGAATTGCACTGCGCAGACACAACCCTGCACACAACCGCATAAGTATAGCAAACGAATCCACGGCGCTGCAAACCGCAGCGCATCATCTCACCGATGTCGTCAGGCGGCTTGACTTATGGAGGCCGGTCTCCGCAGGATGGGCCGCCCAACCGAGGTGGTTGACCCGCCTGCAAACACGCCCGCCCGGCGGCGCGTCCCCGGTTTGGTGGTGGTTCATCGAGGAGGCCCAACTATGGCAAGAAGCGGGAGCCGGCCGGCTCGTGTCCGACGCGCGGTCGCCGCGTTGTTCCGGCAGGCCAGATGCCTGGGGATGCGTTTTCTCTTCCTTCTTGCCTCACTTCACCGCACACTGAAATGGTTTGCCTGGGCCGTGCTAGGCGTGCAGGCGGTCAATCTTGTCGCGAGCTACGTCACACACGGATTCGTCTTCCCCATTGCGGCGCGGGCGACGGAGCTGGCCAAGGCCCATCAGCAGATGCTCCTCCTGGGGGGTGAGCTGTTTGTCCTGCTCTACCTGACCTCCTGGCTCGGACACATCATGCGCGCGCGCGCGCGCAGTCTGCAGTCCGCCTTCGGCCTGTGCAAGTCCGCGGAAGCCCTCACGCTCGAAGACCTGGGGCTTCGGGTATTGCGGCACAGCGGCGGTGGGCACAACGAGGGATTCCGAGAGGAACGCCCCTTCTACGGAAAGTACTTCCCCCGCAAGATGGTGGAGGAGGGCGATTTTGTCGACGCGGACACGGGTCTCGTTCGCGAGTTCTCCGAGGGAGATCTCGAACAACTCTTGCGCAATGGCCAGGGATTCATCCTCGTCGATCTCCTCTACTCGGGAAAGACGCTCACGCTCTACCACATCCTGCGCAGAATGAACGGGTATACCGTCGTGATGCCGGACGACTCGCGTCCCGTTCCGGAAGAGAGCGTGTTTGCCCATCTCAAGGGGCGAAAGGTGGTCGTCACTCTTGACAATCTGCCCGCCTTCGCCGAATCCAACTACAATCTCGAGCTCTTCATGAGGCGCATAGGGAGCGCCGCCGGCGGCCGTCATGCGGTGGCCGGCACGTGCCGAGAAGGTGGCGACTTCGCCGCCATTGCAGCGGGGCACGGAAACCATGTCACGTACTTCTGTGAAGGATTGTTGAAGCTACGGCTGCATCCCATGACGGATGTCCAGCGCGTGCAGTTGGCGGCCACCGCCGGGTTCGACCTGGCCCCGACTGAGGCGCGGAACTACCCGTTGCCCGGCAATATCACCATGAGGGATCGGACACGGGCCATGGTGGAGCGGTTCCGAATGCTTCCCGACCCGGAAAAGGATGCCCTGCGGGCCATGAAGCTGCTTGATGCCGGCAGCGTTCCCCTTACCGTGCCTAGGCTGCAATTGGCGTTGAACAACGTCTTCCACTGTGACACCGTTCAACACCCCATCGAGCACATGCTGTTGTCGCTCTGGAATTATTCCTTCCTGCTTGAGCGGCCCTCGGCCCAGAAGCTCCATCCTCACTTTGGCCACCTCGTGTATGCCGTCCAGTATCCCGAGGGGCCGGATCCGGAAGAGGATCGCTGGGAGATCCTGTCGAGGGCGCTGGAAGAGGCGCGGGACGGTGAAGCGCTGCTGCACTTGAGCCACGCCCATGATCGTCGCGGCGATCTCGTCGGTAGCCTTCAGACGCTGCAAGCGGTGCTGAGGATAGCCCCGGAGCGCGCCGAAGCCCACCTTCACATGGGACAGGCCCTGGCACGACTCGGCCGTCTCGACGAAGCACTCGGTTCGAATGACCGGGCCCTGGAGCTGCAACCCGACTTTGCCGAGGCCCACAATCATCGAGCCCGCATCTTGTCCCGCCGCGGCGATCTGCCCGGCGCGCTCGACTCCCTGCGTCACGCCCTGGAGTTGCAGCCCAAGTACGCCGATGCCCACACCAACTGCGCGATTGTGCTGGCTCGATTGGGCCGTTTTGAGGAGGCCCAACAGGAGTTCAGTATCGCCCTTGACCTTCATCCCACGAGTTACTACACCTACCTGCACTTGGGCATCACGCTCTCGCGGCAGGAAGCCTTCGAGGCGGCGCTCACGGCCTTCCAGCAGGCACTGGAACTTCGGCCCGACTATCCTGAAGCCTACCTCAACCGGGGCGTCACCTTGGCGCGGATGGGGCGCCTCCAGGAGGCCCTGGATTCTCACGAACAGGCCATAGCGCGGCGCCCGGAATACGCCCAGGCCTACATGCACATGGGCCAGACCCTGGCCAACCTAAAGCGCTACCCGGAAGCGGTCCAGGCGATCAGCCACGCCATTGAACTCGAACCGGATTACGCATTTGCCTATGTGCACCGCGCACGCACTTTCGGGCACATGGGGCCGGAATTCCGCGAGGCCGCGCACAAGGATTGGCAGAAAGCTTCCGCCCTGGGCGCCTTGCCGGAGCAACGCGCCTTGGACCTCGCCATCTCTCTCGGCCGCTCGAGGGCATTTGCGGAGGCGCTTGCCCTCTTCGACCGCGTGATCGAGTTGCGTCCCGACGATCCGCAGGCACGCGTGAACCGAGGTATCACCTTAGCCCGCATGGAGCGGTTCGAAGAGGCGCTGGCCGATTTCGACCACGCCGTCGACGTGTATCCCGACAGTCCCGAAGCCCTCATGAATAGGGCCATTGCCTTCAGCCACATGGACCGATTCGACGAAGCGTTGGCCGATTTCGACCGCGCCATCGAGTTGCGTCCCGGGAGTTACCAGGCGCACATGAACCGGGGGATCACCTTGGCCCGCATGGATCGGTTCGACGAGGCGCTGGCCGATTACGGTCGTGCCATCGAACTGCGTCCGCTCAGTCCCGAGGCCTATATGAATAGGGCCCAAACCTTGGCCCGGATCGATCGTTTGGACGAGACGGTGGCCGACTACACGCGCGCCATCGAGCTGCGCCCGGACAGTCTCGACATCTATCTGAGCCGCGCAACGGCCCTGGCCCGCCTGGAGCGATTTGACGAGGCGCTGGCCGACTACACGTACGTCCTCGAGCGGCGCCCCGAGGACTTTCAGACCTTCATGAACCGGGGCGTGACCCTCACGCGCATGGGACGGGCGCGGGGGGGCTTGACCGATTTCGACCGCGCCATCGAGTTGCGTCCGGATAGTGCGGAGGCCCACTATCAGCGTGGCCGGACTTTCGCGCTCCTGGGGCGCTATGACAAGGCCCTGGGCTGCTTCGACCGCGCCATCGAGCTCCGTCCGGGCCATCCGGAAGCCCACTGCGACCGCGGCGCGGCGCTCGCCAATCATGGGCGCCACGCCGAAGCCCTTCAGGAGGTCGACTTAGCCCTACAGCTCCGCCCGGAGTTTGCCGAGGCCTACTTCGCCCGCGGCTTCATCCTGACTACCATTCGCGGGCTTGACAGAGAACGACTCAGGCAAGCGCTCCAGGCGTACGAGGAGGCCACGCGCCTCCGGCCGAACTATCCCGAAGCACACCGAGAGCGGGGGTTCATTCTGGGTCAGCTCGGCCTCGACGAAGAGGCCCTGGCCGCATACAACCAGGCCCTGCAGCAGAAGCCCAACTATGCCGAGGCGCTGTTTGGAAAGGCGCGCACCCTGTGCTTCCTTGCCCGCAGGGAACCTGCCCGTTTCCCGGTGAAGGACTGCTTCCGCAAGACCACCGAGCTACTGGAACGCGCCGTCCGCATCGATCGGAGCATCATCAGACGCATCGCAGGCGACCGCTCGGCATTTCGCGATCTCAAGAATGACGCCGACTATGGTCATCGCCTGGAGGAACTGATTCGGCATTCCTAACCTGGGGCGCCCGATCGCGTTCGCTTCTTCTCCCGCAGGGGAAGAGAGCGTCCCGCCATTCGTCGAACCATGTTTGTGACCGATGCGGTGTCCGGTATAATGCCGGCCAGCGTATTGCGCCTGGAGAGTTCACATCTGATGGAGTCGCCTCGATCCCCGGAGAAGCCGATCCTTCGCGAATCGGATCCCCCTTTCGAGCAGGTTGTGCCTGCCAAGGCGCGGCTCCTGTTCGCCGGTGTGGGCGCGGCTGCGTTCGTGCTCTTCGTGGGGGGCATCTACGGATATGCGCGTCTCGGCGGGCCGATCGTGAACCGGCTGGGCACCCGCCTCGGCGAGGTGGTGGTCGAGGAGGCCAAACGCTTGCACGAGGCCGGCGAAACCGCGGCGGAGATCGAGACGTATCGAAAGGCCCTCGATGTACCGTTCGATGATCCACGTCAGCGCGGATGGGCCTTGCGCGGCCTCGCGGAGGCGCTCATCGGCGACCGACGCGCCATCGAGGCCTTGCCGGTGCTCGACGACTGCATCAAGGCCCATCCCGATGACCTGAAGGCGCGCGGCCTGCTGTGCGACGCGTTCCGCCAGCTCGAGCGCCACGAAGACGTCTTGACGGCGGCAACGGCCTGGTTCGAGCAGGCCGCCCTTCAGCAGAGCGACGGTGATCGCGCCCACGCCAAGTATCAGATGGGCGCCGCCCTGGAAGCCGAGGGAAGCACGGACGAGGCGCTCGAGGCCTATCTCGAGGGGCACCGTTTTGATGCGACGGGGCTCAACGCCTATCACGCTGCGAAGCTGCTGTATGACGCCGGCCAACCGGACAAGGCCCTCGAATTACTCGACGGCTACATCGAACACGGCTCCGGTTGGCGACTGGACTCTGCGCGCAAGCTTCGAGACCGCATCGCTCAAGAGCGTGCGGACAAGACACGGTGACGGCGTGACTGCGCGAGCTATCATCGCACATCGGCGATCGACCTGGACGGGCCAACTGCAACGGTTTCTGCTGTTCACTATCGCGATGGCTTGGCCGTGGGAGATGTTCCAGCGTGTCCCGGGTGTCGGCGTCACGCTGGTGAAGGTGTGCGGAGCTGCGCTGATCGTATTGGTGGGCGCCCAGCGCGCCCGCGACCGACGATTTCCGCGCACCGGACTCGAGGCGCCCCTGTGTGTGTTCGCCGCCGCATGTCTCGTGTCCGCGATGCATTCGCTCGACCCGCGACTCTCCGTGGCTGAGCTCAAGACCCTGCTGTCCTACCTGGTGCTGTTCTATGCCGTGGCGTGCGCGACGGCCGAGGCCGAAGATGCCGCGGCGGTGGCGCGGGCCTTCGCGGTATCGGCCATGCTGGTTGGCCTTTTGGCGCTAGCCTGCGCCGCGGGATGGGCCGCGCCGGCCATCGTCTCGGCTACACGCCAGCTCGGGCGCCGCATCACCACCGACATGCGCGCCGGCGCTCTAATGCGCATGGCGGCCACGACGCCCGACTTCAACCAAGGCGTTTTGGCGCTCCTGGCGGCGTTGCCGGTGGCGCTCTGGCTCTCTTTCGCACACTGGCGGAATCCTTGGCGCACGTCGGCGACGGCGCTCACGGCCAGCGTGCTGGTCGCGGGCATTATCGTGGCCTTCTCGCGGAGTGCGCTGGTCGCGGCCATGGCACTCCTCGTGACCCTTGCGGCAACGCTCGGCCGGCGGCGTTTCGGCGCGTGGAAGACGGTGGCGGTCATGGCCGCCGTCATCGCCGTCATGGGCATCGTCGGTCTTCCGTACGCGAAGGCCCTTGTCGAACGCGCCGCGCGTGGGATTACCAGTCGCGATGCCTCGTACGAGACGCGGTGGTACGGTTTCACCGTGGCCTGGTCCCTCCTCCCGAAGTACGGCCTCGTGGGCACGGGCGTCGGCGCGTCGGACGTCGCGATGCGCGAGGCCGCGGATCCCCTTCGACTGGCTGGCGCCACGCTCCACAGCGGCCCCTTCAAGTACTGGCTCGAACTCGGTATCGTCGGCCTCGCGGCCTATGCGTGGTTTTGGCTGCGCGCGGCTCGACTTGTGTGGCGGCATCTGCTGAAGTCCGATGATCCCATACCTCAGCGTCTCGGCGCCGCGCTGCTCGGTGTGTTCTTCGCCTGTTTCCTCATGCTCGCGGTGCAGCCATTCACAACGCTCTCGCTGTTCCCTTTCCTGTTGGGGCTTGCCTTCGGCCCGATCGCGGCGCGGGCCGGCGAAACGCGCCCGTCGGGGGCCGTGCCGCACCGACGCGCGAGCATCGTGCTGGCCGCCGTTCTCGTTCTTGTTGTGGTTCTACCGAACGTCGCCCGGTACCAGGCTGCGTGCCGACGTGTATCGCACTTCGCCGACACGCTCGATGCCGGCCCCCGGGCCGAGCGCCGAGGAGCGTGGTCGAGCGCCGAGGAGACTTACAGCCGCGCCTTGGAAATGGCCTCGGGCGAGGCCACCGCGTGCCCCTTGTCCAAGTTGCCGTACTATGCCACCGCCGCGGCCGTCGCCGAGCTGGACGTCCTGTTTCCCGACATGGCCATCGTCCTGCCCGATCCGGATCCGCGCGCCGCGTGCGCGTTCGCGCGTGGGCGCGTCCGCGCGGCCTCCGGAGACACGGCCGGCGCCGTGGAGGACTTCGGTGCCGCGCTCGACGCGGAGTCGGACTTCGCCGAGGCGGCTTGGGCCATCGCCGAGACCCGGTGGGCATCGGGCGATTACGCGGACGCACTCGATGCCTATGCCCGCGCGCGGCTACTTGAAGCCACGCCGCGTAACGCGGCGTTCCGCGATCGGATGGCCTCGGTAGACTCCGCGATCGCCGATCTCTCGCGTGAAGGCACAGCCGTGGCCGGGCGGGTCGAGGCCGCCGACCTTGCGCGCCGCCGGGGACGCTGGGATGAAGCCGTCGCGTGGTGCCGCGAGATCATCCGCGAGCACGCCGACGTCGCGCAAGCCCGCTTCTTCCTCGGCATTGACGCCGAGCGACGCAATGATACGGCCGAGGCGATCGCGCATTACCGCGCCGCCATCGAGGCCGTACCCGCCTTCATCCAGGCATCGGAACGCCTTGCCGCCCTCCAAGGCAAGAACTGAGGAGATACTACAGCCCCCGAAGGGCGTGGCTATCCGCGCAATGTACGGGCGACGCGGGTTAGGGTGGCGCAGGCGAGGCGGGCCGCGTCAAGCAGGGCCGCGTCTTGGCCGCAGCCTGTGAACGGTGTGGACGCGGTGGATGTCATAGACGCGGCCGGGATTTCTTCAACGATTCGAATTGTGCCGTCAATAGGCTCGATGGAGCCGCGGGTGCAGCGGATAATGGGCGTTTCCGGCAACCGAAGGGCGGGCCCTATGGCCAATGTGACCCCTAGACCGTCGTTGTAGCGCGCGCTGAGAAGCAACCCCCGGCCGCGATCCGATATGGCCGTCGCAGAGACGAGGTCGTGGGCA
The DNA here is from genome assembly GCA_036769985.1 of Candidatus Hydrogenedentota bacterium. Taxonomy (GTDB): domain Bacteria; phylum Hydrogenedentota; class Hydrogenedentia; order Hydrogenedentales; family SLHB01; genus DAIPKA01. The sequence continues at coordinate 45,176 of DAIPKA010000014.1, read as the reverse complement.
TCCGCCGCGAACAGGAGTGCGGCCAGCCTGACGGCGATAGCATCCATCTCCTTTGCCTCATGCAGCGGCCCCGTCGACGCCCATTGGCCCCATCGGGCTGGACCGACACGGCCGGACAGAACGACAGCGCGGATCGCATGCCACGGTGCGCTGTGGGCGTCGGCCAGCGCCGAGACGAGGTGGGAGGCGCTCCAATCGAATGACAACCTGTCGACGCCCAGGCCGAACGCATGCGGCACGGCCGAGACGGCCGCCAACTCGAGAAAACGACGACGCGAGAGATCCGTCATGGTGCTCCTTGGGCGAATCTGACTATTGCTTGAGATTCTCTTCGAGGAATGCGCCGATGGCTTCTTTGCGGTACTTCTTGGCCTCTTCATCGCGGCCGAGTTTCTTGAGTACCTGATAATAGGTCTCGTTCAGTTCAGCGTCCTCACCACCTGAGAGCTCGTAAGCGCGCTTGATGGCCTGCTCGGCGAGTTCGAGATCAGGGCTGCGGAAGCCGTCGTCTATGGTGATGGAGGCCATCTGTTTGAGTACGGCCGCGTCGGATTCGCCGTACTTGAGGATCCGTTTGGCGGCCTCGAGGGCGAGATCAACCTCGTCGGTCTTTGTGCCGAGGTAACCGTACACCGGCACGAGCGCCTCCGCCTTGGCCACTTCCCGACGCTTGGCAACATCGAACGTGCCCGCGAGAACTTGATCCAGAACAGCTTCCATGCGATCCATGGGATGGCCATTCCAGCAGACCACGCCGTGCTTGTCCACGATGAAGGCGTGAGGGATACCGGATACACCGAAGGCTTTCATGTACGCCGTGTTTGTCTGCCCAGCGTCATCCATGGCGACGGTGTAGGCCATATCATCGCCCATCTCTGTGACGAAGGCCTTGACCTTTTCGAGGTCCTCTTCGTCTGTGATGCCGATGACAACAACGCCCTTGTCCGCGTAGTTCTTCTGTACTTCGGAGATATGGGGGATGCTCCGCTTGCACGGCCCACACCACGTGGCCCAGAACTCGATGATATACGTCGTTCCCGGCGTGATCGACACCGGATCGCCTTTCACCCATTCCTTGATGACGAGCGGCGCGGCCTCATCGCCGAGCGACGCCGCCGAGGCGACGCCCGCGAGCATGACGAGTATCGCGCTGGCCACGAGAACCGAATGTCCCTTATGCATATTCATCTCCTCGCGCGCTCTTGGCGCTTTCCCATGGTGCGGTGCCATGGTACGCGGCCATCCAGAGCGATGCAACCGCGCAACGGACCGTTCAGACCTCGTCGAGCCGCACGACGCGCCGCTCGCGATCCGCTGTAATGGCCGCAAACGCCACCCGCGTGGCCAGTACGGCCTCATCAATGCCGCAAACGCGAGGCCCTTGGCCTCGGATCTCGTCGACGAATCGATCAAGGGCATGCGCGTGGCCGCGATCCGGCGCGGGAACGAGGATGCGCATCGGATCGCCGCCCTCGGCAATCTCCCGGCACACGCGGCGCTTCTTGGCGAGCCACGATGGGAGTCCACCGTCCCCGTCCATGTCCGGATACGGATCGTCCAACACCGGATAGCAGATCCGAGGCGGCGCGTCGGCGATCCCCGCCGTCCGCACCTCGACCATGTGATCCACGACGACGATCCCGCCCTGGCCCATCATCTCGTAGAGCTCTTTCGGATAGCCGAAGGTGCCGTTGGCCGACATGGAGATGGTGGCGATCTCGCCGGTGGCATACCGCACGATAACGCCGTGGTTCAACATGCCCCCGGAAAGCGCGACAACCTCGGTTGGTTCAGCCGCGAGGAACCAGTTGCAGAGATCCGTGAAATGGGTCATCTCGAAGAGCATTGGCCCGAACGGCGCGTCCTCTTTGTCGAAAACCCAGCCTTTCCAGGAGTACCAATCATCATTGATTCGCACCAACATGCCCGCCGTGCCGTCGTCGGCCAGCCGCGGCCGCCCGGCGCCCTCGCGATCGAACCGCCACGAACACGGCCCGGGATGGGTCATGTGATGACGGAAGATCCGGTGGGCATCGATCATGGCCGGGGCGTTGCGCCGGTTGTGTCCTGCACAAAAGGGAATACCGGCCTGGTTAACCACGCGCTGAATGGCGTACAACTCGGCGAGACTTCCGGCAATAGGCTTCTCGACGTAGATGGGTTTCCTCGCCTCCGCGCACGCCTCGATCACCGGCAGACGGACGCGTTCCGTGGTCGCCAACACCACGGCGTCCACCTCCGGATCGGCGACGGCTTCTCGGAAGTCCGTAGTGGTCCTGGTCACGGCGAACGCGTTACGGCACTCGGCGAGTGTCTCTTCCGAAAGGTCGCACAGCGTGTGCAAGGTTGATTCGGCAGAGCGGATGATATTGGGAATGTGCTGCTGACGCGCGAGCATGCCGCAGCCGATCACGGCGAAGCTTAGGGGTTTCTGCATCCAGGGATTCCTTCTCCGGGGATCAGTAGTCGTGCTCCCACTCGAGCCATACGCCGCCCTTCGAGTCGGAGCCGACGTCGCTCTTGAGTGTGATATTCCGCGTGACCTCGGCTTCGACCGAAACGCGGCCGCCAGGCTGTTCCAGGTCCTTCTCCATCTCGACGTAGAACCGATCGCCCAAGTGCTTGCCGACATTGATGGTCGGCATCTCGCCGGCCGCGCCGTCTCGCGTGAGTTCCAGTTCGTCCACGCCGAGCGTTTGTCGAGTTCGGCTGAGAAAGTCCAGCGTTCCGCCCTCGCCGTGCAACGCGTGGGCGGCCTGGGCGAGTTGGATCGCGCGCATCGGCGAGATTTCCGTGAGCTCGCGGCCGAACAGCAGGCGCGCCAGAATCTCGTCTTGCGGAAGGGAAGGATCGGAGGCCAGATGGATCTCCGGGTGCCGGGGGTTACCCAAGATCTCGAGCTGGGCCGTCAGGTCTTGGGCGTGGGTCTCGAGGGTGACGTTGAGGGCCGGGGCCGGAGGATAACTGCCGTCCAGATCAACGGTACTCGCCGCCAAAACGAAGCGTTGGTTGAGGAACATCAGGTGTCCGCGCACCGCGGAGAGACTCCCCTCGATCCGAGGCGCCCGGGCTTGGCCTCGGACGCGGAAGTCGCCTTTCCACTCGGAACTGAGGTTGGGTGCCCGCACGAAAGCCCGGCCCGGAACCGTGACGCTGACGTCCATACCGATGCGCGACGCCAATCCATCGGCATCGCGCGTTGCGGCTGCCGTGGGGACGACAAGCGCTTCGGGCACCGTGTCTTTCTCTCGGACCTCTACCACCTCGATAGCCGGTGTTAGTCTCGCCGGTCGCTCAGGCACGCGGATCTCGGCCTCGGATACAGTGAGGGCGCCGGCGACTTCCCCGCCATCGAGGGTCCCCGCGAGCGACAGGTTTCCGTCGGTTGTCGCCGTTGCATCGTCACGCTGGATAATGCGCATGTTCTGGAGAACGGCCTTTCCCTCGAAGGGGAGATGCCTCGCCGTGTCCAGCGCCAGCGAACCGGAGGCGGAGAGCGTGCCGCCGACGCCGTCGTCCATGCTCAAACGAACGAGGTCGATCCGCGCTCCGTCGGCGGCGACTTCGGCCGCGATGTTGCGCAGTACGGTGCCGGTCACATCGTATTCGTACGCGCCGTTCTCGATGATCGCGCGGCCCTTTGCGACCGGCTGCGCGATGGTGCCAGCCAGATCGAAGGTCGCGGAGGCCTGCCCGGAGACGCGATGGCGGTCCAGGAGGAGCAGGCGGCCGACGGTCGCCAGATCGGCCCGGGCTTCGACATGGCCGGCCAAAGCACCGCCCTCCGGGATCTCGATGTTGAAAGGCGTCAGCGATAGCGCCATCGGCACGGCCATATTCCCGAGGATGGGCTCCTCGACCAGGTCGGCGATCGCCATTTCGGCGTGCAAGGTGCCGGCGGCCCATTCGGCCGATCCGGACACACGGGCCGGCGAGACGCCCTCGAGCGAAGCCGCCCGGATCTGTACTTGCTCGGCGCCGATATCAACGCGGATGGACGGTTCGGCCGCGGTTCCGTTGACGCGGATCTCGCCGTGGCCCGTACCGTGGATATCGTCGATGCCCGCGAGGTGCGCCAAGTCCAGCGGCAGGTCCTTCCATCGACACACGGCCTCGATGGCCTCCGGACCTACGCTTGCGTCGGCCTCGATGGCGCCTGCCGCGATGGCCAAGGCGAGACCCTCGAGGCGGTACGACTTGCCGGCGCGCTCGACCATTGCCGTCCGCGCGAGCCGAAAGTCGACGTCGCGGTAAGCGCCTTCGAGTTTCGTGAGTTCGAGGGATTGGATACCGCCCAGCAAGACGGCTGTTGCGGCTGCGTCGACGTGGTACGGCGTGTATGGAACGCTCTCGATATGTGCCTCGATGTCCAGTTGATCGCGCGTGCCGCGGGCCGCCACGGTAGCGGTCGTCAAGGCCTGGCTGGCGCCGACCAGCTCAGTGGCCTCGACGGTGACCGCGGCGGTGGGCGTGCCCAGCACGTCGCGGATCACGCCGTCTAGGGCGAGTCTGGTGGCACGTGCGAATTCCGTCGATAGGTCGTGCGCGGTGGCGGTGATCTCGATGTCTTGTGCGCCGGCGTGTTCGGATAGGCGCAGGTCGAACTCGGCTTGGCCCTCCACAGGCTTCCCGAGGAAGTCGCCGAGAGGCGCGAGGTCTTCCGTGCTGCCGTGCATCGATGCCGTTGCGGTGCGCGAGCCCGCGGCCACAGCGCCGCCACCCGCAATGTGAAAGCCAAGGCCGTCGACGCGTATGCCGTCAAAGCCCCAACGTTCAGGTTCGATGCGGAAGTCTGAACGGCCCGTCAGGCGGTGTCCTGCATACACGACAGCGGCCTCGATGGCGCCGTAGGGCTCGTTGGGGAGACCTTGGACATCGGCATTCGCCGTTACGGCCTCGAAACGTGTGGCGTCCACGTCGAGACCTGCGATCTCGACGCGCGCAGAGGCGGAGAAATCATGGAGGGCACCCGAGGCCTGACCCTCAACGAGTGCCCGGCCGCGCATGGGTCGTTCCGCGTGGGCTGCGAAAAGGCCCAGGTCCAGATCGGGTGCCCGCCATGTTGCCGTCCACCGTTTGGTCTCGAGGTCGAGGCGTGCCGCCGCATGGGCGGTTGTTGTGCCGCGGATGTCGAGTGTAGGAACACCAATCCCTCGCCAATCGTCGACGGTCAACTCGCCATCAACACGAACACCTGTGCCGGCAACGGCTAGCGCGATCTCCGGGAATCCCGCGAGGCGATCGAATTGGACGGTGTAGCGTCCCGTGGCGCCGCGCTCGGCCAGGTTCACGACCACGTGGCCGCCCAGTGTCGCAGCGCCCTCGAGATCGGCCAGACGCGCCAGGTCGCGGAATCGACGGAGGTCATCGGCGCGAGCCTGGACGTCGGCCGCGATGGTTTGTGCGTCGACATCGGCCGTTGCCGTAGCCTCGACATGCAGCGTGCCGGCCGATGCATCGAGGGCCTGCACATCCACTACGCCATCTCTCGGGCCCACGGCGTGGAATCGCCAATCCGCTACGGTTTCCGGAAGCGGCGGCCCGGAATCGAGCGCCGCGCCGCTGATGACGCCCTTGCCGCGAACGTCGACGCCGTCGAAACCGTCCGAAAGCGGTTTGAGAAAGGCGACGTCGATCTCGCCCTGGAACACCTCGGCCGCGAAGGAACCCGCGCGTAGCCCGTGCACATCGAGCCCTACCGAGATTGCTGGCTGATCCATCGAGCCACCGACGGCGCCTTCAAGCGACGCCTGTCCGGCCAGGTCTATCTGCGCGAGGTCGCGCAGGCGCGCGAGGTCCGGCGCGTACACGGTGTACGCACCGTCAATCTGCCGCGACGCGAAGTCTAGCGTGCCTTCAACGGACGCGTCGGCGAAGGAGGCGCGAATGTCAGCGCGTTCGACCTCGAGTACCTTCTCGATTCGGTATACGCCGGCGGCGTCAATCTCGGTGCGCCCTTCGAGTAGCGGCGCGACGCGCTCAGGCAGGAGCGCCTCGGCCAGTTCCAGCGCGCCTTGGACAGTAAACACATAGCCGGCACGCTCGGCGATGGTAACGCCCACGTCGACGGAGCCGAGGTCCCAGGCGTTGCCGTGCACGCGGCCTTGCCACGCGCCCAATGGCCCGGCGCCGGCTGCCGAGATATGCAATTCGCCCGGTACGTCGATCCGGAGCAGTCGCGCCAGCAGGCCGCCTTCCTGCTCGTTGGCAGCGGCGTCGATCTCGATGAGGTCCTCATCAAGGATGACCACCGCGTGGGCGCTGGTCATGGGCGGATCAAGGCTCTCGACAACCACCGATACTCGAGGCCCCTCGTGCGCCGTGGCCGAGACCGTCAACGACGCCGGGCCGCCTTGGATGGCTTCGCCAAACTCGAGTCGCGCGATGGCCGCGCGCTCGATGGTCACCGCCGGCAGTCTTCGGACCACGCCGAGGATCCGGCCCAACGAGAAGGGGCGCTTGGTATCGGACTTAGGGCCGCGAGCGCCAAGGCGCGGTTCCTGCGCGCGCTCGATCCGGAGGCGATCGGCCACGGCCGTGTCGACGTGGATCCGCCCTTCGAGGAGCGCCGTGGGCGACCACTTGACGCGCAGGCCGTTGGCCTCGAGCCACACGCCGTGTGCGTCCGATAGCGCCAGGCGGTTCATGCGGACGTCGAAGGGCAGGAATCCGTCGAGCCCATCGATGGTGATACGGCGATCCGGGAGTCGCGTCAGGTAGTGCGAGAGCACGCCGTCCAGGCGTGTTTTGGCCCAGCCTGTCTGTACTACGCCGAAGGCTCCCAGAACGAGCAGGGCCATGACGAGCGCCAGCCGGACGATCCGCCCGATCAGCCAGCGGATCACGGCGAGTATGCGTCTACGTGCGCCCGATGCGGTGGTTTGCCTAGTCACGTCGTATGCGTCCGGGGTCGTGTTTCGCGGAGGAGGACATGGCCGCTGTTGCGCCTAGGTTGACGCCGCGCCCAGGGCCACGGCCTCATCGACCATGGCGAGGTAGTTCTCGACAGGAATGTAGCTCGGGATCGAGTTTCCGGAGCCGACGGCGTACCGGCCGCGCGCGCCGCACGTCTCGATGAGAAACCGCGTGTGTCGGCGTATGGCCTGCGGCGAGTCCTGAGTAAGGCGGTTGATGTCGACGCCGCCAAGGACGCCGATACGATCGCCGTAGCGTGCCTGGAAGTCCTGTACCGGTATGATGGCATCCTCGAACGAGTGTTTGGCGTCGATGCGGCAATCCTCGACGAGGTCGTCCATGATAGCCAGGATGTTTCCGCAGGAATGGAGGAAATACGGGAGTCCGGCCTCGTGGGCGATGGCGGCCAGGCGCTTGTGCCAGGGCAGCACATACTGGCGAAGCTGGTCCGGCCCGATGAGCGTGCCGGTGCGAAAGCCCATGTCATCGCCCTGGAATACCGCCGCAAGATTGTCCAGGCCCACGAGCCGACGGTAGTACGCCGCCAGCGATTCGCCCACCCGATCGACCACGGCCTGCACGAGGTCCGGCGCCTCGTACACGGCGAGGCACAGGCCTTCGATGGACATGATCTGCGAGAGATGCTCGAACACACCGCCGCCGTGGCACGTGATGAGGCCCATGCCCTCCGGCAGGTGCGTGCTGAGGTACTCCAGGCCAAACCAGTCAACATCATCGACACTCGGCCAGACGTAACGCTCGAAGTCGTCCCAGGTGGTAATGACGCCCCGGTGCTGGTCCGTCCAGACGCGCTGCTTGGTCGAGTTGGGCGCGGGATCCGCGGCCGCCACGTGCCCCTCCGCGAATCCGAGGCCCGTCTCGAACCGGACGCAGTCGTAACCGAGGCGGTGCCAGAAAGCGATGAAGTTGTCCCAGAAAGCGGCCTGGCTCGCGCGGTCTTGGCTGTGGTTCACCCACGGCCGACCCAGAAGCTCCGTCACGACAGGCCTGAGGACCACGTCGTCGACGATGTACTCGACGAGGGGCACGCGTCCGGCGCGGAGGCCCATCACGATGTCGACGAAGCTGGCGGCATCCGGCCGGGGGGACTCGACGGGCAGACACTCGAATGCGGCGCATTGACGTGCCATGGTGCGATTCCTCGATCCGTGAGCCGGCGCTATCCCTTCAGCTTCTTCACAAGTTCGGCCACCCGCCGGCCAAGGCTGGCCGCGTCGAGTTCGCCAAAGGTATCCGGCGCGCCAACACACGAAACCCCGTAGTGGCCCGTCGCCTCCAACGGATCGCCCACGACGATCATGCCGTAGATGAGCATGGCTTGGAGAATGGACAGGATCGTGGTCTCCTTGCCACCCGAGATGCCGCCACTGGTTGCGAAAGCCGCGCCCACCTTGTCGCCCATCCGCTGGCGGACACCGACATAGCGGTCGAACACATCCTTAAGCTCGGCGGCCATCGTGCCAAAATACACCGGCGACCCGGCGATAATCCCCTGCGAATTCAGGAAGTCTTCCTGCGTCACTTCGAAGGCCGGCTTGACGACGCACGCGACACCGGAAACCTCCTCGACGCCTGCCGCGATCATCTCGGCGAGTTTCTGTGTGTGGCCGGTTCGTGAGTGGTACATGACCAGAACTTGCATGGCCTTTCCCTCCGGGTTGCCGTATTGGATTACGCCCAGATCATTGTATGCACCCCGGCGGTGGCATACAACCTTGCCATTCGGACTCGTGGTCTACGAGAGGACAACGCGTTCGGCAATCGAGGTGATATCGCGCAGGTGAAGCACCTGGTTCGCGAGGTACCGAACGGGATTCTCGTCGAGGAACTTGGCATCGGGCGGCGGCAGGTAGAGGATGCGCTGGGCGTGGAGTACAACATCGGATTCGCGCAGCGACAGCGCACCGGCCTTGGCCAGGAACCGGAGCGAGGCGTCGAGCTCACCCTCGAGATTCGTGATGGCGCGCGGATCGACGTAGCGGTTCACAAGGCCGTTGAACACGCGGCGGACGGCGCGATCCAGCCACGCGCGTGCCACGACAGGCCTCCGACGATGCAGGCATTGGAGGTACGCCACCACGCTCACGACGTGCGGCACGTTGATCTCGACGAGATCGCCCATGCGAGCGGCCAACGCATAGTCAAAGGCGCGCTGCTCTTCGTGGTTGGCGCCGTGCGCGATATACATCGGCGAGCCGAAGACAATCGCGCCCCGGTTTGTCACAGGGTTCCACGTGCGCACCAACGGCACGGCCGGAATGCGGCGATCCGGCCCGGCTCGACGCTGGCCATGCGCTAGGAAAAGCCCCACACCGCCCGGTTCGGCGATGCAGTCACGATACTCGAAGAACTGGCCGCTACGGCTGCGCGAACGGCCGTTGTACATGAGAAACGGTTGGCCCTCGGCCAGCACGTTCAGGAACGGTTTCAACTGCGAGAACTGAACGCGGTCGCGGCTGATTTGGAGCGCGCCGCCGCAGGCGGTCCAACGATCCATGTCAAACCATTTCACAATGCCCCGCGCGTTGCCGAAGAAGTCATCGCGCATCATCACCCAGAACCGCCCCGGACCGCGCGTGACGCGATGGATCGCAGCGTACGCGAAGAACGGATCGCTCAGCTTGATATGGTTCCCCACGAAAACCGCCGGGCCCTCTCGATGATAGTGTTGGGCGCCGATGATCCGGAGATTCCTGTCCCAGCCCCAAAACAGGCCCAGGATACGCATCCATTCGGCCCCGTGATCCTGAAACCAAGGCGCGTCGGCGCGGCCCGCGCGATACCGGAGGTAACGGATCGTGTCGCTGGCCGCTACCAGCCAGTCTGTGAGCTTGGGCATCATTCGTCGCATTTTATCCAGGCCCCGGCGCGCGCGCAAACCGGCGAGACACGGCCGCGTCTGAGCGTCGCACGCATGGCGATCCACGACAGCAATATTGTCTTTCAAGAAAAGATAAATATTGCCTAAATTATCTTCTACAAAAAGATAATATCGTTACGAGTTTGCCTGAAGACCGTTAGTTAGGTGCCTTTTCGCTGAAGACTAGAACGTTCTAGCCGGAAGAAGCCGCCAGCGTGGTCGTCGTACGGCCTTGTCCCCATTGACTTTACAGCTCAAGGGGTGATATTATCTTTTTAGGAAGGATAAAAAGGATACAATATGTCTTCCAGAGAAGGACAAATACGACTTGTGATTCGGCAAAAGATCGCCGACGCACTTGCAGCCCCCATTCCGCCCTACACGCCCCGGGAAATATACGTGCCCGATATCAAGGGCAAGGCACGGTTCGTCATCGGAATGCGGCGTAGCGGCAAGACCACGTTTCTCTGGCAATGCCTTGCCGAGCGCCTGGCCACCGGCCTGCCGCGCGAGGCATTGCTCTTCTTCAGCTTGGAGGATGAACGCCTGGGCGAAGTGACCGCCAGCGACCTGCAATGGATTGTCGAGGAGTACTTCGCGCTCCATCCGGAGCGGCGCGACAGAGCACCGGTGACGTTCTTTCTGGACGAAATACAAGTAGCGGCCGGATGGGAGAAGTTCGCGCGACGCCTCATGGATTCGGAGCGGATAGAGCTTTTCCTATCGGGATCCTCGGCGCGCTTGTTGAGCCGAGAAGTGGCGACGAGTATGCCCGGGCGAGGTCTAGAAGTGCTTATACATCCCTTCAGCTTCCGCGAGTTCCTACGGCATCGGGGCGAGGAACCGAATGCGCCGTGGTGCAATCTCGCCAAAGCCGAGCGCTCGAACGTCGAGAACCTGTTCCGAGCGTATCTCACCGAAGGAGGGTTCCCGGAGGTCCAGGGATTGTCCTCACGCGACCGAACCGCGCTCCTGCGTTCGTACGTCGACGTGGCCACGCTCCGCGACGTTATCGAGCGGCATCGCGTGACCAATCCGATGGCGTTGCGCTGGATGCAGCGGCGCCTCTTGGCCAATCCGGCCTCATCGTTTAGCGTCCAGAAGCTATACGGCACACTCAAGTCGCAAGGCATGGCCATAGGCAAGAATACCTTGCACGAGTATCTCGCCCATCTGGAAGACGCTTTCCTCATCCGCACCCTCTCACTGCACACGGCCTCCGAACGGCAGCGCATGGTGAATCCTCGGAAGGCGTATCCTGTAGATCCGGGACTCATTCCGCTCTACGAGCGCACGGGCCGCTCGAACCTCGGCCATGCCCTCGAGACGGTTGTCCTCCTCGAACTCGAGCGGCGAGGATATGAATCCGGCTACTTGCGCACCGCCGAAGGCCACGAGGTGGACTTCTTCGCCGCCGGACCTCAGGGCGAACGGTTTCTGATCCAGGTGTGCGCAGAAGTGGACGATCAGGACACATGGGACCGCGAGGTGCGAGCCCTTCTCTCGGCGGCCACCGATCATCCGGAAGCCGTTCCGCTCCTGCTCACCCTTGACGCGTCGCCGCCTCGCGAGCCGTTACCGCCGCCGATTCAGTGGCTACCGGCGATCGCTTGGCTGGTGGAAAAAGAACCGCCTGGAGACGGGAGCGTCTCCAGGCGTGGAAATCCGTTTCTACCGACGGCTTAGGAGGCGCCGGGGCCGGCGTGCACCATGGCGTCCGTTGGCGCCTTTACGCTCTTGCGCGGCCTTGTTGAAGGTCGAGACGACGTTCACAGCGCCTTCCCAGTCTTCGCGGGGCAGGCTCTTGCCGAGGGCCTTCTCGATGGTGCCGAGGGCCATGTACTCGTCGGGACACACGAAGGTGATCGCGTCGCCGTCGGCACTGGCGCGGGCCGTGCGACCGATGCGGTGAATGTAGTCCTCCGAGGCGTTCGGGATATCGAAGTTCACGACATGCGTGATGCCTCGGACATCGAGCCCGCGCGCCGCGACGTCGGTGGCAACTAGGACGGTGTAGCGCCCGTGCCGGAATCCGTCGAGGGCCTGCTCACGTTGGCGTTGCGAACGGCCTCCGTGGATGGCCTGCACCTTGAATCCCGCCTTATGCAAGGCCTTCGACACGCGCTCCGTGCGGTGTTTCGTCCGCAAGAAAACCAATGCGGAACGCACGTCCGGCCCGCGCAGGATGTCGGAGAGCAGGCCAAGCTTGCGCTCCGGATCGACGGTGTAGACGCTCTGCCGGACCGTGTCGGTCGGCATGGCGACGGCGCCCACCTCGATCCGAATCGGGTCGCGCTGCATGTCGGCGGCCAACCGCTCGATATCGTGCGGGAACGTCGCCGAAAACATCAAGGTCTGGCGGTCCTTGGGAAGCTTGGCGAGGATGCGCCGGATGTCGGGCAGGAAGCCCATGTCGAGCATCCGGTCCGCTTCATCCAACACGAGGATCGACAGTTTGTCGAACCGAATATTGCCGCGCGAAATGTGGTCGAGCAACCGGCCCGGCGTGGCCACGATGACGGTGCAGCCCCGGCGGAGGGCCTTGGCCTGAGGCTCGAGACCGGCGCCGCCAAACAGGCATACCGAGCGTAGGTTCAAGGCGCGGCCGAATCGCTCGAACACGGTGTGCACCTGCTGCGCCAACTCACGCGTCGGCGTGAGCACAAGCATACGGTTGTAGCCGCCGTTGCGGGCGCTGAGCGTCGTGAGCGACGGCAGGCCGAAGGCGAGCGTCTTGCCCGTCCCGGTTTGCGCGATGCCTACGACGTCGCGTCCGTCGAGGGCGGGCGGGATGGCTTGCGCTTGGACGGGTGTGGGTTCGGTGATCCCCTGGGCCTCGAGGATTTCGAGGCATCGCGGATCGATAGAGAATTCGTGGAAAGACATGGTCATGTCCCTTTCGTCGGGCCGGATCGTGCCGGCCTATAGCTGATTGTGCATGCTCAGCAACGACGAAGTGGGAGACGACACACAAGTGGGTGCCCAGATTCTGAGGTGAGCATAACGTAGGAGGGAAACTAACGAGAAACCACCTACTACCTAACCAGCAGGTTTCAAACTTGATGAGAGTATACCTGATTCCTATCGGAAAAGCAAACCACCAACGTGGGTCACATAACCGACCTCAATCACAGGCCTGTGGAACCAGATTGCGCACGAGGCCATTCGAGCAGTCTTCCCTGTGCCGATTCCAGAATCGCGTCTCGGCTAGTCGCGGTCTCCCACGCCAACGGCCAGCCACGGGCCAATAGTCTGGTTGTAGGCCGTGTCTCACTCGTTGCCGAGCGGAACGAGTTCGGCGGCCACGGGGCCGAGGGCGATGGCGCGTTGCGATTCGCCGCAGGTCAACGTGACGTTCTGTGAAGTCTCGGTGAGGTTCCAGAGGAGCGCGGCCTTGGCGGTGGGATACCACGCGCATACGATGGGCACGTCTTCTTCGACGATAGGCACGGTTCCGAGATTCGCGCGGATGGCACGCTTGAACTCGAAGAGGTCGGGCAGGTTCTCGGCCAGGGCGGTGGCGCCATCGATGGGGATGCCGCGGCTCGACCGGCACACGAAGGTTGTGCCGTTGCCTTTCAGATTGCCCGCGACCACCGCGCCCGCATCGGCGTCGGCGAGGAAGGTCCACCCATCGGCGCCGGGCGCATCGACGACCTCAAAGGGCACGCCGGTCGCGAGGAACAGGCTGTAAGGATCGGCATCGCCGACCCATCGGCTGGCCTCGCCCCAGAAGTGCTTGAAGGGCCCGCGCGGCACGTGGCCGGCCAACACCTCGTGAATCCGTTTCTGTTCGCGCATGGCCGGCGCGAGGGTCTCCCAATGCGTACGCGGAAACGGCGTGATGCCGCTCATGAACATGGTGTTGCGGACATCGGCGATGGTCGACACGACGAGTTTCGCGGCCATGTTCGCCGCCGACAGTTGGTCCGGCGGCCATGCCGTCGTTTCGCTGTAGGCCCGGCCCGGCTCGACGAAGCGGCGATGGAACAGGGCACTGAACAACTCGTTGGTCTTGCCTTTGACCGGCGCGAAAGACTCGTCGTTGAACATGAGTTCCCCGACGCGGAAGGGCACGTCGCGGTAGTCGCGCAAGCGGATGCCGGCCTTCTCGCAGCCCAGGTACATGACCATGATGCCGAGTTCCGTTTCGGGTGCAGCGGCTTCTTGCTGGGCGCGGAAACAGGCTGTCAGCTCGTCGCACGCATCCGTAACCCACGCGCGCAGGATCGGCGTGAGCCGGCGCTGGCGGACATCCTCGAGCAGTTCGTCCCATCGCGATTCGGCATGACCGTGGCGCCGGAGGAAGGCCTCGCGATGGGCATCGCAGAAGCAGCCGCCGATATCGTGGGGCGACGGCGCGAGACGGAAATCATCGTCGAGGAAGATGGCGGTAGGGCCGAGGGTCTTGAGTTTGCGGACGCCCTCGACGTTGGCCTCGGTGGCGCCGGGATGCACGCAGACGCCGTGGCGCACGCGCCCGTCAGGGCCGACACCGCGCTGCCAAGGCTGGAAGGCCGTGTCCGGCATGTAGTCGGGTGTGCCCTCGGTGAACGAGGGATGGCCGAGGGGCACCGTGATGTTACCGACACTCATACCGGCTGCCTCGATGCGCCGCTGCCATGCCAGAGCGGTCTCGAGGGGATAGTGCCACGTTCCCTGGAAGAAGCAACTGATCCACACCGCATCGACGCCGGCGTCGCGAACCACCGAGACCAGATCCGGATCCGCCTCGAGGGCGTCCACGGCGAGCGAGCAGTGGTACCGGCGCCTGGCCGAGGCACCCTCGGCAGCCGACCACGCGCACCGCGAAGCCAGCGAATGGCCAACGCCGAGGGCCGTGCAAGCGCCTAGAAACCGTCGACGAGAAATGGACATGGGCGACACTCCTCACGCTCCCTGGCGCAATCCACATCGTCAATGCGGTCAATGCGGTCAATCGGATCCATCGCCCTAGACAATCTCTTCGCGTTCACGATCCCACCGCACCTGGCGCTTCTGTCGATAGGACTCGACGCTCATCATGAGCGTGGCCGCCTCGATGAAGGCCTCGTCCACGTTGCAGCGCGGCACGTTGCGCGAGCGGACGCACTCGAGGAAGTCCTCCATGTGACTGGGCTGTTTGGGGGCCGTGCGCGGATCGAACTGATACGTCGCCTTGGGGCCGGGCGCATTCATGAGCCATGCCGCGCCGTCGTCGTAGATCTCGAAGCGGCTGGCGTCTTGGCCGATGCCGTTGTAGATCATTCGTGCGTTCTTTCCGCAGAACTCGGGCGGCTGGTTGCGCGCGGAATTCTGCACGCCCTCGAAGGATACCGTGCAGCCCTGCTCCTCGAACTGATAGGTCGCGAGCCAGGTGTCGGGCACCTCGCGATCGTCTTTCAGGAGGGCGATGAGGCCGGCGCACATGCACGTGTCCGGAATGCCCCATTTCAGCACCGACTGGACGTAGTCCAGCTCGTGCGTCAGCAAGTCGCCGGCCTGGCCGGTGCCGTAGGCCCAATAGCAGCGCCAGTGCCAGAAATGCCGCTCGTTGAAATCGATGGCCGGCGCCGATCCCAGCCATTTTCCCCAATCCAGATCCTTGATGACTTGCTGCGGATCCGGGCGGTCCCAGACGTTGTAGTAACCGTACCAGCGCCACACCGGCTGGTCGGCCGGGCTGTTGCAGTAACGGCCTGTCTTCACGAGGGTGAGCGGGCCGAGCTTCCCCTCGCGGATCATGTCGCCGCCGGCGGTTGCGGCGGGATACTGGCGGCCTTGGTGGCCGAGCTGCATCACGGTGTCGCCCTTCTTCACCGCCGCACGCATCCGCTTGGCCGCGTCGATGGACATAGTCCAGCCCTTCTCGCAGTAGATGTCCTTGCCGGCCTGCACCGCGTCGAGGACCATCTGCTCGTGCCAGTGATCCGGCGCAGCGATGACCACCGCCTCGACGTTAGGATCGGACAACAGATCGTGGTAGTCGACGTAGGTCTTGACGTCCGGGTTCTTGGCCGCCTCGACGCCGCGCTGCACGTGCGGCTTGTACACGTCGCATACGGCCACAACCTTGGCGCTGTCCACGGCGCCGGTGTACCGGATCAAGTCCCATCCACGCGTCCCGATGCCAATATGGCCGACGCGCACCGGATCCGCTGTCAGATCGACGCCACGCACAACGGCCGGTGCCGCCGCGGCGAGGGCCGCGCCCGCACCCACCCTCTTGAGAAACGACCGGCGATTCAAATCGATATGGTCACCCATGGTTGCCTCCTGACTATCGGTTTCCGGAAGTGTGCACCGTTCCCGTGGGGCATCATCCGAACGTGTATTGCGGAATCTTGAGCAGTTCGCCGTCTTTGAGAGCCGACTGGTGCGCGACGATGCCGCCCACCGTCATGTTCAGCGCCCAGGCAATATCGACGAGGGGCTTGCGGTCTTGCAGGATCGCCGTCACAAATTCCTCGCAGAGGTACCCGTGCGATCCGCCATGACCACCCGCGTCCACACCCGGCGGCAGCGGCGGCTTGTCCAGGTTCAGCTTCGATACGTCCTCCACGCCGTCGAACTTCATGCCAAGCATCGATCCTTTCTGGCCTCGGACGCGGCCCATCTCGCCGCCAAAACCAGGCGTATCCCAGCTCACGCCCATGCGGGCCATGCCGCCTTCACTCGTGCGGAATAGGGCGATCTCGGTGCCGAAAGGATTTTTGTATGGATTGTTGTCCGGCAGGAGATGAGGGATGACGCTCGGGATGCCCATGCACGACACTTCGGTGAAACTGCCGCCGGTCACGCAGACGTAATAGGCGTTCGAGTGCGTGGGATACCATTGCGGCGGCAGGCCGATCCGCCAACCCTTGTATGAATCGATGGGCGTGTCCATGTAATGGAAATACTCGCCCTCGGAATAGACCATCGTGCCGAAACCGCCCGCATTGAAGATCTGACGCATCGCGTAGCAGTCGTTGTGGAATGCCGACGTCTCGAAAAGCATGTATTTCAGGCCCGATGCCGCCTTGACCGCCTCGTACAACTGCTCGGCTTCCTCGATCGAGCCGAACGTGGCCGGTACGGCGGATGCCACGTGTTTGCCGTGTTTCAGCACCTCCATGCAATGCCGCGCATGACTCGGGGCGTCCGTCGCCACGAACACCGCCTCGATACCGTCATCCTTAATCAGTTCCTCGAGCGAAGGATACGTCTTGTCGCACCGGCACACTTTCGACAGCGCTTGGCAGCGATCCGGAATCAAGTCGCTGACGGCCGCCACCTCGACGTTCGGATGATCCTGGAACCCGAACGCGGCGCCGAACTGGCAGACGCCGTAGCCGACAATACCGACGCGGATCTTGCGATCGGATACCGGCTCCCAGACCGTATCTTTCTGTGTGGTGGTTGCGGTATCTTCGAATCCCTGGATGGGTTTCTCCTCAGCGGCCGCGATACGGCCCACGCCCGCGAGCCCGGCGCCCGCCGCCATGTTTCTGAGAAAGGAACGTCGTGAAGTGGCTTTCATCGTCTATCGACCTCCAGTGTGAACACGAGGGCGTACCCGCCATATGTTCGTCTTCGTAAGGATGGTGCCGAGGCACGCGCCAGCCCTTGACCAAGCGGGCGCCTGCCAAGAGTATCCTTCGCCGCGCCTCGGGAATCAAGCTCCGCCACGGCGCTCGCCTCTCGCGCCTCCCATCTCATCTCCAGTAATAGGGGATTGACTTTTTGCCTCAGTTCACGTACATTGTGTCCTGGTAAGCATGTGGATGGACGGCGATGGTGTGGCCTTGATCGATGAGGCCGGCAACCTCAAGGTCGCCGGCCACGTGCGGATAAACGGCGAAGTCTATGACGATTGATAACGGCAAATTGAGAAACAGTACGCAACGAGTTTCATGTTGAGCGCAAGCTTGCTTGCGCTTTTCCTTCGCGGAGCCTGCTCCGCGAAACACGAGGACCGGGCAGTCCGCCTCAGGCGGACCCGTGGGAAAACGGGGACTGTCCCAAGCAAGCGAGTCTTCGAGCGAGACGGGACTGTCCCCGCTTTCCCAGCCGGCGACGCGCCGGGATGGCGCCCCAACACGGGAGGATACCGACATGATGACCAACGACTCGGCAGTCCGAGACTCAAGGACAGCGCGTGTTGGCTGGCAGTGGGTCACTGTGGCTGCGATCATCTGCGTGCTGGCCTGTGTTCCAGCGCCAGCGCATGCTGAGATCATCGACATGTGCGATTACTATCCGCTGGCCGTCGGGAATCTGTGGAGAGCGGACGGTCACGCGTCCTTCGTAACGGACATCGAGGTGGTGGCCCATCTCACGGCGAATGGCTTCGGCGTGTGGGAGGTTTCCCAAGTCAGCACATTTGGAGGTCAAGTCTTCATGTCGGGCTCCACGCACCGAGTGTGGGTGGATGATAACCTGTATTGGGTGTCCGACCCGGCGGCGCTGACCGAACTCCCGACCATCGCCGACGGCATGCTCTTCCTCTGGTCGCGGTACTATCCCCTAGATACACCCGTGATGATGCCGGATGGCGTGGTCGTAACGGCCCACAGCGGCACGTTGAGTTCGCTGCTCGACAACTATGGGTCGTGCCTCGGGATAACTGGATTTGCGCCGGGCGATCAGGCGGATGCCATCGCCCTTGTGGACGACGCAAGGTCGCGTTTTTTCGTCAGAGACATGGGATTGGTTCTCGAATGCATGCCTGACTTGTACGTGGATCCAGGTTGGGAGTTCCTGAACCCGATCACACTCGTTGCGAACGAAGGGTGTCCGAATCCGCTGTTTTTGACGTCGACGAATCTGGGCGAGGCGTGGGAAGCGGGGACGGCGCAAACCATTACGTGGCAGGGGGATACGGAGGTCGCCGGGCCGGATGTCCGGATCGGGTTGCACAAGGGCGCGGCGTTCATCGACTGGATCGTCCGGAAGACGGCAAACGATGGCGAGTATGCGTGGCTGATTCCGCCGGATTTGGCGCCGGGCGATGATTACCGGCTGCGGATCCAGTCGTTCACGGACAACTCGACTGTCGACTACAGCGACGGCACCTTCTCGATCGCACCGCCCGCCCTGGCGTTGACGGTGCCCAACGGCGGCGAGGCGTTGCAGGCTGTGAAGACCCAGACCATCGCATGGCTGGGCGACGATCCTGCCGTGGGTGCCGATGTGCGGTTGGGATTGCACAAAGGCGCGACCTTTCTCGGCTGGATCACCCGGCGCACCTCGAATGACGGCGAATTCAACTGGCTCATTCCCGATGACCTGCCCGCGGCGGCGAACTACCGGCTGCGCATACAGTCGTTTACGGATAGCGCGATCAGAGATTTCAGCGACAGACGGTTTGCGATTGTGAGATAGGCCGGAAACGGGGACAGTCCCGACTCGCTCGAAGACTCGCTCGCTTGGGACAGTCCCTGTTTCCTCAGCGATAGGCGGTTTGCGATTGTAAGGTAAACCGGAAACGGAGACCGTTTGATCTTCGTGGTCTTCGTGTCCTTCGTGGTTGATACTTGGACAACCGCTTCTTCATGCAACCACGAAGAGCACGAAGGACACGAAGGCCCGGAATACGGAAGATAGGCCGGAAGGACGGCGTTTTCCTCTACGGCTCTTTGCGCGTTCTGCGTCCTCCGCGTTGAGGGGCGTCGAAGCCTATTCAACGCAGAGCCGCCGAGAACGCCGAGGCGCGCAGAGCGATTCCAGGGCATAGCCGCGCTCGAAGACGGGAGGACAGTGACATGATGACCAACACCTCGGCAGTTCGAGACTCATGGGCAGGGCATACTCATTGGGGATTGGCGGCCGTGGCTGTGATTGTCTGCGTCCTGGCTTGCGGCACGGGCGGGAAGGGGAAGGCCGTTGACAACGGCGGCGAAACGGGAGCTAGTTGGCAACCAGGGCGAGAGGTCGCTCTTCGGATTCGGACGGCAGGAACACGAGCTCTCGCTGCGCCAATGTCACCACAGCGGGTCCCACCAATTCCCGGTGGCGAGACAGCATGTCCACGTCGCGTTCGTACGCTGTGAGTTCCTCGTGTCTTAGTGTCTGCCGTTCCATGATCGTTCTTTCTGGTCGCCTGTTTCCAGCCCGCGGGCTGATATCCGTCTTATTCCGCCGGCTCACCTTATGTCGTGTGCAAGCCTACCGCGGTCGTGCAAGCTGCGTATGAGGCTCGCGTTAGTTTCGGGCCATCGCTTGACAACCCGTCACCGGCCACGCCTGAATAGAGGCAAAGGCCGTGCCAAGGTGAGTCGTTCCTGCGTTCCGCCGCAGAATCCCATTGCGCTCGGTGGATGCCACACACAGCCCCAGGGACGCCTAATCTAACAGGAGCCATGAATTGCGGAATTCCCGCACTCGCTGAATTCCGTCAGATACCCCCTAACAGGCAGGATTGGATTCTTGCGACGCTGCAGACAGTACCACATTGCGGTAGGCCCGCGCAACTTAGCGCCACAAGCAGGTAGGATTTGGCGGCGTCCAGGAGGCGACTCGGCGCGTTCGAGGTCGCGGAGATGTCAGTTTTCTTGTTGAGTGCCTTTTTCTCAGTTGCCCAAATGCGCTATCCTAACGGAGTGATCGGCAGCGGGTTGGACATAATGGAGCCGAAATGAACTATTCCATAATCCGCGCGGGTGTCGGTTTGCTTCTTGCTTCGCTGGTGGCCGTGGTTGGTGCAGGCTGTGGCCAACCTGCGTCAGACGGGCCGATCTCACCAAAATCGCACCCGACCTCGACAGTGCTGACGGGCCGGCCCGCGCCATCGCCCGGTGCTGGATCCGTGACGCTAATCCGTGACGAATGGGGGGTGCCGCACATCTACGCCGAGCGTCTCGAGGACGCTGCCTTCGGATTGGGATACGCCCAGGCCGAGGATCGGCTCGACGACATCTACAAGAACGTGCGCATGGCCACGGGGACTATGGCCGAGGCCTTCGGTGAAGAACACGCCGAGATGGACTACATGGTTCGCTTGGTGCGCAACGCCGAGGTGTGCCGCGCGTATTGGGACAGGGCGCCGGCGCCCATCCGCGCGCTTGGGGATGGCTTTATTCGAGGCGTGATGGCGTATGTGGCCGAGCATCCCGAGCAGGTGCCGGAGTTCGCCTGCGATCTCGAGGGCTGGCAGTGCGGCGCCGTAGGCCGGCTCATGATCCTCCAGTGGCCGGTGCAGACGCTCATGAAGGAACTGCGCCGCTTCGACAAGGCGCCGCCCATGGGATCGAACGGCTGGGCGGTGGCGCCGTGGCGATCGGCCGAAGGTTGCGCGGTGCTCTTGCTGGACCCGCACCTCGATTGGGAAGGTATCCAGGTGTTCTACGAGGCGCGGATGCACTGCGCGGACTACGAGTGTTGTGGGTTCTTCGTGGTGGGATCGCCGTTGCCGGCGTTGGGCCACACCGCGTTTGTTTCGTGGGCCTGCACGACGGGCGGGCCCGACACGTCCGATGTGTATATGATGAAGCACGATCCGAAGATGCCGATGGTTTACGAGTACGACGGGCAACTCAAGGCCGCCGAGGTCAAGCCGGTCGTCGTGCCGGTGAAGGGCGCTAAGCCCTTCCAGCAGCCGGCGCTCTACACCGTCAACGGGCCCGCCATCGCCGAGCCCGACGCCGAGAAGGGCGTGCTGTATGTTGGCAAGACGCCGTACCTGGATGAGGCGGGTCTCTTCGAGCAGATCTACGCTATGGTGACCGCCAAGAGCAGCGACGAGTTCTATGCCGCTCTGGCCATGAACCAGCTCATGGAACAGAACGTGTTGTTTGCCGACACGTCAGGCAACATCCAATACGTCCGCACGGGCCGCGTGCCTATCCGGCCCGAGGGCTATAACTGGGAGGTGCCCGTGCCGGGCAATACGTCAGCGACGGCGTGGCAGGGCATCCATTCCATCGAAGACCTTGTCCAACTCAAGAATCCGCCGCAGGGCTATCTCCAAAACTGCAATTGCAGCCCCGCCGTCATGATGCTCGATTCGCCGCTGACGCCGGACAGGTATCCGGCGTATATCTACCACTGCGATCCCGGACTGCAGACCCCGCGCGGGCGGCGCGCCCTCGCCGTGCTTTCGTCGGATGACTCGCTGACCAAGGACGAGGCACGGGTTCTGGCCATGGATGCCTACGACATGCTGGCCGTTCCGTGGCAGAAGGCCTTGCGTGAGGCGGTCGACGCCGAGGGCGAGGATTACATGGCCGATGGGGATTTCGCGGCGATTGTCGAGGCGCTCCTCGGGTGGGACGGCCGGTTCGTCAAGGAGAGTCACGCGGCGCCCTTCGTGATGTTCTGGCGGTTGAAGTGCGAGGCGGGTATTGATATTGTAGCGGTGGCCGAAGAACGCCCACTCTCGAATGAGGATCAGGCAAGGATGCTGGCGTTGTTGGCCGAGACGGTGGAGGATGTCACGAAGAGGTACGGAACCCTGGACATCTGCTGGGGAGATGTGCACTGGGTGGGCCGTGGCGGGCGGTATTTCCCGTGCGACGGTGCCGACTTCGGGGGCGGCGCGGGCGACCGTAACCTCACGGAGACCCTCTTATGTGTGCAGGGTAAGGAACTGCCGGATCAGCCGGGACGTTACGTCGGTTGGATCGGCTCCGAGTCGGTCATGTTATGTTTCATGCGGCCGGAGGGTGTCGAATCCTATAGTTGCGTCATGTGGGGCCAGAGCGGCCGCCCCGAATCGCCCCATTATCTGGATCAGGCCGAGCGGCTCTTCGGACAGAGCCAACTCAAACCCACGAGGTTCGCGTGGACGGAACTCAGGAACCACATAGAAAGCGAGCGAACGCTGGCAACCCAGTAGGGCCGCGTCGCAACCCGGACGAGGTTGTTGCCCAGGTGGTGCGGGAGTACTACGACCTCGGCGAGGTGGGGATGCCCGTGCCTGTGCCCGGGGCCCATCAGCGTCGCCACCGCAAGCTCATCATTGAGGCCTCGGCAGGCCGGTTCCTCGTCAAGACCTACAAGCGCGACCTGCGCGAGCTCGATGCGCTGCGATTCCAACATCGGCTGTCCGACCACTTGCACGAGCACGACCTGCCCGTTGCCCGGATCATCCGCGCGAAGGACGGCAAGGGCATCGTCGAACTCAAGGATTGGGCGCTCGAGGTGCAGAGCTTCGTTGAGGGCGAGCCCATGCGCGTCACCCGCCATACGCTCATTGTGGCCTCGAAGGCGCAAGGGCGATTCCACGACGTGTGCCGCGACTTTCCCCGTCCCCAGCGCGAGGCCCGCATGTGGCGGTTCAGCGAGGTCCCCCGAGAGAACTTCGGAAGACTCTT
The DNA here is from genome assembly GCA_036769985.1 of Candidatus Hydrogenedentota bacterium. GTDB lineage: Bacteria > Hydrogenedentota > Hydrogenedentia > Hydrogenedentales > SLHB01 > DAIPKA01. The sequence goes on along the minus strand of DAIPKA010000014.1, from coordinate 22,106 downwards.
CGAGAAAGCGCGCGCCGAGGCCGATACGCCCGAATTGACTGAGCAGTGCAACACCATTGCCCTGTTCCTGCGCGACGCCGCGAAAACGTTGGACTGGGACGCGCGAGGCGAGTTTGAGACCGGCCTTATCCACGGCGATTGGCACGGTGGCAACCTCTTCTTCCACAACGACGAACTCGTGGGTATCCTCGACCTCGAGTTCGCCGGCGAGGGCTGCTTCCTCGAGGATCTTGCCTACGCCATCTCGAACCTCTGCATCCGCACCACCGCAGATGAAAAGATCCTTGCCGAGCGGACCAATATCCTCCTCGACAACTACCAACTCTCGCGTCAGTTGTCTTACGCCGAAGAAGTCGCCCTGTACTACGCGGTCGGCGTGAAGCACGTGACCTCCGTCTGTCTTCAGATGGAGCAATTCGGCGAGCGCGTGGCCGGCCACTCCGCCACCGAGTGGATGGACCTCCTCGCCGCCCAATGTGCCTGGCTCGCCCAACGCGCGCAACAGGCCCGCTGGCGCACCTGACGTCCGGAACGCGGATAGGATGGCCCGCCCACCCCGTACGGCGACGTGGCCGGCGGTGAGGCGCGGCCGACCTGATCTCGACGACGCTGACCGGCGATAGGGTTGATCGGACGGATCGGCCCGATCCGACCGATCCGTCCGATCCTGAACGTGTTCACTCGGCCGCGATCTCGATGGCGTTGAGGAACGGCGTCACGGGCGCCGCGTCGGACGCAGCGAGCTCGACATGGATCCGCGCGTCCGCATCGGCTATGACACCGGTTACCGTCTTGACAATGGGCCGGTTACGCCCCTGTGCCTCGGCGACGACGTCGAAGTTCTCGAGCACCGGCTTGTCCTGAACGTTGACGTTGAAGACACGCTGCCCCGGCTCGACGGCCTCGATCTCGGCGAAGTGGAGGCGCACGGTGTATGTGTCCTCGACCGCTACGGGGCCGACGGATAACGGCAGGAAGGCCTCGCATCGGCGTGGGCGCGGGCCCCATGGCGACATGAGTTGCGCTTTCGGAATCTTGTTGAGGTCCGCTTCACCCCAATCGAAATCGATGGTCGCGTCGACGCGCGTCAGGATCGGCTCCTCGAACCAGCGGTTGCCGTAGGCCGCCGAGAGACCGCCCGCCGTGCCCTCGTCCGTGTACAGCACCGAGGATGGCACAAGCGCCTTCTCCATCGAAGGGCTGCTCCAGAAGAGCTGCATTGTTGCCGGTCCCTTGGCCTCCTCATAGAACATGGCGATCCGCCGCCGCTGACCGGCCTCGAGCGCGATGGTGGCGCTCGATTCGGACGGCGTGCCGTTGCCGTTGTGCGTGATGATTGTCTCGTCGTCGATTTTGAGGAGCGTGTACTGATCGGCGCGAACGGTGAAGGTGTAGTCCTGGCTCTCGGGCGCCTCGATGGCGCCACTCCAGCGTACGCAGAAGCTGTCCGTGTCCACGGCGAGGAAATCGGGCGATCCAAGCGAGCCGGGACCGGTGCCGAGCACGTCGATGCACAGCGCGGCCGTGTCCAGGCCCGCCGAGGCGAGCGTGCTCAAAGGAATGGCCAATTCCACCGTCATCGTATGGCCATCCATCGCCGCCGCGCTCGTCCACGCACCGTTCCACGCGCGATCCAGGCCACGCAGCGCCTCGTATACGCGGCAATCCCAAAGGCCGTCGAACCGAGCGCCCGATGCCGACACGCCCAGATGGACGCAACGATCGCGGCTACTGTCACTCAGATAGACCTCCCACGAGTCATCCTCCCAGACGCGGGCGTCTTCGCCTTGCTGGGTCGCCGTCCACGGCGTGTCCTCTTCCTTGAAACACTGTACGCCGACGTACAGCGCGTCCGCGGCGTGGCGGAGATAGACGTCCGCATACTGCTTGAGGCCGTTCGAGAAATTCAGGCGGATCTTGCTCTTGGCGTCGGCGTTCTTGAGCGCTTCGTCCAGGATGCCGTCCACGGCCGGCAGGCTATCGCACGGCCATGCCACGGCCGGCGTGCGGCCGATCAGCTCGATGGTGATACGGCCGGGATCTTGCACGCCGGAGCCATACAGCCACGGCTTATCGAGGCCGGCCAAGTCGTTCTGGTCGGCGTGCTCGAAGTACTTGGCATCCTGCGAGGAAAGCGTGACGGCCACGGGCACGACACCCGAGAGGATCGGCCTCGGCACGCCCAGCCACAGCGCGCCGTCGGCGTCGCGCCGATCACCGGGCGCGCCCAGATTGAGCCGGAGCGCCTCGAAAGGCTGCGACGATGTCCGGCCCGCTACGGCGAACCACGGCCGAGGGCGACCGTCGGCCTCGGGCGCCAAGGCAATCGAGGTCTGGAAGTTATAGGTGCAGGCGCAGCCGCTGCTGGTCTCGGGGAGAATGGCCAGTCCGTTGGCGGCGATCACGTTCGTCGAGCAGCCAACGCGGATACCGCCGAAGGTCGTGGTCGCGTCATTCTCGAAGTCGTAGAAGCCAGCCACGCCGGATCGGAAGAACAGCATCGTCTCGCAGCCGTTGACGCCGCCGCAGCCATAGGACTGGATATACTCCCACGGCCGCTGCTCGCCGGTGACGGAATCCGTAACCATGCGCTGCTCGCCGGTTCGGAGGGCGTAGGCGTTGGGCTGGGCGATGATCCAGTCGCCATGGACAAGGGGCGGGCGCTCGGGCGAAACGGCCTTCTGCCAGAGCATCTCACCCGAGTTCGCGTCGTAGGCTACGTTGGCGTAGACCGACACGACGCCGTCGGCGTACTGCACCTGATCGGAGGGCGTCCTCGGCACGTCGTCGCGACGCCAGACTTCGGCGCCGGTGGCGAGATCCAGGGCGATCAGGCTGCGCACGGGCGTCTGGATGACGCCGCGTCGCCGGGCCTGATCGTCGGGCGGCTCGATGTCAAGGCAGTAGAGCCGCCCATCGCCGTAGGCCACCGAGCCCTGCGGCACGTCGCGGTGGGCGCGCCACTGCCAGCGGAGGACGCCGTCGCGTTTGTCAACGGCGAACACGACCGAGTTTCCCGCGCGGCAACTACCAAGGAGACAGTCGTCCGTCACGCCGACGTATTGCCACTCGACAGGCGTCTCGGCGATGGCCTCCGGGACGCCATGCGCCGCAACGAGCGTGCCCGTAGCCTGATCGATACGGTGGCATGCCGCCCCGGCGGCCACATATACCATGTCATTGTCGGCGGCAATGTTCGCGCAATACCACATCGCGCCCATCCGCCCGGCGCCCCGGAGCGGATGGGCCCATAACTCGCGGCCGTTGTACGCGTCGTAGGCGATGACGTGGCGCTCGCCCGTGAGGAAGACACGGCCGTTGACAGAAAGCGGCGTCGAGGTGCCGAAGTGCCTGTCCATCATGCGATTCGGGCCGGGCCCGCCGAACCACAAGAGGCCAAGCGGCATGTGCAGGCGACTCTCCTCGCCGATGCCGGTCCGGCCGCCGTCCGCCCATTGGCATCGCCACTCGCCGGCTCCTGGCAACGGGCCGCGACAGATCATGGCGCATCCGTTTGTATCCGTCCGGATTTCTCCGTCGAGCGCGCCCGATTCCGTGACGATGCGGCCCGGCTCGCCCGGCGCGACTCCTCCGGCGAAAAGCAGCAAGCCGCCGCACGGGCGCAACATCCGGTAGAGTTCGCTTCCGGACAAGGCGCTTGCGTCACCGCTGATCACGATCAGGTCGGCGAAGTAGGAAGCCAATGGAAGGCGAGTCGCCTCACCGGCCGCGACGACCGCCACGCGCGTCCCGTAGAAGTCCGTGTGCATCAAGGCTTCACGCGCCGCCGAGGCCGCGGTCTCGTCGGGACTCAGATGGATGACGTGAAACGGGCTCTTCCGGGCCAAGCCGGCGGCGAGCTGCACGTCGGCCGACCCAAGGACTAAGGCGTATCCGCCTGCCGCGCCGGCGCGCTGTACGATGTCCTCGGCGAGGGCCGTTGTCTCGCGGGTGATGGCGATCCGCCAGTCTGCGGTGTCGGCGACGATGGGCGGCCAACCTTTGCGCGCGCTGAAGCATGTGAGGACGCCCTGATCCGTTGCTGCGACGAGACAGCCTTCACCGACCGCCAATCCGCGTATGCCGCCCGGCACGTTCTCCGTGCGATGCCACTTGCGCGCGCCGCTCTGCGCATCGAGCGCCATGAGCACTCCGCTGCCGCCGATGAATAGCGTGTCACCGGCGAGGGTGAGGCTGTACACGCGGAGGTGCGGAGCCGTCCACCTTCTCGCCTCGGACGCGCTCTTGCCGGCCCGCAAGGCCGCGAGGTCATAGGCCGCTGCCTCGCCATTGCCGACGGCGTACAGCGTGTCGCCGGATACAACGACGCGATGCTTGCCCGGCAACGTGAATATCGGTTTGTTCGTTGCGATCTCGTAGGCGACCATGCCGTCGTTGGGTAAGGGCGACATCTCGCCCACGTACGCGTCACTGGTTCCCCGAGGCTCGCGCGTCGGATTGAAATAGAGATCCGCCGTCGTGGTCAACCACGTGCCGCCGCGCTTGGCGTCGTCCCAGCTCCGATGCGGCCAGCAATACAAGAACTCGCCCGTGTTGCGATCGAAGGCGGCGGGACAGGCCCGGCCCGTTGGCACGATGAGCACGTCGCCCGACACGGCCAGATAGCCTTGAGGTGCAACGCCCGAGAAACCGGTGGAGCCCGGATGCGGCAACTCGACGTACTGGATGCCGGTCGAGTCGTTCCTCCAGCGAACGGCGCCGGTTTCCGCGTCGAGGGCGTACACGTAGATGCCTTCGCCCGGCCACATGCCCGCCACGGTATACACCGTGTCGCCTACCACGGCCACGCCGCTGCGCAACGGCCACCGCGAGATCATCCGGCCGTTGCCCAAGAGGAGATCGTCGCCCGGCGCGGCTCGGAATCGCCAGACCACGGCGCCCGTCGCGGTTTCGAGGCAGTAGAGCCAGCCGTCGTCGGATGTCGCGTAGACGCGCTCGCCCGCTACGGCCGGCGCAAACCGAACCGGGCCGCCCGTCGTGAAACGCCACACGACCTTGCCGGACGCGAGGTCCAACGCTCGAACCGTATCGTCGGCGGACGAGCCGAAAAACACGCGGCCGCCAGCGATGACCGGCTGCGGCGCGAAGTCGAAGTCCAGCCGATGCGCTTCGCGACCGGGCTCCTCCCACGCCGGCCGAGGCAATTGCGTGGCTTGGTACACCCAGTTGCACTCGAGCGGCGTGGCCAGCGCTTCACCGGCGACGGCCGAGCGGCCGGCATCGCCCTGATACTGAGGCCAATCGACGGCGTGCGCGTGAAGCGCTAGCCCGGACGCAATCAGCAGAGTGGCCGCTAGCGGTCTTCGTTGAAACATGGTGTCTTGTTCTCCTCCCAATCCGACGGATCCGACGGATCCGACCGATCTGTCCGATCCTCACGGTCGTCCTGGCTTTTGTTTCTTAGGTTCGGGCAACAGAGTCATCTCGAAACCGCCGGCCGGGCGTGGCGCCGAGGCCGGACACAGGACTCATAGGTCGTATATGTCCTATTCTTGGTGCGCCCCTTCAGGCGCGATTTCGCCCGCGCGCACGACCACCGCGTCGCCGACCTTGGACTCGATTCGCTTATCTCCGCAGCGCACCTCATAGGTAGTGCCATCGACGTCGATATCAAGTGTCAGGCCGCGCAGCTTCAGGCCGCGGAGCGCTAGCCGGTGCGCGAAGGCCGGCCGGTGCGGATCGATGGCGATGTCGCCGTTGAACTGCGCCTCGACGCCGAACACGCCGAAAATGATGCATTGCGCTACGGTAACGCCGTCGACGGTGCACTGGAGCGGCGTGTCCTTTCGGTAGTCGACGGCGTTTGCCACGAGCGAGTCGCCCCAGTACGGCATCCGCTCGCCCCACCAAAGAACGCGCCGCAGCATGTCGTCGGCTTTGTCAGCATGGCCGGCCCGGTAGAGGCGTTCAGCGATCTGCGGTGTGAAACAGGTGCAGATGCCGCCGCCGCCGTTATCGATGTCCACCTGATCGTACGCGATGTCCAGTTTGGACATGCTGTGCAAGCCTTGCTCGGAGAGAAACTCCGTCTCGTTGAGATGCTCGAGCAGGCCGGCCTCTTCCTCACCGTCAAGCACATCGCTGCCGAAGAGCTTGAAGATCTGGACGGTGTACCGGATGTCCTTGGCGCCCTGATCGTCGAGGAACCAGAACCATTTCGTTTCGGCGTCCCAGAGTTGCTCCTTGAGGAGTGTCTTGAGTGCCTTGGCGCGGTCCTTCAGATACGATGTCGGCTTACCGGCCAGATCGCACAGCTCGGCCGCGCGCAGGAAGTTGGCATAGCGCCGGCCGTTGAGATCCGGCATCACGTGGTTGTAGGGATAGCCGCGCCGCAACTCGAGGTGGCTGTTCGACGGGCCGTAATCGATGAGCGTCACCGGCTTGTCGAGGTCATCGCCGAGCATGGCATTCGTCACGACCCACTCGAGCACGGTCTTCCCGGCCACCGATTCGTTGAGGAACGCCGCGTCGCCGGTGTTCTTCACGTAGTAGTAGGTGAGGCCGATGATCTTCTCCTGGTTGACGGGATACCACGGCCCGAAGGCTTCACCGGTGATTGGCATGAACGCGAAGTGCGTCGTGATATCCGTCTTGAGGAACTGCTTGATGTGCTCGCGCGCCGCCTGCGGATCGTAGAGCGGCAGGATCTCCCAAACTTCGCCGAAGTTCCAGAGGTACTCGCAGACGCAGCCGCCCTTGACGCTGCCCGTCGAATAGTAGGGGTTTAGGACGAACTCCGGAATGTCCCACCGGTTCATGAGGAAATGCACGAGCGAGCGATTGTAGAAGTGAACCAGCGCCGCGTTGTCGGACGTCAAGGTAGGCAACTTGTCGAAGAGATCGTCGACACGCCGCCGGAACGCTACGCGCGCCTCGGCCACTGCCTGTTCCGGCTTGGCGATGATGGCTTCGCACGCGGCCGCAGCCTCCGCCTTGTCGCCGATGCCGAAGACGACACAGACGCGCCGTTGCTCGCCGGGCTGCATCGAAAGAGTTGCGTTCCAAGACGATTCGGCCTCGTTCCAGGCCAATCCTCCGAGGTCGCTTCTCAGCACGATGGCGAAGGGCCCTTGGCCTTTCACGAGTGCCGCGCCCTCGACCACAACCGGCGCCTCCGTCGCGCTCTGCGCGCGGCTGAACTCCCAGGTGTCCGTGCGGTCGAGCGTTCCTCGAATCGCGAAGGCGATCGGCACGTCTTGGGGCGTCGGGGCCTTGTTCTCGATATCGGCCATGAGCACGCCGGCGCGCGCACCGTCGATCAGCGCTGTCACGCTTGATACGGCAAGATTCTGAACCGCTCCGGCTCGCCGGACCTCGGTAGGCTGCCACGTGTACGTTTCCGTCGGTATCTCGCCGCCAGATACGCGCATCTCGAGAAGGAAATCCGAACTCACGTAGGGCGGTGACCACAGGCCGGCCACCGAGCCGACGTCGCCGTGGTTGATGCCGACGGTGAGCTTGCCGTTGACGATGCCCAAGTGCTCCTCGTCCATGATCGAGGCGTCGCCGCCTATCGCAAACAGGTCGTCCGCTGCCTCATCCGCAACGGCGAGCGACTCGAGTGGAATCACGGCCATTTCGGCGCTTTTGAGGTGGCTGCCGCGATGTCCGTCGTTCGAGTAAGCGACATAGAGGTAGCCGTCGTGCTCGGCGGCGGTCGGTGGCGGCGTTCCCGGATTCCACCGCGCGTACGGCTCGCCTTGAGCGGCGGCCCCCGAGGCCATCATCGCGGCCATGGCCAAAATCTCCGGCATGCGCATCCAGTATCTCCTTCTGGTCCCACGGCTATTCGTACACCTCGAGTTCGGCAACGCCCATTTGGGCGCCCGGCTGGTCGGGGCCGTCCGGCTTCACGGCGCGAACGCGGACGTAGCGTGCCGACACGGCATCGAAGGCGTGCTCGCGCGTGCCGCCCTCACAACCAGCGACATTGGCCACCTCGGCCCACGCATTGCCATCGGCGGACAGAAGCAGCTTGTACTCCGTGGCATAGCCGGCAGGCGCGAAGTGGATCACAATGCTGCGCACGGCGTGCACGGCCTCGAGATCCACCTCGAAGGCCCACGCCCATTCATACGCGCCTTGGGCGTGCGTTTCGACGCGGCCATCGACACCGTACCGCGCGAAGGCGAAGCCACTCGGCACGAGCGGATGCGAACCGTCGACGCTGAGCAGGCGCGCCGGCTTGTAGCAGGCCAAATTGCCAGGCGGCACGATTTCGGCGGCGATCTTGGATGCGACGCGGACAGGATGCGGCCCGTCCAGTTCGAGTTTGAGGATGGTGTCGACGGGATCGGCCGATACGCCGTCGAGTCGGATCGTTACATCCGTCCCGGCTTGCGCGAACTCGAGGTCGCGGCCTTCATTCATCCAGCGTACATCCGTCACGCCGCGCTCGACAGGCCCGACCACCAACTCGGCGGCGTCCGGCTTGCCGGTTTTTCCTCGCGGGTTGACCATGAGGTGGAGGTATATGGCGTCGCGCTCGAGGTTGATCGTGTTGTAGCCCCATGCGGCCTCGGCGAGCGGCCCGGGGTTGACGCGCGTGTAGGATTCGTGGAGTGGGAGAACTCCCGGCGGGTTGGCCCAGTCGGCCATGGCCTGGTGCGCTTGCGCCACCACCGATTCGTTCAGTGCGGTGTAGGGCGTGCGGATGGTGGGACTGTGATCGATGTTGGCTACGAACCCTTCGCCGATGATGGACACCTGGACGCGCAGGTACTCCTGCCAGTCGGGATAGATGCCCTTCGAGTACTCGAAGGCGGGATCGGCCAGCATCCGCCACGTCTCGAGGGGTGCGCGTTTGCACCACGTGATGGGAAAGGGCCACGTTGCCCACATGCGATCGCCCCAGGCGCCCCAGCCCTCGAGGCAGACCACGTCCCAATCGCCGTGGTAGAGGGTGTTGAGGCCGTTGAGCACGATGAGCGTGTCGGGACTGATCGATCGAATCATGCTGTACAGCGCATCGAGCGAGACATAGCCGTCCGGATCGGCGCTCGCCCAGTCCAACCACATGGCGGCCGGGCGGTAGCGGCGCACGGCGTCCTCGACCATGAGTATAGCGCCGTTATCGCCGCCGTGGTTCGGCCCGATTAGGTTGCCCATGTACATACCGAACCGTAGCCCTTCCGCCTCGAGGGCGGCCTTGTACAGGCCGGCGAGGTCGCCGAGGGGATTGTCCGGCTCGTAGATGGACGGCCAGCGGTACGTCATATCGCCGTTGTTGTACGAGATCATCATGCCGAGGGCGTAGCCTTGGCGTTTCATCAGTCGCGCGAAGGCCTGCAAGTCGGCGGCCGTCGCGTCGAGCATGCTCTCCGGATTGTGCATCAGCGCCACCAGGCGCGCCTCTTCGTACCACTTGTTCGGACGCTCGCGGACACGGATGTCCAGCGTGCCCTCGGCTTGGTGACCGACGCTGTCCGCTACACGCACCGTGAACGAACAGGCCTCGAGCCCAGCCGCTTCGTCGACGACGCCCGCAACGGTACCGTCCGCATCGAGTGAGAGCCCTTGAGGCAGCGCGCCATCCGCGAGCGTCCACCGATACGGTGGCTCACCGCCTTGCGCGAGTAGCGTGAACGGCGAGGCATGCACCGCGAGGTGCGGCTTTTGCCTCGCGTAGCTCTCGACGATGGGATCCGAAACGGAGAGCGGATCCAGGCCGACGTACGGCCACGCGCGGAAGGCTGTGGGCATAGACACATCGCCGACCTCGGCCATGGCCTTTGTCGCAACGGCGAGATCGCCGCCGGGCGCCAGGGCGTAGGTGAGGCGGTCCACTCGATCCCCGTCGGCATTGCACAACCGCGCGTAGAAGCCGAACCGGCCGTTCTCCTGGTTGGCCATCTTGAGCAGCACGCGATTCCAGCCCGAGCGGAGTTGTACCCCCGCCTTGACGCCATCGCGATACGGATGGCTCTCAAGACTCGACGCGACGCAATCCTGATTCAGCCAGGCCTTGAACTCGTTGTCCGCGCTGATGCGCAGTTCCGCCGGACAATCCTGCGCGCTGTGAACATAGATACAGGCGTACGCGACTTTCGCCGCCACCGACTCGAACCGTTGCGCCTTGAAGTAGCTGAAAAGGTCTTGGTAATCGTCGTAGTTCCGCGAGAAGAGCCGATCGTCGAAGTAGCGCCACGCGCGCTCGGCCGACACGACACCTTCGCGCGGCTCGACGGTAGCTTCGCCGATCCAATCATGATCGTAGCCGGTGTTCTCGGCATCGTTCTCGAAGGTGCCGGCCACGAGCCACGTGTTGATGAACGGTGCCGTTGATTCGGGCGTAGGGACCGCCGGTTGGGCTGCGGCGACACTCGCCAATAGACAACATGAACAAAACGCCATGTACATCAACCGTTTCCCTCCTACGTCCGCCCGGGATTCCTGCAATGCGCCCTGCCTCGTGCAGTATCCCGCCCCAGCGAGGCGGATTCAAGCTCTGCCCGTTTCCGATTCGCGATGATCGCGTGATACACTCCGCTCCACATACGCTCTGGGGAGAACAGGTGAACAGACTGCTCAATGCCTTCGTCAAGCTCTTCATCCGGATGTTTCTGCCCGGCATCGCGCGGAGCCTCGAGGAGGAAGGCCAGTTCGACTTCCAGGACAAGACCGGTGGGCAAGCCGGCACGGATCCCTCGCTGTGCCTCAGTGTCGAGGACAACGGTGCGGACACGACGGTGATCTGCTTCGCCGGCATGGCGGTCTTGTACGCGGCCATGCCGAAATTCGAGTTTCGGAAGACCCTCCTCGACGTCGGCGGGCACTACAACTTCATCTGGGTGCGCGATGTCCACCGCAGCCTCTACAACGTCGCGTTGGGCGGCACGCCGGACGGTTATGGTTTCTATGCGCGTATCATCGGCGACGCGTTGGCCAAGCTCGGCTCTACGCACAACGTCGCCATCGGCGCGTCGGGCGGCGGAGCAGCGGCGTTCGCGTTCAGCGGGGTCCTGCCCGTAGGGCTGGTGATCGCGTTCAATCCGGCCTTCCCGCTCGATATCTACGCTTCTGCCCGGAACCGGTGGCGGGTCTTTCTCGACGGGAAGAAGATGTTGCGTCACCCCGGCGACTACTTCGAGGTCGTGCTGGTCACGCTGGGTGCGTACTACATCTGGAAACGCGTTTGCCGTCTCGTAGGCCGGGCCAACACGGCCGAGGCCCTCGATTGGTATCTCCGTAAGAATCCGCCCGCCCGAGCCGTCCTGTTCTACAGCGATCACTGCCTGCCGGATGCCGAGCAGATCCGAAGCGTGGACCGTGCGCTTACCGTCACGCCGAAGCCGGTAAATTCGGGCCGCCACAACTGCATGGGCGAACTGAAGGAGCGCGGTGAACTCGGCCCACTCATCCACAAGGAGATCCAGACCTGGCTCGCCGATGCGTGAGCGGGCGCGTTGCCGGAAGCGGCGCTTCTTCGGCATAATCTCCCTTCGGCCTTGACTGGCAGCCGGAGAAACGCCCGTGACGCTTCGTGATAGCCGAGAGGTACCCGAGAACGATCGCGGAATGACCCTGCCGGCATGGGCAGCACTGGGCCTAATCCTGCTGGTTGGTGCCGGTTTGCGTGCGGCCTACCTAGCCGAGGCGGTGCATTCGCCTGAGTTTGCCCACCCGATCCACGACGCCGCGTTCAAGGACTACTGGGCCAGAGCCTTGATCACCGGCGACTGGACGCGTCCCGATGGTGGGCCGTCGCCTTTCCTGGAAGGTTTTCCCTATCCCAATGCGCCCGGCTATCCCTTCTTCCTGGCGGCCGTCTACTGGCTGACCGACTCAAGCTACCTGGCCGTTCGCGTGATCCACGCCAGCCTTGGCCTGCTGAGCGTTCTGCTCCTGTTCAACTTGGGCCGGATGCTATTCAGCCGCCGGGCGGGCCTCGCTGCGGCGGCGCTCATGGCCACGTTCTGGGCTTTCATCTATTACGAGACGGAGTTGAACCAGCCGGCGCTGTTCGTGTTCCTGTTGCTGTTCCTGTTCAACCTTCTGTGTGGGTGGGCGCAGCGGCCCCGGCTTGTCATCGCGGTGCTGGCCGGATTGGTGGCCGGCATCACGGTGACCGTTCGGGCGGAAACGATCACTACGTTGACCCTAGCGGTTGCGTGGGGGGGCTGGGTGGCCTGGTCTCGTCGGCCGCGGGGGCGTGCCATGATCGGCGTGGCCCTGTTTCTCCTAGCGGCGGTGCTCCCAATCATGCCCATCACCATTCGCAACTATTTGGCGTGCAAGCGTTTCGTGCCCGTTAGCTACACGGGCGAGGCCAGCCTGTTCCTGGGAAACAACCCACACGCCGACGGGTACAGCTCATACTCGATCGATGGCGCTGAGCTCGGCCCGGAGGAGGGTTGGGAAGTTCTCTTCCTTCCGGAGATGACGGCGCACATGGAGGAGAAGCTCGGGCAAGAAGTTACGTATCCCGTGTGGAAGAAGTATTTCCAAGACAGGGCCTTCGATTACATTCGCAACCATCCCGGGCATGTCCTCGAACTCATCGTCAAGAAGGCGTTTCTGTCTCTGAGTCCCTTGGAGATTGACGGCAATACGGTTGTCCAGTACGAGAAGGCTCGGTCGCGAACGCTTCGGTCTCTACCGGGTTTTCCTGTGCCGCTGAGCTTGTTTTTCTTGGGCTTGCTGCTCTGGATTTCGACGCTCGGTGCGAAGGGGCGTTCCGGCGGGGGGCTCGGCGCGTGCCGTGACCCGAACGTACAGGTGGCCGTGTTTTTGCTGCTCTTCTGGATGACATACTACGGCCTGTTCCTACCGTTGATCGTTGGCTCGCGCTACCGCGTACCGCTCATCCCGATCATGTTTCTGTGGGGCGGCTACGCCGTGGACCGAATCGTAACCTTGGTGCAACGGCACCGCTGCCAGCAGGCTGCCGCGTGGGCCGTTGCCGGCCTTGTCCTGTTTGTCTTGGCCCACATCGAGATTGTGCCGTTCACGCCGAATCTTTCGCGCTGGCACGATGAGCGGCGGAGAGCGTACGTCGCGTCGGAACGCGACCAGGATGCTATCCGGGATTTCAGCGAATGGCTCGACGCGCATCCCGATGACGCCTTCGCCCATTACAACCTCGGCGTCGTTCTCCTCGATCAGGGCAAGGCCGGGGAGGCGCTGACCCATTTCAAGACCGCCCTGCGACTCAAACCCGACTACACCGCCGTCCACTACAATTGCGGCTTGGCGCTCATGGACCAAGACCGCCCGGAGGAGGCTGTCGAGCAGTTTACCCTCGCCAACGAGGCATCGCCCGACGATGCGAACATCCATTTCAGCCTGGCGCGCGCCTTGGCTGCATCGGGCCGCTCCGACGAGGCCATGGCCGAATACCGAGAGGCGATCCGTCTCGATCCGGATCGGACGGACGCGCGCAATAACCTGGGTTATGAACTCGTCCGGCAAGGCATGATCGACGAGGGCCTCGCGGCGTTTCGGCGTGTTCTCGAGATCGATCCGGCCAATGTCAAGGCCCATTTCAACGTGGGCTACCAACTCGTCCGCCAAGGTGCTCTGGACGAAGGAATCCTCCATCTCGAAGAAGCCATCGAGGCCGAACCCAAGGACGCCGACGCCCACTTCAACCTGGGTCTCGCCTTCGCGCGCAAGGGCGCCTACGCAGCAGCCGTGGACCATTTCGAGAAGACGCTGGAACTCGATCCGGACTACCGAACGGCCTACTCGAATCTGGCGCGTTCGCTGGCCAAGCTCGGCCGTACCGACGAAGCGGCCGCCTATGCGGAGAAGGCCGTGGCGGTGCTATCGAGCGACGCCAACACGCAGTACAACGTGGCTTCGGTATACGACATGGCCGGCCGGCTCGATGAGGCGATCGAGCACTATCGTGAGGCGTTGCGCATCAGGCCGGACTACCTGGACGCGATGAATGCGCTCGGCGTCGCGATGGCCCGCCACGGCGAACTCGAGGAAGGCCTGGCCACGCTCGGGCGCGCGGCGGCCCTCGACGAGACCGATCCTCGAGCGCACTTCAACCTGGGCTACGAGCTGGCGCGGGCGGGCCGTGTCGACGAGAGCATTGGCCATTTCCGCCGCGTCCTCGAACTCGATTCGCAGAACGCCGACGCGTGGTACAACCTTGGCCTGGCCTTGGACAAGCTCGCCAAGCCTGACGATGCGTTCGAATGCTTTCGGAAGGCCGTAGACGCCGATCCGGCGCACGACGGCGCCCTCAGCAACCTCGGATTCGCGCTCATGGCGCGTGGCCAACGCGACGCCGCCAGCGAACGCTTCGCCCAAGCCCTCGACGTGAACGAGGGGAACGACCTCGCGCAGTACGGCATGGGATTGGTGTTGCAGAATGACGGCCGCGACGAGGAAGCGGTCGAGCACCTCGCCCGTGCGCTGGCCATCAATCCGGACCACACCGCCGTGCACTACAACCTGGCGCTGGCCCTCTCCCGCGTCGGCCGGTCGCAGGAGGCCATTGGCCACTTCGAGGCCGCCATGCGGGACCGGCCGGGCGATGCCAACGTGCTGTTCAACTACGGGGCGGTTCTGGCCGATGCCGGCCGGCACGACGAGGCCATTGCTGCGTACCGGAAGGCGCTGGACATCGAGCCGGAGTATCCGGACGCCCTCAACAACCTCGGCTATGAGCTATTCCTCGGCGGGGACCGCGAGGAAGCCATGGCCTGCTTCGATCGAGTGCTCGATGCCGATCCGCAGAATGCCTCGGCGCTGTTCAACCGAGGCTTCGTTTATGCGCGAACAGGGCGGATCGATGAGGCCATCTCGTGCTTCAACGACGTCCTGCGCCTGCGTCCCGATGACGCGGATGCGCATTTCAACCTCGGCTTGGCGCTGCTGGAGCAAGGCCAAGAGGATGAGGCGGAACGGCACTACCGCGAGGCGGTACGCTTGAATCCGGAACACGCGGCGGCGCACCACAGCCTAGCCGATCGTCTGGCCAAACGCGGTGAAGTCGATGACGCCATCTCCCACTACGAGCACGCCCTCGCCGTGGATCCCGGCAACCCCAGCACCGCGCGGAATCTGGCCTTTCTTCTCGCCGACAGCGGCGAACGGGCCCGCGCCGAAGAGCTTTTCAAGCGTTCGCTCGAAGCCGAGCCCAACCACGCCGACGCCCATGGCGTGCTGGCCGATGTACTGACCGCCGAAGGCAAGCTCGAGGAAGCGAAGGAGCACTACGAGGCGGCGCTTCGCCTCCACAACGGCAACGCGCGCTTCCACGAGGGCCTTGCCTTCTTGCTGGCCAAGCAGAAGGATTACAGCGGCGCCATCGAGGCTTTCAGGGCCGCCATGGCCCTCGACGCCGGCGATGCGGAGATGTGCTGTGGGCTCGCCGACGCCCTGGCGGTGGAGAACCGTCTCGACGAGGCCAAGACGTATTACGAACAGGCCCTGGCCCTGCGGCCCGACTTCGTGCTGGCGCACAACAACTACGCCACCCTCCTCGTCCGGATGGGCATGACCAAGGACGCCATCGTCCAGTACGAGGCGGCGCTGGCCCTCGATGCGGAAGATGCCACGCGGCACGCCGACCTCGGCATGGCCTACGCCAAGGAGGGCGACCTCGACAAGGCCATCGTTCATTTCCGCGAGGCCGTGCGCCTCGATCCCGGACACGTGAGCGCCCATTTCGCCCTCGGCAAGGCCCTCCTCGACACGGGCGAGGCCGAGGCCGCCATTCCCCACTTCCAGAAGGTGCTCATGGAGCGCCCGGACTGGCGCGATGCCCGCCAGTTTCTCGATGACGCCCGGGCCAAGGCGGGCGAGCAGAGGTAGAACTCCTCCTGGAGCGCTAGCGCCGGGCGATTCGGTTCCAGATCTTCATGAGCGCAAACACCGACTTCGGGATGCCGGGGGGCGCGGTCGGTTTCGGTGGCGCGTCGTCATCGCCGGATGCGACGTCGGCCGAGCCGAGGTCCGGCATCTCTGACTCGGCGCTGTACATGGCCTCCATCATCTTCAGGACGTTCTTCTTTACGAGGCCGCGCAATGGCGTCTTGAACATGACGCCGTACGCGGGCGCACTGCCGCTGACGGCGGCGTCCGGGTGGGCTCTGACGTAGGCGACGGCGTCATGCAGGTCGGCGAGATACTGGTCGGCCACGGCGGCATGGTTGGGATTGACCATGGCATGCAGCGAGGCGGGTTTTTGCTGCCGGTCGATGTGCCAGCCGCGACGCTCGAGGAAATCGCCAACGGCGTAGATGTTCAGTTTGGGATCGGTAGATTGGTAGGCGAACAGGCTCATGGGCGGCCGTCCGACGATCTCGAGTCCGGGAATCGCGCGGATGCCCTCTTGCAGCTTCCTCGTGATGGCCATCACGTTGCGCACGTTCTCCACGAAGCCGTCTTCGCCCAGGGCGTGGAGCGTGGCCCAAGCCGCCGCAATCGAGCCGCCGGGCCGCGTGCCGGGAATCGTGGCCGAGGCATACACACCGCCCGCCCAGTCCACCTGGGCGAAGAACTGATGCTTCAAATAGTCGATGCTTCGGTACGTGATGGTCGACGCGCCCTTCGCGGCGTAGCCGTACTTGTGCACGTCGGCCGAGATGGACGTAACGCCCGGTATCCGGTAGTCGAACCTCGGCGCCGCCGGATCGATCCGCTCGAGGAAGGGCAGGAAGAATCCGCCGACGCACGCATCGACATGGCACGCGAGCCCGCGCGTCTGGGCTACCGCAGCAATCGCCTCGATAGGATCAACCGTTCCATAGGGATAGCAGCACGCTGAACCAACGAGTGCAATCGTGTTGCGGCTGATACGGCGCGCCATGGCGTCCACGTCGGCCAGGTAATCCTTCGTTAGCGGCACGCGCACCATGTCGACGTCGAAGTAGGCGCCGGCTTTGTCGAAGGCCACGTGCACCGAATCCGGCACGACCATCTCGGGCCGTTTGATCCGAGGCCTCCGCGCGCGCGCCCAGTCGCGGTACGTGCGCACGGCCAGCATGATGCTCTCGGTGCCGCCCGACGTCATGACGCCGACGACGTTGCGATCGCCGTGGAACAGGTTGGCGGCCATGCGGACAACGTCCGTCTCGAAGGTCTTCAGGCTCTTGAAGGCCAACGGATTCAACCCGTTCGCATCGAAGAAGAGGTTATGTGCCTTCTTGAGGAACTCGCTGTGCGGATCGGAGTGATGAAACACGAGACTCCACGTTCTCGCGTCGCGCCAGTTCGCGTCCTGACCGCTCAGTGTCTGCATTTCGGCGAGAATCTTCTCGCGATCGATGCCTTGTCTTGGAATGCTCTTTGTCGGATCCGCCATGGTCAAACTCCCCGTGTACTTGTTGTGCTCATAATACCCGACCATGCCTGCGGGTGGAAGTGCCACGGGCGCGTCGGGAGGGGGCGCATGATAAGCGCATGATGTCGCTTGACTTTGGTTTCGCCATGTGCTATGCTCTGCCTTCCTTGTCGAGAGGGGTACTGTGTACCGGACAAGGGGAACGCATGTTCGGTGAGTTCTCAGGCGCTTGCTCCGCGCCGCCGTACAAGCTGCACTAACCGGCGCGCCCGTAGAGTGCGCCGGGTGAAGGAACGAAACGGAGGATAGTTTTGCCGACGATCAACCAGTTGGTCCGGAAATGCCGGAACCCGCGTGGGTCGAAGACGAAGTCGCCGGCCCTCAAAGGGTCTCCGCAGGCATCGGGCACGTGTACGCGTGTGTACACCATGACGCCGAAGAAGCCGAACTCGGCGCTGCGGAAGGTCGCGCGTGTCCGACTTAAGAACGGCATGGAAGTGACAACGTATATCCCCGGCATCGGCCACAGCCTCCAGGAGCACTCTCAGGTTATGATCCGAGGCGGCCGTGTGAAGGATCTGCCGGGTGTCCGATATCACTTGATCCGGGGCGTCTTGGATGCCACGGGAGACATGGGCGGCCAATCCAGCGCGCGCGATGACGGCGGGCGCGAAGTGCATGACGGTCGGTGGAAGAGTCGCTCGAAGTACGGCGTGAAGCGGCCGAGAATGCGGTCCTAGCGAGCGGGAGAGTTTCGAACACCATGCCCAGAAGACGTGAAGTTCCCAAGCGTAAGCCCCTCCCGGATCCCAAGTTCGGGAGCACCATTCTGACGAAGTTCATCAATACGGTGATGCTGTCGGGCAAACGGAGTGTGGCGGAATCCATCGTGTACGGCGCGTTGGATGTGATAAAGAGGAAGAAGCCCGACGAGGATCCGTTGGCCGTGTTCGAGAAGGCCATTGACAATGCCAAGCCGGTGTTGCAGGTGAAGTCGCGGCGCGTCGGCGGCGCGACGTACCAGGTGCCGGTCGAGATTGCGCCGGCAACGAGGCAGGCTTTGGCGTTCCGGTGGATTATTGAGTTTGCGCGCAAGCGCGGCGAGAAGACGATGGCCGATCGGCTTGCGGGCGAGTTGATGGATTGTTTTGCCGGGCAAGGCGCCACGGTGAAGCGCAAAGATGATACGCACCGGATGGCCGAGGCCAACAAGGCCTTCGCCCATTTCCGATACTAGGTCGGGATTGCCCGGCCGGTGCCGGATTCGGTGGTAGCGATATTCGGGGCGATGGCCTCGGCGCGACCGAGACTACGCTCCTGAGCAGTGAGAGTTGAATTCAGTGCGTGTAGGGCCTGGATGACGGACAAGTGCGGTGAGCAGCCAACCAGAAAGACATATCTCCGTATTACGGCGCTTGGGCGATTCGCTACAGCGAAACGCGCAGGCGTCTTACGCGTAGTGTCGGAAAGGTTGGACTCATGGCGCGTCGTTATCCCCTTGATCTGACCCGGAACGTCGGGATAGTGGCCCACATCGATGCCGGCAAGACCACCGTGACTGAGCGTGTCTTGTACTACTCCGGTCGGGTGTACCGCGTGGGTGAAGTCCATGATGGTACGGCGACCATGGATTACATGGTCCAGGAGCGTGAGCGCGGCATAACCATCACGTCCGCTGCGACGGCGTGCGATTGGCGCGGCCATCGTATCAACATTATCGATACGCCCGGCCACGTCGATTTCACCGCAGAAGTGCAACGCTGTTTGCGCGTCCTCGATGGCGTGGTGGCTGTGTTCTGTGCCGTAGCGGGCGTCCAGCCCCAGTCCGAAACCGTCTGGCATCAAGCCGAAGCCTTCAATGTCCCCCGCATTGTCTTCGTGAACAAAATGGACCGAATCGGCGCCGATTTCCGCGTTGCGGTTCAGGGTATTCGCGACAAGCTGGGGGCGGTTCCGGTGCCGATCCAACTGCCCATCGGTGTGGAAGACACGTTTTGCGGATTCGTGGACCTGATTCGCATGAACGCTCTCTATTGGGAGGGCGAAGCCGTTGAAGTGAAACAGGTTATACGCGAAATCCCGGACGACATGCGCGAAGCGGCCGAAGTGGCCCGCCATGATTTGCTCGAAGCGGTGGCCGAAGTGGATGAGACCGTTATGCAACGGTACGTGCACGAGGAACCCGTTACCGAGGAGGAACTCGTGGCCGGCCTGCGGCGAGGCACATTGGCGTGCGCGTTGTGTCCGGTCGTGTGCGGTTCGGCGCTGAAGAACAAGGGTACGCGACGGTTGCTCGATGCGATGATCGACTTCCTCCCTTCTCCCGTGGACGTGGGCGCCATCGAGGGCACCCGTCCCGGACGTCCGGAGGAACATGTGGTCCGCGAGCCGTCCGATGACGCTCCCTTCGCCGCGCTGGCGTTCAAGGTTCTCAGCGATCCGCACGTGGGCCGCCTGACCTTTGTTCGGGTGTACTCGGGCACGGTCTTGGCCGGACACCAGGTGCTGAACCCGAGAACCGACCGCAGGGAACGCTTGACGCGCCTTCTCGAGATGCACGCGGACGAGCGCACCGCTCTGGATGAGATCCGAGCGGGCGACATCGCGGCCGTCGTGGGCGCGAAGAACACCACGACAGGCGATACGCTGTGCGATCCGAAGAAGCCCGTGGTCCTGATGGCCATGCGGTTCCCGGAGCCGGTCGTCTCGATCGCCATCGAGCCGAAGACCAAAGGCGACGAGGACAAGCTGGTAACGGCGCTCGGTCGGTTGAGCGATGAGGACCCGACGTTCAAGGTGCGCCAGAACGACGAGACGGGCCAGATGATTATCGCCGGAATGGGCGAGCTTCATCTGGACATTCTGGTGGATAGGCTCCGGCGCGAGTTCCGGGTCCAGGCCAATGTGGGCAAGCCCACGGTTGCGTATCGCGAGGCCGTACGCGAGCGTCGCGAGACGGACTTCAAGTTCGCCCGGCAGACCGGCGGCCGTGGGCAGTTCGCGCGCGTCAAGATCGCGCTTGAACCGCTCGATCGTGGAGCGGGCTTCGAGTTCGTGAACGAGACGGTGGGCGGGGCGATTCCCCTAGGCTTCATCCCGGCCATCGAGAAGGGCGCCCGAGGCGCTGCCGAGAGCGGCATCGTTTCCGGCTATCCGCTGGTGGATGTGCGCGTGGTGTTGCTGGACGGCGACTACCACGAGGTGGATTCCTCGGATCTGGCTTTCGAGACGGCGGCGTCCATGGCGGTTCGGCAGTTGGTGCCTCAGGCACGGCCCATCATGCTCGAACCGATGATGCGGATCGAGGTTGTCTGTCCCGAGGAATACACGGGCGAGGTCATTAACGATTTCAACCGACGTCGCGGCCGCCTGGAAGGTATGGAGCACATGGGCCGAGCGCAGAAGATACACGCACTGGCCCCGCTGGCCGATATGTTCGGCTATGCGAGCGACCTGCGCTCCTGCACCCAGGGCCGGTCGGCGTATAGCATGGAATTCGCCCGGTTCGAGGAGATGTCGCCCGCAGTGGCCAACGCCATTATGGAGCGGACAGGAAGTCGTTACCGGTTCGAGTAGATAGATACGGTTCGCGAGAAGAGATTGGTTCATCCGTAGCCGTGAGCGAACGGCGGAGGACAGCTGAGGAGAGTAGCATGGCCAAGGAGAAATTTCAGCGGACAAAGCCGCACGTGAACATTGGTACGATTGGTCACGTAGATCATGGCAAGACGACGTTGACGAGCGCGATCACGATGGTGTTGTCGGAGAAGGGGTACGCGAAGGTGATGGCGTTCGACCAGATCGACAAGGCGCCGGAAGAGAAAGAGCGCGGGATCACGATTGCGATTGCGCACGTGGAGTACGAGACGGACAAGCGGCACTATGCGCACGTCGACTGCCCGGGCCACGCGGACTATATCAAGAACATGATTACGGGCGCGGCGCAGATGGACGGCGCGATCCTGGTGGTGGGGGCGGACGACGGCCCGATGGCGCAGACGCGCGAGCACGTGTTGTTGGCGCGTCAGGTGAACGTGCCGGCGATGGTGGTGTACCTGAACAAGGTGGACCTGGTGGACGATGAGGAGTTGCTGGACCTGGTGGAGCTGGAGCTTCGGGAACTGCTGACGAGCTACGAGTTCCCGGGCGACGAGATTCCGATCATTCGGGGTTCGGCGCGCGAGGCGATGACGGGGGGCGATCCGAAGCTGGGTCGGGAGTCGGTGTTGGCGTTGATGGACGCGGTGGACGCGTACATTCCGACGCCGGTGCGGACGCTGGACAAGAGTTTTCTGATGCCGATCGAGGACGTGTTCACGATCACGGGCCGCGGGACGGTGGTGACGGGCCGCATCGAGCAGGGCATCATTCATGTGGGTGACAAGGTGCAGTTGGTGGGGATCAAGCCCGAGACGAAGGAGACGGTGGTGACGGGGGTGGAGATGTTCCGGAAGTTATTGGATGAGGGCCAGGCGGGCGACAACGTAGGGTTGTTGCTTCGCGGGATCGACCGGGACGAGGTGGAGCGCGGGATGGTGGTGGCGACGCCGGGATCGATCACGCCACACACGAAGTTCAACGGCGAGGTGTATGTGTTGAAGAAGGAAGAAGGCGGCCGTCACACGCCGTTCTTCAACGGATACCGGCCTCAGTTCTACTTCCGGACGACGGACGTGACGGGATCGTTGGATCTTCCGGAAGGAGTGGAGATGGTGATGCCGGGCGACAATGTAACGATCACGGCGGAGTTGATCATGCCCATCGCGATGAGCGAAGAGCTTCGGTTCGCCATTCGCGAGGGCGGCCGTACCGTGGGCGCCGGCGTCGTAACCAAGGTTATCCA
>DAIPKA010000114.1:0-1909 GCA_036769985.1 Candidatus Hydrogenedentota bacterium | reverse complement strand
TTCGATGAGCTGATCGAGCGGCTCTACCAGGACTTCGAGTTCAACAAGTCCAGCGACTTCCTGCAACTCGAGCTCGTGGCCATCTACTCGGTGAAGCTGACGCGCGCCCAGGTCGAAGGAAACGTGGACGCCGCCCAGAAGCTGGACCAGATGATTCGCGCGGACATGAAGGATGTCAAGGCCACCCAGATCGCCCGCGAGGGCGACCAGCCCCGGAGGCCGGAGACGACGCCGGCGCATTGGGCGACGGGACTCCTGGAGAAGACCGGCGCCAAGCCAGAGGCCACGAAGGGGAGTGAACACGCAAATGGGAGGTAGGAGCGAGCGATTATGGACGGAATGCTTTCAACTCAACTTCGACGATATCCCGGTAGTCCTTGGCATTTCCGGAACAGAGCACCGTGTTGTTTTCAACGGCCGTGGCTGCGATCAGAGCGTCCGGAACCCCAAGATTTGACTTCAAGCCGTATTCTTCGAGATAGATCGAGGCTCGGTGGCCTATGTTCTCCGAGAGCGGAACGATTCGGAAACCAAGGTCGGCCAGAAAGGCCTTCGTCAGCCGTGAGTCCTTTTTGTCGCGAACGCCGTGCAGTAATTCCATGTAGCTTACAACCGATATCTCCAGTGATTCGGCGCGATCAATCGTTGTTGCTGCACGCTTGTTTCCCCGTAACGCCCAGACAATCACGTCGGTATCAAAGATCATCAGAGCGCCCCTTCCGCATTTCACGGACATACGCTGAGGGATCGGCCATATCGTCACGGTTCGCCCACATGCCGAACGCCTCATGCTCGGCCGCGCTGGGCCGTTTGCTGCCTCCGATGGGCTCAATACGAGCCACCGACTTGCCCCGTCTGGTCAGCGTGACGGATTCATTGCGCTCGATGGCGTCAAGAATTTTCTTGGGGTTGCGGCGCATATCCAAAATGGTTGCTTCCATGTCTCGCATCTCCTTCTTAGTGCTCACATATAGTATGCACTAACAGAAACTCATGGGTCAAAAGCCGGCGAGAACCAGGGTGTTCCCACGAAAACGCAAAGAAGAGGTCGGATGGCTCCGGGCCGCCCGATTCGGAAGGCCCCGCAAACAGCGGCGATTCGGAGGCGGGCGATGCGTGAAAGGTCAGATAAGACGTGTTCCACGAGCAACTTCTCCTGAGCATTGAGCCGTTCGGGAATACAGGCGCGGTGCTCAGTTGTAGGGTATCATGATGGTGAAGCCATATGACCAGAGCGACGCGGTGTGATTCAAGGTGGAATCGGAAGGTGATTCGAGTTCTTGGTGGAAGGTGATTGTGGATATGAGCCGCGCCAGGGCAGCGAATTCGGGTGACCGGGCGCCTGATGCCCGGTCATCTGGTACCTGATGCGTTTTTGGTCCCGATCCGTGCCATCCGAGCCATCCGTGGTCAATGGGTTTCCCGGCTTCCACTCCGGATCTCACCGATTCCACGGCGCAGCCGAGTCGCAACCAAACCTTGCGAGGCCCACATATCCTGCTCTTGCTACAGGACATACGCGAGAAATCCTTGCAGGAAGCAGCGATTCTTGGGAAATCGGGGACAGACAGCCCTCCTCGAAGACTCGGAGGGAGTCAGTCCCCGATTTCTGAACCCTCCCCCCGTTTACGGGGGGATTGAGGGGGGTGTGCATGCGGAGGGCGACCAAAGGGGATAGACCGGCTCCATTGCGCAGAATCAATCTGCGCCTACTTGACGCGGTAGTTGGCGCACGTTAGTCGTGCGCTGATCCGGCGGGTGTGCGCGTGCGCAGTGGCCGCGAGGCACACTCGAAGGCCTCGTCGTGACAAGCCGTGGTGTTCGTCGTGTCCGTCGTGGTTCTTTTTCGAAACCAGGGGACATCCATGATAGGTAGAAATCAATGGGCAGAGCAGGCGGTCTGCCCGTG
>DAIPKA010000063.1:0-41517 GCA_036769985.1 Candidatus Hydrogenedentota bacterium | reverse complement strand
TCGCCGCATGAACCCCTCAACATGATATACTGCCCCCGAACACGGTACTCACGAGGGGCTTGGTTTTCAAGATGTACGCCAACGAATCTGAAGGGGAATACTATCCTCCGATCCAGTTTGGCGCCTATGCGAAGGCAAACGGCGACCGGGAAGTGCGTCTCGATTTTGGGCCGAAGGTATTCTGCCTGTATCCGGAATACCTGACCGATCCCATGATCGCTTTCTGCCCCTCGGATCCGGAATTGGAGGCCGCCATCGACAACGCCAAGTACGACGACGGCACGTGGTGCTGGGACATCATCGCCGGCACGAACGAATGCGCCGACGCCATCGACTCGAGTTACTTCTACACGAGCTGGATCCTTGACCGGCTCGATGATCACTACGGCGGTGTACCTCTTGACGGCCTTGTGACGTTGCTTTCGGGGGCATACGACCTCGGCGACGCGGATACCTCGGGCAACGGCCCGATACAGCTCATGCGCGGGCTGACGCAGTTAGTCAATTTGGACCTGCTGAACGCTATTACGAGCGAAGACGATGGGGCCATTGCGGCGCAAGTCGATCGCGACTTTTCCGGGGGCGCCATCGAGGGCTACGGCAACGGCGGCGGCAATACCATCCACCGGCTGCGCGAAGGCGTCGAGCGCTTCATGATTACGGACGTCAAGAATCCGTCCGCCACGACCCAGGCGCAGAGCACCATCTTCCTCATGTTCGACCAAGTTGCCACCGATGTGAGCGCCTACAATCACCTTCCCGGCGGGGCCAACGTCCTCTACTTCGACGGGCACGTGGATTTCGTGCGCTACCAGGAACTTAACGGTACGCCTCCCGTCATCGGTTCCCTTGCGAGGGTCCTCGGCATTGTATCCGCCTTGACCTTCTGAGTGCCTGCTGGTCAAGCGCGCGATACACTGGGGCTCCCGCGCCGCTCGTTCTTCACCCAGGTCATCAAACCGAGTGGTGCATATGATGGGGAAACGCATTGTCACGGGAGTTTGATTTGCTCCGTCAAAGGAAGGACAATCCCTTCCAGGCATATTGATGGAGAAGAGAATGGCTGCGTTACCCATCATCTTGGTCTTGCTTGGTTCCGTGCTGGCGGTTGCGCCAGGACAGGAGAGCGTCGCGGTAGGGGCGGCGGAGATGCGCCGTCCCGTGGTGGAGGAGTTCGCGGAGAAGGTTGCTCGAATCCCCGTCACCGAGGCGCAGCGGCGTGTGGCTGAAATCGACTTCCCCGCTCAAGAAGCCCGCTTTGTCCGGCTGGCGATTCGCCGCACCAGCGGTAACTCGGAACCGTGCTTGGATGAATTGGAAATCTATGGTCCCGACGGCACGGAAAATCTGGCCTTGGCATCCCGTGGGGCCGTGGCCAGCGCGTCCTCGCTGCTGCCCGGATACGCGATTCACGCGGTGGAACACCTGAATGACGGCCAGTACGGCAATTCCCACAGTTGGATTTCGGCGACGCCCGGAGAAGCCTGGGCGCAGATCGAATTGCCGGAGGCGGTGGAGGTGGCGCGGGTGGTGATCTCGCGAGATCGAGAGGGTAAGTTTCAGGACCGTATCCCCACAGAAGCACAGGTGCTGCTATCGCTGAATGGAACGGATCGGCAACCGGTAGCCATGCTGGATTCGAAAACGAGCACCCTTGTGCCCCGCCGCCGAAACCCGTTGAGCCAGTTCGACCTGATGCCGCATTTGCGGGTGGATCGTCTGACCGAGAAGAACTGGCACGGGGTCGTGCAGTACGCTTTTCTGCGCGAGCGCGATACGTGGAGTCGGATTCCCAAAGATGATTATCTGTCGCCGCTGGTGACGGAGCGGCCGGCCTATCCGGGCGGCGCGCCCTACTGGGGAACGATCGCGCGGTTGGCGCCTTTGGAGCGAGTTCTGGCGCTGTATTCGGATTTGATTGATCGTCTCGAGGAGCGGGGATTGGATGTTAGCGCGGATCGGCGGCAATTGGCCCAGTTCCAGGCGGCGGCGGACGGTGGCGCAGCCGCCGGTGACGACCTCTACCTCGCGGCCCGTTGGGCCAAACGGCGCCTGTTCTTCCGAGACCCTTCACTGGCACCGCTGGAACATGTCCTGTTTGCCAAGCGGCATCCTTTCCTGGAATCGCACAACTACAGCGAACACCTCGACGGCTGCCTTGAACCGGGTGGGGGCGTCTACGTGCTTCATGTGCCCCTCGACGCACAAGGCGGCCTGATTCCGGAGCAGGCCGAGATCGAGGAGTTGTTCGACGGCAGCGCGGGTATTGTCCGCGAGCCGGTGCCTGATGATGACGCTCAAACCGTTTTCTTCGCCTATCGGCCGGATGCGCCGGAGGTCGAGGGATGGGATTCGTACTGGCATATGTATTCGCTGTCGCTGAACGATGGCAAGGTGCGGCAACTCACCGACGGCCCCTTTCACGACTTCGACCCAGCCGTCTTGCCGGATGGGGGCGTCGCGTTCATCACGACTCGCTGCGCGCTTCGTTTCCTCTGCTGGCGTCCGCAGGCGTACGTGCTGTACCGCATGGAACGGGACGGCACCGCCATGAAGCGGCTTTCCTACGCCAATCTGAGCGAGTGGAAACCTTCGGTTATGAGCGACGGCCTCATTCTCTGGACGCGCTCCGAGTATATCGACAAGGGGGCGGACTTCAGCCACACGCTCTGGACGATCCGCCCGGACGGAACGCATCCCGCGCTGGTGTTCGGCAACAATACGCCCAATTGCTACAGCCAGGCTCATGGGGTCCCGGAAACCAACGAGATTATCTGCACGCTCATGTCCCATGGCAGCCACGAAGGCCCCATCGCCTTGATCGACCGGGGCAAGGATCCTTTCGATACGAGCGCGATTACCAACATTACTCCGGACACGCATCCCTACTACCAGATGGACCGCAGCTACTTTGACACGTTTCGCGACCCCTATCCCGTCTCGAGCGACTACTTCGTGGTCAGCCACAACCCGGATAATCACCATAGCTGGGGCATCTACGTCATCGATCGGTACGGTAACCGCGAATTGCTCTACATCGATCCCGGAATCAGCAGCACGGGGCCGAGACCGTTGCGCCCGCGGCCGCGGCCGCCGGTTCTGGCGAGCTCCATTAACCCGGATCTTGCCAAGGAAGGGCTGGGGCGTTTCACTCTTCAGGACGTTTACCTCGGTCTGGGGCCGGAAGTGGCGCGTGGCCGCATCAAATACATCCGGGTCGCCGAGGAAGTCCCGGCTGACTTGGCCCATTTGCCGAACGGTGAGTGCCAGAATGATCACCCGCCCTTCCAGGATTTCTATGCCTCGCCGACCCATCTCGTGAAAGGCCACGTCAACAGCTACCTCACGCGTACGCCAAACGTGTTGGTGGGCCCGATCAGGACGAATCACGACTGGTCCAAGAAGATTGAAGAAGTGGGGGAGGGTCTCTACCGCGTGAGCGATGACCCGGCCTGGCCAACGTACGAGGCAAAGATGTCGTATGGGATCGCGCCCGTGGCGGAGGATGGATCGGCGGACTTCCTGGCGCCTGCGGGCAAGCAGCTCTATTTCCAGGTGCTTGACGAAGACTTCAATGAGATCCAACGGATGCGGAGCGTGATTCAGCTCCAGCCGGGTGAAGCGCGCAGTTGCATCGGCTGTCATGAGAGCCGCCAGACCACGTCACCGGTCGCTGGTTTGCCCCAGACCATGGGGCGGCCACCCGACCGTCTGGAACCACCGCCTTGGGGCGCAGTGCCCTTTTCCTACGAGAAGGTGGTTCAGCCGGTGTTGGACCGCCAGTGTGTCAGTTGCCACGATGGCAGTTTGCAGGGCGCGCGGCCCGATCTGTGCGGTAGACTTGACAAGGAGCGTATACCGACCTCCTACCGCTCACTGATCGAGGGGGGCTGGGTTCATTACTTCGATTACACGTGGGGCATTAGGCCGTTCAAGGCCGAACCACTTTCCTTTGGCACACTCCAAAGCCGGCTTTGGGAAGTCCTGGACGACCAGGATCACGAGAAGGTTACTCTGACCAGGGACGAGATGCGGGCCGTGAAAGCTTGGGTGGATCTGAACTGCCCCTTGTGGCCCGACTACACATTCAGGTTGGACCGGCCCGGCCCGGACCAGTTGCTGACGAGCCGGGAGTGAGGGACGCCGTTTTCGTAGATCCCGGAGCACGGCGCGGCAAGTATCCACGCGGAGGTCGTCTTCTAATCATGGAGAGGAGCCCATGGGAAAAGGAATCCTTGTCGGATTGACTCTATTGGCAACTGCCGCGTGGCCTGAGGCGGATGCCGGCGCCAAGCCTGACAGCGGCGTATTCGGCGCCTATGCGCCCAGCAAGGAGTACACACCCCCGAGGGACCAGGCGGTCTTGAAGAAGCTTTCGGAATGGCAAGACCGGAAACTGGGCCTGCTGATTACGTGGGGAATCTATAGCCAGTGGGGCATTGTCGAGTCGTGGACGCTGTGTCCGGAGCGGTATGACTGGAACAAGCGCACCGGCCCCTTCGCCAACGACGACCTCGCCTACAAGGCCTCCTACGAGGAACTCATCAACACGTTCAATCCGGTTGGGTTCAACCCATCCACGTGGGCCGCTACGATACGAGACGGCGGCATCAAGTACGTGCTGGTCATGGCCAAACACCACGACGGGTTCTGCATGTTCGACACCGCGACGACCGACTACCGCATCACGTCGCCCCGGTGTCCGTTTCACTCGGATCCGCGCGCAAACGTCCTGAAGGAGATGAGTGCGGCCTTCCGCAAGGAAGGGCTGAGCACGGGCATCTACTTCTCGAAAGCGGATTGGAACTCGCCTTTTTACTGGAGCCCGGACTTTCCATTGCGCGACAGAAACGTGAATTACGACCCCTCGAAGCACCCCGAGCTTTGGAGTACATTCAAGGACTTCACGTGGCGGCAGACCGAGGAACTCGTGACCGGGTATGGGCCGCAGGACATCCTCTGGCTTGACGGGGGGCAGGTTCGTCCGCCGGCTCAGGACATTGACGTTACGGGCATGGCGGCCATGGCACGCCAGCACCAGCCGGGACTCCTTGTGGTCGATCGCACGGTCCGTGGCGAAAACGAAAACTACGTCACGCCGGAACAACACCTCCCGGACCACTACCTGCCGTATCCCTGGGAAACCTGCATGACCATGGGGAACTACTGGCCACACGTCCCGAATGACCAATACAAGAGCGTCGGTACGCTGGTGCGCACGCTCTGTACCATCGTCGGCCGCGGCGGCAACCTCCTGCTCGGCATCGGCCCCGATGCGAACGGCGAATTCGCTCCGGCCGTTTACTCCCGGCTCGAAGAGATGGGCGAATGGCTCGAAGTGAACGGGGAAGCCATCTACGAGACGCGGCCGCTAGCCCCCTACGAGCAAGATGGCTGTGTCTTCACGCAACGGCGTGACGGCACCTGCTATGCCATCGTCTTGTCGAAAGAGGACGATGACGCGCCGCCGGAGTCCATTTCGCTTCCGCCGGAATTGGTGGAGAAGGCGGGCGCGTTGACGCTACTTGGCTTTGGTCCTCTTGAACGCGACGGGAACGGGACCGTAGCGATCCCTCCGGCCGTCAGAAGCAAGCCTCCGTGCAGGTACGCGTGGTCAGTCAGAATTGCCGTCAAGGAAGCCAGCGCCGGGTGAAGGGCGCCAAGCTTCTTGTACATAATTCGACGGATAGGGAGGAACGGGCATGCACTCCAGACATTTCATCCTCATGCTATCGGCGCTCTTGACCGCCACGGGCGCCGCCTACGCCTGGCAACCGACGGGCAGCCTCGAGGAGCTCTACGACGACGCGTTGCTGCCGCGCCTGAGGCCGGGGGTCAAGGCGGCGGCGTTCTCCAGCTACGACCGGACGGGCGGCAACAACGACGGCTTTTCGGGGCAGTACTCGAAACTGCGTGAGGAAGACGGGAACAGCGTTATCGCCGAGATGGATGGCCCGGGCTGTATCTACCGCCTGTGGATGACGCACTCGGCCGGACAAGTCCCGGGCCTACTCGACCGCAAGGGTGAGCATATTCGCATCTACCTGGACGGCTCGGCCGAGCCCGCGCTGGATGTGCCGCTCGAGGGTCTGTTCGACAACTCGATCGAGCACTTCCCGCAGCCCATTGCAGGCCAGGGCATCGGCGGATTCTACTCGTATATTCCCATTCCGTACCGGAAGTCCTGCAAGGTGGTGGTGGACGGACTGGGCGTTCGGTTCTACCAACTGAATTACGCGACATTCCCGAGCGACGAGGGCGTCGAACCGTTCACGCTTGCACTGACGTCCGAGCAGAAGGAGGCGCTCGCGAAGGCCGTCGCGCGGTGGAGCGACCCACTGGGCCAGCTCAAGAAATCGGGCGAAGCTGTCGAGGTCCCGGTCGTCCACAATCCCGAGGGCAAGGAGCCGCAGCTGTTCTCGCACACGATCACGTCGGAAGCCCCGATGATCGTCCACGGCCTGACCTTGGAGGGCGTCGACGAGGATGCCATCCGACGCACCCAGATTGAGATTGGCTTCAGCGACGCCCAGACCTCCGTCCGACTGCCCCTCGAGATCTTTTTCGGTGGCGCGTTCGACGCGGAACCCTATTCATCGCTGCTGTTCGGCCGGGCCGGCGATGTCTGGTTCAATTCCGTGCCCTTCGTCTATGCCGGCGAGTGCAACATCCGCCTGCACGGTATTCTCCCCTTGGACGGCAAGATGACACTCTACCGGTCGCCGCTGGATGCGCCCATAGCCGAATTCGGCATCCTGTCCGCGCAGTACAATGAGAGCATTCCCACGGTGGCCGGCGTACATCATCCGTTGCTCCAGGCTTCCGGGCAGGGCCATGTGGTCGGCACGTATCTCGTTACGGAGGGACCGAAGGGCTTGCCCTTCTGGCTCGAAGGCGACGACCGCTGGCTTATCGACGGCGAGGTGCGCATCCACGGCACGGGCTCCGAAGACTACTTCAACTGCGGGTGGTACGCCTTGCCGGGACGGCTGAACGGTCCGGCCACGCTTCCCTCGCACGGATTCCCCGTCTACGGCACGACCTCGAACACTATGCGGGCGGCCGCATTCCGCTGCCACTACAGCGACGGCGTCCCCTTCGACGCGAGCATCGACTTCGGTATCGAGCACGGCGAGGCCAACCGCCACATCGCCGAGTACCGAAGCGTCACCTACTGGTACGCGGGGAGCAAATGAGATTGGGTCGCGCCTCGACTACGACGCGCGTTCAGTGCATTCCGTGGTTGATATCAGGCACCAGCCTAAATAGGGCTGCCTAAGTATCGCTATGGATCGACGCTCTCAACAAGACTATCCAACAAGGAATACGCCTCTCTGACCAGAGGCCTTCGGGCCTCAACCGCTCGTGTGTGTAGGAGTTCACGGTATATTTCGATATGCCTCTTCCGGATACGGCGGAACTCGAAGGAGTCGTAGAGCGTCTTCATCCACTCGATTTCGTCCTGCCTGATGCTATCGAGCACCTCTACCGGGACATGCTCCACGTAATCGATAAAAGCAAGGTCCGAGGCGTGCCACATGTCGTACGGCTGCATGTTTTCGCTTGCGATCTGGGGAATCATGTAGAGATTCGAGAGCATCAAGTCGGCCAGCATGCGCCGCGCTTCTTTGTCTTTGCCCATTCGGTGCAGACTTATCGCCCAACACAACTTCTGTATTGGTTCTCCCGAATCATCGGGGAACTCTTGCTTGAACCAGTCGAAATACGACTCGCACTTCTCCAAGTCGTTGAGGACGAAGTACAGCGCAAACAACACGTACCGTTTTCCCCCTCCGTCGCTTATTCCGCCGAAACGCTTCTTCTCGCCATTCAGCGCCGATCTGTAGCTCGATATCCTGGCCCTCAGCTTCCGCTCTGTACCGGGAAATGCAACCATAGCGTCCTAACTCTCCTGATGGCAGGAGGCCTCAACGGCCTGATGCCGACCAATGTCCCGTCAACTCGCAACCCTTTATTGCTTGGAAAGCCGTGCGCCGAGCAAGGAACAACCCCAGCAATAAAGGGCTGCCGTCCCTATTTAGCAGCCACCAAATTCGCTTATCGCCTCAGACCCGGAAACGGTCAAGCCTTGTCGGGCGGTTATCACGGCTCGTTCGACTCGAGACTTGGCGTGGCTGGGTCTTTGGTGCCTGACGCCCCTTTCAGGGAATGGTGGATGTCGAACAGCATACCGGCCACGATCATAAACAGCATCGCGTAGACCAGGGGGGTAGCCGTTTCCGGCTGGCCGGAAACCGCGCCCCCGAGTCCGGCAAGGATGACAAAGAAGGCTTTGGCCACCATCGTTCGCTTTTTCATTGCTGCCTCCACTGTTCTACGGGCAGTTCACCCGAACCTCGTGCATCTCCCGTCACCTGCCTATTGATACCCAACACTGTACGCCGGTGCGTTGGTCTTGGGCAAGGGCCGAGGCTTAGATAGGGCACTCTTACTATGCGTTGGCCCGGTGCGTTGCATGGGATGTGTGTAGGCGCTGTTGACCCGATTGACCCCATTGACCGGATTGACGACAGTGCGGCCCTTGGCGATAAGCGGTGGTCGCGGGTTGAAGTTCGCCTCGGACCCGGCTATGGTGCAGTATCGGTGGTGGAGGATGGATGACCACGTGGAAGTTGGTTCGCCGTGGGAGCGAACAGGGCCGCTGGCGTCACAAGGGACAGGGAGAAGATCGCCATGAATCGCAGGCAGTTCTTGAAGAGTACCGCGCTGGGTATCGCGGGTTTGACCATGGGCGGTCGCATAGCAGCGGAAGGTAAGCGCCCCAATATCTTCTTTTTCTTTGCGGATGATTGGGGCCGGTATGCGAGCATCTACAAAACCTACGGGCCGAATAAGGCGTTCCAGACGCCGGTGTTTGACCGGTTCGCGCGGGAAGGCGTTCGCTTCAACCACGCCCACGTGTGCGCGCCGTCGTGCACGCCCTGCCGCAGTGCGCTGCTGTCGGGGCAGTATTTCTACCGCACGGGTCTGGGGGCGATTCTGCAAGGCGCCGTGTGGGACATGAGTATCCCGAGTTATCCCCTGTTGCTCGAGGAGGCCGGCTATCACATCGGGTTCAGCTACAAGGTGTGGAGCCCGGGCACGCCGGCGGACGCCCCTTACGGCGGCACGCGTTGCAGGCATCATGAGGCCGGGACCAAGTTCAACAGCTTCTCGCAACAGGTGACACAGATGGTCGAGAAGGGCATGACGGCCGAAGAGGCGAAAACGGAACTGTGCAATGAGGGTCTGAAGAACTTCGAGGCTTTTCTCGAAGGGCGCAAGCCCGGCCAGCCGTTCTGCTATTGGTTCGGCCCGACGAACACGCACCGGAAGTGGACCAAAGGTTCGGGCAAGGCCTTGTGGGGTCTGGACCCCGATGACCTCAAAGGGAAGATGCCGGATTTCCTGCCGGACGTGCACGAAATCCGGCAGGATGTGTGCGACTACCTGGGCGAGGTGTTGGCGCTCGACCGCATGTTCGGCCTCTTCCTCGAGAAGCTCGACGCTATGGGCGAACGCGACAACACCCTCGTTGTGGCCAGCGGCGACCACGGCATTCCCGGTTTCCCGCGCGGCAAGTGCAATCTCTACAACTTGGGCACCGAGGTGTCGTTGTTCGTCCAATGGCCTGGACGGGCGCCGGGCGGCCGCAGCGTGGACGATTTTGTGAACCTGATGGATCTCGCGCCCACCTTCCTCGAAGCCGGCGGCGTGGCCGTACCGGAGGTCATGACCGGGCGCAGCATTGTGCCGCTGCTCGAGTCTAAGAAGGAAGGCCGGATCGATCCTACCCGGGACTACGTCGTCACGGGTCGCGAGCGCCATGTGGCCGCGGCGCGCGAGGGCAATCTGCCCTATCCGCAGCGCTCGATCCGCACGGAAGATTATTTGTATATCCGCAACTTCGAGCCCGACCGGTGGCCCATGGGTATCCCGAAAGGACTCGAGGACGCCGCTTTCGAGATCCCCTATGAGGAACTGGAGAACGACACGTTCGTGGCCTTTCCCGACATGGATGCGAGCCCCACGAAGGCCTGGATGGTCTACCACCGCAACGATCCGGAGTGGAAGGCGCATTTCGAGCTGGGATTCGGCAAACGACCGGGCGAAGAGCTTTACGATCTCAAGAAGGATCCCGACTACATGCACAATGTCGCCGAGGATCCGGCGTACGCCGACGTGCGCGCGCAGTTGTCCCAGCGGCTCATGGGCATTCTCGAGGCGACCGGCGACCCACGCGTGCACGGCGACGGAAAGACCTTCGAAGGCCCGCCGTTTGTCACGGAGTGACGAAACGAGAGGGGCGCAGTTTCTGCCCCGCTCGGTTCATTTGGTCCCGTGCGCCCGCGGCTGGGGAATGTCGATGTATTCGCCCCAGGACAGGACGGCCACGTCGCCGTGCTTCGCGGCCACGTGCAGGAGGGCGTAGGATTGCCAGAAGCCTGACGCGTTGCCTCGGGGTTCGCCGGACGGGCGATGGGTGAATTCCCAATTGTGGCCGGGCAGCCATAGCGGCGCGAGCAACGCGTCTATCTCGCGCGTGAGGGTGACGCCCCGCCAGTACAAGGGGCTGCCCACCATGATGTCAATCGTTTGTCCTCGGTTGGCGAGAACGTGGAGCCAGCCGTACCATTGTAGCGCGCAGTTGATGTCCCCCTTCGTTGCCACGGTTAGACCCTCGGGAACCGTGATGACATACGCGTTGCAGGGTGTGCCGGATGAATGTTCGCTGTTGTTCCACTGATGGTCCCAGAGGACGTTGACCTCGAGACCACCGATGCGTTCTCCTTCGGCGAGGGTTTGTTTCGGCGCCACGATCTTCTCCGCCCAGGCTTCTCCGGCCCATATGGTCTTGGTACTCTCCGTGGCGATCACGGTTTTGCCTCGATCGAGAAACGCTTTTGTCAGTTCGAGATCGATGTGGTCGGCGTGTTCATGGGTATGGAACGAGTAGTCGATGAGGTCCGCCAACGCGGCCACCTGTCCGTCGGTCATGCAGAAGGGGACGTTTTCCTCTTCCGGGGTCTGATGAAGGTCCTCGTTCGGGCCCTGATCCAGGTCGATGGCGAATGTGCACGACGGCGTCTGTACGATCGCCGAGCTCGAGTACAACTGGAAACAGCGGATTCCCTCCGTCGGGCGCTCCGCTTGCAGGGATTGAATCACACGGTCTACCGCCCGTCGATAGTACGCGACGAGTTCCGGCGACCGCTCCGAATCCGGCTGCGCGATCCAGTCATCCAACGCCTCGACGGCCGCCTGCCTTGCCGGTGTCGGTTCCATCGAGGGCGGCGCATCGAGCAACGCCCCCCATAGGCTGTCGCCGCCCGTCACACCCGACAGTCCAAAAGATACCAGAAGCGCCGCGAAGGCGATAGCACTCATGCTCCATACTCCTCTTATCCGCATCGGTTCCGTCGTCGAAGTGCAACGCACACAGTATCGGTTTTCCGTGGAGGCTGCAAGAGGCGCCGACCCCATGGCAGCGGACGGATTGACGTCGCGTCGCAGCGTGGGTAACATGGATGAGGAGAATACGCCAAAGCCTTCTGGAAACAGGCACCTTGTGCCCCAGGGGGTCTTCATCTTGGCGATACGACGAACGTGTCCTTTTCTCCGCAGATCGTGAAGAGGCCTTGTCCGGGGGAGACCCACCCGGCGACCTTTGCGTTCGGTATCTTCCGGATACCGTAGGAGTTGAGGTCAACGCGTTCAACCTGCAGCGACGTATGAAAAACGGCTATGGGTGTGCTGACGCCGATTTCGAGCACCCGGACAGGAGCCGAACCGGCCGATTCACAGCCCGCCCCGACAGACAAGGAGAGTCCGATGCCGCCGTGGCACACCGAACCGCCCCGCTCGTATCCAAAGCTCGACACCCATGTGCACGCAACTGGGCCGAAGGACGAACTGATCCCTATGTTGGATGCGTTGGGCGTGAAGAGTGTTCTGAACCTCTCCTATTCCGGTTTCCGCGACACCGACGCGATCCAGGCGTTCGAGGACGCCCTACTTGTCGATGCGGATGAGTACCCCGGGCGTTTCCGGTTCGCGGCGACATTCAACGTGACGCAGTTCAACGAGCCCGGCTACGCTGACCGCGTCATCGCCAAACTGGAACGCGATATCGAAGTGCACGGTGCGGTGGCCGTCAAGATCTGGAAGGACCTCGGGATGCTGTTGACGGACGACCAGGGGCACTACGTGTTTTGCGACGATGTCCCGTTCACGCCCATCTTCGACTATATCGCCGCTAAGGGCCTGGTGGTCTATTCGCACATCGCCGACCCGCTGGCCGGGTGGCAATCGCTTGACGTGCCGACGCCCCACACGCGCTACTATCGCGCTCATCCGGAATTCCATTGGTACGGCCAACCCGACAAGCCCAGCCATGCCGAGATCCTTCGCCACCGGGACGCCCTGGTGGCCCGCTATCCGAAGACACCGTTTGTCGGCGCACACCTGGCCTCGCTCGAGTATGACCTCGAGGTGCTCGCGGAGTTCCTGGACTCATTCCCGAACGCCCATATCGACACGGCCGCGCGCGTTCCCGACCTGATGCTGAAACCCGACGACCAAGTCAGGGGTTTCTTCGCGA
Organism: Candidatus Hydrogenedentota bacterium; assembly: GCA_036769985.1. Classification (GTDB taxonomy): domain Bacteria; phylum Hydrogenedentota; class Hydrogenedentia; order Hydrogenedentales; family SLHB01; genus DAIPKA01. The sequence goes on along the minus strand of DAIPKA010000063.1, from coordinate 28,916 downwards.
AGTACCAGGACCGGATCTTGTACGGTACGGACTGGGAATACGACGGGAACTCGTTGGGTGACAGCCCGGCCGAGAAGACGGCAAGGCGAAACGCCTGTATCGAAAGCCGCTGCTGCGCCTTCGTCTACTTCGAGGATACCCTTGCTCTTCCCGAGGAGATCCTGCACAAGTTCTACTTCGACAACGCGAATGCCCTGTTCGGATGCCCTGCGCGCCCAGGGGACGGGGCCTAGGACCGTGCCAGAGCGCGGCGCCTTCGTGACGGCCGTCTCGTTCTCCATCTCGCTGTGCCCGAAAGCCTCTGCCCGCGGAGTCGCACGGGCGTTTCCACGGCGTTGCTACGGACGACGTCGCCGCCTCGTTGTCCTCGTGCCCTATCTCGCCCGGATTGCCGGTGAAGACCAACCCCGCCCAGCGGTGTAGCATGCGGCGACAAGGCGGCATCGCGTGGAGGTCGGGAATGGACTTCCGGGGTGCGGAGTTGGTCGCGTTGACGGCGTATGATACGGCCCGCGTAGCCTCTTGACCATCCCCCTGCATGGTGCGGCGGGCTCTTGGCCACACGGGATCGGGGATAGGTCCTTGGGCACGTTAACTTCGCGTCGAGCAATAGAGAGATGATATTTCGCTTCCGGGAGAGTATCATCTACCAGTGGACAGGACGTCCAGGGAGGGCGTGTGAGGTCTTGTCTTCGAGCAAGTGGTGTGGCGGGTCATCATCGCGCTTGTGTCGTTGTTCTCCCCCTAGATTTCACTGGGTTGTGCTGATCGGTTGCTTACGTAAAGGAGAAGGGCTTGTTCGGGAAGGCTCAGACTTCCTTGGGCATGCTGGCCGCCATTTTGGTATGGCAGGTCGCGGCGGCGGGGCAAGTCGCCGGAGATGCCGGTGCTCGGAAGAGGACCGTGGACGCGTTGGTCGACAGCGTTCAGGGCGGCGGTGTTCCGGCCGATGTCCGGATCGCCCGAGCGCCGGGCGCGTATGTGCGTTCGATCAGCGCGCCGCCCTCTTCATACTTCCCCGTGGCCCTCGGCCAAGGCGCGCCGCCGGCGGATAGCGCTCGGGCGTTCTTAGAACGGAACAAGTCCGTTTTCATGGACGATGCGGCGGCGGCGGCCTTCCGCGCCGTGAAGGTGAAGACCCGGCCGGGGCGCTCGTATGTACGTCTCCAGCAGACCTACTCCGGAATACCGGTGTTCGGCGCCGAAGCGGTTGTGCAGCTAAATGAAGCGGGCCAGGTGGAGTTCGCTCTTGTGGACATCCAACGCGATACCGAAGATCTGCAGGACGGTCGCGTAACGCTTTCGCCGACGCTTTCCGCTGCCGAGGCGGAATCGCGAGCGCTCGCGCTGGCGCGGCCACGACTGACTCGCTCACCCGGAGCCGATGCTGGCGCCAAGGTGGATCCGGACGCGCAGGTATTGGGATGGCTCCTTGGTGCGGAGCCTTCCACGCACCTGGAGGCTCGCGCAGCCTCGCTCATGATCTTCGTCCCTGAGGTGGTGGGATCCGGGGGAGACCCCCGCTTGGTCTGGCAAACGGCGGTCAGCGCCGTGGACAATCCGGCGATATCCGAGCTTGTGTTGGTGGATGCGCATTCGGGGGACATTACGTTTCATTATCCGCTGGCGCACGCCGCGCTCAATCGATTGATCTACGATGCCAACAACTCCAGCAGCAACCCCGGCACGTTGGTGCGATCGGAAGGCCAAGGGCCGGTCGGCAGTCCGGCGGATGTCAACTACGCTTATGACTACTTCGGCGACACGTACGATTTCTACAGCGTCCAGCATGGCCGCGACAGCCTCAACGGCGCCGGTATGACGTTGAGCGGCACCATGCGCTATTGCGATCCGAGCGACGATTGCCCCATGGCGAATGCCTTCTGGAGCGATTCGACGGAGCGGATGTACTTCGGCGAGGGGTATGCTTCCGCGGATGACGTGGTCGGCCACGAGCTGACACACGGCGTCACGAGTTACGAGTCCGCTCTGATCTACTTCAATCAGTCGGGTGCCATAAACGAAGCCTTCTCCGATATGTGGGGAGAGTGGATCGATCAGACGAACGGTGCCGGGACCGACACGCCGGCGGCGAAGTGGCTGGTAGGCGAAGACCTGCCCATCGGAGCGATTCGTGACATGTCGAACCCGCCGGCCTACGGCGATCCGGACAGAATGGGAAGCCCCCTTTATAACGCGAATATCGGGGATGTGGGTGGGGTTCATTATAACAACGGCGTGGGAAACAAGCTGTGCTATCTGCTGACGGACGGCGGGACGTTCAACGGGCACACCGTCACCGGTTTCGGTATTAGCAGCACCGCCGACCTCCTCTATGAGTGCGCCGTCCACTTGTTGACGAGTGCCGCGGACTATCTGGACCTCTACATGGTTCTTCTGCAGGCCGCGGATAACCTGGGGTACAGCCAAGCGGCCAAGAATAACGTGGTCGAGGCCTGTCTGGCAGTTGAGCTGGGCGTCGAGCCCGACAAGTTGGCCGTGGGCTCCTACGCGGGCTACTGGGTCTACCCCATGTACACCTCTTACCACGATTCCCGCACGCAGTCCATCTATCTGGCCAGCGAGATCGGGCGGAGCGGCAGGATTACGGCGCTGTCGCTGTACGTCACCACGCTGCCGGGGCAAACACTCAATTACTGGACCATCCGGATGAAGACGACGTCCCTCAGTGCCTACACCACGGCGTCCATGGATGCCGCCGGCTGGACCGTCTGCTACCAGGCCAACGAAACGGTTGGCTCGACCGGACAACGGACGTTCACTTTCTCGACGCCGTTCCAATATGACGGCACGAGCAACCTCATGATCGACTTCAGCCACAACAACACGTCCTACACCTCGGCGGGCGAATGCCTCGGCTTTACTCCGGGGGGGTACCGGAGCGTGATCGCACGGAGCGACAGTACCAATGGCGATCCTTTGACGTGGTCCGGTGTGTCATCGCCTACGAAGACAAGGTCCACGGCGGTTCCCTGCGTCGCCCTCACGTTCAGCCCCGCATCGGCGACCGTGACTAACGTCACCAGTGCCCACGCCAACGGCTCGTTCACGGTGGGCGAGGTCATCGACATCGACGTGACCTTCTCGACCACGGTCGCTGTGACTGGCTCGCCGAGACTGGAACTCGAGACGGGCGCCACGAACCGCATGGCGACCTTCCTCAGCGGATCCGGCACATCGGCCCTTCGGTTTCGGTACACGGTTGCCGCGGGCGACTCGTCGGCCGACCTCGACTACACGAACGGCGGCGCGTTGCAGTTCAACGGAGGTACCGTCAGAGATACGGCCACGCTGACGACCGCCGTGCTGACGCTGCCGGCGTCCGGCGCAGCGGGATCCCTTGGCGCCAACAAGGCCATCGTGATCGATACGACGGCGCCGATGGTGTCGGGCGTGACGAGCAGCCTCACCGACGGCTTCTACACCATCGGACAGGTCGTGCCGGTGGACGTGACGTTTAACGAGGCGGTTACCTACACCGCCGGCACGGGCGTTGCCCAAGTGCAGTTGGAGACGGGAGCGACCGATCGGCAGGCGCCCTGCGCGGACGGCAGCGGCACTACGGTCCTCACGTTCAACTACGCGGTTCAGTCCGGCGATACATCAGCCGACCTCGATTACCTGAGCACCGGCGCATTGACGCTGACCGGCTCAGCGGCGATCCGGGATACGGCAGGCAACAACGCCGTGCTGACGTTGCCGGCGTTGGGTTCACCAACCTCGCTGGGCGGGAACAAGGCCATCGTGATCGATACGACGGCGCCCACGGGTAGTCTGATCATCGATGGCGACGCACCGGTAACGTTTAGTACCGAGGTGGAGCTTGCGCTCACCTACTCCGACGGCGGTGGATCCGGTGTCACGCAGATGCGCTTCAATAATGATGGTTCCTCGTGGAGCGACTGGGAGGCCGTCGGCGGCCTCAAGGCCTGGACACTGTCTCCGGGGTATGGCGTTAAGACGGTCTATGCTCAGTACCAGGATCGGGCCGGCAACCTCTCGTCTGTCCCCATCAGCGACGATATTTCCTATGAAGCGGAGACCATTGCCGTCACGGTGACGCCGGACACCTGGGCCATCGGCCCGCGCGCGCTGAGCTACGTTGGGGAATCAGGAACGTTCACGGTGACCAACGCGGGGAACATCGTCGTGGACGTGACGGTTAAGGGCGGTCATGGAACCGGCGGATGGCTTCTTCAAAACACGCCCGGGCCGAACGCCTTCGCCCTGGAGGTGGATGGCCTCGATGATGGTAGCTATGAGACCGTGCTCACGACGACCGAACAACCGTTCGCCGACGCGATGCCGGTTTCGAGCAATCGGACCCTGGGCTTGCGTTATCGCAGCCCGACGAGCGACACCTACGGGGCCGGTGTCGCGCAAGATGTTACGGTTACATTCAAGGCGTCGTTGGATGCGCCTTGATGCGTTTTGGAGCGTGCCAATACAAGAGGAGAAAGAGCAATGAGAAGGCTAGGAATGATGCTGGCAATCCTGTGCCTGATGGGCGTGACCTATCAGGCGCAGGCGGCGGACACGGACACCATTACGGTGACGGTCTCGCTCGAGTCCGTCATCTCGGTTACCGTGACGCCGGACACCTGGGCCATCGGCCCGGTAACGCTCGGCAGTACGTCGGCCGCGGCCCCGTTCTCGGCGACGATCGGCAACACCGCGTCCAAGCTCGAGATCACGGGGACGGACGCCGCGGGTGCCTGGGTGCTGGACAATGCCGCGGGCGCCGACCAGTTCGCCGTGAGTGCGGTGGCGGCACCGGATCCGGCGATCAACCTGAGCACGTCGTACCAGGTGCTTGCCGCGAGCGTGCCCGCATACGGAAGTCGAGGGTTCACGCTGACCTATTCCGCGCCGACAAGCGACACCAAAGGCGGCGGTGTAGACCAAGGCTTCACCATCACGCTGAAAGCCAGCGCTCCGTGAGTGCTGACGGATCGTGAGCTACGCCTGGTTTGAGGAGACAACCGTCATGTTTCGGAGCAGTAATCGCGTGGTGTCTGTGATTCGACGGGCCATGGTTCTGGTCCTGTTGGCGGGCTTGATCGGCCGGGCTACCGCCGCAAGCCTGAAGGTGTCACCCGCGCGGTTCATTATCCATGACGTAGTCCCTGGGATCGAGTACGACGTGTACAAGGAAACCGGCTTGAGAATCACGCTGTACAACGACGACAAGGCGGCCCGCACATGGGTCTTGTCCGTGCATCGGCCCTCGGAGCGTGGCCAATGGGAGCGTGGGTACGCCGAGATTCCCGACGCGGGGTGGTGCTGGTTCGACCGGAACGAGGTTTCCGTCGAAGCCGAAGGAAAGGCGTACGCACATCTGTTCCTGAAAGTGCCCCAGGAGGAGAAATACAACAATCAGCACTGGGTGGTGACGCTGGGGATTGACGGCAAACCCGGCGCCGGCGGTATTTCGCTGGCGGCCGATGTCCGCGTCCAGATCGAGACCGAGAGTGTTGCCGGCGTGGAACAACGCCCCTACGGCATTCTGGGTATCTCTCCGAGCGTTATCGAGTTCGAGGATGTAGTGGTGGGAGCCGTCGAGAACGGGCGCGTGGCGATCTACAACAATGACGAAGAACCCCACACGTATAGTGTGAGGCCGCTGTTCGACGACAAGAGCGTCGATCAGAAGGTTTACTTGACCCATTCTTACCGCGCGGTGCCGGATCCGCTCTGGATTTCGCTCCCTCAGGCGTTCGATATTCAGCCGGGGGGCGTTGGTATCGCAGACCTTCACGTGGAACTCCCGGACGACAGCGCGCTGCCCGGCAGCCAATGGGAGTCCATTCTTCTGATCGTGCCCGATGAGGGCCTCCCTGGGTTTGTGCGCGTGCGAGTGGCGACAAAGGAACCACCGAAAACGGAGTAAGCGGTCGCGTGTTTGTGGCAATGAGAAGAGTTCTGTGCGGTCCCTGCGCCGTGATGATCGCATTGTGGGCGTGTGCGACGGGTGTCGCCGCGGCCGACGACGTGTTCGTCATCCAGGTGTCCGTAACGCTCGACTCGTCGCCGCCCACGGGGAGCGTGACTATCAATGCCGATGCGGAATGGACCACGCAACTGGACGTGGCCCTCGCGCTCGATGCCTCCGATCCGGTGTCGACCGTGGCCGAGATGCGGTTTGGCAATGATGGAACGGTCTGGAGTCCGTGGGAACCCTATGCGACAACCAAGGCATGGTCCTTGGCCATGGGCGATGATGGCGCCCGCACGGTCTACGTTCAGTACCGGGACGCCGAGGGCAACGTGTCCGAAGGCGACATCACGGACGTCATCCTCCTCGACCAGACGCCGCCCAGCGTAACGGCCGTCGCCGCAACACCCCACGAGGCCAGCGAGGGGCAAACGGTGGAACTCAGCTTCAACGTTTCGGAAGCACTGGCCGACCTACCCGAGGTGACCGTCAACGACCACCCCGCAATCAACGAATCGGGCAAGAGCGTCTGCCTCTATTCCTACACCGTACTGGATCCCGGTCAGGATCCGATTGGTCCTGCGCACATCGAGATCGAGTGTGTGGACCTCGCCGGCAATGTCAGTGTATCGCCCAATTCTTCCGCGTTGATCATCGTCGACGACGAGGTCCGGATGCCGGCTCCGGTCTGGCCCGTGGGCCTGATGCTCCTCGGCGCGGCGTTCTGGCGTCTCCGCCGCCGGAGGATCGCCTAGGAGAGGCGCGGCCGTGGCCCTGGTCCCTTTTGCCTGCCGTCACTCGACCTACAGAACGCCCCGCGCTCGGCCCCGTCTCTTCCGGAGTTCCTTCTCGGCGTTTCTCCGCCCCTCTGCGTTCACTCCGAACCCAACGCCGATGGGCCGAGAACGCAAGAGCCGGATGAGGAAGGGGTCCCTTGCATCCGCCCGAGAGTGGCAGGAGACGCCGCCAGAGGATAGAATGAGTGAAACTGCAACCGAGGAGGTGCCCATGAACATCCTGGGAATCAGCCCGTCCGGGTTTTGTGTCGTCGCGCTTATTGTTGGACTCGCCATGGCCGCAAAGGCGCCGGCCGAAGAGGTGAAATGCCCCGGCACCTATGGCGGTCACTTGCAGGGGATCGATGCCGATCCGGGCAGGGCGATCTACTGGTCGTTTACGGTGGCCATTGTCAAGACGGATATGGAAGGCCATCTGCTCAAGATGGTCGAGGCGCCGACCCATCAGGGCGACTTGGTATACCACGACGGCAAAGTCTACGTAGCCGTGAATCTGGGCAAGTTCAATCAGGAACCGGGCCAGGCCGACTCGTGGGTGTACATCTACGACGCCAAGGATCTCTCGCTCCTGTCGAAGCATGAGGTTCAGGAGGTGGTTCATGGGGCAGGCGGCATGACGTGGTGCGATGGCCGGTTCTACGTCATTGGCGGCCTGCCGGACTCATACAATGAGAACTACGTCTATGAGTACGACGAATCGCTGAAGTTCATCCGACGGCACGTGATTGCAAGCGGCCACACCCGACTCGGCATTCAGACGGCCTGCTACGCGGACGGGGTCTTCTGGTTCGGCTGCTACGGCGATCCCAAGTACCTGCTCCAGACGGACGAGGACTTCCGGCTTGTCGGCAAGTTCGAGGAAGACTGGTCGCTCGGCGTGACCAAGATCGGCGAGGGGCGGTACCTGCAGGGGATCACGGAACGCGTGGAAGGCACACGGTCGACCGGCCGCGCGGTCGTCGCCCGGCCGGGTCAGACACAGAACCTTGTCGACGGGGCGCCGGCGAAATGACGCATGGCCCTGCGCGGCACTTGGGGTTTCGGCGTGATTTCCGTGCCGATTATGCGCAAAGAGGGATCATCTGCTACCATCGCGTGTTGCTGCGCGGTTGCGTGCCGTGGGCCTGGGTGTCGGTGGGTGTGGGCCTATGGACGGCATGGACATCGTGGACGCTGTGGACGCTGTGGACGCGGCGGCTGCGGCCGGTTTTGGCGTATCGACTCATGCGGATGGGGTCTTGTTCTCGCGCATTCGCGACGGCAAGACACCTTGATTATGACTCGCCGCATTGGGTAGTAGTGCGGTATCAGGAGAATCTCGATGCTCGATAGGTCGTCTCGTGAGTTGCAGGTGGCGTTGGACGCGGTGCGTAACACGGCGGTGTTGGCCCGCACGATCCAGAGAGCGGATTCGGCGAAGCGACTCACGAAGAGCGATCTATCCCCGGTGACAGTAGCGGATTTTGCGGCGCAGGCGGTGGTGGCGCGGATGTTGGAGCAGGCGTTTCCTCGGGACGCGCTCGTGGCGGAGGAGCGCTCGGATTCGCTGCGCATGCCGGAGGGGGCCGAAACGCTCGATCTGGTTACCGGTTTCGTGCGGGAGCTCGCGCCGGAGGCCGGCAATGCCGCCGTCTGTGAGTGGATCGATCGTGGGGCCGCCGATCCGGCGGATCGTTTTTGGGTGTTGGATCCGGTCGACGGCACAAAGGGATACCTTCGCGGCGGCCAGTATGCCGTGGCCTTTGCGCTCGTTGAGAATGGCCAGGTGAAACTCGGCGTGTTGGGTTGTCCGAATCTGGCGCCGGACTGCACGGAGGATATTGGAGGCCCGGGCGCGGTGGTCGTCGCCGTGCGTGGCCAAGGCGCTTGGGCGGGGCCCATGATGAACGCGGGCGATTTCGTGCCACTCAAGGTGTCGAACATCGCCGATCCGGTGAACGCGCGGGTGCTGCGTTCGCACGAGGCCGCCCACACGAACGTCGGCCGAATCGATCGGTTGGTCGAGTATCTTGGCGTGCAGGCCGAGCCGGTTCGGATGGATTCGCAGGCCAAGTACGCCGTGATGGCGGTGGGCGGAGGCGAACTCCTGTTTCGACTGCTTTCGCCAAAGCAGCCGGATTATGTCGAGAAGATCTGGGATCAGGCGGCGGGCTCGATCGTCATCGAGGAAGCGGGCGGCCGCATCACGGACTTGTCGGGCGCGCCGCTCGATTTCGCGCAGGGCCGCCGCCTCGAGAAGAACCGCGGTGTGCTCGCGTCGAACGGCCTGCTGCACGAGAAGGCCCTCGACGCTCTGGCCCACGTGCCCGACTGATGGAAGGAACGCCGTTCGGGTGGCCATGGAATGAGAAACGCCGCTTGGATACTCGCCATCGTTGCTGGGTTGGCGGCCTGTGACCGCGGGCCGTCGCGCGTGCCGATCCGCGAAGTGCGGCCGGTCGCCGAGGGCCAACAAGTCGCTGTTCCGGAGACGTCAAGCGCCGAGCGGTTCGGGTTCACCGCGGCCGAACGCCAAGCGCCGGGGGCCGAGACGCCACCGCCACTCTCCTGGGAGACCCCCGAGGGTTGGGTCGAGCAGGCGCCTCGGCCGATGCGCCTGGTGACCTTCGCTGTCGGCGAGGCCGAGTGTTACGTGGCCGTGTTGCGCGGCGACGGGGGTGGGCTCGAGGCCAATGTGAACCGGTGGCGTCGCCAGATGGCGCAGCCGCCATTGGCGGAGGCCGAGTTGGCCGAGCTGCCGGCGATCGAGGTCCTGGGCACGGCCGCACCGTTCATCGAGATCGAGGGAACCTACCGCGATATGTCGGGCGCGGCACACGAGGATTCCCTCCTGTTCGGCGTGGCGTGTCTTCTCGGTGACGGGAGTGTATTCGTCAAGATGACGGGGCCCGCCGCGGCGGTGCGGCCGCAACGCGCGCGGTTCGTCGCGTTCTGTGGGTCGTTGAAGTGAGGTGGCCTTGTCGAAGGCGATAGCCATAGGGCGCTGGATATTCCGGTTCCTGGGGTCGTACGGCGTGTCGGTCGTACTCCTCCTGTTCCTGGCGCTACTCACGTTTCTGGGCACGATCGATCAAGTCCATCACGGCCTCTATGAAGTGCAGAAGAAGTACTTCGAGTCGCTCATCGTATTCCATCGCTATCTCGGGGTATTGCCCGGTGTCTATCTGCTGCTTGTCCTCGCGTTTGTCAACATTTTCTGCGGGGCGATCCTGCGGACGCGGCTGGGGTGGCGTCACATGGGCCTATTCATCGCGCACGCCGGCATTCTCATCCTGCTGGCCGGCGCGTTCGTATCGCACGAGTTCTCGGTGCGGGGCCACGTCACGCTCTACGAGGGAGAGCAGGCCGAGTCCTTCATCAGCTACGATGCGTGGGAACTCGTCGTCACGCCGCAGGATGAGAACGCCGGCAAGCAGGAACTCGCGATATCCGGAGCGGATCTCGATCGAGCGGCGTCCAATACGTCCGTGACGTTTTACGCGGATGGGCTTCCCTTCGATGTGGTCGTCAAGGACTTCGCGGCGAACGCGCGCCCGGTACCGGCGGACGGCGTTGAGGCCGTGGACGGGTTCCGGCTCGAGCGCCTGGACCATGAGCGCGAGGTCGAGCGCAACGTGCCGGGGGCGCACGTCGTACTGCGTGACACAGCCTCCGGCGAGGAGGTCGAGAGCCTGCTGTGGGGCATGGCGCGCTATCCCTGGGCCGTAACTATCGACGGAGAGCGGTGGGCGGTGAATCTCCGCCGCGTGTCCTGGCCGCTGCCCTTTGTCCTGCGCCTGGATCGCTTCACGCGCGAGTTCTATCCCGGCACAACGACGCCGAAGGCATTCATTAGCGAGGTAACCCTTCTCGATGACGGTCTCGAGCAACACGCCCGGATCAGCATGAATGCTCCGTTGCGTCATCGGGGCTACACGGCCTATCAAGCGTCCTGGGGTCCGGCCGACGCGCGGCCCGGCGATCGGCTGTACTCGTCGTTGAGCGTCGTTCGGAATCCGGCGGAGCCGTTTCCTCTGTACGCATGCGCGGCCATCTGCTTGGGGCTCGTCGTCCATTTCTGCGTGAGACTCGTTGGGTACCTGCGCGCCGAGAACGCCCGGAGGACGCGGTGATGACGAAGCTGTGGGCACTTGCGTTTCTGGGCCTCGTCGCCGCCCCGGGCGCCAGGGTGCAGGAGATGCCGGACTGGAACAAGGAGGCGGTCGCGCTCTTCTCGACGCTGCCTATCCAGGACGGCGGCCGTGTGAAGCCGATGCGGACCTTCGCGGAGTATGCGTTGCTTCAGGTCAACGGTCGGCGGAAGTGCGCTACAGCGCCGGCAGCATTGCCGTGGCCCCTCGGGCGCATGATCTACCCGAATCGCAAGCCTACGGAATGGCTCCTCGACAGCCTGTTTTTTCCCGAGCGCGTCGGTGAATATCCCATGTTCTTGGTGGAGGATTCGGATGCCGTGGCCGCGCTCGGTGCCGCGGCGTTGGGTGAGAAGCGCGGTCGCTACACCTACGAGTCTCTTGCGCCAGCCCGGGCGCGGCTTCTCGATCTCGCCTCGATGTACGCGGGCAAATCGGAGCGCGAGTTCGACACAGCACAGCGCCAGATCCTGCACTTGGCCGAGAACCTGCGCGCCTTTGAGCGGATCGTCGATGTGATGGCGTTCGCGCACGGGGTTTTCTCGATCCCGCCGGACACGGCGCTGGCAGCGATCTTCGACGGGCGCACGCCGCTTCGTCTGAGCGAGGTGCTCGGCCGTGCCCCGCACGTGCACCAGCGTTTCGCCGCGATCCGCAACGGCGAGGGCGACTACGATGATGATGCCCGCGCGCGCGAGCTTGACGCTTTTCGTGCGTTGTTCGATCACCTCGACGAGATCCGCAATGGGGCGACAGCCATAGCCCTGTTTCCGCCATCCGACGACGGCGCGTCATGGCTCACCGTCAGCGATGTGGTCGAGGCGGCCTTCATGCCGGAACGCGATGTGACGCAGGCGATCGCGTGGCTCGACCGGTTGGAGGCGCTCGCGGCGGCGCGTGATGACGGCGAGGCGTTCAACGCGATTCTGCGCGCGCTGCACGCGTCGATCCGCGCGCGGGCCGAGGCGCGTGGCGAGTACGGGCGGGTCGAGCTTGAGGCGGCGTTTCTCAACGCGAAGTTGTTCTACCGAAGCCTCATGCTCTACATCGCCTGTTTCGTGTTGATTGCATTGTCGTGGCTGATGCCGCGCAGCCGAGCGATGAACGTCGCAACGGCGGTGGCGTTGGCGGTTCCGACGACGCTCCTTGTGGCCGGCATCGCGATACGTTGCGTCATCCGGATGCGCCCGCCGGTGACGACGCTGTATGAGACCATCCTGTTTGTTACCGCGGTAGCCGTTGGGATCGCCTTTTTCATCGAGTGGGTCAACCGGCAACGCGTGGCCCTGGCCGTCGGCGGCCTGATCGGCCTATTCGGCATGTTGCTCGCCAACAAGTTCGAGCTCTCGCACGGCAAGGACACGATGCCAACGATGGTGGCCGTGCTCGACACCAACTTCTGGTTGACGGCCCACGTGACGACGATCGTTGTGGGATACGGCGCGAGTTTGCTGGCCGGGGCCTTCGCCCATATCTATGTACTGGCGCGTGCCGTGGGCATCCGCAGCGATCGGCCCGAGTTCTACCGAAGCCTGACGCGCATGACCTACGGGGTGTTCTGTTTCGGGTTTCTATTCACCTTTGCGGGCACCGTGTTGGGCGGTATTTGGGCCAACGAGAGCTGGGGGCGATTCTGGGGGTGGGATCCGAAGGAGAACGGGGCGCTGCTCATCGTTCTGTGGCAACTCGCCACGCTCCACGCCCGGCTCGGCGGCTATCTTCGCGAGTTCGGCCTTCACGTGGCCGCCGTATGCTGTATGGCCATTGTCGCCTTCTCGTGGTGGGGCGTCAATCTGCTTGGCGTCGGCCTTCACAACTATGGGTGGACCAGCGGCACCATGAACGCGCTGATCGTGTTCTGGGCTTTTGAAGGGATCGTCCTGGCGATCGCCGCGGCCACGTGGATCCGGGGGCGGGCCATGGCTGCGCGAGGCGTATAGGCCGAGCGCCGGCTATGCCCTACGCTGTTCCGCGGCGCCCTCGGCCAGCAACTTGGCCGAACGGTCACGCACGAACCGAACCTCGGGATTCGAGCCGGGGTCGATGGATTTCAGCCTCGAGTAGCAGTAGGTCAGATCGGCCCAAAGCTGGCTGATGATGGCGGCGTGGCGCAACGTCGGACCGCCGTGGAGGACAATCTTGATGGCGGGCATCTTCTCGCAGAAACGCCGGTAGTTGGCCTCGGCAAGAATGCACTCCTCGTGTCCGAAGCGCAAGCCCGCGTGGTTCGGATCGATGGCGTCAATCTCCTCGAGCACGAGGGGATGAAGGTTCGCCGCCGGCGCATAGCCGCGCAGGACGAACAGGCCCATCTTGGTGGCGCCGTTGGCCAGCACGCCCTCGAGCGTCATGTGCGAGTCGCGCGGCAAGCCTAGATAGCGCGACATCATGATGTCGTTTCGCTTGCCGAGGCTATTCACTTTGTTGACGCCCTCGTTCCAGTATTGGGTGAGTTCGTCCACCGCCATAAGGTAACCATCATCATTGCAGCCGACGTAGATGTGGTTGATGTCATGGGCGAGCTGATGCAGACAGATGAATCGCGCGATCACCATCGCCAGGCTGGATTCGGAGGTCACGTCGAAGGCCTCGATCGCGGCGGCGATGTCCTGCCAGAAGGCCTTCGTGTCGAGGCCGCACACAAACATCGGGGCGAGGAGGATGGGCGTCTTGTTGCGGCCGAACCGGCCCGAGACCTCGTCCGGCAGATCGAGGATGAGGTTGCCGTCACGCTTGCCGATCTCTCGCAAGGGCCCGGAGTTCGCAAACACGATCCGTTTGGCCTCGCGCGAAGTGTATTCGTGGATCTTGACGGTTTCCTCGGTCTTTCCGCTGCGCGAGAACTCCATGAACAAGGTGTTTTCGACGGACGCGTCCGCCGGGAGCTTGGTGAGCTGCCGGGGCGAGTTCATCACGAGCCACGTGCAACGCTTGTCCGGGCGGAGATTGCTCAGCCGGGCGGCGAGGTGGTTGAATTGCTCGTTGGCGCCGATGCCGGAGTTGATGAGGTACTTCGGCGTGCCGCCCTCGAAGTTCCTCTCGAGGTACTTGGCGATTTCCTGCGCGTCGGTAGCCATGAACCGCTCGCGGTAGTCCAAGACATCCGAGCGGTACAGCGCGAGGAAGGGATCGCCCTCGATGGATGCTCTGCCCACGGCTACCAGCTTCTCATATAGGCCGGCGACGCCCGCCGAGATCTCGAGGGCGGTGTGGGGCGTCGGCGAGAACTCGATCGAGAACAGGTCCGGGAATGGAGACTCGGCCGGGGCCTGACTCACCTGCACCGGTGCCTTTGTCCCATCGCCGTGTGATGATTCGTAGGTGATTAGCTCCGCCTGGGACACGAGATCCTCGAATCCGTGGTCATCGAGCAGCATCTTGACGTCCGCCTGCGGCACGCGAAGCGTCTCGGACAAAAGATTGATCAGGGCGACAGGCTGAAGCACTCGGCGGAAAATGTCCCAGAGCCGCTCTTCCGCCACGGGTCCCGTGGCGTTGTTTCTGAGGGCGGCCACCAGGGTCGCCAGGTTTTCCTCTCCGGCCATCTATGTGCTCCTCGTGCGTTCGCCAGGATTCCGACGGTTGGATTCTTCCACCCAACCGATTGCTCACCCGTACAGCCCTTCGGCGCAAGACGACTGCTGGATGTAGCACGCTCGCTGAAACCGAGCTCGGGATGAAAAGCTGCTGTATCCATACTGCGGGAAGACGCGGCATGTCCCGCTCTCGCGGGTCTTCAGCCACGATTTTATTGATTTCGGGGCGGCAATATCAAGTTGGCCTCGGCGGGCCGGTCGCATTGGTTCCGTTGGGGTGCCGGCTACGACCGTCCCTGTCGCGTGGCACGATCATGGTGCCCACCCTGTCCCAGTCTTGCCGCGAATCGATCCGACGTGCTATCCTTCGCGAGCGCTCGGGCGATGGCGAGTGTCCTCACGCGGGGTTTCTTCCTCAGAGTGCGGTTCCGGCCGGCAACGGCGGGCTACGTCAACCTTACCAGTGGGAGCTAAGATGGCAACGACGCTGACGGCCGAACAGCGCGCGTGGCGCTGGCGCATCTTGATCTCAACCTACGTCGGCTACACGGGCTACTACCTGACGCGGAAGACCTTCACGTTGTGCAAGACCACGCTGGCCGATGAATGGGGCGTCCAGGTGGGGCAAACGGCGCACATCTGGTTCGCGTTCTTGGCGGCCTATATGGTAGGGCAGTTCGTGTGCAGCTACGTGGGGCGCAAGTGGGGGCCGCGGGTGCTGCTCCTGGCTGGACTTGGCATTTCGATCCTGGTCAATGCGCTCTTTGGCTTCTCGAACTCGTTCTACACGTTCCTCGCGCTCATGATCGTGAATGGTCTGGCGCAGGCGTCAGGCTGGCCGGGCGTGGTAGGAGCCGTGGCGCTGTGGCTGCGTCCGCACGAGCGCGGCAAGATCATGGGGTTCTGGGCGACCAACTACGCCATGGGCAACATCGTGGTGAAAACGCTGGCGCCGGTACTCCTGGGCCATTGGGGTTGGCGCTGGGCGTTCTGGGGTTGCACGGTGGTGTCGCTGGCCATCTGGTTTCTCCTTCTCGTGTGGCAGCGGGACAGGCCCGAGGATGCCGGCCTCGACCCCATTGTGGACGAGGGGGAGAGCCGGCAGCGTCAAGGGCGTGCCGTCGAGAGTAGCCAGGCGAGACACATTGCGTTTAGCGACTACGCGCGCCTGGCATTGAACCCGGTGGTTGTGGCCATGGGCAGCAGCTACTTCTGCGTGAAGTTCCTGCGGTACGCCCTCGATTCGTGGTTGCCGGCGTTCCTCAACATTCAGGGCATGGACGTAACCCGGGCCGGGCTGTATTCGGAGATCTTCGATTGGGCCGGACTCGCCGGGGCCATCGCGGCCGGATGGCTGCTGGATCGAGTGTTCCGCGGCAACTGGGCGGTGCTGTGTTTCCTGATGTCGCTGGGCATGGTGGCCGGTTACCTGGCCGTGATTTACCTGGGCAGTAGCCCAGTGATCATCGCGTTGTGTTTCGGACTAGTCGGTTTCATGCTGTACGGTCCCGATACGGTCATGTCGGCCACGGCATGCGTCGAGGTGGCGGGGGAGGCGAACGGCGTGGCGCTGGCCGGCATTGTCAACGGGATCGGCAGTATCGGGCCGTTGGTTCAGGAACAGGTGATCGGTTGGCTGATGCGCGGCGAGGACGAGATGATCGGCATTCGCAACACGAATCGCCTCGCACTCGGGATGAGCATTGCGTTCACATGCCTGATGCTTGGTCTTATTTTGCGTCTTAGGGCGCTCCACAAAGCGCAACCCAAGGAAGTTCGTGTGCCATGAGTGAAATGATTCCCGACTGGAGAGATAAACCGTTGTATACGCCCGGGCCGTTGACGACGAGCCGCACCGTCAAGCAGGCGATGCTTCGAGATCTCGGATCCCGCGACTACGCCTTCATACGGGCCATCCGCGAGATCCGCGAGAAGCTTCTCGAGATGGCCGGGGTAGCGGGCGGCGCGTTCGAAGCGGTGCCGGTTCAGGGTAGCGGAACCTTCGCCATCGAGTCTGTCTTGACGTCAACCGTGCCGAAGGACGGCAAGGCGCTGATCATTATCAACGGCGCCTACGGCCACCGCATGGTCAAGATCTGCAAGGTTGCCGGCATCGCCGTATCAGCCATCGAGACACCGGAAGATCAGTATCCGGTCGTGGCTGAGATCGAGCGCGCGTTGGCCCAGGATCCCGCGATTACGAACGTCGCCGTAGTCCATTGTGAGACGACGACGGGCATTGTGAATCCCATCGACGTGATCGGCGCCTGTGCCAAGAAGGCCGGCAAGGTCTTCTTCGTGGACGCCATGAGCAGCTTCGGCGCGGTGCCCATCGACTTCGAGGCATGCGGTATCGACTTCCTCGTCTCGTCGGCGAACAAGTGCGTCGAAGGCGTGCCGGGTTTTGGCTTCGTCATCGCACGGCGCGACGCGTTGCTCGCGACGGAAGGTTATGCGCGAAGCCTCAGCCTGGACTTGCTCAGCCAATGGCGCGGCCTCGAATCCAATGGCCAGTTCCGTTTCACGCCACCGACGCATGTCCTGTTGGCCTTTCGCCAGGCATTAGCCGAACTCGAGGCCGAGGGCGGCGTCAAGGGCCGTGCGGCGCGCTACGCGGCGAATTACCAGTGCGTGGTCGAGGGCATGCGCGCCATGGGCTTCGTCGAGTATCTCCCGCCGGAACGTCAAGGCTACATCATCACGTCGTTCCGCTATCCGGAGCATCCGAACTTCTCCTTCGATGAGTTCTACAAGCGCCTGAACGACAAGGGCTACGTAATCTATCCCGGCAAGGTGAGTAATGCGGACTGTTTCCGCATTGGGAACATCGGCCGGTTGTTTGAATCGGATATGCGTGACCTGCTCCGAGCCATCCGCGAGACGTTGGCCGAGATGCAGATCGTCCTCGGATGAACCAGAACAAGAAGGAATGGGTATCATGAAACACTTCGTCTATCAGCGTTCGTACCGCGGCCCTCTCAAGGCCGTCATCCTGGACTGGGCCGGCACCACCATGGACTACGGCTGCTACGCGCCGGCCGTGGTATTCATCGAGGTGTACAAACGCCACGGCGTCGAAATCACCGTTGATCAGGCGCGCGGGCCCATGGGCGCCCACAAACGCGACCATATCCAGCAGATCTCACAGATGGAAGAGGTGGCGAAGAAGTGGGAGGCCAAGTACGGCCGCCAGCCCAACGATGACGACGTCTCGGCGATGTTTGAGGACTTCGTGCCGTTGCAGATCGAGTGCCTCGCCCACTACGCGGACTTGATTCCCGGCTGCCTCGAGGCCCTCGATGAATTCCGTAAACGCGACCTTAAGATCGGGTCCACAACCGGTTACACAGGCGCCATGGTGGAGGTCTTGCTGAAGGAGGCCGCCAAACGCGGCTACGTGCCGGACTCGACGGTGTGCGCGACGGAGGTGCCCAAGGGCCGTCCTGCGCCGTGGATGTGCGTTCAGAACGCGATGAATCTCGGGGTGTATCCCATGGAGTCCGTCGTGAAGATCGGCGACACGGTGCCGGATATCTATGAGGGCCTGAATGCCGGCATGTGGACGATTGGCCTGGCCAAGACGGGCAACGAGATGGGCCTTACCGAGGCGGAACTCGAGGCCCTGGATCCGGAGGTATATGCGCGGCGGATCGACCGTGCCTACACGCGGCTGGCCCAGGCCGGTGCGCATTACGTGGTGGACTCGATCCTCGATGCGGTGCCGCTGATCGATGAAATCAACGACCGCTTGGCGTGCGGGGATCGGCCCTGAGCCCAAACGGGAATCACAGAGGAGGGCGCGTGTGTTTCACCATCGTGGGTGGATAGCGCCCTCCCCGTGACGACAAAGGATGTGTCCATGAACTCGACCGCCCGGATCCCGTGGCTTCTTCTCATTGCGATCGTGCTTGGTGTGTCGCTGGCACGGGCCCAAGAGGCCCCGGAGGTCGCCGTCGATGCCCGGCCGCTGCTCGACAAGGCCATCGGGTTCTACGCCGGACTCGACGCTGTACGGACGAAGATCGAGCTCGCCCTGACAGTCACGGAGAAGGGCGAGGAACCGGAAACGGTGAAAAACGCGTTTTCGGTAGCGATTCGGCGGCCGCGCCAGCTCGCGGTGAAAGCCGAGGGCGACTCGATGAACATCGAGATCGTGTGCGACGGATCCAAGCTCTATGTGTACAGTCCCGAAGACAACCTCTATGCCGAGAATGAGGCACCCGAGACGCCGGCCAATGCTGTGGGCATGACCGGCCGAGGTATCCTGCGCGTGGGTACGATGATGATGTCGGAGGTCTTTCGCGTCGAGCCCTTCAAGACGCTCACCGAAGATCTCGAGGCGGCCCGCGACTTCGGCGAGGCAATAGTGGACGGTGTCGCGTGTCGTCATGTCGCATGTACGCATCCGGAAGTGGATTGGGAGATGTGGATCGCCGGAGGCGATCGGCCGCTTGTACAAAAGATGGCCATCGACGTCACGAAGTTGATGGCCGACTCGGGCGATGACGCGACCACGTACGACCTGGTTATCGCCTACCGGGATTGGGACATCAACCCGGATTTGCCGGAGGCCACATTCGCGTTCACACCGCCCGAGGGCGCGCAGAAGATGGATCCATCGGCAGGTGCCGGCCATGCGGCCAACCCGGAGAGTCTTGAGGGCAAGCCGGCGCCCGAGTTCAGCCTCGAACTGCTCGGCGGCGGAACGATGAGCCTCGCCAGCCACAAAGGCAAGGATGTCGTGATTCTGGATTTCTGGGCCACCTGGTGCGGCCCGTGCCGACAGGCGTTGCCGGTGTACGCGCGCGTCGCTAAGGCGTACAAAGACAAAGGTGTGGTCTTCTACGCCGTGAATCTCGGCGAGGGCGCTGACCTCATCAAGCCATTCATGGAGAAGATGGAACTGGATTGCCCGGTGGCGCTCGACACCGAGCGCGACGCTGCAGGCAAGTACGGCATCCGGAGCATTCCGACGAGTGTGATCATCGGCAAGGACGGTGTCGTCCGCAAGGTCCATATCGGCTTGGCCGAGGAACTGGAAGCTTCACTTGCGCGCGAGTTGGATGATCTGCTCGAGGAGAAGAGCGGCGCGAAGTGATGGGGCATTGGCGGCCCGCCTCGCCGACTCAACGGCCACGTTCCGCAAAGGGCGCGAACCATGGACAGAGGGCTGGTCGCGTGCGCCGATTCCAGCCGGGGACTGTAGGTAACGGAGCATGAGTTTTCCGAACGGCCTAGGCCGGTCGAGACAAGCGAGGGCGGGGAACACACGTGACGGGACCATGTGGTCCTGCGGTGCGACGGCCGATGGATAGGGAGAAATGAGATGACTTTGCGCCCTGAGTTTGCGTGTCTGAGCCGAAGGACGGCCCTGAAGGGCTTGGCGCTAGGATCGCTAGCCGGCTTGAGCGGGCCGCATACCGCTGACGCTGCGAACGTTGAGCCCATGGCCCTCGGGTTTCGGGACTCGATGGCGGTGGATGTGCTGGTCTGTGGTGGCGGCCCGGCGGGAATCGCGGCTGGGCTGATGGCGGCCCGACAGGGCAGCCGCACGCTCCTCGTGGAACGGTATGGCCGTCTGGGAGGCATGGCCGTACAGGCCCTGGTGGGCCCACTCATGGGGAGCGTTCAGAGCGTCTGGGTGGACGGGATTCTCGAGCACCTTGGCGGCCGCAAAGTGGATTATGAATTCGTTGACATCCGGTACGCCGATCTGCTCGCCGAGGCGAAGGCCGATTTCCTCTTGCACGCGTCCGTGGCCGCGCCGATCTGCGAGGGAAACCGCGTGACCGGCGTGAGACTCCTCACCAAGCAGGGCGTGATCGATGTCATGGCGAAGGTGACAGTGGATGCCACCGGCGACGGCGACGTGGCCTGCGGCGCAGGGGCCGAGTATGACCAAGGCCGTGGCGCAGGGCCCACTTGGGAAGCCGACGGCCTCTGCCAGCCGATGACCATCATGTTTCGTGTCTCGGGAGTTGTGGACCAGGAAACCATGGAGGCGACGCGCGGACGGAAAAGGTACCGTTTCCCGGATGGACGTACATGGAACGAAGTGACTGAGGATGCCCATGCCAACGGTGAGCTTCCGCCGACGGTCGGCTTCATCCGGACGTACACGTCGCAGCGCGAGGACCAGCGTATCATCAACGCCACGCAGGTCAACGGCCTGAACGGCCTGGATGTTCGCGATTTGACGAAGGGCGAGTTGGAGGGTCGGCGCCAGGTGAAGCCGATTCTCGAGTTCCTCCGGAAACGCGCTCCGGGGTTCCAGAACGCTTATGTGTCCGGTATGCCGGCGGTCATCGGCGTTCGGGAAACGCGAAGGATTCGCGGCGTCGGGCACCTCACAATCAACGAGCTACTGGAGGGCCGCACATCGGATACGGCCGTGGTGCGCGGCGCCTCCTTCCCGGTAGACATTCACAATCCCTCGGGAATCGGCCAGGCCATGGGACACTATCCGGGGCAGGATCCGGAGGTCAATCCGTACGATATTCCTTACGGTTGCCTTGTTCCCAAGAGCGTTGACGGCCTGCTGACGGCCGGCCGATGTATCAGCGGCACCCACGAGGCCATGGCCTCCTATCGGGTACAGGTGATTGCCATGGCGACTGGAGTCGCCGCCGGCACGGCAGCCGCGCTGGCCGCTCGGCAGGACGTGCAACCGCGCGATCTCGACGTCAAGCAGGTGCAGAACATCATCTTCCCGCCGGGATGACATTCGGCCGGTTTGGCAGAGATGCCGTGGCTCCGTGTGACCAGACGGGCCTAGACGTCGAATTCCTCCTCGTCTTCATCCTCGTCGTCGCCTTCCACGCCCTCTTCCTCGGGCGGGCCGGTAGGGGCGGTCTGGGCGGCGGCGTCCATGACTTCCTCGGCGGCGAAGATGGGGCAGCCGACGCGCGTGGCGATGGCGATGCCGTCGCTGGGCCGCGAGTCGATGCGCAGCAACTGGGCGACTTGGCCGTCGGGTAGGCGCTGCTCGACGTTGAGGTGGGCGAAGAAGGTCTCGTTCTCGAGCTTGTAGATGGTGACGGACTTGAGCTCGCCGCGCAGGCCGGCGAGGATGTTACAGATGAGGTCGTGGGTCATGGGCCGAGGCACCTGCTCGCCCATGAGTCCAAGCTGAATGGCCGAGGCCTCGTGGTGGCCGACGAGGATAGGCAGGATCCGATCCTCGTGGCGCAAGAGCACGAAAGGCACCGGACTATCCTCGGTCTGCACAACATCCAACAATTCCAACTCGACCATGGAAACCTCCTGTTCTGCGCCGGGCGAGTTCAACTCGGCCAACACGAGTGGCATCACGTACGGCACACTTGGTATTATACCTGGTAATCCCCGCCCGCCCTTCACGGCGCGTCAGATTATCCGTACCGGCAGGTCCGGAACAAATTCGGCTCTCGGGGGATTGCTTACCATAGAGGTTGTGGATCGCGACCATTGTTTGAGGAAGGCTCATGAGAAGAGACATCGTCCATGTAGGCGCCGGAAGCCTCAGCTACGAGATCCGCGAGATCGTGGCCGTGGGCCATGAGATCCGCGATCTGGGTCGGCCGGTGATCTGGGAAAACATCGGCGATCCGATCCAAAAGGGCGAAGAAGTGCCCGAGTGGATCCGCGCCATCATCCATCAACTTGTGGAAGAGGCGGATTCCTGGGGCTACTGCGATACGGCCGGCGTGCCCGAAACGCGGGAGTTCCTGGCCGGTATCGTCAACAGCCGCGAAGGCAGCGTCCAGATCACGGCCAATGACATCAACTTCTACAACGGGCTCGGCGATGCCGTGGCCAAGATCTACGGATTCCTACGGCGCGAGGCACGCGTCCTCGGGCCATCGCCGGCCTACAGCACGCACTCGAGTGCCGAGGCCGCCCATTCAGGCTACGATCACGTTACGTATGAACTGGATCCGTACAACGGCTGGATGCCGGACGTCGACGATATCCGCAACAAGGTGAAGTACAACGACTCGATTGCCGGCGTTCTGTTGCTATCGCCGGACAATCCTACCGGGGCGGTGTATCCGCGTGAGATCCTCGAGGACATCGCCGCCATCGCGCGTGAGTACGGCCTCTTTCTTATCGCGGACGAGACGTATGCGCACATCGTGTATAACGGGCACCCTCGGTTGCACATGAGTCAGTGGGTGGGCGACGTGCCGGCCTTGGCGATGCGCGGCATCAGCAAAGAGTATCCGTGGCCGGGCTCGCGTTGCGGCTGGATCGAGATCCTCAACCGGCATCGGGACGAGAACTTCGCCAAGTATGTCGCCAGTCTGTTGGCGGCGAAGCGGCTCGAGGTGTCGTCGACGACGCTGCCGCAGATGTCGATTCCTCGCGTTATGGGCGACGCCCGGTATCCGGCGCATCTCTCGCGGCGCGAGGCCATCTTCGCGAAGCGCGCGGATGACGCGGCGACCGCGTTCGACGGGTGCGACGCGGTCGTCGTCAACAAGCCGGGCGGGGCGTTCTACGTGACGGTGATGTTCAAGGACGGCGTGCTCAACGATGGCCAAACGCTGCCCATCGACGATCCGAAGATCCGCGCGCGGATCGAGGAGTTGGTGCGCGGCGTGACGCCCGACAAGCGGTTCGTCTACTACCTCATGGCCTCGAAAGGCATCGTGGTCGTTCCCTTAACGGGTTTCTGCTGCGAGCATCCTGGTTTCCGATTCACGCTGCTCGAGACCAATGACGCCGCGCGCGCGGACATTTTCCGGACGTTGCGCGAATCCATCGACGCGTACGTGGCGAGCTGATCGACGATCCTCAATCCTGTGCGAGCGCGAGGCGGTGGAAGATGTCCATCGCGTCGGCGAGGTCGGCGAGGATGGGATGGGGCCAGTCGGTGGCGAGGGCGCGTACCATCTCCGCGTGATACCACAGCGTACCGTCGCGCCCGCCGTTGAACTTGTCCCAGGCGGCCGGTCCCTCGGCGCGGAGGAGCGTGGTGAGACAGCGCACGTTGTGAAGCTTGTCCGCCGCGATGATCAGCTTCGCCTCGGGCGCAACCGACTTGGCGTGGCGGACGAAGGCCGCCTTGCGCTCGTTCCACGGCGGTTTCGGTTTGGCGTCCGTGTCCGAGCACGCCATCACGTGGCCCGCCACCTCGTCGCCGAACTCGGCGCGGATCCGATCGAGGGTCGCGCGGCCGCCTTGGTCTTCGACCGCATCGTGAAGAAATGCGGCGGCCATCTGCTCCGGCGTGCCACCGTAATCGCCTACAAGGGATGCCACGGCCATGAGATGCGTGATGTACGGCACGCCGGAACCTTTCCTTGACTGCGCGCCATGGAGTTCCAACGCCAGCCTAAACGCATCCGCCACGAGTTGCGACACGATACCCCTCCCTCTGCCTGATGGTGGCACCCATCCTACCGGCCCCGAGAAGCGTGGTCAAATGGGCCAAGGGCACAGCGCAGAACAAATCTGCGCCTACCGTTGGCGCACGATAATCGTGCGCAGATCCAGAGAGACGCCGTGGGTGTTGCCGGGCCGCTATGCCCCTTGATACCACCAAAAGGGGGGATACTGTGCTATGCGTGCGGGACGTGAGGAGGCCGCGGCATGAAGCAATCCCGGATGGGGATTCTGGTAGCGGGCGTCGCCCTACATTGCAGGCCATCGGACGGATCGGACGGATCGGACGGATCGGACCGATCGGACCGATCCGTCCGATCCGTCCGATGGGCCTCCGCGTGGCTCTTTGACCCTCCACGATCCGGACTCTACAATGCGCGAGGGGTGTGGTCATTTGTTGCCGCGTGTAGAGGATAGGAGGTGTGGGATGAAGACGCGATCTGCGATGGTATGGGCCGCCGCGATGGTGTTGGCCGTCTTGGCCGCGCACGCGGAAGGCGCTGCGAAGTTACCCGATGACGTGCGCGCCGAGCAGATCAAGGCCATGAAATTCGGCATGTTTATCTGCTGGTCGTTCAGTACCTTCTCCGGCTACGAGTGGACGCGTGGCGTCGACGACGTGGCCTTCTTCCGCGCCACGGGCTGCGATACCGACCAGTGGTGTCAGGTGGCCAAGGACGCCGGCATGAACTACATCCTCTTCCTCACAAAACACCATGACGGTTTCTGCCTGTGGGACACGAAGACGACCGATTGGAAGGTGACGAAGGCGCCAATTGGGATTGACGTGTTGGCAAAGTTGCGGGCATCGTGCGACACGTACGGCCTTAAGCTCGCGCTGTACTTCTCGGAAGGCGATTGGACGTGGATCGAGGGCGAGGCGCCGGAGGACGGCGTGATTCCCGGCAGCAAGCGGTTTGGCGATCCCATCTGGCGTACCGGCGCGAATGCGGCGCTGAAGAAAGCCCAGCTCGAGGAATTGTGCACACAGTACGGGCCCATCGAGTTCTTCTGGATGGATCACGCACAGGGCCTCGGTGGCATGGATCACGCCGAGACCACGGAGTGGGTCCACCGGTTCCAGCCCAACTGCTTCGTGGGCTACAACCACGGCGAGCCATCGGGGCGGCTGTGTTTGCGCGAGCGCGGAAAGCCCGGTCCTATCGGCGATGCCGAGGCCAGCGAGTACAACAAGGATGCCGAGGCCAGCTACAAAGGCTATCTCGTAGCGGAGTTCACGTATCCGATTCTACCCGAGCACCAAGGCGGCGCCCAATGGTTCTACTCGCTACCGGAACACGACGCGCTGTGCCTTCCAGCAGAGAAGATCTATCGCGACTACCTCGGCGCCGTCGAGTACGGCAATATCTTCAGCATTGACGTGGGGCCGGACTACGCGGGCCGCATCCGCCATATCGACGCGAACACGCTCAAACAGGTCGGCGACTGGATTCGTGCCGGCCACCGACTTCCGCCGGCTGGGAAGGCTACACCGTGAAAAAGAGGACGTATACCATCGCGATCTCCTTGGCGAGCGCGTTGTGGACCGCATCGACTGCGCTGGCTCAGATACCGGCGCTCGAGAGTGGCGTGGCGATACCGTCGGGCACCGAAGATGGACGCGGGCCGTTGGCCGTCGACGCCATCAACAGCGAGCCGCTGGGTGCCGCGCATGTGTTCGGTGGGGTCGAGCCGGATCTGTTCGTGAAGACGGGTCGTCATGGACAGAACAAAGGACTGTTCCTGTACAAATGGGTGGGCCGAGGGCCCCACGACGAGCCGGTGTTCGAGGCACTCAAGGCGGTGGCGTATCCCTTCGACGCCGATCATCCGCCGGATGGCCACATCATCGAGATGCACGGCGGCGAGATCCATGGCCTATGGATCACGGGCGGCGCGGCGGTCGACAGCGTCTTTGACTCCTCGGCCATGCGTTTTGAGGAGCGAAGTCGGATCCGGCTGTCCGGCCTGCCGCGCGGCGCGCAGAATGGCACGGCGCTGCTGAATCCCGACGGTACGGTGGAACTCGTCCTCGATGTGGGCGACGGCGTTCAGTACCGGCCGGCGAGTGCCTCGTGGCGTGACGAGGAGTACGATCCCTACGACGGCCGAGGCATCTGGCGCGGCGGATTGCCGTACGTGGCCTTGTATGCCGTCACGTTGCCGCGCGCCTTCGAAGGCCCTGCGGAGAATCCGCGCTTGGTGTCGACCACGGAACGCGAGGTGCGTTTCGGTTTCTGCCGGCTGACGGCGGTCGACCTCGGCGAGGGACACCGGCGCGATGTGATCGGCGGATCGCGCATGGGAAACTTCTCCTACTACCACAACACGGCGGCCCAGGGCATCGCCTTCGAGCCGCGCGCCTACGTCGTTGGCCAGGACGGCATCGCGCGCCGCCACTCGACGATCAATGCCACGCCGGTGGCCTATCCGAATCCGGAATCCGGCCTGTCCGACTTCATTGTCGGCGGCGAAGGTGGCCTGTATTGGTATCGCTTTTCAGGAGAATTCAACGCACAGGGCAAACCGGTGTACGAGGATGCATGGCCGGTTCTCGAAGAGAACGCCAAGCTGTATGCCGGATCGCTACCGGTGACCAACTGCGTTGACTGGGACGGCGATGGCGACAAAGACCTCGTGGCGGGCAACTCGGAGGGCTTCATCCTGTTCTTCGAGAATCGTGGTGATAATGCAGCGCCGAAGTTCTTGCCGGGCGTTCGCATCGAGGCGGACGGACACGCAATCCACGTGCAGCCCGGCTACCGGCTCGATATCCAAGGACCGTCCGAGGCGCGGTGGGGCTACGTCTGCCCAACGGTGGTGGACTGGAATCAGGACGGCCTGCTGGACATCGTGATGAGCGACAGCACGGCCCGGCACACGGTCTTCATCAACGAGGGCACGCCGACGGCCCCGCGGCTCGCGCGCGGCGAGCCGATCTACTACGATGGCCTCGACATGTACAGCATGTGGCGCGTCCAGCCGGCGGTCGGGCTCCTCGGCGACCGCATGGCCTACATCACCCTCGACGAAGACGACGAACTCCACCTCTACTGGCAGGTGGATGCGCGTAACGTTACCGACGGGTTCAAACTGCACGATGAATCCGGTAAAACCATGCTCGGCAACTGCCTCGACGCGGGGGGCACGGGCCGGTTGAAACTCGTGCTCGCGGACTGGGATCTCGATGGCGTCAAAGACCTGATCGTGGGCACGCCGAGGCATGGCTCGATACCGGACGTCGCGAGTGGCTTGCCGCAGTCGCTCGGGCGACCGGGTGCGGCCGTCTTGTTCGTCAAGAATGTCGGGACGGAATCGGCACCGGTGTTTGCGTATCCCAAGATCCTCGCGTACCGGGGCGAGCCGATGTATTTCGGCGGCCATGCGTGCGGGCCTGCGCTGGCGGACTTCGGCGATCCCGAGGGGCCGGGACTCATCATCGGCGAAGAAGGGGGCCGATTCCTCTACTTCCGGCGCAGCGACTTGACGCTATTCGCGCCCGACCCCACCGGCTTCGGCGCCATCATGAAGCTAATCGACGCAATTCATTAGTGGCCACAGGGAGGCCTATTCTGCGCTTCCGGCGCGTGGGATGTGTGCGAAACCGTAGTTTTCCGGACGGTCACGGTTTCCCGATCTCGTTACCCGGATGCTTTCATCTCACCCGATGAGCTCGGGTGGCGACTACATAAGCAGATTGAGCGTCGCCATCCGAGGAGGTACGATATGGCCATGAGCAACGCGAGCGTGGTATCGGCTGTGCTGAACGGGGAAACAGGGCGCTTTGCAGAACTGATCACCCAGTACTTACCGATGGTCCGAGGACTGTGTAGGAGCCACGTATACGACGCTTCAGCGCACGATGATCTCGTCCAAGAGGTATTTCTTGACAGCTACCGGAATCTCGGCAAGCTCCGAGACCCCAACCGGTTCGGGCCGTGGCTGTTACAGATCGCGCGGAACAAGTGCACGTCTTGGATTCGTTCCCAAACCCGACAGATGAAGGCGCACACGGCGTACGCCGTCGATACGACACGCGAGGATGCGTCCGGTACGGATGTGGTCCGTCGTGACCTTTACGAATGGGTCCACCATCAACTGGGCGGCCTTCCTTCCAAGACACGTGAAGCGATGGTGTTGTGCTACGTCGAGGGATACACGGTGCGAGAGACCGCGTCGTTACTTGGTGTCCGCGAAGGAGCGGTCAAGAAGCGTCTTCAATACGGACGGCAGCAGATCAGCAAGCGACTCTGGGACGAACTCGATGACAACAAACCCGCTGCTCGGGATACCACCGCCCTCGCGAAGCAGGTGTTGCTGGGGCTTCCATTGACGACCATGCCGTGGCGGACCGCTGCGAAGGCAGGCGTGATGGCCTCGTTTTGGGGAGTACTAGCCAACGTCAAGGTTCCGCTAGCAGCCAGTTGCATGGTAGCGGCACTTGCCACTCTCGGAATACTGCATCCCTGGGAGAAGGACGCGGCTGAAATACGTCAGGAAGCCTCGATCTACACCACGTATTCGGAGGGGTCCGAGAAAACGGAAGGTTCCGACTTGGCTGCCCGTGAGGAGGCAGGGCGCCACCCGGCGGCCCACGATGCGATAGACGATCTCGTGACTCACCCAGAACCCAACACATCGGATGCCGATATCGGCACAGCATTGACTACGATGCTGGACGCCGTCGAGAAAGCTCGAGCCGACATGGAGAAGGCCCTGGACAGCCCCGTCACTATAGAGTTCGAGGACATCCATATCAGCGAGATTCTCAAGTTCATGGCTGATTCATGGGATGTCACAATCGTTCTTGATGACGATGCCGTTGCCCCAGAAGGAGTGGGCGTTGATGGGAGTAGACATGACTACGCGATAGACGGGACACTTGAACACGTTCATCTCGAGGACGTCTCTCTCCTTGAAGGGCTAGAGTACATGCTCTATCCGAGGGGACTTGATTTCGTTGTCGAACCAGGTTTCGTGTGGGTGAGCACTCCGGAGATGATCGCCAAGGAGACGACAAGGGAGCCGGATGAGCGTTACGACATGTATGACACGGAAGATATCCTTGAGCAATCCTCCCAAATCCGCACGTAAGGATCCATTTTGCGCGCGAGGCGCCGCGGCTACGCCC
>DAIPKA010000094.1:0-9913 GCA_036769985.1 Candidatus Hydrogenedentota bacterium | reverse complement strand
GGGTGAAGGCGAGGGTGAAGGCGAGGGTGAAGGCGAGGGTGAAGGCGAGGGTGAAACCGTATGGATCGGACTCTCGAAGAGCGATCCGTCGGAAGACACCGCCCAGCGCTTCACAGGTTTCGGATCCCCCGTCCAGGTCATTGGAAATTCGTTTGGGACGTGCGGCTACTACAGGGCGCTGGCGGTCGTCGGAAACACACTCTACAGCGCACCAGACGGAGAAGACGTGCTTCACCGTTGGAACGCAGGTACAGGCGCTTACGAGGGGTCTTTGGCCTTGGATTCGCCGATATGGACACACACGCTGTCATCGATGCTGAAGAGCATCAGTGTAACGGAGGAAGGGGACCTTCTCTTTGCCGCAAGCGGTGACTCAACGAACCAACGTGGTGTGGCGAAGTACTCGCAGAGCGGCCACTACCTTCGCTCCTATACGAACGCCATTGTGCAACACATCCAAGGCAAGCCGGCTGGCGATGCCTTCGCTGTCTTCATGGCGATGCGTTACAACAGTGGAGACTGGGTTGAGAACGTGCTGATGTTTAAGGAAGACGGAACGTATGTCGGCGTTGTGCCGGGCACTTCCTGGGCGGGAGACGTGGCCATCATGGACGGGAGTCTCTACGTCCTGATGTTTGGTGAAGGTGTCCGTGTGTTTACCCTCAACGGCAGCTCGTTTCCGACGTATTCGAGCACGATACCCTTCCCGTCCGGTGTTGCCCCTTCGTCAACATCGGGTGACGAGGTCCAGGCAGCCGACGGGGCCTTGTACATTAGCGAACGCTCGGAGAACGTGTGGCACAAAGTCAGCCTCAGTGGCGTTCTGATGGGCACGTACCAACCCGAAACGCGCGGCACTTCACTGGTGGGCGCGTTGGCCGTTTCCTTAGGCCCCATTGGGCCAACTGCCGAGTTCTGGGCGACGCCAACCCTTGGCGAGGCCCCTCTCGATGTGCAGTTCCAGGATCTGAGCACACCAGGAACCAGTCCAATCACGTATTGGGGATGGGCCTTTGGCGATGGCGAAGTCAGCTTCGACCAGAATCCAACGCATGCCTACGACAACCCGGGCTTGTATTCCGTCTCTCTCACGGTAACCACCGATGCCGGAAGCGACATCGAGACAAAGGCTGGCTACATCCGCGTGGCCGAGAACACTCCGGTGGCGACGCCAGCGGCCTTGGTCCTACTCGTGGCCGCCTGCGCTCTGGCCGGTGCGCGCGCATTCCGAAGAACACGCTAGGCAACGCGTCCCGAGATAGATGTGCCATTCACCGAGTTCCCGGCGAGTAATGCACCGGGGGCTCGGTCTTTTGTGTCCCAAGCATGGCGCGGATCCAGCGTGTTGTGCGGAGACGGACACCAAGGAGGTCAGAGACGACTGGAGGATTCGACGCTGAAAACGAAAAGGCTCTCTTTTGATGGTTCTTTCTAAGGTGTTCGGCAGAAACGGTTTACAGAATTGCTATCGGCGTTCCGACGCGCCGCGCAAACGAAGGAATCTTGAGAAAACTTCTTTTACGCGGAACTGCGCGGTGACCTCTCGCTCGTAAACGTTGGTCACGAAATCAGTTATTCGACGGTTCGAGCATTCGCGCTTGAACCATTTCTGCTGCCTCAGCCTCAAGCAGTTGGACTACATCGTCCGCGTCTGGCTCCACTATTACCACACCCAGCGTCCGCACCAGGGCGTCGACATCGGGAACAAGGAGCTTGACCCCAGCTTTCGGCTCACAGGCGAAGGGAAGATCCGCCACACGCGGCAACTCGGCGGCATTGTCTCCTACTAATACCGCGACGTACCGCGACGCGGCATAGGATGTGCTGACCGCGGACAGCGTGACGACCGGGGAAACCAAGCGCCGGGCCGGAGCACGGCACCCGGTCACCCGAGTTCGCTGCCCTGGCGCTGCTCTTATCCACAATCACCTTCCGCCAAGAACTCCAATCGCGTCCCGATTCGACCTCGAATCACACCGCGTCGCTCTGGTCAAATGGCTTCACCATCATGATACGCTACAATTCAGCACCGTGCCTACATTTCCGCACGGCTCAGGGTAGTGCCGCGGAGCCGTTGCGGAAGACCGGCGCAGAATCATTCTACGCCAACTGCGGAAACGGGCGGGCCAGAACCGAACGTACAAGGCACTAGATCACCAGACACTCGGTCTCACTTCGCGCGGCGGCGGTAGCGGCTGATGCCTGCCGTCGCGAGGGCAATGGCCGCAATCAGTATCAGGACGGGCACGAGGCGCGAGGATTTGGGCTTGGGCGTAGGAATATCGCTCGGCACGGCGTCCTGGGCGGCGGAAGCGTCCTTGTCGGACTCCTGAGGCTTCACGTCAGGTCCGCTGACAGGCGGAGGAGGGGCAATCGTCTTGTCGGCGGATACTGCTGCCATCTGGGCCACCGGCGACGCGGCATCCGTCACCTTGGGCTCGCCTGGCTTGACAGTGGTGAACTGCAGATGCTTACCAAAGCCTTCCGGATCGCCCAGCACCTCCTGCGCCCAGCCGCCGGTGTCGATGTACAGGCTTTCGCCGTTTGCGTCCTTGGCATCCGGAGACAGCAGCGCAGCCGCAGCGATGGGACATACGTACGCCACGCGCCCAACTTCGGATTCCACCCCGTGCAACTCGCCGGGTGTGAGCTTCCGTTTTGCCAGAACCTCGGTAGGTTTCCGTTCCTGATTTGGCTGAGACTTGCTCGCCGGTAGATAGTAACCAGGCGCAGCACAGAGCAACCGACAACTCGGATTACGACGAGTCACCACCCACAATCGAGCCATCGTAGGTGCTTATCCACAACCGTCCCTCGAAGGTGCCCTGCCACTCGGTTCCTCGGTTTTCGGTCCAGCGGAACGGGACTTGCCAACAGTAGTGGGCCACGCTTGGATATGTCACTTCTGGCCGATCAATGGCACCATGGAAGGTGTTAGGAAGAGCAATGACTCGATCAATCTTGGACAGCGACTTAGCGTCTACCAGCAGTTCATTGGTTCCCGGGGACTTGTGCGTACGCAGCCATTCTTCGGCACGTGCAAGCGCCTCGAGTTTCGTGATCCTCGGCTTCCTTTCCCGTTCATCCGGAAGCCGCGCAGGGCGAAATGTCACCTTGACTATTGTTCCTGACACTGGACTAATTAGAATAGATACATGACTACCTATGCATATTTGTCCATCACAACCTAAATCACGTTCAATACACCATGGACTAACGAGTGGTATTGTGTCCAATCGGCAGACTTCGTAATCGACCTTGTTGAGCGACAGCCCGTAATGCGCCAGGACCGGAACTGATCGATCGAAGGCCTCCTCAGCAGTCAAGGAGCGCGTGTGGGCCAAGTGAGACTGCTCGGTAGCAACCCACTTGCTTCCAATCGAATAGTAGTAAACGGTGTGGTCTTCAGTATCCACTGTTAGGGAAATCAAACTGTCGGAATCATCCAGCTCGGACTTGATCTCCGCAAGCGCTCGGGCATCGGCAGCGGTCCTCGACCGCCTCTTGGTGCATTCGATAGTGGCTATCTTAGCACTCTGTCCCGCCACGCGGATGAAGTTCTCCGCGGCCTCCGTATCCGCAGGGAACGGTTTCCTGATCTCCGCATCGTTGCTTTCGGCCATGTTGTCAGCGCCATGGGCAGTTGATTGTACAAAAGCGGCCGCGCAGGCCGAGATGAGCACAGCGATAATCGCCATTTGGGCATTCATTGTTTTTGTTCTCCCACTACTTCTTGAGCACGACGTCGCCGATTGGTTGGGGACGCTTCAGGTCGGTGTCGTGGATGTTCGCCTTTGCCATTGCCTTGTACGTTGCATCCCAAGTACCCCACCCTTCCTGCACATATTCCCAGAAAGCTTCATCGAACGCCATTAACAGGCCAAAATCCACTCCCTCCTCGCCCTCGCCTTCACCCTCGCCTTCACTTGCGGGATTAATCCAGCCGACGAGGGCCTCTGCCTGGAATGCGTCCCGCCAGGCCTCAAGCGCCGGGACACCCTCTGGGTTGCAGGCGTGCAGATACACGAATCGGTAAGGATTATTCAGTACGGAGGCAACGTCATCGGGATAGAGTTTTTGTAGCATGAATGTCCAATAGCTATATTGTCCGTCGTCTTTCAGCGTCGCGCCGGGACATCCTACGATGAGCCTGAGCCCGTTGCTGTGTCCCTGAAATACGAAGATGTCGTGACACGGAATAAGATTCAGCGCACCGGCCGTTCCCGGTTCCTCACGGTAGGTACATTTGTAGCCCAATGCCGTCAGTGTGGATTGAGCTTGCGATGCGCCACTCGTGATTAGGCCTCCCCAAACGATCAACGCATCTGCTCCGAAATCTGCGGCGTCAGGCCCGAACTCGGCGGTGACGGTGTAGTCTCTGTCCATGCGAAGCTGAAGGGGATTCTGAAACTCGTTGTAATCGTGGTAATCCAGCTCGTCGACTTCCCATCGTTGGAACTTCGAGCAACAGTTGTCGAACGGCTCGGCGGTAAGCCAGACGGTGGGATAGTCCGCGACGCCATCGGGACCTGACGTGGGGAAGTGGTAGTAGGCTCCGGAGCTGGTGCTGACGAGGCCGGCGCATTGGGGATCGATGGCCGGATGCTTGTTGCCGTCGTCGTCGACGACAATTCGTTTGATATTGAGTGTATAGCCCTTCTTGAAGATGGGACGGTGGGCGTACTTGACGGCGCACTCTTCGTCCTCGTCGGGAATACGTTTGTCGCCCCCATCGTCGCACAGGGGGCCGGCCTGGGCGAAGGTGTTGGAGGAATAGAGGACGTAGTATTGCCCTGCGGCATTGCCAGGCCAGCTTGCGTAGGTGTCGGAGCCTCTCCAATTCCAGAACATGTAGCCTCGTCCTGGCTCAACGGAGAGCACCGCGTCGTCGCAATCGGCGCTTCCGGATCCGTGGCGTAGAGTGTGTACTACCGCGACCATGCGAATATCTTATGCCAGTCCTGTAGAAAAGGCAACGGAATCGAGATGGTCCGAAGGGCGAAGGGACTGACACGTTGTTTCGCGGAGCGAAAAACGCTGTCTGTCCCGAACCTTCCGCAACGTGCGCCAACTGCGCCCCAAGTTGGCGCAGATTGATTCTGCGCAATGGGGCCGTCCTATCCCCTTTGCTCCGCCTCCGCACGCACACCCCCCTCAATCCCCCCGTAAACGGGGGGAGGGACACGAAGGTTCGGTGCAACCGATGTAATCAGTGGTGAGAGCCGGGAACCCCATTGACCACGGATAGCTCGGATGGCACGGATCGGAGCCGAGAACGCATCGGAGCA
Organism: Candidatus Hydrogenedentota bacterium; assembly: GCA_036769985.1. Taxonomy (GTDB): domain Bacteria; phylum Hydrogenedentota; class Hydrogenedentia; order Hydrogenedentales; family SLHB01; genus DAIPKA01. The sequence goes on along the minus strand of DAIPKA010000094.1, from coordinate 4,625 downwards.
CCACGCACGAGACACAAGGCACCAGATCACCAGGCACTGCATCGCCAGACACTCGGTCCTACTTCGCGCGGTGTCGGCGCGAGGACTCTCATTGACTTTCTCGTCAGGCGTGCACTACAGTGCCGACGGCGATCCGGCCGGTAACGCATTCAGGAGAACGTCATGCGCGTCGCGTTTCTCAACACCATGTTCGGCAAGGACTTCACGAAGTCTGCGCGGTGGTTTGCGAAATCGCGCGGCCGCGTCCAGCGGCATCCGGATTACCTGTGCACGGCTGCGGCTACGGTCCGCGCCGCCGGCCATGAGGTCTTTTTCCTGGACGCGCAGGCCAAGAATCTGCCGACAGACCAGGTGATCCCTCGGCTCGAGGCGTTCAAGCCGGACATGGCGGTGTATCAGGCCTCGACGCCGTCGATTGGTGCCGACATCGAAGCGGCGCGGCGCTGCAAGGAGGCCACGGGCTGCCTGAACGTCTTGGTGGGCAGCCACGCCACGGCCGAGCCGGAGGACACGCTCGTGCGGGCCGGTGGTGCCGTGGACGCCATCGCCTTGGCCGAGTACGACTACACCGTGCGCGATCTCGCCAACGGTGTGGCGCTCGCGGAATGCCCCGGTGCGGCCCGCTTCGATGGCGACGACGTTGTCCGGAGCGCGCCGCGCCCGCTCATCGAAGACCTGGATGCCCTTCCGTTTCCGGCGTGGGATTTCATCGACATCAACGACTACTACGACGCCGGCAAGCTCTTTCCCTTCCTTACGCTCATTACCGGCCGAGGCTGCCATGGCCGCTGCACCTTCTGTCAGATCCCGCAGGTCATGAACGGCCGCCGTTACCGCGCGCGGAGCGTCGAAAACGTCATCGCCGAAATCGAGTACGACCTCTCGCTGTTCCCCAATCTCAAAGAGATCATGTTCGAGGACGATACGCTAACCTCGCGATCCACGCGGGATCGCCTGGCCGCCTTGTGCGAGGCGATCATCGCGCGCAACTGGCGGATCTCGTGGAGCGCCAACGCCCGGGTCGATTGCGGCGACGCCGAGATCCTCGCGCTCATGAAGCGTTCGGGATGCCGGATGCTGTGCGTCGGATTCGAGTTCGGCGATCAGGAGATCCTCAATGCCGTCCGCAAAGGCACCACGGTCGAGCAGATGCACACCTTCGCCGAGAACGCGCGCCGGGCCGGCATCCGCGTCCACGGCTGTTTCATGTTCGGCGGGCCCGGCGAGACGCCCGAGACGGCGCGCAAGACCATCGAACTGGCCAAGCGATTGCCCATCGACACGGCCCAGTTCAGTGGCATCGTCGCCTATCCCGGCACCGAGTACTACGCGTGGGCGCGCGCAAATGGCTATCTCGTGCCGAAGGAGTGGCGGCAGTGGGTGGATGATGGTTTCGAGCAGTGCGGAACCGTTAGTCTTCCGGACCTGTCCGTCGAGCAGATCAACGCGCTTATCGACCAAGGCCTGCGCGAGTTCTACTTGCGTCCCGGCCAGATGTGGCGTATGGTGACGAATATCCAGTCGGCCGCCGACGTGAAGGCCAAGCTGCACGGATTCAAGAGTTTCTTAGGCTATTTCCGCGAGAAGCGGTCGAAGGCGTAGCAGGCGGCGCCGAGGAGCGGAATGGAGACGAAGGAAACCGTTTTCGACTTCTTGCAGGACCGTATTCTGACGCACTATTCGGCCGCGATGCAGATTCTCGATGGCGAAATGCCGGCGCCGCGCACGGCCATTGTCTATCCGACGTACATCTGCAACCAGAACTGCCGCTGGTGTGAGTACGCCGCCGATAACCGAGATATCCACGCTATCATGTCCGATGATCATCTGCGCGGACTCATCAACGACCTCTATGACCTCGGCGTCCGCGGCGTCGAGTTCTGTGGCGGCGGCGAGCCGACCCTTCACCCGATCCTGCCGGGGCTGTTGCGCGAAATGACGGCCAAGGGCATGAGTTCCGGCATCCTTACCAACGGCACGCGCCTCAAAGGAGACCTTGCCGAGGCCGTCGCGGATTGCTCGAGTTACTGCCGTGTCGGATTCGATGGTGCGGATCGCGAAACCGTCGAGTATCTCAAGCGCCCCAAGAGCCCTGACGCGGGCTTTGACGCCGTCTGCGAGAACGTCGCCGGCCTTGTGGCGCTCCGCAACACGCGAGGCACCAAACTCCTGATCAGCATGAAGGTCATTCTGACCGCCGACAACTTCGAGCAGGTCGGGGATTGTGTGCGGCTGGCCGTCACGTTGGGTGTCGACTCGATTCAGTTCAAAGCGGCCCGGCTTTGCGATTCCGAACTGAACGCCGAGCAGGCCGAATCGGTGCGAGGCCAAATTGCCGAGGCACGAGCGCGTCATCCGGAAGTGGCCGTCGTCGGCGATGTAGCGAAGCTCAACATGACGAAGCAATGCTGGCTGACGCCCATCCAGATCATGGTGGACACCCTCGGCGACGTGTACTTGTGCTGCTACTATCGTCACCGCAAGCAGACGCACTGTTTCGGCAACTGCTTCGATACGCCCTTGCGCGACGTGTGGTATAGCGAGCGGCACTGGGAGGCTATCCGCCACATCAAGCCGGCCGAGTGCAATCTCCTCGATTGCCGCTTCGTGCAGTACAATCGCATCATGAACTTGCTCTTGGTCGAGAACGACGCCCAGTTCGAATTCATCTAGGCCCGAACGGCGTCACAAACGGTTGGAAACCTGCGCGTGAAGGTCTTGTTGCTCAATCCGCCCGGCCCGTTCTGCCGCGCCGGTTCCAGGTGGCCGCATCGGCGAAATACCCGCCGTGTCGGCATCGACTATCATCCGTTTCCCTTCGCCCTCGGATATGCCACCGCGCGTCTCACCGCCGATGGCCACCAGGCCAAGCTCGTGGACTGTATCGCCCTCGGCATGGGCGATCCGGAAGCACTCGAAGTGGTGCGCGATTTTGAGCCGGACGTGGTGTTCATGGAAACCAGCGCGCCGAGTTTCGCGGCCGATGTCGCCATCCTGCGCGCCGTCGAACGGCCCTGCATCGCCGGTGGCGCCCATGCGACCGCCACCGTGGCCGAGCACCTCGAGGCCGGCTTCACGGCCGTGATCCGAGGCGAGTACGACCAGGTCATCACGGAGGCCATGGAGCTCGTTCCGCAGCCATGGCTGGCGACGCCGGAAGCGCCCGATGCCGAGTACGCGCCGCTTGTCGATGACCTCGATTCGATACCGTATCCGCCGTGGCATCAGATGCCCATGGAACGCTACAACGACCCTATCTGTCGCGGCCGATCCGTCACCGTGCTGAGTTCGCGCGGCTGTCCGATGCGCTGCGAGTTCTGCACGCTCACGCCGTATCACGGCCGGCGCAACTACCGCCTACGCGATCCGGTTGCGGTATGCGATGAAATCGACGCTCTTGTCGGCGACTTCAGTCCGGACGAGATTTACTTCGACGACGACTCGATCACGCTCAACCGTGACCACGTACTGACGCTCTGCGCGGAAATTCGCAAGCGCGACTGGCGGCTTCCTTTCTGCTGTATGGGCAATGCCACGGTGGATCGCGATGTGCTCGAGGCCATGGCCGGCGCGGGCTGCCGGGCCTTCAAATTCGGCGTCGAGAGTGCGGTTCCCGAGGTCCTCGAGCGCATTCCGAAGCTCATGGATATGCAGGACGTGCTGCGCACCGTGCGCGACTGCCGCGCGCTCGGCATTCAGACGCATGCCACGTTTCTCTTCGGCCTGCCGGGCGAGACCGTCGAGCGCGCCCAACGAACCATCGATTTCGCCCTAGGCATGGGCGCCCACACGCTCCAGTTTGCGATTGTTACGCCCTATCCCGGCACGGCGCTGTATAACCGCGCGAAGCAAGAAGGCTGGCTTACCAAGGAGGACTGGCAGAGCTTCGACCCGGCCGGCGAGGCCGTGTTGTCGTACCCGGACTATCCCGCAGAGGCCATCGTGCGCATGCACGACCTCGCCTGGCGGCGCTGGCAGCGTTACATGCTGACGAAACGGCCCGCCACACTCCTTCACCATTTTGGCAATGCCTACCGACGCGAGGGGATCGGCGGTATCGCCCGCCTTGGGGCCTACGGGTTGTCGAGGCTCGGCGCCGTACTGAGGACGCGCTCATGAAAGTGGCGCTGGTGAATCCGGGCGTGGCCGCCGCACTCAAGAAGGAGAATCTCGGCATCGCCTATCTGGCGGCAACGCTCGAACAGACCGGCCATGAGACGCGGGTCATCGACGAGAATGCCGGGCAAGACGTCGAGCGCGAATTGGCGGCGTTCCGGCCCGACGTCGTCGGCATCTCATGCATGACCATGTACGCCGAACGGGCCTATGCCATCGCCGATGCCGTCCGAAACAAGCGCGGCGTGCCCGTCATCCTTGGCGGCGCGCATCCGACGGCGTTGCCCGACGAGGCCATCCAGCACGCCGACTGCGTTATCCGAGGCGAGGCCGAATGGACCTTGCCCAAGGTGTTGGACTCGGGTCGTATCGAAGGTGTCGTTGAGGCCGTGCCGCCGGCCGACCTCGATGCCTTGCCTTTCCCGGCGCGCGAGCGCCTTGACCTCGACTTCTACGCCGGCGCCGGCGAGGAACTGGCGGGCCTGCCGTACCGGACCCTCGGTGTGATC
>DAIPKA010000093.1:0-9938 GCA_036769985.1 Candidatus Hydrogenedentota bacterium | reverse complement strand
ACGTACGGTGGTGTGAGAGGACGGGGGAGAAGCTTCTCCCCCTCCTACTCGATCGCCCGGCAGGGCGGTGCGCCATGCGCTACTGGCGGATCCACACCTCGTCGAACCATGCATGCTTGATCGAGGATCCACGGAATGCTGCCGACGTGAACGAGTAGGTGCAATGAACAAGCCCGTCTCGATCCTCGATGACCGACGGATACGAGGCCGATCCCCGGTCCTTCTCCATATCCTCGATCCGACGACTCCACGGCCACGAGGCCCCGTCATCCTCGGAGAGATAGGCGCTCAACACGTGCCGCCCGTCCAGCGTGTCGTTGCATACCAGTACCCAATGGCCATTGGCGAGGGCCACGCACTCCACGCTCGAACCCGGATTCGGAATCTCCATGAGTTCCACCGGACCCCAGGTGATGCCGGCATCGTGCGATTCGGATTTCCGGACGCGCTTCGGCAATCCGTTGTCGCGCATCATCGCGACGATGGCGCCGTCGCGCTTCGGCACGAAACTCGGCTGGATGTTGCCCAACTGGATGGTCAGAATGGGTTCACTGAAACGCCATGTGGCACCCCAGTCCTCCGTCGCGACCGCTAACGAACAGTTGAACACGTCCGAATACAGCCCCAGCAGCAGTCGGTTGCCCGACGTCATGATGGGATGCACCCGCGTCATCCAACCGAGACGGCGCATCAACTTGTCGTTCAGGGCGGCTTTGAGTCCCGCCACGGCATCCGCCAACTCAGGATTGGCTCCGAGCAGCGGTGCCAAAACCGGCTCTGCCTTGGCCAGGAGGTCGCCAAACAGCGGCTCGAGATTCATCGGCCGGCAATGAATGACCTCTTGCCAACTCCACTCCGGCGGGCCATCGGAGGTGTACTGCGTTGCCGTTCGGTACTTGAGAAGCGACGATCCCCATTCGTTACTCTGTACCGTGATCCAGAAGAGCCAGAGCGTGTGCCGCGGATCCACGAAGAGCACCGGATTGCAGTCGGGCAGGTCCGGTGTATCCGCCATCAGGAACGGTTCACTCCATGCCGATGATCCTGCCCGTTTACGGGCTCCCTGGATGAGGACATCATCGGCTGTTCGTTCGCCCGATCCATGGAACCAACACGCGAGCAGATCACCATCGGGCGTCTGCACCACACTGGAACCATGGTTGTGTTTCGGATTGGGGTCGAAGATGAGTTCAGCGCCGAAGACGCCTTCACCACCGGCGGCAGAGGCCAACAGCGTCAGCACAAGTCCAAGCATCGTTCATTTCCTTTCGCGGTGTCGAGAATCAAGGCACGATCCCATAGTAGTCCCGCTCCACAGCCTCGTACAATGGCCCATTCATCGTAGCCTCGAAAGACCCCGCAGGCCCCCCCAGTTGCCGGGCATTGGCCAGGCAGTACTGTTCCGGGGCGGCCTTCATAGCCTGCCGGCTTGGCGCGGGGACGATGCCATACCGGCCTGCATGGGTCTTGACACCCAAGGATGTGTCAGGCAAACTAGATTCGCGATGAGATCGGTTTTGGTGCTGCTGGCGAAAGGCTCTGGGGACAGACTGTGCAGTCGGTTGCAGTAGTGGGCACAAGGAGAGCGTTGAGAGAACTGCCGCGTTGCAGCCTATCTCAGCCTTGTCGGGCGGTGGACCCGTCGGTCCATCCCGTATTCCGCTTTCCAGGGGCTGGGGGCCTCAGGAGATGCCGGCCCCGCCGGCAGTTCCCGTCATCCGGCTTGTGGGACCGTCGTGTAAGGTGATCCGCGTGGCCAAGGCGAACGAAAGGAAGTTCCATGTACCTACGGCAGTCTTCTCTACCAAATGTCGGGACGAAACACTGTGGAGCAAGGCCGTTGATCCTCATGGCCATTGCCGTGATAGCCCTTGGAGCCTTGGCCGACGAGGCTCCTTCCTATAGCGTGGCCGAGGTGGCTGTCGCGTCCACCGACAGCATGCTTCCCGACCTGCACGCGGCGATGGAACAGATTGATGTCCACGCGGACGAAAACGCCGCGTCTCCCCCGGAACGCCCAATCGAGTCTCCCATGCCGGGCGCTACTTACGACGATAGCGGTGAGAAGGTCTTCTACGGCGATTACGATGTCTTGGACCACTATGAACTCACGAATCCGCTTCACGCCAGTTGGGGCGATGCGGTGTGCACCTTCGTTCCCATCGAGATGCTGGAAACCCACGATGAGGGCGAGACGTGGGAACTCGTAGACGTGCGCGACTACACGACGCCGGGCGTCATCTACCAGCCGGACTCCCTCGTCTTCAACCACGAGGACATATACGCCTGTTCCGACGAGCCCTTTGGCGACCAGTACGGTCTGCCGCTGGTGCCGGGCCGGGAACTGTGCACGGGCTTCCTGGTTGGCACGAGACTCGTGGCTACGGCTGCCCACTGCATCCTGAGCAAAGCGGATCTTGCCAACTACGCCATTGTGTTTGGCTTCGTCCAAGATGGTCCCGATCCGAGTCAGTATCGGCATGTCTTTCCCAAAACCCACGTTTACTGGGGCAAGAGGATCAAGGTGCGCCGATTTCAGCAGGCGCAGGGCATAGACCACTGCCTCATCCAGTTGGATCGCCCCAGCGAAATGCCCTGCGTGTGGCCGCTGGCCATCCGGCGAGAAGGTAGCATCGAGGCGGGTACGCCTGTCGGGACGATAGGCCATCCCCAGGGTCTGACGCGCAAGTACTCCTTCGGTCCCAATACCGTCGTGAAGGATCCCGGCAACACGCATCGGTTCACGGCCAACCTGGACAGCTACAAGGGCAATTCCGGTTCGCCTGTGATCAACACGTTAACCGGCCTGGTTGAGGGCATCCTGATCATGGGCCCGGATGTCGAATTCGACTTCTCCGCCGAGGGTGCAGCCGATCCCCTGCCGGAGCCGTGCGACAACGACACGACGCCGCCCAAGGTCATTCTGATCGGCGATCCGGCCATAACGCTGCAGCTCTGTTCCGGGGATCCCGTCCCCACGCTGCCCGGCGTCGTCGCCTGGGATGATTGTGACGGCAACCTCACCGAGAGTGTTGCCATCACGGGAACCGTGTCGTCGACTCCGGGGGTCTACAGGCTGGAGTACAACGTGTCCGACAGCAAGGGCAATGCGGCCGATCCCGTGGAGCGAACGGTGACCGTGGAAATGCCCATGGGACCCTACATCTACGTGCCCAGTCTGGTTACGTTCAATCCCTGTCTGAGCGGCCTGACGGCGCCGCCGGCGGGCGAGGTCCGCGACGGCTGTGGCGGCGCTTCCCTGGGCGCCGTCTATGGCGGGTGGGGGAGCGAGATCCGAAAGGGCGTCTTCCCGGTGGTCTACACCTATGATTCGGGAGGCGCCAACGTTACCGCAACGGGCTACATGGTGGCCTTGCCGGATGCGCAGCCGGAAATCCGGCTTCTGGATCCCGATCCCCCTCGGTCTCTGCTAGCCCGGGGACCGGCCTACGTGGATTCCGGCGCGCTGGGCAGGGATGCCTGCGGCGGCGCACCGGTGATGCTTTCCAAAGCGGAGGCCAATACGCTGAACGTGGATGTCTCGAATTCCGGAGCCTATCCCGTGCATTTCACCTTCACGGATAGCTATGGAATCCCCGCGAGGCCTACCGACCGGTGGGTGTACGTGGATCCGTGCTTCAAGTCGCGGAGGCTCGAGGACAATCCCGACGACCCCGGCCTTTTGATCACGGTGAACAAGATGGGGCGCCTCGCGTCCGTCATTCCGGAGCTGCCGGTTGCGAGTATGCCTGGGGATGTGGAACGCGCCATCAAGCGCGGCCTGTGTTATCTCCAAGAGACGCAGCGCGCGGACGGTAGCTGGCGGCAGGACGCCTATCCCATGAATGACCAGATCCTGGTGGGCACGACGGCGATGGCCACCCTGGCCATGCTGAAATCGGGATTGGACAAGGATGACAAGCATGTGGCGCGCGCCCTCGAGTTCCTCGCCGGGCAGCAATACGAAAGTGGCCAGTTCGGCGACAATATCATCGTATTCTCGGACGGGGTTGCTGCAACGCGGTGGACCGAGGAGACGGCGCTGACCATGTTGGCGATGATCGCCAGCAAGGATCCCGCGTATCACGAGCAGATTGCCAAGGCGGCCCTGTATCTCTTGGCTACGCAGAGGACGCACAGCAACTACCCCGACCTGACGTTCCCGGCCAATAACGAGGAGGTTTGGGCCAGCATTCTGGGCGGTTGGGGTCGTCCCATCAGTAATCGGCCCAGCGAGATCAACATGACCTCCTCGGTGTGGGCGCTGAGCGCCTTGGACGAGGCCTTCCGCGTGGTAGGTCCTGCCGCGACCAGCAACTTGCATCCCCTGACCTGGACACAGCCGGCCTTGAGCATGCTGGACTGGAACCAGAAGTTCTGGGATACGGGGTTCTTTGAGAGTACGGACTCGGTGAATCCCTTTGGGCCTCTCATGCTGACCAACCATGGCCGTCCCACCGCTTCGGGCCTCTTGATGAACCTGCTTTGCGGCCGGGGCTTGGACTCGACGCAGGTTCAGGGGGCGCTTTCCTGGTTGGGCGCCAAGATCTTCCAGTACGGTCACCCCCAGAGCAATATCGGCGCTGGCTATCGAACGCTGGGCATGGATTACTACTACACCTACTGCCTCAATCTCGCCAATGCGCTGACCGTGGCGGGCCGACGTACCGTACCCAGAGAGACCGGGCCTGTCGTCTGGCACAGTCTCATCGCGCAGAACCTCATCAACCTGCAGCAGCGGGACGGCTACTGGCTAAACACGGAGGCCACGAATGGCTTCGAGCGATTCTTCGCCCCCATGGTGACCTCCATGGCCGTCCTTACGTTGTTGGCGCCCGCGCTGCCCTCCGATGCCGCACCGGAGCTGGACGTCACGTTGGAAGCCGCTGGCAAGGCAGGAGTTGCGCTGGATCTCCACGTGTATGATCCCGAGGAAAGGCACCTCGGCCGCAATCCGGGCACCGGCGAGCTGGATTCGGAGATTCCCGGCGCGTCCCTGATCGTGAACGAGGATGGTTCGCAGCGGGCCACGCTGCCGCAACTCGAGTCGGGCGCGTACCGGATCGAGTTGACGGGATCCGAGCCCAACACCTACTCCCTCCTCGTAAGAGGACATGCCGACGGCGCTCGGACCTGGAATCGGCGGCTTTCCGGCGATTTCGACCCGGCTACGGGGTTCTCCTCGGAGGTCGTGGTGGCCGCCCCGTTTGGCACCGTGGACTTCTACATGCACGGCGTGGAGGACACCGGCGGCGAAGGCGAAGGCGAAGGTGAAGGCGAGGGCGAGGGCGAAGGCGAAGGCGAAGGCGAAGGCGAGGGTGAAGGTGAGGGCGAAGGTGAAGGTGAGGGCGAAGGTGAAGGTGAGGGCGAAGGTGAAGGCGAGGGCGAGCCGCCTTGCGATGCCCTGTCGCCGTATCCTGACGACGACGAGTGCTATCTACAGGTCATCGCAGCCGATCCCTACTGCTGCAACACCGAATGGGACGGCTTGTGTCAGTTGGACTACGACAACTGCCTCCTGGGGGGTGAAGGCGAGGGTGAAGGCGAGGGCGAAGGCGAGGGTGAGGGCGAGGGCGAGGGCGAAGGCGAGGGTGAGGGTGAGGGTGAGCTTGTAACGGTTCCCAACGTGGTGGGCATGACCCAGACGGAGGCCTCTGCCGCCATCGTGGGCGCGACCCTAACCGTCGGCGACGTGACCGAGCAGTACCACGAGACGGTTCCCGCGGGACAGGTCATCCGTCAGGATCCGGCTGCCGAGGCGCGGGTAGTCCCAGGCGCCGCCGTGGCGCTCGTGATCAGTCTCGGGCCGCCGTTCAATGCGGGCGAGCTGTGCGCCGCGCTCGACAACTGTGACTTGACCTGGAGCAGCAGCGGCGCGGCGGTGTGGGCGAGCCAGACGGACGCCACGCGCGAGGGCGGCTCCGTGGCGCAGTCCGGCATCGTCGCGCGCCTCGAGGAGACGACGCTCACGACGACAGCAACCGGCCCCGGGAGGCTCGTTTTCGACTGGAAGGTCAACACAAGCACCTATGACCGCCTGGAGTTTTTCGCAAACGGCACGTCGCGGGACAGCATTTCGGGCATGACCGATTGGATCGAGAAGACTTACTATTTGGGACCTGGTATACAGGAGTTGCGCTGGACCTTCCGTTGGTCATCGGGCGCCGGCCCGAACCGCGGTTGGGTGGACCATGTGCGCTGGGAGCCGGCGTCCGAGGCGACGTTGTGCGAGGCGCTGGACAACTGCGACCTGACGTGGACGAGTTCGGGAACCGGTGGCGCCGTGTGGTTCGGCCAGACCGGCGTGTTCCGTGAAGCCGGTGCCGCCGCACAGAGCGGCGCGGTCGAGCGCTTTGAGAGTTCGTCGCTTTCGACGACGGTCACGGGCCCTGGGCTGCTCGAATTCGACTGGAAGGTATGGTCCGCGCCGACGGCCTCCAACAGCATGAATTACCTAAGCGTTTTCGGCGGGAGTTCGGGCAGTACGCTGTTGAGCCGCATCATTGGTGATACCGATTGGGCGGAGAAGGCGGTGTTTCTCAGTCCCGGCACGCACAAGCTGATATGGCGGTTCGACTGGGGCACGCTGGGGTATCCCAACAGCGGTTGGGTGGACCACGTGCGTTGGCAGGAAATGCCGGAAGTGACGTTCTGCGAGGCCTTGGACAACTGCGATCTGGAATGGGATCGGGGAACCACCAGTTCGACGCAGTGGTACGGCCAGTCGCATGCGTATCAAGTGGGCGGCTCCGCCGTCCGCAGCGGCCCGATCAACAACAGCCAGACCACGGCATTCAACACGACGGTCACCGGCCCCGGAACGATTTCCTTCCTCTGGAAGGCCTCGAGCGAGCCATGGAGCACGCTGGATTTCTACCTGGGCTCACAACGGCAGGATTCCATTTCCGGCGAGACCGACTGGGAAGAGCGAAGCTACTCGATTGGCCATGGCGAGGTGATCCTCCGTTGGATCTACCGGAAGAGCTCGAACGCTCCGCAGGGTGAAGACTGTGGCTGGGTGGATCGGGTGCGTTGGGAACCGGAAACGGTGGAACCCGAGGCATACGTGTATCCCGAGCATGAGTGGGCGCTGACCGCTGCGCATCACCGCGCCAAAGGTATGAACGGACTGTACGGCCTGATCGTGTCGCCGGATGGCCGGCACGCGTACGCGTTGGCCAGCGAGGACGATATGGTCAGTTGCTTCAGCCGCGATGAAGCGACCGGCGTGCTGACCTTCGAGAACGCCATAGCCATGGGCGGCTCCGGCGCGGGAAAGGCCGGCCCGAAGTTAACTATCGAGGAGAATCCCTACGATATCTGTATCTCGTCGGACGGCGCGTACGTCTATGTGGTTGCCCACACCGGCAAGGCCGTGTTCGTCTATGCGCGCGACGCGGTCAGCGGCGCACTGGCCGAGATCCAGGTGCTGAGAGGCGGGGATGACGGGCTAACAGGCATGACCTATCCGGACTTTATGGCGTTGTCTCCCGACGGTAAGAACCTGTACGTGTGCAGCGGGCGTTCCGGCGGATACGACACGGTGAACGTGTTCGACCGCGATTCCGCCACGGGCCTACTCACGCCCGTGCAGCAGTTCTCGGACGCCGCCTATCCGGTCGCCCTGTATGACATGGCATTCTCGGCGGATGGCAAGCACCTCTACGTCGCGTGTCAGGGGTACACGCCGGGCGAGGGCATCCTTGTGCTGAATCGGAGCTCGGAAACCGGACTTCTGGAATTCAGCTCCTATCTGCTGGACGGATCCGCTTCGAAGTTGGGCGGATTCCACGATATCTGTGTGTCCGGGGATGGCGCTTACGTGTACGTCATGACCGACTGGACGGATGCCATCGGCATCTTCTCGCGCAACGCGGAGACCGGCGAACTCGCCTACGTGAGCACGTTCCAGTACGACACCGGCCTGCCGACCGGCGAGACGTATCCGGGATTCAGCGTCCTGACAGAAATGGGCCTATCCCTGGACGGCACCACGTTGTTTCTCACGGGCAACGCGACCCACAGCACCGTGTCGGGCGGCAATCCGAATGCCCGCAAGGAACCGTCCGCGTTGCTGGTGTTCAGCGTGGATGCCACCACCGGAGGCCTGACATGGGAACAGTCGTTCCTGGACGGCGTAGACGGCGTGGGCGGACTGGATGAGCCGCGCGCCATCGCTTGCTCGCCGGACGAGCAGTCGGTCTACATCGGATCAGCAGCCGATGACGCGATCGTACACTTCCGGCTCGGCGCCAAAGCGGGCGAGGTCACGCCGGCCGAGCAGTTGCGCGCGGGCATTGGCGGCGCCCTGGGACTCTCCGGGCATCTGGCCATGGCCATGCCGCCGGACGGCCGGCAGCTCTACGCGGTGGCTTCGGACGACAGCGCGTTGGTGATCTTCAAGCGGGATCCCTCGGATGGGTCGTTGAGGTGGCGGCAAACCTTCTATGATGACGATGGCGTGGAAGCGCTGCGCTATCCTCGGCACGTCGTCACCTCGCCGGACGGTCTGCAAATCTACGTGGCGAGCGGTTATGAAGGGATTTCGGTCTTCAGTCGTGACATTACAACCGGCTGCATCAGCCTGGCTCAGACTTGTCCCGTGGTGCTCCAGTATGGGGCCAGTCCCAAGTATCCGCTCTTCATCGTAGCCGCGCCGGATGGCAATACCGTCTACATGACGCTGGACGGCCAGGAACCCTACTGGGGTACGGGGAATGCGATAGGCGAGCTCCATGTCTATGCGCGCGATCCGGCCACGGGCCTGCTAACCTTCGTCGAGAGCCGGCAGGATGGCGGTCCAGAGATGCTGTACCATGCCGACCAGATGGCCCTTAGCGGAGATTCGAGATATCTCTACGTGGCCTGTCCCTCCGGGGCGTACGAGAATAACGTTCCGCAAGGCAAAGTCGTCCTCTTCGAGCGCGATGAAAGCACGGGCGGACTGACCTACAAGACCACCTACAGACAGGCCTTCGGCTTCCTGGGCATGCTGCGCATCTCGCCCGACGACCGGCACCTCATCATCGGTTGCGAGAACGACAACGAGTTGATCGTTTACAACCGTGACCTCGAGTCAGGACTGCTCACCTGGAACATGGCGTACGGCAAGTACGCGCGCGAGATGGCCCTAGGCGACTGCCTCGACGCCTGTTTTACTTCCGATGGCTCGAAGATTGTGTACACGGCGGCCGACAGTTTGCCGACTCTCGGATTCGTGGGACTCATGAACCGCTTTCCCGAGAGCGGGCGATTGGAATACGTAACGCGTCTGTTCCCGCAGACGCCGGATCTGCCCACGCCCGCCGCGCCGAGCGCGGTGCTGGTATCTCCTATGGATGAGCACCTGTATGCAGCGGCGGCGAATGAGCCCTTCGGCAGCTCGGAGTTTCCCATGGCCGCGATCTATGCCCCGGCGCCCGCGTCGGGCAGTCCCGAGCCGATGCGCGTCATGTCGTCCAATGTGCTGTATCCCTGCGGCTTGAGCACGGAAATCGAGCCCTGGTACGTGGAACCGGGCGAGGGTGAAGGCGAAGGCGAGGGCGAGGGCGAAACGCCCACGTGCGACTGCGTGGATGTCCGAGGAATGAATCTCCCGGATGCGGAAGCGGCCATCATCGCCGCGGGCCATCACGTATCCACCTGGTACGGAAGCGGCCCGGTGGTCGTGGACCAGGATCCGGATTGCGAGGGCGTGACAGAGCCGGGAGCGTGCGGCCTGTACTACTCGCTGTATTTCGGCGACGAGTACGCCGATATCACGGGAATCATGCCGGGTGAAGGTGAGGGCGAAGGCGAAGGCGAAGGCGAAGGCGAGGGTGAAGGCGAGGGCGAAGGCGAGGGCGAAGGTGAAGGTGAAGGTGAAGGCGAGGGCGAGGGCGAGGGTGAAGGCGAGGGCGAGGGCGAGGGCGAGGGCGAAGGCGAAGGCGAGGGCGAGG
>DAIPKA010000013.1:0-149423 GCA_036769985.1 Candidatus Hydrogenedentota bacterium | reverse complement strand
AGTCCCCGTTTTCCGCATTGGGTGTAGGCGCTGTTGACGGGATTGACCTTATTGACCGAATTGACCTCGGCACGCTGATGCGCGCAGATTGGCGAAAGCAGGGGGATCTGGGCGGTGGCGGCTGGCTATAATGCCGCGAATTGGATGGATTCGTCGGAGGTAACCGCATGACGCCGCGCGAGCGATTTCTGGAGACGCTGCTGTTTGGCCGACCGGACAAGATCCCGTTTCAGCCTGGAGGGCCGCGTGAGTCGACTCGGGCGGCGTGGCGTGTGCAAGGCATGCCGGCCGACCGCGACTACATGGACCTCATCCACGAGATGGTCGACGCGGAACGCGCCCAACGCGGCTTGCCGCCGGGCGACTACCACGCGAAGAAACCGCATGTGGGCCTCGGCGTGTCGTTCCGGATGATTCCGACCTTCGAGGAGAAGGTCATCGAGCACAAGGACGGCCACTACATCGTGCAGGACTGGATGGGCGCCATCACCGAGATCTCGGATCGGTTCGACTACACGTACATCCGGAACGCCATCGACTTCGTCACGCGCAAGTGGCACCGGTTTCCCGTCCAGACCTGGGATGATTGGGAAGACATGAAGCGGCGCTTCGACCCGGACCACCCCGAGCGGTTTCCGGAGGATTTCGATGAGCGTTGCGCCCAGTTGCGCGAACGGGACTACCCCCTCGGCGTGTCGTTCAACGGCCCGTTCTGGCAATTGCGCGAGTTCGTCGGCATGGAGAACCTGTGCACGATGATGCTCGAACAGCCGGATCTCGTCCGCGACATGATCGCGTTCTGGACGGAGTTTTGCAGCGCGGTCTTGGCGCGCATCCTCGAGGGCGTCACGCCGGACGAGATTCACTTGTCGGAAGACATGGCCATGAAAGAGCGGCCGATGATCGGCCCCGAGATGACGCGCGCGTTCTGCGCGCCGGCCTATCGCCGGTGGAACGAGGAGGTCCGCGCGGCGGGCGTGCCGATCTACGCCATCGATTCGGACGGGCGGATCGACCTGTTGATTCCGGTGTACATGGAGTGCGGCGTCAACTGCGTCGATCCCATGGAGGTGGCCGCCGGTACTGACCTCGTCGCCCTACGCAAGACCTATGGCACCCGGCTGGCCTTTCGCGGCGGCATCGACAAGCGCGCCATCGCCGCCGGCGGACACGTGCTCGAGGCCGAACTCGAACGCCTACGTCCCGTCATCGAGAGTGGCGGCTACATCCCGTCATGCGATCACGGCGTGCCGCCGGACATCTCGTGGGCGAATTTCCAGGACTACTCGATGCGCCTCGCCACCCTCACCGGCTGGCTGTGAGAGATGGGTAGTGTCTCCGCGAGTCGGTCCGGCGCTCAGCCGAAGGAGCAGACGTATTCCATGATGCCGTCGTCGACGGCGATGTCGAAGCGCGAGTTTCCCGGCACGTCGAAGAAGGTGTCCGGGCCGTAGGTCGTCCAGGAGTCCTGTCCGGGCAGCTTGGCCCGGCACGTCCCCACGAGAATCTCCATGCGTTCGGGTGCGCCGGTGCCGAAACTGTAAGTGCCGGGATAGATGATGCCGATGGTCTTCTTGGATCCGTCTGCGAACAAGACGGTATGGCTGACGACCTTGCCGTCGAAGAAGACGTTGGCCTTGCAAACGACACTCACGTTGTCGAATTGCGCGGGTACACATTGTGCCATGGGAATGCTCCTCGATGCTCGCGCCATCGCTCGTCGTGGAGTGGGCGCCGCCGATGGTCCTCGTTGGGTGCGTAGTCTAAAGCAACGGGCCTGCGGCTTGCACACGCGCGGCACCCTTGAACGCGACGCAAGCCGAACCGGTCGCTGATTGACGGGCATGGCCGGGCGAAAGTAGACTCTGAGCCCATGGCCACCCTCGATACACCGGGGAAACCGCCGCGCCCGATCCGGCATCGGTATGCCTTTGACGCGGCCTGCATGGCCGTCTACACGCTGATTGTGTACGGCTGCGCGCTATCCGTGTATCCGTTGGGCCGGGACTATGCGGCCATGGCGGATCCGGACGCGATGCCGTTTCTCGCCAACCGACTCTTTGCGGCCGAGCTCGATGCCTTTGGTACGCATGCCGTGCCGTATCATCTCGTCAACCTGACACTGCTGCTCGGTTGCATGATCGCGATCTACCACCTGACCCGGTTCACGCTGCGCGGGCCCCATTGGTACGGCACGCTGGCCGCGACGCTGTTCATGGCCAATCCGGTGCACGCCGAGGCGGTCCTGAACCTGAGTGGCCCGGCCGATCTTGTTCCGGCGCTGGCGGCCATCCTGGCGGTCACGGTTTATGCGGCCCCGCCATCGCGCCGTGCGCAGCCGTGGCGCTGGTTCATGAGCGTGGCGCTGTTCGCGTGGGCGACGATCCCGTACCGTCAGAACGTTGGGCTGATCGTCGTCCTCGCCTTGTTCGAGTGGTTGGCGCGCGTGCCCGATGAGCGCCGGATGACGCGGCTGGCGCCGTTCCTCGCAACGGCCGTTGTGGCCTGCGTCCTTCATGTCGACCTGTGGCACGCAGACCACCTCGACATCGCCGCTCTGTTCGGCCCCTTGTACCTGGTCTTCTATCCGATAGGCCTCTTGCCCGAGACGGCGGCGGCCTTGCACGCCTCGCCGTGGTTGGCAGGACTGAGCGCGTTGACGGTGGTGGTGGCCGTGGTCCTGATGTACCGCAAAGCCCGGCGGCCCGCGATTCTCTTTGGCTTGTTTGGTATGGCGGCGACACGGCTCTTTCAAGGGTCGGACACGATCGATCCGGTGCACATGGTGGGCGGCGGGGCACTGCTCACGGCCACGGCGTTGTTCTATGTGGCCTCGGCGGCCCTGTTCTACCGGATTGCGGAACACCCCAAGTGGCGGCAGCCGATCATCGTGGGCACGGCGCTGCTGTGCGTGGTGTTCTTTGCGCTCGAGGTGCGCGCCAACTTGGCGTGGCGCCATGCCGGCCACGTGGTGCGGTCATTCCAGGCGGAGGTGGCCGAGGTCGAGGGTCCCGTGGCGGTCCTGCCGGATTACCAATACTACTTGGGCGCGCCGATGTGCGTGTCCGAGTCCGTCCGGTACGACACACCGTTCAGCCGAGCGGCCTCCGTGGTGCCCATCGTCTTGATGCATTACGCCAAGCCTGCCGACCTCCGCGTGCGCGTCGGGGGACACGTGCGGAAGGGCGCCCTATCGGTTCTCGTCGAGGGGAAACGCCCGGTCGAGGTAATGCCGTGGCCCTATGCCGTTCTCGGCGAGGGAGACGCCTGGCCCGCGCGGGCCGATGTCCTCGCCACACTGGACCATGTAGACCGCGATGGGTTCGTCATTGAGGCGAGGCCGACGCGCGGGACGTTTCCCGAAACGAAGATCATGCCGTAGCGGCGGCCTTCATTGCGCCCTCGCGGCCGGTATGCTAGATTGGAACGCGATGTAGGAGGAGTGGATTCCCGCCTATCGCGGAGCGACCCGAGTCAGCCTAAGGAGGTGGACACCATGGATGCCGTAGTTCCCTGGATTGTCGAACACAAGTGGTGGTTTGCGCCTTTAGTCTGTTTTGTGATTGCGATCATCGTGGTCAAAATCATCGGATAAGTGGCCTGCGGTTCGCAGTGGTTTCGGAGCATCATGAGGCGACTATCTCCGGCAATCGTTGCGATGGTGGCCATTGCCCTCTTCTTGGGTTCGGCGTCTGTCTGGCCGGAGGAGGGTATGCCGTCCATCGGCGCCTTGTTGGCGCACAGTGCGATCATTCTCGTCTCCCTGGTTGTGTTCTTCCTCATGCTGCCGCGCTGGTTCACGCAACCCATCCAGATTCTCGTCGGCATGATTGGTGGCGTTGCCGTGGGGTGGATACTCGGGCGTGTCGGCATGGCCCAACTGGTATCCGACTACCTTGGCATTTTCGGGACCCTCTTCATCCTTTTGCTGAAGATGGTGATCGTGCCGCTGGTGTTTGTCTCGATTGTGTGCGGCGTAGCCGGAATCGGCGATGTGCGTCGCCTCGGTTCGCTCGGCGTCAAGACGCTCGTCTTCTACTTCTGTACAACCGGCATCGCCGTGCTGGTCGGTCTCATCTGTGTGAACGCCCTTAAGCCCGGCATCGGTCAAGAGCATGTTCGCCAGGAGGAAACGGCGGCCGACGAGGAAGTGGCGCTCTCGACGGGCATGAAGATCCAGCAGAAGGTGCTGCCGGAGTTCGTTCACAACCCGATCATGGCCCAACAACCGATCTTGGCGGTGATCTTCTTCGCTTTGCTGCTCGGTGCCGCCTTGGCTTCGGATGCGGAGAAGACGGCGCCGGCGCTCAGGTTCTTCCAGGCCATGGATCATGCCATGGTCACGCTGGTGCTCTGGATCATGCTTCTCGCACCCATGGGGGTGTTTGCGCTGATGGGTAACGCCATCGCTACGATGGGCCTCGACTACATTGCCTCTTTGGCGAAATATGTGTTCACCGTGGTCTTCGGACTGATGCTCCACTTCGCGTTGCTCGTATTCGTCATTCTTCCGTTGCTCGGGCGCATCTCGCCCATGCGCTACCTCCGCGGCATGGCGCCCGCGCTCCAGTTGGCGTTCAGCACATCGTCGAGCTCGGCCACGTTACCGGTCACGATTGACTGCGCATCGCGCCGCGTAGGCGTGAGCCGCCACGTGTGCAGTTTCATGCTGCCGGTAGGCGCCACGATCAACATGGACGGTACCGCGCTGTACCAGGCGGTAGCGGCCCTGTTCATTGCCCAGGTCTACGGTATTCACCTCGGCGTTCACGAGCAGTTTATGGTGTTCATGACCGCCGTGGTCGTCTCGGTCGGCACGGCCGGCATTCCGGGCGCCAGTGTTGGGCTCATGTCGATCGTGCTCAGTGCGGTGGGCCTGCCGCTCGAAGGCATCGGCATTGTCATCGGCGTCGACCGTTTCCTCGATATGTGCCGCACCGTCGTCAATATCACCGGCGACAGTGTCGGCGCGGTGGTGGTGGGACGTAGCGAGGGTGAACTCGGCGAACCGGAAACCGGCGCGTCCTAGCGCGAAAGGTGGGACCGGCCCGGCGGCTCGCACCGACCGCGGCGTCGACGGTCTCGCGCAGAGACTCAGTGCGGGTCTTCGGGCGGCGAGGGGTGCGGCGGCAGCTCGGCAGCCGGAGCAGGGCCTGCCGGCAGGGTGTGCTGCCGTTGGCCGAGGTACAGGGTGATCTCATATACGATGCCGAAGCAGACGTAGGTCATGCCGATGGGGAAAAGCACCACCGCCGGCGAGCGCGTCTGGGCGTAGTGGAAGAGGGCGATGGCGATGGCACTCACGGCGAGAATCCGGAAGGCGTGTCGCGGCGCCAGCACAAAAAGCTTGACCTTGTCCTTCGGATAGTGGACGGTACTCACCATGAGATAGCTGAGTCCGGCCGCGAGGGGCACCACGAGCCATGGGGCGGCCGGCAGGTCGAGATAGTCCACAAAGACCACGAATGAAGCCAGCGTCCCGCCGGCCGCGGGTATCGGCAGTCCCGTGAAGATCATGCGCTGATTGCTCTGATACACGTTGAACCGCGCGAGCCGCAGCGCACCGCAGATCACAAACAGGATAGCCAGCACCGACGTAATGTGCCCCACCGCGCGAGGCTGCGGCGTGAAGAAGACGTGCATCAGCACTGCCGGCGCCACACCGAACGCGACCAGGTCGCACAGGCTGTCCAATTCCCGACCGAACTCGGACACGCTGTGCGTGAGGCGGGCTACTGAACCGTCGAGCATGTCGAATACAATCGCGAGCAGGATCAGGTACACCGCCTTCTCGTATCGGCCGCCGATGCTCGAGAAGATGCTGACCACGCCGCAGTAGAGGCTAAGCGTCGTCAGGAGACTGGCCAACACATTGATTGGCCTGCGGCGCGCGCGGCGCTTCCGACGACTGCGGCGTTCCTTGATTCGCTTTCGAAACTTCGAGGTCGTCATGGTGCCTCACTCTCCCGATTTGTCCTGCGTCCCAGGAAATCGGCCCAGCACTGTCGCGCCGGCACGGACCCTGTCGTTCACGGAGACGCGGATCTCGGCGGTGTTCGGGAGGTAGAGTTCGGTTCGCGATCCGAGTTTGATCATGCCGAACTTCTCGCCCTTGCGGAGCGAATCGCCCACGGAGGTCTTGCATACGATGCGCCGCGCGACCGCGCCCGAGATCTGACGGACCGTCACGCGCGCCTGTAACGTATCGAGCCAGACCGCGTTCGACTCATTGACTTGACTCGACGCCGGATTCATCGCGTTCTTGTAGCGCCCCGGTTTGTACTCGACCTTGCGGACGACGCCATCGTAGGGCGCACGGTTGACATGGACGCTAAGCACTGAGAGAAAGATCGACACGCGGCGGCAGGGGCCATCGTAGTAGGGCGTATCGTCGAGGTCCTCGACCGCCACCACCGTGCCGTCCGCCGGACTTACGAACTCGCTCGGCGCGGCAGAAACGACTCGGTGCGGGTCGCGGAAGAAACACAACACCGCCACGCCGGCCAGTAGAACCGGCAGCGCGAGATACACCCGCGCGCCGTGAGGCATCAGGATGGCCAAGAGCGCTACGCCCAACACCAACAACGGCACATAGTAGGGCGCGCCCTCTCGCCACGCGCTGAACGGCTCTTCCAAAACTCGATCCCTTCGTTGGAACACGGTTCTCGAATCTTCGGTCAACACACTATGATCTCGCATGAACGCGCCCAGAAGCAAACGCACGGCGGGCAGCTATCCGGAAACGCCGGACGCCTCGCTCGAGAAGATGCGGATACTCCGCCACCGTTCCCCGCGGAACCTCGAGAACAGCACGCCGCTCAGGCCCATGACGTACACCGTGGCACCCAGCCACGCGCCTACCGTGCCCCAACCGACGACGTAGGCCAGCAGCATGGCCAGCGGCAAGAACACGAGGTAGGCGCCAATAAACGTCATGTAGGCCATCCATCGCGTGTCGCCGGCGCCCCGCAACGCCCCCGATGAGACGATATTGATGGCGTCGAATCCCTGGAATATCGCCGCCATGATTAGCAGAATGTGGCCGAGTCTGACCACGTCGTCATCCGCCGAGAAGAAGGTCCGCAGGAGATGGGGGCCGAAGAAGGCGAAACACAGGCCCACGCTCACCATGTAGCCGATGCCGATGCGCAACGCCGTGTACGTGCGGGCCTTGACGCGCGGGATGTCGCTCCGGCCGATATGCTGGCCTACGATGGCCGTGATGCCCTGGTTCAGGCCCAGCGCCGGCATGAACGAGAGGTGCATGAACTGGATTGCCGCGTTATGAGAGGCCAGTTGCACGGCACCGAATCGGCCCACCACGTAGCTCGTGAAGATGCCCCAATTCGCCACGTCCATGAACAATGTCAGACCTGACGGCAATCCGATCCGGAACAACTCCCGGATCCGCACGAAGTCGACGCGCCACGTCGTGCGGCTCGAGAACCGTGCGTGCATGGGCGCGCTCAAGAACACGCCTAGCAACGCGACGACCTGGGCGTACTGTGAGATCACCGTCGCCATCGCCGCACCGGCCACCCCCATGGCCGGCATTCCGAGCTTTCCGAAGATGAACACGTAGTTCAGCGCGATGTTGAGGACATTGCATTGGATGGCGATGCGCATCGGCACGCGGGGATGGTTGACTGCCTGGAAGAACGAGGCCAGCACCGACATCCATGTCATGCCCAGATAGCCGATGAGTCGCACCTGAAAATAGGCGATCTCGAGTTGGGTTACGGCCGGTGTGTGCCCCATCGATCCGAACAGGGGCCGCGCCGCGGGCCACAATGCCACCGCCATCACGATCACCAACAGGGATAGATACAGCCCCTGCCACGCGTAGCGCGCGCAGTTCGAGAACTCGCCTCGACCGTAACACTGCGCCGCGAACGTGCTCACGCAACCTACCGTCCCGAAGATGAAGCACCCCGCGGTGAAGGACCACACCCCCGCCGAGCCGGCGGCCGCCAAGGCGTCCGTGCCGAGTGCGGCCACCATCACCATGTCCGTGAACTCCATCAGGGTGAACGACAGCGAGCCAAGCACGATAGGGCCAGACATGCGCATCACTTCGCGCAGACCGGTCCACCGTGGTTCGTGTTCGACAGGGGTATTCATGGCTCGCGTCCCGGAGAATAGCTCAAACGGTGCATTGTAGCAGAGTCCATCGTGCCTTCGGAATTGATCGGCGGCACGTCGTTGAGGGCAGCCCGGGCCGCGCTTTCCGCAGCAGTCCGTGGTTTCATCCTGGTATCGTGCCGAGCCGGCACGTTCGGGTCTTGGGCGAGTCTCGGCCTGTCTCAGGCTTGTCTCGAGACGGTGAGCCGGGATCCTCGGGCGTGTGAGTGAAGGGGAGTGGATCGTCCCCGAGAAGTATGGCGTGCCAGCGCCGGACTCAGCCGCCCTGCTCTTCGATCCAGCGAACGCAGTCGATGGCGGCCATGCAGCCGGATCCGGCGGCCGTGATGGCCTGCCGGTACACGTGATCCTGAACATCGCCGGCGGCGAACACGCCCTCAACGTTTGTGTAGGAGCGGCCCGGCTTGGTGACGAGGTAACCGTTGGGCGCCAACTCGAGCTTGCCGACGAAGAGGTCCGTGTTGGGCTTGTGCCCGATGGCGGCGAAGTAGCCCGAACACGCTAGTTCGCGCGTGGCGCCGGTCTTGGTGTCCTTGAGACGCACGGCGGTTACGCCCTTCTCGTCCGTGCCGAGGATCTCGTCGACGACGGAATTCCACTCGACGGCGATTTTCTCGTGGGCAAGGACTCGGTCGGCCATGATCTTGCTGGCGCGGAGTTGATCGCGCCGGTGGATGAGATGCACGCGGCCGGCAAATCGCGCCAGGAACAGGGCTTCTTCGGCGGCCGAGTCGCCGCCACCGACAACGACCACGGGCTGGTTGCGGAATCGAGGCAGGGCGCCGTCGCAGGTGGCGCAGGCGGACACGCCGTTATTCATGAAGCGCTGCTCGGAGTCGATGCCAAGGTAACGGGCCGACGCGCCCGTGGCCACGATCACCGCCGCCGCTTCCCATGCTTGCTCGCCAGAGACCACCTTGAACGGCCGTTTCGAGAAGTCCACCGCCGTGGCGGTTTTGTACAGATAGCGGGCGCCGAACCGTTCGGCCTGTTTCTTGAGCAAGGCGACCAACTGCGGCCCGGAAATTCCTTCGGGGAATCCGGGAAAGTTCTCGACATCGGTGGTGGTCATCAACTGCCCGCCGGGCAGGATATCTCGGCTCAGTTCGCCCTCGAGTACCAAGGGATTCAGATCGGCGCGGGCCACGTAAAGCGCGGCCGTATGCCCTGCAGGCCCCGATCCGATGATCAACACGTTTTCCATTTGCCCGCCTCCTTTGTCCATGTCCGGGACGCGCGCCGACCGTGGCGTGCTCCAGGGCTGGCGATTATAGGCAACGGCCCGCACGCGAGACAACCGGATGCCGAACACGCAACGCGCCAGACCGCCCGTTCTGGGAGGGCACGCCTCGACGGACGCCAGGGGAGATCGGGATCGCGTCACGCTCTTGGTGGGGCTTTCGGCGAGGCGCGCAGGACGCGGGCCTTGCCGGCACAAGACACTGCGGCGTCACAGATCTGGTTCGGGGCAAACGGCGAGCAGTAGAATCCGATGGCTCCCATTTGGGAAGCGAGCTTCTCCACTTCGACCAATCGCCGGCTGAAAATGAAGATACGGAGATTGTCGAAGCCGTGCGTGGCCTTCACGAGGCGGGCCGCTTCCATTCCCGGCAAGTCGCTTTGCTCTTGGTTGATGATGAGCATGCTTGGCGGAAAAGCACGCAGGCGCGACAGTCCGTCGAGCGTCGTCGGAGTGGCAAACACATTCCAGCCCTTATGCTCGAACGCTTGGCGTAGCGCTTCGGCGCTTGGCGCGTCTTCGTCGATGATGACGGCCTGCTGGGCGTCCTCGTTCTCGCCGGCGTCGCGCCGATCCAGCTTGTACCGCACGAAGAAGCACACGTCGTTCTGAACCTGCTCCTGGCCCTCGGCGAATTCGCATCCGAAGAACGTGCCGGTGCTCTGGGGGTGCACGCTGCGTACGATGGCCTCCACATCCTCGAGGTGTACGCAGTTGGGCAACGTGAAGGTGAGTTTGATGGTGGTTTTCTCGGCAACCACGCGGGAAGTGTACACGCCACATCCGCCGACGCTGATGTCGCGCACTTCGCCCGAGAACCGCTTGTCGCCCATCGCGATTTCACACGGAAAGGTCATGCCGATACGCTCGGACTTCCGGAACGGAACCCGCTCGAAATCCTGAGGCCAGGCAATGCGGAGACTCGCATCCTCGAGTTGCGAAGTGAAGTCCATAATGGTGCTATCGAACGCGCAGGCGTTGCCTTCACAAAGGAAACGGAGTACACACCGTTGCTCGTGCTGTAGCGGCACGAGCCGGTTCAGGTGCACGGGACGCTTGAGCGTGACGAAATCCGGTTTCGACCATCCGACAATGGTTGTGCGAAAACGGGTTCCGCCCTTTTTCGATGGCTCGAGATCCAACACAACCCAGGAACCGACACGCATGTAGGTATCGATAGACGATCCGCGATCCGTCATGTCTTCACCCTCTACACGAAAAGACGCGCCCCGAATCAACCTCACCATTCTGCACCCTACTGTCTAATATCATATCACGAGATTGAATTGCGAGGCAATAGAGCAATAACTCTGTGACAAGATTTCCTGCGGGGATTTCCCACGTGTATTCAACCGTCAAGACGGACTATGTGAACCTATGAAGGATGGGGTGCCGCTCGGTCGCGCCACGGAATTCGTGCGCTGTCGCGAGCGACCTGGAAGCGGCATCAAGCGTGGTGTCCTCTTCGTTGCCAAGTGCTCTTCCGCCCCGTCCTGCCCGACCTCGTCTCACAGGCGCCAAGGTGCGCGCATGGCGCGCGTCAGCATGCGATTGGCTTGGGCGTCGTCGACGAAGCGCTCGGTGTCGGGATTCCAGCGGAGCCGCCGTTCGAGACGCATGGCGATGTCGCTGAGATGGCAGAGGGTGTCCGAGCGCACGGCCTGCTCGATGGGACACACGGTTTCGGCGCGTGTTCGGACGCAATCGAGGAGGTTCTGGACGTGGTTGGCGCTCTCGTACAGCCGCTCTTCGCCCGGCTCGAACACCGTGCGCAAGAGCGATTTGGGTTCGGCGTCGATGACGCCGAGATCGACGAACACCCAGCCCTCGGTGCCTTCGAACCGGATACCTTGTGGATTCTCGACGTCATCGGTGAAATGCATGGTGACACCGTTGGCGTAGGTATGGCACACGTGGTAGGCCGTGGCGCAGTCGCAAAGGCCATCCTTGGGAAACACGCCCCAGCCTTCGACCTCGATGGGCCCGGTGAGTTCCGAGCGGTTGCCCCACTGCGCGATGTCGCCGAAGTGGATGTTTTGGCCGGCAACGAATCCCAGCGTGTAGTCGGAGATGTGCCACCAGTATTGGTTGATGATTCGGTTTTCGGTGAAGGGCGCCCACGGCGCCGGGCCGAGCCAGCGATCGTAGTCAAGCCATTCCGGCACGGGCATCGCCGGGAAGTTCGGCGCGGTCTTGCTCGCCTCGAGGGCCACGCGCATCGTGTGCATCCGGCCGATCCGGCCGTTCCGCACGAGCTCGCACGCAAACCGGAAGTTGCGCTCCGAGCGATGCTGCGTGCCGAACTGGAAGATGTTGCCGCGACGTTGCACGGCATCGCGGAGCGCCCAATCCTGCTCGAGACTCAGGCCGAGGGGTTTCTCGATGTACATGTCCTTGTTGGCCCGCGCCGCCTCGAGCGCCACGAGCACGTGCCAGTGATCCGGCGTGGCGCAATGGATCACGTCGATGTCCGCGCGGGCGATGAGTTCGCGGAAGTCCGCGTACGCGGCGCAACCGGCGGTGCCGTAGTAGCCATCGACGTGGAGGCGGGCGTCCTCGAGCCGGAGGGCGTTCACGTCGCACACGGCCACGACGCGCGCGTCGGTGCTGGCCAGGAACGCGTCCAGTACGCGGCGGCCTTGCGGCCCGACGCCGACGGATCCGACGGTGATCCTGTCATTGGCGCCAAATGCCGAGGCCGGGATGATGTGAGGTGCAACGAATCCGGCGCCGGCACGTGTTAGGAATGCCCGGCGCGAGATCGGCTCAGGGCCGCTTTCCGCCCCAGTTCTAATACCGGTACCACTCCGGCTTGAAGGGCCCCTCGATGGGCACGCCGATGTAGGCCGCCTGCTTCGGCGTGAGCCGATCGAGCTTCACGCCAAGTTTGCCGAGGTGGAGTTTCGCCACTTCCTCGTCGAGGCGTTTCGGCAGCGTATACACCTTGCCGACCTCGTACTTCCCGGAGTCCGCAAACAGCGACACGGCGGCGAGCGTCTGGTTTGAGAACGAGTTGGACATCACGAAGGACGGGTGGCCGGTGGCACAGCCGAGGTTCACCAGTCGGCCACGCGCCAGCATGATGATCGACCGGCCGTCGGGAAATACGAACTTGTCCACCTGCGGCTTGATATTCATCTCGGTGATACCCGGCTGGCTTTCGAGCCAGTTGATGTCCACCTCGGCATCGAAATGGCCAATGTTGCACACAATGGCCTCATCCTTCATCACCTGAAAGTGTTCGCCTCGGATGACGTCGCAGCATCCCGTGGCCGTCACGAAGATGTCGCCGAGCGGCGCCGCCTCTTCCATGGTGACGACCTGGTAGCCTTCCATACTGGCCTGGAGCGCGCAGATCGGATCGATTTCGGTGATGAGGACACGCGCACCGAGGCCCCGCATCGCCTGGGCGCAGCCTTTGCCTACGTCGCCATAGCCCGCCACGACGACGACCTTGCCGGCCATCATGACG
Source organism: Candidatus Hydrogenedentota bacterium (assembly GCA_036769985.1). Lineage (GTDB taxonomy): Bacteria > Hydrogenedentota > Hydrogenedentia > Hydrogenedentales > SLHB01 > DAIPKA01. The sequence continues at coordinate 136,569 of DAIPKA010000013.1, read as the reverse complement.
TCCGTGGCACGCTTGATCCCATCCGCCAACGACTCGCGGCAGCCGTACAGGTTGTCGAATTTCGACTTTGTCACGGAGTCGTTCACGTTCATGGCCCGCGTCAGTAGTTTGCCGTCGCCCATCATCTGATAGAGGCGATGGACGCCCGTCGTCGTCTCCTCGGATACGCCTACCCAGTCGACCACGACTTCGTGCCACCGGTTCGGGGTCCGTTCATGGACCTCGCGCAGCAGCTTGTCGATGATCGTGACTTCTTTGTTGTCCGTACAAATGGGCGGCAGCGTGCCCGTCTTGTTGAACGTCTCCTCGAGTTCGTAGCCGCGATGGATGATGAGCGTGGCGTCACCACCGTCATCGACGACCAGATGCGGCCCGAGGCCGCCCGGGAAACTCAGTGCCTCGTAGGTGCACCACCAGTACTCCTCGAGCGTCTCGCCCTTCCAGGCGAACACCGACGTGCCGCGCGCCGCGATGGCCGCCGCGGCATGGTCCTGCGTCGAGAAGATGTTGCAGCTTGCCCAGCGGACGTCGGCCCCGAGCGCCTGGAGCGTCTCGATGAGCACGGCCGTCTGGATGGTCATATGTAGAGATCCCGTGACGCGCGCGCCCTTGAGCGGCTGTTGCGGGGCGTACCGCTCGCGGATCGCCATCAATCCCGGCATCTCCTTCTCGGCCATATCAATTTCCTTGCGGCCCCATTCCGCAAGACCAATGTCTGCTACTTTGTACTTGAGCGCAGCGCCGGACGCTGCCTTGGTCGAGGTACCCATCCTATTCGTAACTCCTTTTCTCACTGAGAGTTAAGTTCTATCAACAGGCCAAAGAGTATAGCATTCCTTCGAATCAACCATCAAATCGCGCCTGCGAATTCCCGGGGCGTCTCTTTCCAGGTTTGTTGGCGCCGACCTCGAACACGTGCACCGGCCGGTCGATACCGCGAAACACGGCCTTCTCGTCGGCGCCCTTCACTGCATCCATCGACGCGCCTTCGAGCACCGGTTCCGTCGCAGCGATCCCGCTCTTCGCATTGGCCTCAGCCCAGCCGAGCGTCAGGAACGCGATATTCACTACTTCGCCCATGATGTCCGGCCGCGCATAGTCCGGATGGCCGACGGATCCGAGATAGATGCGGCCGGTGGCCAGGCCGACCCTGAGTTTATCGCCGACGACATCGCGAGCCGCCACGGCCGTTTCAAGGGCACGCGCTCGATGCCCGACACCCGAGAAAAAGCATAAGTACTGATCGCCCAAATACTTAACCGGAACGCCGTCCTGGCGTTTCGTGAGCTCGGTGAGCTGGTAGAAAAGGCCGTTTGCCCACGTGGCGAAGTCGCGCGGCGTCATGTACAGCGATTTCTCGTAGGCGCCGTGGATGCTGCTTGCGAACACCGTTGCCTCAAATTCGTCGGCCCGTTCCTCGTTTACCGAGAGGAGCCAGTCCGTGGACACCCCCAGGAGACGTGCCAACGGCCGGAACAGTGCGACATCGGGTGCGTTCTCGCCGCGTTCCCATTTGGACACGGCCTGCGGGCTGATGTGCAGGGCGCTGGCGATGTCCTGCTGTTTCAGACCCAGCTTCTCGCGTCGAGCGCGAATTCGATGGCCGATTTCTTCGAGTAACATGGCCTCTCTCGCTACCTTTCGCCATTTACGATACGCAATTTGGGGCGATTTGGCAATGACGGCGTGGTTGTGCCGAGTGTCGCGGCCGTTTAGCCGTGGAAGGTGGTGGGGCTACCCGTTCTTGGTGAGCGTGGTGCTAATCGAGTCGCGGCGCGTGCGGATGATCTGACTGAGGGACAGGCCCATGGCAACACCCCAGCAGCCGAGCGCCATGATCAGCACCCACCACCACGGCAACGAGAACAAGGTCTCGGGGAGGAACGCGCGCTCGGCACGCCAACTGAGGTAGGCACTGTTCACAAAATAGAGCGCCGCCAGCGCCGTGCCGAGGCCGAGGGCGATGCCGGTAACGCTGATTAGTCCGATTTCGGAGGCGAGGAGGAGGATGACTTGCCCGGGCGAGGCTCCGAGCGCTCGGAACAAGGCCAGTTCCCGGCGCCGCTCGCTGAGCATCCACGTGATGGCCGAGGCCAGGTAGGCCAGCGCCAGCACAAACACCAGCACGCCCAACGCCACCAGGGCCGCTGCCACCAGTCGTACCACCACGAGCGCCTTGCGCCACGTCGCCATCCGATCTCGCATCTCGAGGCCGAGATCATCGAGATACGGCCCCAGGTCCTCGACCGCCTCGGCGGACTCGAGCTCGACGTGCAACGCCCGATACACCTTGTCCGTCAGTCCGGCCCACTCGTTGAACGACTCGACCACATCGAGCGGCGCCAGCAGCCCGAGCAGGTCCGGATTGCGCGTGAGCGCCACGATCTGCGATGGCACGGCCTTGGTGACCGTCTCCGGCCCCGGCGGATGGATGGTCGACTCGTTGAGCTTGAGCGTAATGTGACGCCCGATGATCGCCGACGGACTGAACTTCGGGAGCTTGTTGCTCTCGGCCAAGGCCACGTTGTAGAGATCGAGGAAGTAGTACGAGAGCACCACCGGCACGAACTCGTCCGTCTTCGGATCGTACGTGAAGTCCTCGGGCGCTTCGTCGCCGAGGAGCCAGCCTTCGACGCCGGTGACGGATAGGTCGGTGCTGTAGTTTTGTCCCAGCAGATTACCTTGGCCGCTCAGCGGGAACCGAACCACGGCCTCGGGGCACACGCGCACGACGCCCGGCAATTTTCGGACGGCGTCGACGACCTCGCCGGTGATGCTCATCGTTTCGGCCTGGAGCAACAGCGCTTCGACGGTCTTGGGCCGCAACACAACGCGCTGCTCGGGGAACAGCTCGGTGAGGTGGCGTTGAAGCGATCGCGTCATGCCGAGGCCGGCTACCGTGGACAATCCGAGGGCGAGCATGCCGACCGCCAAGCCGCCGATGACGCCGGCGTTCCGGAGTTCTTTGCCGCGCATGCACGCGCGCATGAGAAAGGCGATGGAACGAATCCGCATGCACCCTCGAATCCGCCGGCGTGCAACAGGCCGGCGTGCGTAAACGCCCGGTGACATTCAAACGCGCACCATTCTATGGATGCCCGCATCGGCGCGCAACTGAGCGTCCGCCGTTTCATGGACCTCGACGGAACCGCTTACGGTTCCGCGCCTAAGGCCTTTCCCAGCGCATTGAAGGCCTCGCCGAAGCCGGCCCAGTCGCCCGCCTTGAGACGTTCGACGGCCTTGTGGTAGAGCGTGGCCGCATCGGGCACCTGAGACGCGCACGGAGCGGCCGCTTCCTCCGTTGACGTTTCATCGACCGCCGGCGGCCGTGCGCCCGGATCGAAGAGGCTCGCGAGGGCCTCACCGATGGTCGGCGCCATGGCTACGCGGTCGCCGTGGCCCAGCACGACCTGCTTCAACTCGGGAATCTTCACCTGCGGATCCTCCACGTACAGCGACAGGAGATACAGCAGGCCCTCGTTGATGGGAACGGCCAGCACCTTGCTCTGGACGACGACTGAGCCGAGTTGGCCCATGAGCGTCATGAATTGCGATACGCCCGGATCCTGGTTGAACCGTCCCTTGGCCTGCGTCGGGCCGTAGATGTTGCGTTGTTTGGGCAACTGGTACACGGTGAGTGTGCCGTAGTGATCCGGATCGCACCCTGCGGCCATCCAGGCAATCATGTTGTCCTTCCCCTCGACGGTGAAGGTCCGCGACAACACGAACTGCTCGGCCGCGCCCGAGCCGGGCAACTCGAGGACGAGGTAGCGCGGCGGCTCAAACGAGGCCGCAGCGCCGACGCCGCTCTTTGGAAAGGTCCACATGTCCTCGCCGGTGAAGAAGAGCCGTGGATCGTCCATGTGATACCGCCGGTACAGCGCCGTCTGGACGCGGAACAGGTCTTGCGGGTATCGGAGATGGGCGCGGAGGTCCTCGGGCATCTCATCCATGGAGCGGAAGATGCCGGGGAAGATGCGCTCGTATGCCTGGAGCAAGGGATCCTCTGAGTCGAATCGGTACAGCGTCACGGTTCCATCGTAGGCATCGACCGTTGCCTTGACGGCGTTGCGCCAGTAGTTGGCGATGCCGACAGCCTCTGAGTACGGGAACCGCCGGGTAAGCGTGTAGCCATCGAGCACCCAGACGACCCGGCCGCCGAGCAGCACCGGATACGGGTCCTCGTCGAAGTGCATGAACGGCGCGATCTTGCCGACGCGTTCCCTGACGTTGCGAAAGAGGAGAATCCGGCTTTGGTCGGTGAACTGGTCGGTGAACAGGATTTCCTTGTCGCCGGTGTACCAGCTCAAGATCGCACGACGCATGAGTCCCTTGATGCGAACGCCGCCGCCGCCATCGTAGCGATTGAAGTGGTTCTCGGGATCGCCGGGATAGTCGAACTCCTCCGGCTTGCCGTGGGTGAGCGCGTACAAGGGCGTCTGCTCGCCATAGTAAATCCGTGGCTGCTCGAGGTCGATCTTGGCGATCGTTTCCGGCGGCAGATTGCTGACGAGAAACTCGGGCAGGCCGCCCGCCACGGCCCGATTGCCGAGACTCAGGCACGCGCCGTATCCGTGCGTGTACTGGAGGTGCAGGTTCGTCCACACGAGGCTCTTTTCGGGCAGTTGCCGCGCGTCCAGCTCGCGAACGGCCGTCATCACCGGCCGCAACTTGCCGTCGATGACATAGCGGTCGGCGTCGACGTTCATGAAGTTGTAATACAGGCGAATCCGCTGCTTCTGATTGTACATGTCCAGCAACGGCGCCGGATCCCAGAGCAGGAGGTTGTCCACGGTGCCGGGATGCGCCGCGATGGATTCGGCGTCGATGATGCCATCGCCCGGCCACGGCCTCACGTCGACATCCTCGAGGCCGTACGCGCGGCGCGTGAATTCGATATTCCGTGCGAGGTAGGGCTCTTCTCGAGCGAACTCGTTCGGCTTGACCACGAAGGTCTGCACCGCTGCCGGAAATGCCACGGCCACCGCGGCCCACAACGCAACGTAGGTGCCCAGGGCGTACAGATTCGCTGGGCGCCTGCGGAGATAGCCATTGGCGATGAGCCAGACGCCGAGTGCTACCGCCGCGAGGGCGGCCACGGCGCAGGCGCCCACCTGCGCGTGCACGTCGGCATATCCCGCGCCGCACACCGCGCCGCGCTTGGCGAACAGCACCTGATAGCGCGCGAGCCAGCATCGGCACGCGAAGAGCAAGGCCAGCGCGCCCGACAAGATCGAGAGGTGCCCGAACGCGGCATCCGTCAACACACGACGTTCGCCCGAGAGATCGATCGAGCCGCGCACGAAGTACTGCGCCACCACAGCGCCCATGCACAGCAGCACGAGCACGAGGCCCGCCTGGCACACGTACGCGATGGCCGGCAACCGGAACACGTAGAAGCCGACGTCGTGGCCGAACACCGGATCTTCGAGGCCAAAAGGAACGGCGTAGCGAAACCGTAGAAACTCCATCCAGTTCTTCGCGACCGACAGGCCGACGAGCAGGCTCACGAACAGCGCGCACACCGTCAGCGTCGCGCGTGTCACACGATCGACGAACAACGGATCCAACTCGAGCCGGGCGTACATCCTCGGATCCGGCGCCAGGCTGAATCGCCGCGCGATGCGCAGGTTCACGTGCAGCGCGGCATAGGCCAGCGCCCCGGCCAGGGCGGCGAGCGAGACGCGTGTTCGCAGCATCGTCCAGAACACGCGCGCGTAACCGACGGCCCCAAACCACAGCGCGTCCACGTAGTAGTCGAGCGCCACATAGCCGGCGATCCAGACCACGGTCAGCCCGAGGGCCGCGAGGATCAGCAGTGTTCCGAGTCGCACGTGCGCGCTTCGTTTCATGGCGTCGATCCCACCGGCTCGTCACGCAAACGCCGGAACGCCGCCAAGGGGCACGTCACGCTCGTCATGTACACGGGGTTCTGCCGGTGATTCTCCTCGGGATGCATGCACTCCCACGGCGCGCCGTGGTCCGTGCCTTGGCGGAAGTCATCCTCGCGCAGCGCTTGGACCAACTCGGAGGCGAGTCGCCGCGCGGCGACGCGATTCACTTGGGCAATGGCGTAGGCGACCCAGCCGGTGGGGGTCGGCCAGTAGGCGCCGTTCTGATAGCGGTTCTTAGCGGCGAGGGCCCTCTCCCAGGCCGTCGTCGCACTGAAGTCGGCCGAGGTGGGCACGTGGCGGATCATGCCGTGCCAGGCAATCGTCCCATCCTCGTACGCTTTGGCGAGCGCCGCACACGCAGCTTGTCGCGTCTCCGCATCGAGAGCGTCCTCATAGACGGCGAACGCGGTGCCCCATACGTCCGGCTGGGCGCTGACGCCCGTCGACGCCTTGAGAAAACCGGAATCGAGGGCGAAGGTTCGGCCCATGGCGCTCGTCAACGCTTCCGCCGTTCGTCGGTATTCCGCCGCGTCCTCGGCGCGTCCCGCGCGATCGAGGAGCGCCGCCAGTTCGCGGGCGGCACGCAACCGCAGCACGGAACAGAACAGCAGATCGCCGGTGTGCGTCACCGTGTCGAAAAAGCCGAAGTTCACGCCGCGATCACCAGGTTCAGCGAACACGAGTCCGGTGTCTTCACGCGCCGGCGGCACGCGAAATGCCGCTTCGAGCCGATCGATAAGCGGCCTACCGCGCACGTCCGCCTCGAGAATGGCCGTGTCGCCTGTCGTCTCGACGTATACCGCGGCCATGTGCACGAAGAAGAAATGATCATCGAGACACGGCGACTTGCCCCAGTTCGGGCCGCCCTGACCTTCGTAGTCCTCAAGCGTACCCGGATAGAAGATCGGCTTGCCGCCGAAGGTGATGTGGTCGGCCACGGCGCCCGGCGGAACCACACTGCCGCTACGTAGCGCCCAGGTCTCGTCCTGTTGACGATCCGCCGTGAGCAGGAGGGCGTGGCGCTGTTCATCGGCCGTGATGAACCCCGACTCGAGCGCCATGGCGTAATCGCGGATCCAGAAGGCCGGATAGCAGCCTCGGCCGCCGGGCCGCACGAGCGTGCCGCCGGTGGTGTTCGGCCCGATGTCGCCCACCTTCGCGCCAGGCGGCACGCGCGATGCCTCGACGACAGCCGCCGTTAGGTCTTCGAGGAAGCGCATGTCATCTTCGCTAAGAATGCTCCGCTCTTGATCCGCCATGGCCGCCGCTCCTACCAGGCCTGCGAAGACAAGAAGAATTCCACGGCATACCACGGCCCTGCTCCTCCGTCATTCGCCTAAAAAGACGGCGCCCCGAGGCCAACCCAGGGGCGCCGGACACGGTTTGCTTTTCCGAATTGGGAATCGGCTACTTGAGGGCCTTGCCGGCGTCGCCCGCCACGCGCACCGGAATGCCGAGGGCCTGGCACGTCGCCACCAACTCCTCGAGAATGTTGCCGTAGCCGATGGTGATATGGTTCGACATGTGCGAACTCATCAATTCGTCGCGGCCGTAGCCTGGAATCACGACGCTCGCGATGGGCCACTCCGGATTGGTCTTGGCGAGGCGATCCTGCAAGTCCTCTTCCGGCAACTCGACCACTTCGCCCGTGCCGCAGTCCATGCCGAGCTTGCCGTAGGCTTCGTAGAACCGGGCCCACGTGATCGTGCCCGGTTTCGATACGCCGGTGCAGGTGCCGCCGCCCAAGGGGAAATACATCGCGTTCTGGCGGTACACGGTGGTCTTCTTCCAGCCGCCGAAGTGCGCCGCCGGCGCGCCGCCCGAAATCAGGAACACCCATACGAACTGGCCGTTGAACTCGCGGCCCCACCGAACATCGTGCAGCGTCGTCTCGGCCGGCATGCCTTTGCGCTGATAGATCTCGCTCATGAGGACTTGAGGCACGCCCGAGCCCATGTCGCCTTCGTTGAAATGCGGAATCGGCTTGCCCTTGTTCACGACCTGCCGCGTGTCCGGATCGACCACGTTCGGCCGATCCGCGTTGTTCAGCATGCCCTCGACCAGATCCGATGCCGGCACCGAGCGCACGAGGCCGTATTGGTACGGAATGCCGACGGAACTCAGGCCGTAGCGCTGATAGATCCGGCACGCCGCCGAGTACATCTTCATCTGAGACAACACCTGCGCGTGCACCAGGTGCTCGAACATGTCGTAGCCCCAAACGAACCGGCAGCCCTTCCGCACCAGCCAATTCAAATGCTGCTGCGCTTCCTCGTCGCTGACCAGCTTCATCTCGGCCAGCAAATCGCTCTGGTTCAGGTACTCGATCGGCATACCGACCGCGCCCAGCTTGGCCGGATCGATCACGGCGTTAAGCATGCCCATGCAACCGGGATCGAACTGGCCCATCACGCGGCGCTCCTTGAGGATGTCTGCCGCCAGCTCCTTGCCGAGCTTGCGCGCCGCCGCCGAGAGCTTCACGCGGTTGCCGTCGGTGAGATGCGCGGTGCTGTACTTGATGCTGCCGCCCTTGAGCCATTCCGCCAGGCGGCCCATGAAGACGTCGTCTTTTGCGAAGTCTTCCGTCCAGATCCGCGAGTGCTTAACGTTCAGGCGATCCAGCGTCGCGCTATGATTCAGCAACGCGACAAGCCCCGGATACGTGCCGTCGAAGTTCGCCAAGAGCAGGATCGGCCCCTTGTGCGTCATCAGCGGCCCGGCGACGTGATGCGAATACGCCCAGACGCTCAACACGATGACCACGGGCGCGTCCGGCTCGATCTTCGAGAAGGCCGCCGTGCCCTCGCACTGCTTCGTCAGAAAGCCGTGCTTACGCTTGGCGTCATACTTCGTGATCACCTCGGCGCTGACGCCGAGCTTCCGAAACGCCGCACGCAGGCTGCGAAGCGTCTCCTCCTGCTTTGCCCACGTCTTGATATTCGCAGAATCCCGGTAGTCGCCGTTGGATATCAGATAGACCTTGCGTTCCTTTTTCATTACTTAGATCCTCTTGCCGTTGCGCGCCCAACAAGGCGTCCCGCCATGCGGAACGTGCCCATCCCAAACACTGAGCGTTCAGTATACACCCGGCACCTTGATAATCCCAACGGGCTCTTCACCGAAGAGCGTGCAGATGTATACCTTGTTCCCATGCTCCGCGTAGGAATGTATAAGGCGCTCTGTGGACTGCGCAAGCTTGCTTGCGCTCTGACTCGAGCGGAGCTTGCTCCGCGATCAGAACGCCCGATTCCCTGCACGGCCGGGACAGCAAACTGCTCCGAAGAAGAGCGGCAGCAAGCTACCGCACTCCACGTGGTCTCCATGTCTCGCGGGACATCCTTCTCCTGGTAGGCCGTTGTGCAAGGCGTGGATCGTAAAAGCGGCATCCTTGCCGCTCTCCAGCGATCACACATCACGCGGCAACATGCCGCTACCATGGCGTCCTGCTATCCTGCCGGTGCCGGGAATGGCATGCCGCTCCTTCCGCAATTCCTCACATTCGTTGGGTGTGACCACAGCGGCAATTCTGGAATGACAACAACGGTCATGGCGCGGCAGATTCATGACCTGGACGGCCGTGACACCTGGAGAGACAATTGAGGTGGCATGGGCATTTTGCCCATGGTCACGCACGATGGTCGTGCGTAAGCCGGGATCGTCAGGCTCCAGCCTGGCTTGTCAATGCGCCGAGCTGGAACTCGGCGATCCCAGGAGGTCCCGCTTCCCACGGGCTGCTCCCTTCCCCATTGCCCAGCAACCGGGCTGCGCTTGCCCATCGCGGACAGGTCTGTTGTCTTATCCCAGTGAATCTGCTAGTGTGTACACGTGAGTTCCGGAGGACAATGCCGGGCTGCCGCGTCGACGGCGTCGGCATGCACTCGATTCGAGCGGGGATTTGGCCAGCCATCACGCGCCCGTAGTCGCTGGTTGCCAAACCGGTGGCGGCAGTTCGCCCTAAGGAGTATCTGTGATGCCGAATAAGCAAGCCAAGGCTATCCAGGCCATGCGCGAACGGTATCTCGCGGAGTACGCGCGCAAGTACAAGAAGCCGGATCGGATTGCCTTGTTCGAAGAAATACGCGACATGGCGGCGGCCGCTGGCGTCACCGCCTGGCAGAGGTTCGCCGACGCGACACTGCTTTATCTGCGTGACGAGACGGAAGCCGCGCTCTCAGCCTTCGATGAGGCCATTGCCCTTGATCCCGACTTCGCTTACGCCTGGTACGGCAAGGGCAACGTCCTGCGCAACCTCAAGCGCCACGAAGAGGCGTTGGCCGCTTACGACGAGGCAATCAAGCGCGATGCCGAATACGCCTATCCGTGGAACGGCAAGGGCAACGTCCTGCGCAACCTCAAGCGCTACGACGAGGCCCTGGCGGCCTACGAGGAAGCCATCAAGCGCGATCCCGACTTCGCTTACGCCTGGCACGGCAAGGGCAACGTCCTCGCCGACCTCAAGCGCCACGAAGAGGCGCTGGCCGCGTACGACGAGGCGATCAAGCGCGATCCCGAGTACGCCTATCCGTGGCACGACAAGGGCAACGTCCTCGGCGACCTCAAGCGCTACGACGAGGCGCTGCCCGCGTACGACGAGGCGATCAAGCGCGATGCCGAATACGCCTATCCCTGGCACGGCAAGGGCAACGTCCTCGACGACCTCAAGCGCCACGACGAGGCGCTGGCCGCGTACGACGAGGCGATCAAGCGCGATCCCGAAGACGCCTATCCCTGGAACGGCAAGGGCAACGTCCTCTACGACCTCAAGCGCTACGACGAGGCGCTGGCCGCGTACGACGAGGCGATCAAGCGCGATCCCGAAGACGCCTCTCCCTGGAACGGCAAGGGCAACGTCCTGCGCAACCTCAAGCGCTACGACGAGGCCCTGGCCGCGTACGACGAGGCGATCAAGCGCGATCCCGAAGACGCCTTTCCCTGGCACGGCAAGGGCAACGTCCTCTACGACCTCAAGCGCTACGACGAGGCGCTGGCCGCGTACGACGAGGCGATCAAGCGCGATGCCGGATACGCCCATCCGTGGAACGGCAAGGGCAACGTCCTCGGCGACCTCAAGCGCTACGACGAGGCCCTAGCCGCGTACGAGGAAGCCATCACGCGCGATTCCGAATACGCCGACCCGCATTACAACCTCGGCCTGTTGCACTGGGGGCGGGGAGATCCTGAGGCTGCGGCGAAGGCGTTCCGCCGCGCCATCGACTTGGGGCTCGATCCGGAATGGAAAGCGAGGGCAGAATCCTGGATACAGCGTGCCAACGGGATGATCAAATCCAAGAGGGCCGGAAAGCCACAGAAGGAACGCGAACAGGAAGATCGGGCCTCCGATCCCGCTCTTGTTACCACCCTATCCGAGGAAATGAAGGGCGACCTGGACGACATCCGAGATAAGAAGGTGGATTTCAAGAAGCGTATGGCGGTGTCCATCAGCAAGTCGCGGATCATCGGCGGCGGCGAGGCGGACGACATGCTGGTTGTCCTGCGGGACTGGAATTCCTACTCGCCACTCCTGCGCCGAGAGCTACGGGATCAAGACGGGCCGGGGCCTCAGGAGCGCCTTGGCGGCGGCTATTTCCTCGTGTGGAAAGGACACGGCATCGTGATCGATCCTGGTGTGGATTTCGTCACGCAGCTCTATCGAAGAGGACTGTCCATTGCCGATGTGGACACGGTCGTGGTGACCCATTGCCACTTGGACCACACGGACGACCTCGAGGCGCTCGTCGATCTCAACTACCGCCATAATCAGGCAAAGGGACTCAAGCCTCACGCGCCGAACAAGGGCTTTCGCCAGATTCAGTTCAAGCTGTGCCACTCGGCCTCCATGAAGTACGATCAATACCTTAGCGCTTCGGGGTGCTGCAAGAAGCCGACGCATCTCGATCCGGATGGGAATCCCTGGAACATCTCCAAATCCATAGACCTCGTGGTGGTTCCCGTCAAGCATGTGGATATCAACGGAAGCGACGATGAGGCCATTGGCGTGGTCTTCGTCCTAAAGGGCGACGATGGCAAACCGGTTCTGCGCGTCGGTATCACGTCAGACTCGAGATGGTTCGAGTCACTGCCCGAGGGTTTCAAGGGCTGCGACGTGCTACTCGCTCACCTCGGCACCATCGAAGTGGGAGAGGAAGAGAAGGACGAGGCACAGGGAGAACATGGCGGTGGTCTTCTCGGGCCGGATCTGAAGAACCACCTTGGCACGAAGGGCTGTTTCCGCCTGATGCATGCTGTGAAGCCGAAGCTCTTCATCCTGGGCGAGTTCGGCGAGGAACTCGTGGAAACCCGGTTCAAAATCCTCCAGGTCTTCAACAAACTGAAGCCGGACAACACCGAATTCGTTCTCGGTGGCGATTCGAACCTGGCGGTGGGGCTGGGTGAAAAACTCTCGGTTTGCTGTAGTCATCCCGAATGCAGGTCGCGGTGGAAACGCATCCCGTTGGATGAAGTTCACCCGACCCTGGGCGGCGATTACCTTTTCCAGTACATCTGCCCGGACCACGAACTCGGCGGAGAGGGTTGAGGCGCGCTTGCCGTGCCGAGCGCAGCGAGAGATGTCCTTCCGAGATTCCTCACATTCGTTCGGAATGACAACAAAGGCAATCCCGGAATGACAGCGAAGGTCATGGCGCCGCACTCGCATTCTCGTCTGGGCAACCTGGGAGCGCCACGCTCCAGCGTGGCTTGTCAAGGCGCCGAGCTGGAGCTCCAGGGCGAACGCATCTAATTCTGCCAGAGGCTAGGATTTCATGATTGTGGTTTGCGGTCTTGTTTTGGCGCTTTTCTGCGGCGGCGGGTTATGCGGATGACCTCGTCGGCGTATTGTTCAGCAAGCTTGGTGAACAACTGGTAGCCCGCGATGTCCTGGCGCAGTTCGTCCACGTCCTTTTGAGGCACGTAGCGCACTTCGTTATGCCCATGGCGCCACGTCTGATGGTTGTAGTGCGGGCGGCCCGTCATCTGACACAGCGTGCCCCGTTCCATCCGCTCAATCGCCGCCATCCGTTCCAACAAACGTTTCATCTTTTGCGTAGGCTTCATGGACATTAGGATATAGAATCCTATATACTCCTGTCAACCAACCGCGAGAGGAAAGAAGCCATGACGAAAAACAAGCCACGCCTCCCCAAACCCAAGCCCCTCATCGAGTGTTTTGAAGGACTGCCCGACCCCAGAATGGATCGCACCCGACGCCACAAGCTCGTGGACATTTTGGTCATCGGCCTGTGCTCGAACTCAACGGATGCATCGTCACCCTCGATGCCATGGGATGCCAAAAGGACATCGCCGCCCGCATCGTCGACAAGGGCGCCCACTATGTTCTGGCCCTCAAAGGCAATCACGCCACCGTTCATCAAGAGGTCGCTGATTTCTTCACCGACGCCGTAGCCCCCCTGCGCTACCCAATGCGCCGATGCTTCCTCTCCAGTTTACCCCTCCACGCCCAACACTTCGGCCGGGCCGTCCGGGCTCATTGGGGCGTCGAGAACCCCTTGCACTGGACCCTCGATGTCACCTTCCGAGAAGACGACAGTCGCGCACGAACCAAGAACGCCGCTCAGAACGTAGCCACCCTCCGAAGGATCGCGCTCAATCCTATTAAGAAAAACCCTCGACAGAAAGTCTCGCAGGGCCAGAAGAGAATCCTCGCCGCCCTGGACACACACTCCCTCGAACAACTACTGGGAATTCAGATGCGTTTGCCCTGGCCTGTGCCAAGTCGTGAGAAGAGCGGTGCAGAGGCCTGGGAAGAGTCCCTAGGAAACGCTCACTAATCTCCAGGCAACAGCCGCGACCAGTGCGGACGCGCCGAGGACGGCAAGTGCGATCAGGATGCGTTTGGTCGTGTGCCGGGCCACGACGGGCCCCGCGTTGTCGTTCGCCTCGGGACCTACGTCGATGCGCGCCACAAGCTCGACCAGCTCCGGGTTCTGGGGATGGGCGGCGCGGACCGCTGCGCCGTAATCCGTTAGCGCGGCATCCAACTTGGCGCGGCATGTGTCGACGGCCTCCGAGAAACGGGCGAGGTCTTCCTGGGCCGCGCGAATGCGCCGGCGCATGTCGCGCCGCTTCGGGTACCACTCGTTTCGGCCGCTGGCCAACGCCGCGGTAACGCGCTCGTACTCGTGACGGAGAGGAGCACAGATTGTCCGGGCCTCGGCCAATCGCCGGCGGGCCTCGTGCTCGGTGTTCCCGAGTTCGGCGCACCGCAGGCGGAGCGTCTCCATGGGCTCGACCGGTTCCTCGCCGGCCTCGGCGCGGCCGATCTCCTCGCGGAGTTTGGCAACTCCTGCGGAGGCCGCGGCCCGCTCGCTCTCGAGTTGCCGCACGTCGCCTTCGGCTTGCTGTAGGGCCTCGGCCAACCGCCGGCACTCGCCCTCGATGCTGGCGCTGGCGGCCGCCTGAACGCGATCCTCCCGTTCGAGGGCCTCGTGGGCCGCCTGATGGTGGGCGTCGGCGGTGCCGAGCTGCTCGCGGGCCTCCTCGAGTGCGCGGCGCGCGGCGTGCACCTCGGCGCGCCCGCGGGCTTCGATCCCGAGTTGGTCGGCTTTCAGTCCGATCTCCCGGTTCTGGGTTGCGGTCGGTCCCATCTTGGCGCGATCGGGAAAATCGGGAGGGTGTTCATCGGCCTTCGGAACGGTTTCATGGGATTCGTCAGGTCGCGTCTGTCCGGGCGCCGGCCGATCATGTTCCCGTGATGGCGCGGTCTTGGGTTCCACGGCCCGCTCGATGCGCCATTGGAGCTCGACGGCTTCGACGGACCCCAGGTCCTTCGCCATCCGCGCCGCGAACCGAGCCTGCTCGAGACGGCGTGTTTTGTAGTAGCAGTAGGCCAACGCATACCAAGTTTCGGCCTGGTCGTCCCGGCACTCAATCTCCCCGCGCAGGACGAGCACGGCCTTCTCGTAGTCGCCGTCTCGGGCCAGTAGAAAGGCCTGCTTTCTCGCGTCGTTCTCGGGGGGCCCGAGATGCGTGTTCTCTGCCGAGATGGTGAGCGGCCGGTGACAGCCCTTACACGTGCCCGTTCGCCCAAGATCCGTCGGCGCCACGCGCATTTCGAATCCGCATGGACACCGGACGAGCAGTGTCTGGCTCTTCACTTCATGGCCCAAGGAGTCTTCCCCTTTCCTTGGCGGGCGGGCCCCGCGTCAGTCCATGGGCGACACGGGGGCGAACCACGCCCACAGTCTTGCAGGTGCCCCCCGCCGATTTCAACAAGGCGATCATAGGTTCCTGAAACGGGGCCAAGTATCGTGCTATTGTTCCGAGACTTGGACTCACGCAGTCGTTCGCGGAGTGCCCCAGGCACCTGGAGGCGTGTTATGAGGATACGATGTCTGTTTCTCGGCCTCGTTGCGCTGATCGACGCAGTGGCCGCCCAAGCCGCTGGGAAGCTGCTGATCGTCGCCGATGAATGGCCACAGATGGAGGTCTTGGGCGCGTACCTTGCGGAGAAGGGCGGCCATGATGTCGAGAAGGTCGAGCAGACGGCGTTGCCGAAGAGTCTCTCGGCCTATGAGGGCGTGTTTCAGTTCGTCCACGGGCGGCTCGATGACGCGACGGCCGAGGCGCTCATGGCGTACGCGAAGGGTGGCGGCCGGCTGATCGTCCTCCACCACGGCATCTCGTCGAAGAAGGCGGAGACCAAAGACTGGATGCCCTTCCTCGGCGTTGTGTTGGATCGCGGTGAGGATGCCCAATATCGCTACTCGTACATCCACGGCGTCAGGCTCACGCTGGTCAACCTCAATCCCGAGCACTTCATCACGTCGCACGGCGTCGAGTATGCGACAACGGTTGCGTACATGCCTTCCGATCAGCCGAGCGTTGCAGCGGTGTTGCCGGCCATCGAACTCGAGCATACCGAAGTGTTTCTGAACCACCAATTCACCGACGCGCGCGCCAAGACGGTACTGCTCGGCTTCCGCTACGCGGATTCGGGTTCGGGCGAGGTCTACATGCAGGATCGAGCGGGTTGGTTCAAGCCGACGGGCAACGGATACACGTTTTACTTCCAACTCGGCCATGAGGTCTCCGATTTCCAGAACGCGAACTACTGCCAGATCATCTTGAACTGTCTCGCGTGGAAGCCGGACGGTTCCGGTGGGGCCGACGCCGACGAGTAGCAGCCTTCCGTTGAAAGGGTATGGCCGAGACCGTACAATGCCGATTGGCATGGCCGGACTACTGGGTGATTGGAGGAGAAAGCCATGAATCGAAGCTGGTCTTCTTGGATATCGATCATCACGGCCGCGTTGGCCGTCATTGCGGCGACAGGCGTGGTCTCGGCTGAGGATTGGCCGATGTACCGGCACGACATCCGGCGAAGCGGCATCACGACCGACGCCTTGGGGGCCGATCTGAGTCTGGCGTGGACGTTCATACCGGTGCGCGGTCCCGAAGTGGCTTGGCCGGATTCGCGCAAAGAGAAGCCGCGGACGCAGTTCGACGAGGTCTTCCAGGTAGCCGTATCGGGTGGCAAGGTGTTTTTCGGATCCTCCTCGGACAATAAGGTCTACGCCCTCCATGCGGCCACGGGCGAGGTGGTGTGGACGGCGTTTACCGGCGGTCCGATCCGGTGCGCGCCGACGGTGTGCGAAGGCAAGGTGTACATCGGTTCGGACGACGGCTACGCGTATTGCCTGGATGCGTCGACGGGGGCCGTTCTGTGGCGCGTCCGGATCTCGTTTCTCGATCGGCGCGTCGTCGGAAACGAGAAGATGATCTCGCTGTGGCCCGTTCGCACGGGCGTGTTGGTGGACGGCGGGGTGGCCTATTTCGGGGCGGGAGTATTCCCTCACGAAGGGACTTTTGTGTGCGCCGTGAATGCCGATACGGGCGCGGCGATCTGGCGCAACGATACGTGCGGCGAGGAGGGCGCCCATCTCGAGTACGGCGGCATGACGCCCCAGGGCTACGCGCTGGCTTCGGAGTCGGTGTTGTATGTGCCGTCGGGCCGGGCGATGCCGGGTGCCTTCGATCGCGCTACGGGCGAGTTCCTTTACTACTGCTCGCCCGGCGGGAAGATCGGGGGCACGTGGGCCTTGGTCGTGGGCGACCGGATGGTGGCCGGCATGGAAGGTAAACGCGCCTACGATGAGAAGACGGGCGAGCAGGTGGATGCCGAGTACGCGTGGTTCCCGGGATACCAGTTGCTTGTCACGGACGAGTACTCGTACCTGCTCGACCATGACGAGCTGCGCGCCTTGGATCGCAGCGCGCACGAGTTCGCGGGCCAGTGGCGTTCCGCCGTCATCAAGGAGCGCGACGGGCTCAAGCGTAAGCTTGACGTAGTGAAGCAAGCCCTCAAAACGGTCGCCGCTGACCAGCGGGTCGCTTCCGAGCAGCGGGCCGGGCAACTCGAGAAGGAGATCGCGGCGCTCGATCAACAGCGAAGTGAGATTGAGGCGGCGGTGCACAAGTGGCGCAGGCCGCTGGCGCATCACGAGGCGATGATCCTGGCCGGCAACGCCCTGGTCATCGGGGGCCAGGGCCATGTTGTCACACTCGATGCGGCAACCGGAGGCGACCGCTGGGCGGCCGAGGTCGAGGGCCGTGCGGCCGGATTGGCCGTGGCTGATGGTCGGCTCTTTGTGAGCACCGATTCGGGCGCCATCCACTGTTTTGCAGCCGGCGGAGGGTCGCACGAGATCCGTCCGCCGGTGGTCGAACATCCGTATGCGGACGAAAGCCAAGCCCGATATGGCCAGGCCGCCGAGGCCATTCTTGAGCACTCGGGTGTGTCCAGAGGCTTCTGCTTGGTGCTGGGCAGCCGAGAAGGTCGACTAGCCTTGGAGTTGGCCAAACGCAGCGACCTCAAGGTGATTGGCCTCGAGGCTGATGAGACCGGCATCGCGAAAGCGCGCCTGGCCGTTGACGCGGCGGGACTTCATGGCCGTGTCATCTTCGAGCCTCCGGCACCGGAAGGTCCGGGCTTCGCCGATTACTTTGCCAACCTTATTGTGTCGCAAACCGCTGTCGATACAGGACTTGCGGACGGGGATGCGTCCGAAGTCTTTCGCATGCTCAAGCCGTGCGGGGGCGTCCTCTGTCTTGGGTGTCCCGAATCAAGGGATATTACCGGACTCCGCTCGTGGATCGCGGGGATCGCCGATGTTCCGGAGCCGAGGTCCATTGAGGATAGCGGTGTTTGGACCGTGGTTGAGCGGGGTCCGCTGCCCGGTGCCGGATCGTGGACGCATCAGTACGCCGATACGGCCAACACGGCGTGCTCGGACGATACGCTGGTGCGGGCCCCGCTGGGCGTTCTGTGGTTCGGTGAGCCCGGGCCGGAGTACATGGTCGAGCGCCACGCGCGTCCTGCGGCCCCAGTGGCCATCGACGGGCGTCTCTTCGTGCAGGGCGAGAACCGAATCATGGCTTACGATGCGTACAACGGCGTGTTGCTCTGGCAACGGGAGATGCCGGGCGCGATCCGGGTGCGCGTCGACTCGGACATGAGCAACCTCGTTGCCCAACACGACGGGGTCTATGTGGCGATTGGCGACACGTGCACGCGCCTCGATCCTGCCACGGGGGAGGTCATCCGAACTTACACGGTAGCCCCGGGTAACGACGGTTCGCCAAGGCGGTGGGGCTACTTGGCCTGTATCGGCCACACCTTGTACGGGACCAGCGCCAAGCCGCTGCAGAAGGACTACGGTGATTTCTGGAAGCAGTACGTGAGCGAGGACGGCAGTTGGCAGAACCTCGACACCATGCCGGCGGATTACCGTTCCTATGCGGTCACTTTCGAGGAACCCGATGAACGGGCCTATTGGCTCCAGCAGCAGAACGGACTCACGTGGCACTCGATGAACAACTGGCCCGCCTGGGGGAGCGTCGAGCGGCCCGAGGGCGCCGTGACCACACGGATCATGGCTAGCGATTCGCTCTTCGCGCTCGACGTGGAGACCGGCGAAACGCGGTGGACGTATCAGGGGGATGCCGTGGCCCATCCCGCCATCGCTATTGCCGAGGGCACGGTCTTCCTGGCCGATTGTGGCGTCTCCGGTGACGAAGAAGCCACCGCCATTGAGGCCAAGAAACAACTGCTCGCACGCGGCACGTGGGAAGAGGGCGGCGAGATGCAGTACGAGCCGCAGCACGCCGATGTCCGTAGGCTTCTGGCGCTCGATGCCGATACCGGCGAGAAGCGGTGGGAGCGCGTGATCGATCTGACGGGCTGTGGCGGCGACCGCTTGGGTCTGGCGTACAAGGATGGCGTACTCCTGGCGTTCGGCTGTTTCAGCAATCACGATCGCAACCTGTTCCGCGAAGGTAAGCTCTCGTGGCGGCGGATCACGGCGGTCGACGGCGGCAGCGGTGCGGATCTCTGGTCCAAGCCGCTGAATTACCTGCGTCGGCCTCTCGTGATCGGCGACGAGATCCTCATCGAACCTCGCGCGTGCGACTTGCGCACCGGCGCGATCAAAACACGCCGGCATCCGCTCACCGGCCACGAGGAGACGTGGGAATTCGTGCGGCCCGGCCACTGCTGCAGCATTACCTCGGCGTCGCCGACCATGTTCTTCCTGCGCGGCTACTTCTTGTGGTACTACGACCTCGTCAAGGATCAGGGCATGTTGCCGTTCGGCGGTATGCGGCCCGGTTGCTGGCTGAACACCATCCCGGCCAACGGGTTGTTGTTGTTTCCGGAGGCCAGTGCCGGATGCGGTTGCTCGTATCCCGTGCGCTGTTCGGTGGCGCTTCAGCCACGCCCGCCTGAGGCCGAGTCGACGTGGGCCATCATGATTCAGCATGGCGCGATGCGCCCCGTGACACGCATGGCCGTCAATCTGGGTGCGCCGGGTGATTGGCGCGACGACGACGGCACGCTCTGGTTCGGCTATCCGCATCCGAGGGGCAACTCGTTCTTCACGTACGACACAGACTTTGTTCTCGGCGAGAAGTTTATCGAGGGCATGGGATTCCGAAACCGGAATCTGGCGGGAACCGAGTTCGCGGGTTTGGCCAAGCCCTGGCTGTACGCCTCGGCGGCGCAGGGGTTGGTCTCGTGTGCACTTCCCTTGCTCGATGCCGGCAGCGATCCGGTGGCGTACACGGTGCGCCTCTACTTTGTGGACACGGAGAACGACGCCGAGGGCGCGCGTCTGTTCAGCGTCAAGCTTCAGAACGAGATGGCCGAGGCTAACCTTGATATCGTCAAAGAAGCCGGCGGCCGCAACAAGACCTTGGTGCGCGAGTTCAAGGGCATTCGGGTCACCGAGGCACTCGCGGTCGAATTGATACCTCGAACGGATGCCCTGGCACCGCATCAGGTGCCGGTCCTGAGCGGTATCGAGGCCATTCGCGAAGACGTTGCGCTGGCCCAATGCCGCTAGGAAAAGTGGCTCAAGTCATTGACTAGGCTTTGCGGGATGAGTAGCATCTGTGGTGCAAAGAAGGAATGGAGCACAACCGATCGTTGTTGACTCGGGTGGCATCACGCGTTACGGAGGTACGTCATGGTTCTTGATCGTTCTAGGAGGGGATTCACGCTCATCGAGTTGCTGGTGGTAATCGCCATCATCGGTATTCTTGCGGCGATCCTGCTTCCGGCATTAGCACGCGCCCGCGAGGCCGCGCGCCGCGCATCGTGCGCCAACAACCTCAAGCAGATGGGGGTCGTGTTCAAGATGTACGCGGGCGAGAACGGCGGCTACTTCCCTCCTCGCATGATCTGGAATATTCGGGGTGAGCTCTCGGACACGATGATGTTCAACGGTCCGATGATCTATCCCGAGTACCTCACGGATTACAACGTGCTGTGGTGTCCGTCTGCGGATGGCGACGGCGCCCTCGCTCGCTACGATGCCAGTTCCCGTTCGTGGGGCAATCAGAACGGAATCATCGAGCCCCAGGAGCTTGTGAAATCGCCTTACAATTATGCGGGCTGGCTGTTTCTCGACAGCGTCAATCTTCTCGGATTTTCCAAGAACGCGGGCGAGGGTTCGGGACCGGGCGGCCGCTTTGAAGACGCGGACTACATGGAGACGCCTCTGGGCAAGCTGGCCGAGCACAGCGTGGCTACCGGCGGCCGAGGCTCGGATGAGGACTACCAGTACACGGGTGAGTTCGCGGGCACCCAAGCCGGCGGCGGAGACATTCTCTACCGCCTGCGTGAAGGGGTCGAGCGCTTTGTGATCGCCAACATTGCAGATGCGGGCGCCACGACCATCGCTCAGAGCGATATCCCGGTGATGTGGGACCACCTTACGCCGCAGATCACGGGGTCGACGCACGTTCCTTCCGGCATGAACGTGTTGTACATGGACGGCCACGTTACCTTCGCGAAGTATCCGTCCGAGGAGCCGTGGATGGTGACGATTCAAGGCCCGCGTGTTATCGGGCGGTACGATCGGCCGTTCAACGGCTACGATTGAGGTCGCCGGCCGGCCCGGTGTTCAGTCACCCGGGGAGCGGTTATCTCTTCTTGGTGATGAGCTTGTTCAGCTCCGCGAGGATCTTCGCGAGCACATCCTTGCGCAATTCCTCCGGGATCTTGTAGTGCTGCGTCTCTTCGAGCAATTCGATCGTGCGCGAGGCGACGTTGTAGGCAAGATCTTGAACCTTCATGGCGATATCCTTCCGCAGGTGCTGTCCGACCGCTGGACGATACGGTACCAAAGCACCGTCCGACGCGGCAACTGCCGTGAGGAATCCGTTCTTGGCGCTTGAGCCCTGGATGAGATGGAACGGGTGGACGGAATGGATGTCAACGGCTGGGCGGACGCGAACCGCTCGAAGCGGAGCCGTGGTATTCCTGGAGGGCGCGGACGGATAGGCCCTGACGGCGTAAGGCGCGCAGGCCGAGCACCGAGGCCTTGGCTGCGGCCAGGGTGGTCATGATGGGCAGGCCGCGCTCGATGGCGGTCCGCCGAATGGCGCGCTCGTCGACGATGGCCTCAACGCCGAGCGGCGTGTTGATGATCCAGTCGACCTTGCCGTTGATCATTTTATCAACGATATTGGGCCGGCCTTCGCCGACTTTGTAGACGGTCTCGACGTCGAGGCCCTGCTCCCATAGCGCGGCCGCGGTGCCGTGGGTGGCCATGATACGGAATCCGAGTTCGGCGAGATCGGGTCCGAGCGTGCCCATGGTGGCCTTATCGCGATCGCGTAGGCTGAGGAACACGGTGCCGTTTTCGGGGATGCTGTTTCCGGCGGCGGTTTGGCTCTTGGCGTAGGCCAGTCCCATGTCCTCGTCGATGCCCATGACCTCGCCGGTGCTGCGCATCTCGGGCCCGAGCAGGATGTCGACGCCCGGGAACTTGATGAATGGCAACACGACCTCTTTCGCGGACGTGTAACTCGGCCACGGATCCGCCGTGACACCGAGTTCGCGCAGCGTCTTGCCGGCCATGACGCGGGCGGCGATCTTGGCCAGGGGCAGGCCCGTGGCCTTGCTTACGAAAGGCACCGTCCGCGAGGCACGGGGATTCACCTCGAGTACGTAGATGTCCTCGTCGTGGACGGCGAACTGGATGTTCATCAGTCCGACGACTCCGAGTTCGCGGGCGAGGCCGCGCGTTTGCTCTTTTATCCGGGCAATGACGGACTCGCTGAGATCGTAGGGCGGTAGAATACAGGCGCTGTCGCCGGAATGGATGCCGGCCTCCTCGATGTGTTGCATGATGCCGGCCACGATCACGTCGGTACCATCGGCGAGGGCATCGACGTCGATCTCGACGGCGGCCTCGACAAACCTGTCGATCAGGATCGGCCGCTCGGGGGATGCATCGACGGCGAACTGCATGTAGCGTTTGAGCGCCGAGACTTCGTATACAATCTCCATGGCCCGGCCGCCAAGCACAAACGAGGGCCGCACCACGACGGGATAGCCGATGGTGGCGGCAATGGCCTCGGCCTCTTCGAAGGAAGTGGCCGTGTCGTTCGCCGGCTGGAGCAGGTTGAGCTTGTCGACGACCTCGCGGAATCGCTTGCGGTCTTCGGCCCGGGCGATGCTGTCCGGCGAAGTGCCGATGATGGGCGCCCCGGCCGCCCAAAGGACCTCGGCAAGGTTCAGGGGCGTTTGGCCGCCGAACTGGACGATGACGCCTTTGGGCTTCTCGCGCTCGACGATGTTGAGGACGTCTTCGAAGGTGACCGGCTCGAAATAGAGGCGATCCGAGGTGTCGTAATCGGTGGAGACCGTCTCCGGATTGCTGTTCACCATGATCGTCTCGTAACCGTCTTCTCTAAGGGCGAAGGCGGCGTGGACGCAGCAGTAGTCGAACTCGATGCCCTGACCGATCCGGTTCGGGCCGCCGCCGAGAATCATGATCTTTTCTTTGTCGGTGGGTCGTACTTCGTCTCGGTCGCCGTAGGTCGAGTAGTAATAGGGGGTATAGGCCTCGAATTCGGACGCGCACGTATCGACAAGGCGGTACGTCGGGACGATGCCCTGGTCCTTGCGCAACTGGCGGACGGCATCCGGATCCATATTCCACATCCGGCCGAGTTGATGGTCGGAGAATCCGAATTCCTTCGCCTTGCGCATGACGACGGGATCGTGCGGATCCGCCGTGCGGAGGCCCTGTTCCTCGCGGATGATGTCACGCATATTGCGCAAGAACCACGGGTCGATCCGGGTGGCGGCGAACAGCTCATCGACGGTGGCGCCGGCCCGGAGGGCCTGGGCCAGTTGCAGCACGCGTTCGGGCGTCGGCTTGCGAACGGCGCGGAGCAATGCGTCTTTCTCCTTCGGCGATGTGCCGTCGGCCGTCAAGGCCTTGTCCTTGCCGTCCGCCCCCAAGCCGAAACGGCCCGTCTCGAGGCCGCGGATCGCTTTTTGCAGCGATTCCTTGAAGGTGCGGCCGATACTCATGGTCTCGCCGACGCTTTTCATCTGTACCGTGAGCAGGTTGTCGGAGCCCGGGAACTTCTCGAAGGCCCAGCGCGGCATCTTCGTGACGCAGTAGTCGATGGTCGGCTCGAAGGAGGCCGGCGTCTCGCGCGTGATGTCGTTTGGGATCTCGTCGAGGGTGTATCCGACGGCGAGTTTCGCGGCGATCTTGGCGATGGGGAAACCGGTGGCTTTCGACGCCAAGGCCGAGCTCCGGGACACGCGCGGATTCATCTCGATGACGACCATCCGTCCGGTATCCGGATGGACGGCAAACTGGATGTTCGACCCGCCCGTGTCGACGCCGATCTCGCGGATGATGGCGATGGCGGCGTCGCGCATCACTTGATATTCCTTGTCGGAAAGCGTTTGCGCCGGCGCGACGGTGATGCTGTCGCCGGTATGCACGCCCATGGGATCGAAGTTCTCGATCGAGCAGATGATGACGACGTTGTCTTTGAGGTCGCGCATCACCTCGAGTTCGTACTCTTTCCATCCGAGCACGGACTCCTCGATCAGCACCTCGGTTACCGGACTCAGTTCGAGGCCCCAGGCCACGACCTGATCGTATTCCTCGCGGTTGTAGGAGATGCCCGCGCCCGAGCCGCCGAGGGTGAACGCCGGCCGAATGATGGCGCTGTAGTTGAGCTTGGCGCCGAATTCCCGCGCCTCGGCCACCGAGTGCACGACCTGGCTTTGTGGCACCTCGAGGCCGATCCGAATCATCGCATCACGGAACAGGCCGCGATCCTCGGCCTTCTGAATCGCGCCGAGCCGCGCGCCGATTAACTCGCAGCCGTAACGGTCGAGCACGCCGGACTCGGCCAGCGCCACAGAGAGGTTGAGTCCGGTCTGGCCGCCGACCGTCGGCAACAGGGCATCGGGCCGTTCGCGATCAATGATCCGTTCCAGCGTCTCGACCGTAAGGGGTTCGATATACGTACGATCGGCGGTCTCGGGATCAGTCATGATCGTGGCGGGATTGCTGTTGGCCAGGACGACCTGGAACCCTTCTTCGCGCAATGCTTTGCAGGCCTGCGTTCCCGAGTAGTCGAATTCACAGGCCTGTCCGATCACGATTGGCCCGGAGCCAATGAGGAGGACCTTATGGATGTCCGTACGCTTCGGCATTGGGGATTCCTTAGCTCGCCTACACCTATCCGCCGGCCTCGGTTTAGTCTCGCGAGATCTCGAGGATCTCGAATTCGAGATCGCCCGCCGGAACCGTCGCGACCACGCGATCGCCGACGCTGTGGCCCAAGAGGGCCTTGCCGACCGGCGACTGCACCGAGATCTTGCCGCTCGCCATGTCTGTCTCGACCGGACTCACCAAATGGTAGGTCATCTCGCGGTTCATCTTCTTATTCAAGACGCGCACCCGGGCGCCCTGGTACGCTTTGCTCGCGTCGATATCGTCGTCATTGAGAATGACCGCGCGCGCCACCTTATCCTCGAGATCGCGGATACGCGCATGCAGCTTGGCCTGTTCCTCTTTCGCGGCGTGGTATTCAGCGTTCTCGCTGAGGTCGCCGTAGCCGCGCGCCTGCTCGATCACCGCCGCTACCCTCATCCGTTTGGCGTTGCAGTACTCGAGATCGGCCTTCAGCTTTTCGAGGCCTTCTTTGGACACGTAGAGTTTCGTCATGGTCTCCGATTCCGAGTTGTATGGGAATTTCGCCTTGTTCCGGCGGAATATAAGGCGCTTCCGGCGCGGGCCAGCCCGGGGATTATAGCAGACGCGGCGCTTGACCTTAAATACGGGCCGCGGGTCGAATCGGTCGGATCGGGCCGATCCGCTCTCGCGGAATAGAACTTCCTGCTCCGGAGGAGTATTATCCGCGCCTGCTTTCATCCTCGTGAAGATGACACAAGGAGAGGTCACGTATGAGCACCCTAGGTAAACGCGTCCATTTGAATCGCATCTTCAGCCATCCTTCCGGGCGGATTTTGGCCGTGGCGGCCGATCACATGATCAACTACGCCGTCGGCATGCCGGAAGGCCTCCGGCACATCGAGCAAACCATCGCCGAGATCGTCGAGGGCCGGCCGAGTTCGATCACGGTGAACAAGGGCATCGCGTTGCGGTGCATGGAACGGTTCGCGGGACGTGTTCCGTTTATTGTGCAGCAGATGGCGTTGACGCTGCGGTTTCCCGGATTCGCGGCTCATGTCGAGGTCGAGGAGGCCGTAGCCATGGGCGCCGACGCGATTGCGGTCTCGATCTTCGTGAAGAGCGATGCCGAACTCGAAACAATGAAGCGGCTGGCCACGACGGTGCGCGAGGCCGAGCGGTTTGGGCTACCGGTGATTCCGCACATCTATCCGCTGGTCATGAAGGATGGCGTGCCATCGGTCAGCAACACGCCGGAAGACGTGTTCTACGCGGTTCGCGTCGGACTCGAGATGGGCGCGGATGTTATCAAGGCGCCTTACACGGGCGATCCGGCGTCCTTTGGCGACATTGTGTCGGTGACGCCGGTTCCCGTGGTCACGGCCGGCGGGCCACAGTGCAACACCCTCGAGGAGGCCGAGGCCATGTTCCGCGATGTGGCCCGAAGCGGCGCGGCCGGCACAACGGTCGGCCGCAATGCCTGGGGATTTTCAGACATTCCGCGCACGATCCGGCGGCTCAAGGCCGCTCTCGGCATGGACGATTAGGCCTCCTCGACGACCTTCCAGCCGATGGCATCGGCCAAGGCGAATACCGGGTCTTTGAGATCGCCGAAGAAGGTAACGCGGTGCCAGCTCCACTGGTCCCACATGGTGAACAGCTTCTCGATGTCGCCGACGGGCTCGGCGGCGAGCTTGGTGCGGCACGCCCGATCATCGGGATCGTTTGCGATGGCCTTGGCCCGGTGGAAGATGATTTCTTTGCGGTCGTTGGCCAGCTTGAGCGAGGTCGTCATGTAGCCCAAGGGGAAGATGGAGCGCACGCAGGCGCCTTGGCGATCTTCAGAGTGCGTCAAGATCTCGAAGGGGTTCGTTGCACCTTCCGGTCCGAACACGCGATTCGACGCCACGCAGTGGGCGTAAATGATCTGGCGCTTAGCGGTATCGATCACCGGATCGGAAATGTAGCCGGGCCGACCCTGCGTCAGCGCGGTGAACGCCGTCATGGTCGCCGTCGAGGCGATGTCACATTCGCACGCACCGACGAGGCCCTCGTTGTTGAGCTCGTGGAAACCGAGGCAGGGATAGGCGTGGATGTGGCCGCCGTAGAAGCCGCCTAGGCAGTTGATTGTGATCGCATTGGCGTCGTACTTCTTCAGCACCGCCTTCTCGCCGAGATACATGGCCGCGGATTGCTCGAGGGTCTCGCGCGACACATCTACGATCTTCGCGGCACTCTTCTCCCAGCGGTCGGCGATGGCGCGCACCTCGTCCTTGTCGGCGGCGCTCCAGGCCTCGTTGACCTCGGCGAAGGGCACCTTAATGACCGGGATACCCATCACGTCGCCTTCGGGGCCGGAGGACTGGTCGCGCACGGCCAGGATCTTCGAGGCCTTGAGCCGGCTCAGGAGATCATCCGTAGGCAGGAACTCGATGGGATCCGGCGTACAGGTGAGATCGCCGGGCTTGGGCGTGCTGTCGATGCGCGCGCGCGCCGTGGCCGCAACGAAGTCGCCCACGGAGGCTCCGGCCTTCACGAGCTTGAAGCACTGGACGGCCGCCACCAGATCGTCAAGGTTCGACGAGGCCACGAAACCGACATTCGGCGCCTGGTTACGGAGGAATCCGGCCATGTACACGAGGAATCCGCCGCTGCCGGCGAACTGGAAGTCGGCGTAGAGGACCGGCTTGCCGGATGCTGCAACGGTTTGGATCACCTGGTTCCAGCAATTCAACTGGTAGACGACATAGCCGTCGATGCCGGCCGTGGCGTCGTCCGCCAGGATCTTCTGGGCCTGTTCGGCGCCGGTGGCGGTGGCCGTAAGGAATTCGAAATCCGGACATCCGGCCGCGAGCGCCGCGTTGATCCGGTCGATGACGGGGGCGAAATCGAAACCGACATTTGGCCAATCCGGCCCCGGCTGAACCATGGCGTGGAGCGAATACACGACGCGGATGCGCGGCTTCGCGGCAACCTCGGCCGCACGGACCACGCGTGGCGCCGCCCATACGCCCGCCGCGCCAGTACACGCCGCGCAACCGGTTGCCAGGAACCGCCGCCGACTCATGGGACAACCGACACAATGGGAGAGCAGTTTTGTCTTGTTCATCGCCTCGTTTCCTCGTGATGGCGCCATAGTCTCGCGCATTGCCCAAGTCTTCACCCGAGTACTCAAAACACTCGGCGGGACCGGTGTTTATCCGTGGCAGTATGACCTCGGGTACTGCGCCGGTTCAACTCAGGGCGCGGCGTTGGCGAGGCGCGCGCCCATCTCGGGAATCCAGCGATCGAGAATGTCCCGGCAGTTCAACACTTTCTCGCCGAGATCGACGCCGACGTAGAAATACTGACATGCCGCCTCGAAACCGATCCTCGAGTCGCGGCTTTGCAGGGCGTGAAGGCGGCACGCGAGGTCGATCTCGCTCTCGACGATTGCCTCGATCGCGTCGAGGTCCGCTTGGGCTTCCGTCGCCGCGCCGGCCTGAGCCAGTCGATCGCGCCACAGCACGAATCGCGTCTGGTTGGCCACGCTCTGGAAGTGGATGGCACAGGCCTCGGCCACGCCGAGTTCCTCGGCCAACTCCGGCGGCATCTCGGCGCCGATGTCGGTCCGGAGGGCGTCGATGGTTTGGCGGAACCCGCCGGCGACGCGATCGAACTGGTCGGCGAACACGTCGGGCGGATACGGCCCGCGCCACGTGTTCACGTCATCGAAGGGATAGGCGAATCCGGTGGTACCGCTGCCGCGGAACG
Organism: Candidatus Hydrogenedentota bacterium; assembly: GCA_036769985.1. Lineage (GTDB taxonomy): Bacteria > Hydrogenedentota > Hydrogenedentia > Hydrogenedentales > SLHB01 > DAIPKA01. Next base: position 107,951 of record DAIPKA010000013.1, on the reverse strand, counting down.
TCGTCGGTGTTGGCCACAACAAGTTCGCCGGGCCCATGTGCACCGGGCTGTTGTACAGAACGCCGATGGAGAAGGGATACTCGGCCAAGGCGGCGCTGTAGCCTTTCCAGGCGCGCACGACCGCCGGGGCAACGCCATCGCCGAAGCGCCGCGAGGCCACGGCGAGCAAGATCTCATCCGTCGTCGGGTCGCCCGGATCCCCGGCCCGGATCGCGGCCTCAAGATTGGGCGACGGATAGCCTCCGAGGGTCCAGCTCATCATGAGGCCCTCGACGTTGGCCTCGCGCAAGTTGACGACGTGCTGCGCCACGTTCTCGACGGCGGGAATGTACGGCACCGAGCCGAGCTCCCAACACGTGCCGGCCTGGATCTTGGCGAAGACGGACAGACCTCGTTCGCGGGCCAGCGCCCAGTGCCGCTGGGCGCGCGGGCCGGGGCCTACGCTGGACAGGGAGTACTCGCCGACGATGGACGGCACCCCGCCGCGCGTGATGGGCAAGTCCCATTCGCTGACGCTCATGAGCGAGGCGCGCTCCGGCAATCGCTCGATGATGCCGGGGGCCCACTCGTTGCGCCAGCCCCAGTCCCATGCGATCAGACGGCAGGCGCTGCCCGACTCGGCGATGCCCTGGGCGATAATCGTGTTGACTTCCGCGATGACTTCCTCGGGACGGCGATTCTTGCAGCGGGGACACTCGTCGGCGCAGTGGTGGGACCAGCAGTTCGTGTAGTTCTCGGAGGCCGTGATCGTGAAGAGACCGCCCAAGTCGGGTACGGCGCGGCACAACGAGGCCACGCCGTCTCGCAGGTAGTCCTGAACGGCCGGGACGCTTGTGCAGAGTGTGGCCACCTGGCCGGCGAGTATGCCTGTGTCCGTGACACCCTTGAAGTCGGGATGGTCGTCGAAGAAGGGCACCGGCATTGGCCTGGGCTCGTTGAAGTAGAGATAGACGCCGAGTCCGTGACGGCGCGCCCGAGCTACAAGATCGCGTAGCGCGGCGCGATTGCGTTCCACATCCTTGCTCAGGGATTCGTCCCACGGGAAGGGCGAGAGGCGGTAAAGCGGTTCGTGGAGCCAGACGCCGTTGACGCCCGTCGCGGCAAGCCGCTCGAGGTAGCCGTCGGGATACGGATCCGAGTCGCCGGACAGCGGATCTCGGAATGCGCCGAAATACGAGAAGCAGAAGCGCGGCGAGAACCGATTGGGTACATCCTGGTGGGACGCCGCCGCGGCCGGCCCGTGCGAGAGGCGCTCGACGAAGGCGAACAAGGGGTCCTCCCGTCGGTCGACGCCGTCGGGAATCGCCGACCTGACGATGCCGGCGATCTGGGCGGCGCGCGCCGCGTCTGCGTCGCCGGGCTGAACATAGTGCAAGGGTTCGAGCCTCGGCTTGTAGCAACCCATCCACCAGAACAGTCCGTCGCCCTCGCGTAGGGCGTAGTCTAGTTGCTCGGCAGTCCATCCGAGCAGGGCTGTGAGTTGCGGATACGGCAAGAGATGCCAGTTCCGCCGGATGATCGTGATGTAGGAGCGCCGCCACTGATCGTCCGAGATCGCGGGAGGATCGGCCAATCCCATGGCCTTGCCGAGGGCCTCGATGTCCTCGGGCCGCGCGCCGACAACCTCGGCGAGGCGCGTCGTCGGCACCAGGGGCCAGTTGCGCCACACATAGGCATGGAGCCGGCTCGGGAAATGCCGGAACTCGACGGGCTCGGGCGCCGGCCCCATGGGCAACTCGATTGCAGACAGGACAACCTGACCAAGCAACGCGAAGAGCACGGCGCCCCCTTTCTTAGAGCTCGACGACTCTCATGAACTTCTGCGAGAACCGCTTGACGCCCCGCTTGCCGACGCAAACGCCGTTCTCCCACCGGAGGCCGAAATCGGTGTCGTAGAAGAACGTGTCCACCTGGAAGGTCATATCTTCCTTGAGCACATAGGTCGACGTGGACTCCATCCACGGCCGCTCGACTTCCATCATGCCGATGCCGTGGCACGGGCCGTAGAGCATGTGCTTTCTGAAGCCGCGTGCCGTGACGAAGTCCTCGTATTCCTTGACGACATCCGCCGCCGGCTTGCCGGCCTTCATCAGTTCCATGGTTTTGAGATGCGCTTCGAGGCCGAACTCGACGAGGCGCTTCTTGCGCGCCGGGAGTTTGCCGATGCAGATGGGCAGGCCGACGCTCGACGAGTAGCCGCCGACGCGCGCGCCGATGTTGATTTGGATCACCTCGTTGCGTTTGATCGTGTTGTGCGTCGGCCGCGAGATGGCGTGTTTCGTTGCCGGGCCGCAGAAGCAGTAGAGCGCGTGGCCTTCGTACTCGCCGCCGTGGGCGTAGATCTCGCGCTGGGCAATACCGATAACCTGGAGTTCGGTCATGCCCGGCTTGATCTCTTTCAGGATGGCCTCGATCGCCTTCTCGCTCACGTTGAACGCTTTCTTCATCAGCTTGATCTCATTGGGACTCTTGTTGACACGTAGCGAGATCAAGGTGTCGTCGGCTTTGATGAGTTGGACGCCCGGCAACTCTTGGGACAGGCTGGTGTACACCGGTAGCGGCATCACCGAGTAGCCGACGAGCCCGAGCCGTTTCAGTTTCTTGCCGTGCATCGCCTTAGCCACGATGTCCGGATAGTGCGCCACCGGAATGCCGGGATACTCCGGCTCGGCGGACTCGCGATACTCGACCATGAGGGCGATGCGACGGATCTTGCTGCGCGTCTTGGCGTAGGCCTCGCTCTCGGGCCCGATAATCAGTGTAGGCGCGCCCGTGGCCGGCACGAACACGCCGGCGCTCTCGAAAGTCGGCCAATACTCGGAGAGGTACCGCACGTTGGCGAAGTCCGCCTCGTTGGCGTGCACCAAGGCCGCGTCGAGACCCGCCTCGCGGATGTTCTTCTGGAACCGCTTCATCCGATCCTTGTACTCGCTGTCTGGAATCGCAAACATCTCGAATCTCCTTACACGACGTGTTGCGCCTGCATAAACTGGGCGCCCCGCTCACCTAGCCGCGCGATCAGCATATCCAATTGCTGGGCCGCGTACGGGCCGCAATTCTTCACAATAAACGGATCCGGCCGAACGGCGCCTTCGCCGTAGTGAATCTCGCCTTCGATCATGGGATGGAATTCCCAGGGATGGAAGTAGAAACAGAGGAAGGGCTCGACCTCTCGGGCGGCGCAGTAGCCGGCGAATCCGTCGACGTGTCGTAGGAGCGCTTCGGCGCTCTCGGTGCGGCACCGCGGCCATTGATCCATGTCGCGGCCGTAGGGATCCGTCGAGGTCATGGAGAGGTCGGCGAAGTTCGGCAGCTCGATGATCCGGAGGTCGCCTTCCTGTGTCCAATCCTCGCGGCTCGGATGATAGGGACGGATGCGCTCGCGGTAGTAGTACATGGGATACGACGCGTCGGCGACATAGCCAAGATCCTCGAGTGCGTTCACCATCGCCGTCGAGCCAAACAGGCGCGGACACCGGAAGGATACGGGGCGCACGCCGGCGATCTCCTCGATCCAGTCCGTGCAGAGCTCGAGGCGGTGCGGCACCTCCTCGGGCAGGATTGGCATCATGCCGGGAATGTCGAAGAGCGAATCGCCGATGGTCTCGTGGAAAAGCGTGTGCGCGCCGATCTCGTGGCCGTGTTGCCGAACGAGCGCCACCGTATCCGGATGCTTCCGCGCCGCGTCGCCCGTGAAGAAGAACGTCGCGGAGATTTGGCGCCGCGCCAAGATATCGAGAATGACCGGTGTGCCGTGCTTGACGCCTTCGTAAAATGGCGTCCAGCTCCCGATATCCGTTTCCATATCGAATCCGAGGACGACCTGCATGGCTCCCACCTCGCCGTTATGCTCAATAGCGCCCAAGCCAACCGTATACCACAACGCGCGCCTTCGAGGCCACTCGCGTATGCTTCCTGCGGGCAGTTTTTGCGCAGGCGTGGCGGAGGCCGTACAATCCGTGCGCAACGAACCGCGTAACGAGGGCACCAATGAACGAGACCGAGCGATCGGCGAAGGCGTCGCGGCTGTGGCCGAAGCTGCTCGTGTATTTTGCTGTCATCGGCACGTGGCTCATTCTATCGAGACTCCTGCCGCTCGACGAGTGGTTCGTGGCGCTCATGGGTCGCATCGAGGCGTGGGGCGTGTGGGGCCTGGTGGCGTTCGTCCTCCTGTACGTGCCGTGTTGTGTGCTGATGCTGCCGGACCTGTTGCCGAACGCGGCCGCCGGCGCGATTTGGGGCGTCGGTGTGGGGGCCGTTGCCGTATCGCTGGGACGTGTCCTAGGCAGCACGGCCACGTTCCTGCTCGCGCGCACCGTGGCCGCCTCGTGGATCGAGCGCAGGACGGCCACGGACGCGAAGTTTGCCGCCGTGTCCGAGGCCATCGGCCGCGAGGGATTCAAGGTCGTTGTGCTGCTGCGTCTATGTCCTCTGTTTCCGGTAATTCTCTTGAACTACGCCCTCGGACTCACGCCCGTGCGCTTGCGAACCTGTGCTGTGGCCACGCTCCTTGCCATGATCCCGCGCACCTTTGTCGTGGCCTATGTCGGATCTGGTGCGCGATCGCTGGCTGATCTTGCGGCCGGCGAAGCCGAGGCGCAGCCGGCCCAACTCGCTCTCTTCTGGGGCGGCCTTGTGGCAAGCCTGATCGTTGTGGCGATACTGGTGGTGAAGGCCCGCCGGATGCTGAATGCGGCGCTTGCGGGGTCGGAATAGGGCGCCGGCGCGCACTCGGGACACGACAATCGCTCAGTGCGCCAATCGGAAGCGGCAAGGCGTGTCGGCTGCGGCCGGTAGTGTGAAGGCGATCCGTCCATTCTCGATGGCAGAGGAGACGGGAACGCCGTCCGCCTCGATGCGGAGGCTGTCCTCGCGCGGCGGCCCATCGAGTCTCACACGGAGTCGCTGGTCGCTCGGCCCTGCGTACTCGCCCTCGATCCCGCCATGCGACATCCGGTAGGCGAGTCGTCGTCCGCGCCACTGGAGTGTCTGGCCGAATCCGGCGCGCCAGAAGTCGGCCGGCGCCGTGGGCGCGAGCGTGAGCGTGCCGTCGAGTTCGAACTCGACGCCGAGCACGAAGCGCTGGACGATTCGGATGAGGTTAGCCGGATACTCGCAGTATTTCTCGGCGCCGTATCCGCCGTCGGCGTTGTAGCGTTCACGCCAGTAGTACCCGTTCTTGCGCCCGGTGGCGCACACGCGGCGAATCGACTCGACCAGGCCGTGGCCATCGCCCATGCGCGCCCTGGCCCAGCACTCGAGATACCAGACGCGGCCCATGGCGGCGAGGTCCATGCGGTCGTCGTAGGTGAATTCCCAGCGCTCGTAGGCTTCGGGATGCGTGGCGATACCGGTGGGCATGCCGCCGTAGCAGAAGCGCGTTTCATCCTTGATCAGCGGCCAGAGGTCCGATTCCTGCGCGGGTGTGGCGACGCCCGTGGCGATGGCGGCCCAGTCCGCGTCGGTAAATCCATGCGAGGCGATGGGGCCCCGTTCCGGATGGATGTATTCGGCGAAACGATCTCCTGTCCAGAAGCGATTTCGGAAGTGCGTCTCGACACGGCCGGCAAGTTCACGGTAGCGCGCGACTGCCTCGGCGTTGCCGAGCACTGCGTTGAGGGCGGCGACGCGGCGGAAGGCATCCACGGCGTAGCCCTGGGCGACGCCGTCGTACTCGACGCGTGTTGGGCGTTCGAGGTAGTAGCCGGCGCCGCCGACGGCCCCGTCGGGCGTGGTGATCGCGGCGAGCGAGTCGGTGGCCAGGTTCACGGAGGGCAGTTGCGCGGCGAGCCAGTCGCGGTCCTGCGTGCGCCGATAGAGGATGTCGGCGTTCTGGATGTACGTAGGCGCGGCCAGCGCGCGGAGCGGATCGCCGGGCACCCAATGCTTGTAGAGGCCGCCATTGGGATCCACGTCGGCCTGGCATCCCTGGGGGCCAATGGGCTGACCTGCCGCCGCCGGAAGGATGGCGAGCGGCAAACGGCCGTCAGGGCGCTGGAACGACCGCACGTAGGCCCAGTTGGCCTTGACGACGTCGACTTGGCCGAGCCAGAGGAGGGCGTCGGCCATCTGGTGGCCGTCGAGCGAGGGATAGGTGTTACCGCGTCCGAAGCCGATGCCATCCGCACACACGGACCAATACCCAGGGAAGATTTCCGGATTGACCGCGGCCAACACGTTTTGCGAGGCCGCTTTCTCATACGCTGTGACGATCTCCGCGTCCGGCAGGTCCGGCGCGAGAGATGGCGCGGTGTCCATGGCAGCATCCTGGTCTTGCATGGCGATTTCCTCCGCCAAGGAAGCCCAACCCATCGCCGCTACGGTGAGGGCGATCAGGCATGTTCCACGATCCATTTCCTGCGCGCTCCCAATCACGGTCTTCGATGCACAGCGCATCGGTTTGACGACAGGATACTCCACGGGACGCACGTTGTGAAACGCCGTGGCGTAGGACGAGATTCGGCCGGGCTAACCCTTGGCGCGTTCCATGTCGGCTATGAAGCGGCGGAAGAGATACCGGCTGTCGTGAGGGCCGGGCGAGGCCTCGGGATGGTACTGTACGCTGAAGACGGGCCATTCCCTGTGCGAGAGGCCCTCGACGGAGCCGTCGTTCAGGTTGGTGTGCGTGATGCGCACGACGTCGGGATCGAGTGAATTCGGATCGACGGCGAATCCGTGGTTTTGTGCACTGATTTCGACGCAGCCGGTGTCGTGATTCATCACCGGTTGGTTGCCGCCGCGATGGCCGAACTTGAGCTTGTACGTGTTGCCGCCGAGGGCGTGGGCGAGAACTTGATGGCCCAGGCAGATGCCGAAGATGGGTTTCTTGCCGAGCAAGGCCTGGATCGTCGGATAGACGTAGGGCAATGCCGCCGGATCGCCGGGGCCGTTCGAGAGGAACACGCCGTCGGGATCGCAACCGAGCACGTCGTCCGGCGACGCGGTGGCCGGCATGACGGTCACCTGGCATCCCGCCTCGCGCAACAGGCGGAGGATGTTGTACTTGATGCCGTAGTCCATGGCCACGACACGGAACCGCGTGGTCTCCGGCGCTTCCCACTCATACGGTTCGTCGACGGATACGGCCTTCACGAAATCGCTGCCGGCCATGTCGGGCGCGTCCTTCGCCTTCTGGACCAGGGAGTCGTGATCGAAATCGATGGTGCTGAGGACGCATTTCATGGCGCCTTTGGTCCGCAGCAGCGTTGTGATGGAACGGGTGTCGACGCCGTCGATGGCCACGATGTCATTCTTGCGGAGATACTCGGGCAAGGTCATCGTCGCGCGCCAGTTGCTGGGATCGAGACAGCACTCGCGCATGACGAAGCCTTCGACGAAAGGCTTGCGGGACTCGACGTCGGTCTCGTTGACGCCGTAATTCCCGATGAGCGGATAGGTCATCGTGACGACCTGACCTGCGTAAGAGGGGTCGGTCAGGATCTCCTGGTAGCCCGTCATCGAGGTGTTGAACACCAGTTCGCCGGTGGTTTCTCCGTCGGCGCCCACGGCGTTGCCCTCGAGCACGGTTCCATCTTCGATGGCAAGTACAGCTTTCCTCACAATATGCTCCGATACCGGACGCGTCCCTCGGGCAAAGACCCCCTCCCGCCCGAAAGACGTTACGTCCTTTGCGAATCCAAACAATCAGGCGTCGCCGCCTATTTCGTTGTGCACGAGAACGCCGTCGCACAGCGTGGCGCGGACCCGCCCGCGCAGGGTATATCCGGCGAACGGCGTGTTGCGGCTCATGGACTGGAACTTGGCCGGATCGACGATCCATTCGGCGGCCGGATCGAACACGGTGATATCGGCCTTGCCGCCGTCTCGTATTTCGCCGGCCTTGAGGTCGAGAATACCGGCAGGGGCGGATGTCAGCAGTTCGACGGCGCGCTCGATCGAGAGAATGCCGGGCTCGACCAGTCCGGTGATCGTCAGGGCGAGCGCGGTTTCGAGTCCGACGATGCCGAACGGCGCGATCTGAAACTCGACGTCCTTTTCGGTAATCGTGTGCGGCGCGTGGTCCGTAGCGATGCAGTCGATGGTCCCGTCGGCGAGGGCGGCGCGGATTGCCTCGACATCGACGGCCTCGCGGAGCGGAGGATTCATCTTGGCATTGGTTCCGAAGCCGCTCACCGCGTCGTCGGTAAGCATCCAGTAATGGGGCGCGGTCTCGCAGGTGACTGGCAAGCCGCGGTCCTTGGCCCGCCGGATGATCTCGATGCCGCCGGCGGTCGTCACGTGCTGGATATGAATGGGCGCGCGCGCCAGTTCGGCCAGCCGGATGTTCCGGTCGATCATGATCTCTTCCATGGCCTTGGGCCGTCCTGGCAGGCCGAGCCGCGTCGAGTGGTAGCCTTCGTTCATGACGCCGTCTTCGCTCAGCGAGGCGTCTTCACAGTGGGCGAGGTACTTGAGGCCGCACATGGCGCCGTACTCGAGGACGCGGCGCATCACCCAACTGCTCGCGATGTCTGAGCCGTCATCGGTCACCGCCACGGCGCCGACGGCCTTCAGCTCGGCCATCTCGGTCATTTCGCGGCCTTCGCGGCCCTTGGTGGCGCAGGCCGCCGGAAGCACCTTGATACACGCCACCTCGCGGGCCCGACGGTACGTGAACTCGACCATGCCGGCGTTGTCGATGGCCGGGGCCGTGTTCGGCATGGTCACGACGGACGTGAACCCGCCCCAGGCCGCCGCCCGGCTTCCGGTCTCAATCGTTTCCTTCGTTTCGTATCCGGGCTCGCGGAAATGGACGTGGAGATCCACAAGCCCGGGACATACGATGCAGCCGCGCGCGTCGAGCACCTCGTCGCCGTCGAGGTGCTTTCCGAGGGAGCGCACGCGCCCACGCTCGACGAGCACGTCCATCGGCTCGGAGAGGCCCGCCCGCGGCTCGATGAGGTGTCCGTTTTTGATTACAAGGCTCATAGCTTAGTTTTCCACGCCGCTGTTCACGAGGAGATGCATGATGGCCATGCGGACCGCGACGCCGTTGGTTACCTGCTCCAAGATCACGCTTCGTTTGCCATCGGCCAGCTCGGCGGACAGCTCGATGTCGCGGTTGATCGGGCCGGGATGCATGATGAATGCGTGCTCCGGCGCCACCTTGATGGACTCGCGGTCGATCCGAAACATGCGGATGTACTCGCGCAGACTCGGAAACAGGCATCGCTGCTGGCGTTCGAGTTGGATACGCAAGGCATAGATGACGTCGGCATCGGCGATGGCCTCGCCGAGATCCGTGGTGACGTCGACACCCATGCGGCCGATCTCGGGCGGCATCAGCGTGCTCGGTCCGCACAGGGTGACGCGCGCGCCCAGCTTGGTGAGGCACCACACGTTGCTCCGCGCGACGCGGCTGTGGCTGATGTCGCCGATGATGGCGACGCGCACGCCGTCGAGTGAGGCCGTGGCATCGCCGCGCCGCTCGCGGATTTTGTCCCGCATGGTCAACGCGTCGAGCAGGGCCTGCGTTGGGTGCTCGTGTCGGCCGTCGCCCGCGTTGATAATATGCGACTCATGACGCGTGGCCAGAATCTGCGCCGAGCCGGCGTACTTGTGGCGAATGACGATGACATCGCTGCGCATGGCCTCAATGTTGGCAAGCGTATCGTGCAGCGATTCGCCCTTGACGAGGCTCGATGTTGACGCCGAGATGCTCAGGGTATCCGCGCTGAGGCGTTTGGCCGCAAGTTCGAAGGAGGTCCGCGTCCGCGTGCTCGGTTCGTAGAACCAGTTCACCACGAGGCGGCCCTGGAGCAGCGGCACCTTGCGGATCCCGCTCACACGTGCCGACACGGCCACGAACTGCGGCGCCGTATCCAGGATCAACTCGATCTCCGGGCGAGACAACGGTTCGATACCGATGAGGTCCTTCCGCGTCCAGGCGATAGGAGCCGTGTCCGCCATGGTATCACCCCTCCTCCGCTTCCCCATCCTCGGGGAGGCTGCGCCGGATCACCACCATGTCTTGGCCGTCGGTTTCCGCCAGCCGGACGACGACGCGATCGTTCTCGCCCGCGCTCACGGGCCATCCGAGATAGTCGGGCTGGATAGGCAGTTCGCGGCCGCCGCGATCCACCAGGCAGGCCAGTTGAATGCGCCTGGGCCGGCCGTAATCCATAAGCTCGTCGAGGGCGGCGCGGATCGTGCGGCCAGCCGCAATCACATCGTCCACGAGTATTACGGTAGCACCGTTGATGGGAAACTCGAAGTAGGTTTCGGCCACGCCGGGCTTGAGGCGGCCAACGCCGCTGCGCAGATCGTCGCGGTAGAGGGTCGTGGCGAGCGAGCCAACCGGGGGGGCGACCCCCGTCATCTCGGCCAGGAGGCGGGCAAGGCGGTCGGCCAAGGGGCGGCCTCGTCTCAGGATGCCGAGCAACACCACGGAAGCCATATCCGTATTGGCGCCAGCGATCTCGCGCGCCAACCGGCGACATGCCTCGGCCATGGTCTCCGCCGTCATCACGACGGTCTCTTCACGTGCGCTCGGATCGTGCTCGTTCATGAATGTCCCGCATTGACGCGTAAGAAAAGGGCCTTCTCGTCATCGAGAAGGCCCCGTATACCCATTGGAGAACTCATATTCGTCTTGCCGCTCTCGTCGGTTTGAGCCATCTTACCAGCCGGGTCGCTCAGAGTCAAACCGACGCCGATTCGACGCACAGCGGAACGGCCCGCCGAGGCAAGCGAGCCTCGGCGGGCCGTAACATGGAACCGTTCGCGTATCGAGCACCTACTTCTTCGGCGCGATCGTGTCCTTGGCGGCCTTGGCGATCCGGAACTTGAGGACCTTCTTGGCCGGGATCTTGATCGCTTGGCCGGTGGCCGGATTGCGGCCCATGCGTGCCTTGCGCTGGACAACGACCAGCTTGCCGATGCCCGGCAGCGTGAAGCCCGTCTTGGCTTCCTTGTAGGCCAGATCCGTCAACCCGGCCAGCACGTCGCCCACTTGCTTCTTGGACAAACCCGCCTTGTCCGCCAACGCGGCCACAATCTGCGCCTTCGTCATGGCTTTCTTCGGTGGCATGTCTTTCCCTCCTTACCGTATCCGATCCCTACTTTGTTTCCAAATGACCCACCCAACGCGTCGCGTTCGCGGCCCTGAGACCGCGCCGAACGCGCCGAGGAGAACGCACCCGCGCCCTCTTCCAAGGCAATGGCTTACAGAACAACGGGGCATTTGTCAAGCCCTTTATTTCAGGGCCAAGACGCGCGTGCGCCTCACGAAAGCCCCTATTCAATAGGGGATCCGGGCAGTCTCGCCCGCCGCCCCCGTCCCCGACGTGCGGCAACCTACTGTGCGGCAAGGTATTACGAAGGCATCTCATCGCGCGGCGCGCCTGGATATCCTTCGCAAGGTAGCCGTTGAACCCCGGCTCCATGTCGGCTATAGTCTGCGTGTTGAGGACTCGAAACGGGGCCTTTGGGGAGCGTTTGGGCGATGTTATTCGCGGTGTTGGGTGCCATTCGCGGCCATCTCGCGGCGTTGGACGCGGTCCTTGCCGAGATCGATCATGATGGTATTCTTTGCATTCTAAACATAGGTAATAGTGTTGTGGGTTACGATACGCCTAATGAGGTGATTGATCGCTTGCGCGTTCGAGGCATCACGAGCGTGCAAGGCGTCTTGGATCGGTACGCCGCCCTGTTTTCGAGCAAGGAGTCGCGGCTCCGCACGAAGTGCGCGGAGGACTATGACGCGATCGCCGAAACGCACGCGCGGCTCCGTAGCGCCAACATCGAGTACCTTCTGGAACTCCCGCGGATGCGGCGCATCGTTCTCGATGGCCTTCCGGTGGCGTTGTGCCACGGCGCGCCCAGCAGTCATCACGCGGCGCTGAAGGCGAGCGATCCCGATCCTCTGTTTCGCCGCGAGCGCGAGCGTGTTCCGGAGGCGCGGATCATCGTGTGCGGGCACGGCGACGCGCCGTTTGCGCGTTGCGTGGACGACACGCTGTTCGTGAGTGCGGGTGCCGTCGGCCGGGTGTCGCCGGAGTGTACGGGCGGGACGTACGCGGTGGTGAGCACGGAGTCGGAGCCGTGGACGGTGACCTTCCGCGGCGTGTCTTAGCGATTTGTGCCCGCGTTCACGGTTCGAGCAAGTCGGGCAGCGCGTCGATGAATTGGCGCCAGTGGGTGAAGGTGAGGTCGGCGGCCGTGGTCTCCAAAAACCGCGGGTTGTTTCCGGCAAACAGGGCGGCCTTGGCCCCGAAGGCCTTGGCGCCGGCAATGTCCGAGTACTCGAGATCGCCGATGTGGAGGAGTTCGGAGGCGTGGACGCCGAGGGCGCGTGCCGCCGTTTCGAACATGGACCGTTGCGGCTTGGCCACGCCGACTTCGTTCGAGAAGTTCAGCACGGTGAAGTAGGGTGTGAATCCGTGGCGATCGAGGAGGACGCGGAGCGACGAGCCGGGACTGACGCCGGCGTCGCAGATGATCGCGATGGGCACGCGGGCGGCCGCGGCCTGGACCGCTTCAAGCGCGCCGTCGATGGGCTCGGGCGGATAGGCCAGGATAGCCGTAGCGAATACCTCGGCGAGTTCCTCGGCGGTCTCGCCGTCGATGGGCACGTCGAGGACACCGGCGGCGAGGGTTACGGCATCGATCGGCTCGAGTGTGCGCTGATCCTCGCGATGGGATCGATCGAACTCGATCCAGGCGCGGCGCAACGCCTCGACCACGTCATCGCGTGGGAGGCCGGTGGCCGCCGTGAACGCGTCGATGCGGATATCCTGCCGCTCGGCGCTGTGGGCATCGCGGAACAGCGTACACCATAAATCAAATGAGATGGCGCGGATGGGCATCAGCGGTCTTCGTAGCGGTTGGGGCGGATACCTTGTTCGGCGATGAGCCGATCGGTTTCCGCTTGTACTTCCAGAGGGACATTCTCGATCCGGTGGTAGAGGAACCGCGCGGGAGCGCCCGCCCAGACTTCGTAGGCGCCGATGTTCTTGGTGACCACGCTGCCTGTGCCCACCACGGCGCCGTCGCCAATCGTAACGCCGGGTCCGATGTAGACGCGGCTGCCGATCCAAACATCGTTTCCGATGATGATGGGCTTTGCCACACGCGGTGTGAATTCCCAATTCGCATCGGTTCCACGGACGACATGGGTGGTATCGCGGATCACGGTGAACTCGGCGACTCCGGTACGATCTCCGAATTGCACCAGACACGTGGACTCGACGATGCATGAGGTGCTCAGGCCGCTCTGACGCCCAAACACGATCCGGCCCTCCTTGCTGGTGCGCATGATGACGTAGTCGCGGAAGCGGCAGAAGTCGCCGATCTCGACGTTCCCGTCAATCTGGATGTGCTCGCCGACGAAGCGGCAGCGGCGGCCTAACCGGGCGCATCGGCGGCCATACTTGAAGTTGCGCCACGCGGTGACAATCGCGTTCATTGGGGAGGCTCCACGGACAAGACTCGCGGATAGTGTATCGCAGCGGGCGCGCGTGAGACAAAACCGATGGCAGAAGGCACCCGGCGGCGGTGGCTCAGCTTCGGCCGCCGGATTGCTCCGAGGCGAATTGGACTTCGTATAACCGGCTGTACAGGCCGCCGTGACGCAGGAGTTCTTGGTGCGTGCCGCGCTCGACGACGCGCCCTTCGTCGACCACGAGGATTTGGTCCGCGCGGAGGATCGTCGACAATCGGTGGGCGATGATGACCGTCGTGCGGCCGACGATGGACTCTTCGATGGCGCGTTGGATGGCGCGCTCGCTCTCGGAGTCGAGGCTCGAAGTCGCCTCATCCAGAATCAGGATGGCGGGATCGCGCGCCAGCGCCCGAGCGATGGCCAAACGCTGTCGCTGGCCGCCGGAAAGCGTGCCGCCTGTCTCGCCGATGCGTGTGTTGTAGCCATCCGGTAGACGCTCGATGAAGGCCGTGGCTTGTGCGATCCGCGCCGCGTCGGCGATGCGCTCGTCGGAGTACTCGGTATGGCCACAAGCGATATTGGCGCGCACGCTTTCGTCGAACAGGATCGTCTGCTGGGTCACAATGCCGATTTGATCGCGCAGGCTCGATAGTGTCGCGCGCCGGATATCGACGCCGTCCACCGAGATCGTGCCGGAGTCCGGATCGTAGAACCTCGGGATCAGTTTCGCGATGGTGGTCTTGCCGGCACCGCTGAAGCCGACCAGGGCGACCATGTGGCCTTTCGGCACGGTGAACGAGATGTCTCGTAGGACCACGTCGTCTTTTCCCGGATAGCGAAATGAGACGTTGCGAAACTCGACGGCCCGCTCGAGCCTCGCCAAGGCAACGGCGTCCGGCGCCTCCACGAGGTCCGGCTCGGCATCGATGAACTCGAAGACGCGCTCGGCGCTGGCGACGCTGGTCTGGATCGCGTTGTTGACGGCCGCGAGTTTGCGCAGCGGGTCGAGCATGGCCGCTAGGGCAAAGTAGAGCATCACGACGTCGCCGCTGTCCATGAGGCCCGCCTCGACGCGGCGGCCGCTGAGCAGTATGAACACGACGATGCCGAGCACCATGACGAACTCGGACAACGGCCCCACCGCCGCGTCCGCCTGCACCGTCCGCTTGAGGTACTTCCGGAGGCGCGTCAGCTCATCGTCCACGCGGGCAACCTGGTGCTTCTCCATGCCGAAGCCCTTGACGATCAGGATGCCGGTGAAGGTCTCCTTGGCGAGGCTGGCGAAGTTGGCCACGCGTTCGAGGGATCGGCGGACGTATTTCTTGACCTTTTTGCCGATCAGGACAATCACGTAGATCGCCGGCGGCAACACACACACGCCAACGAGCGTCAGAATCGTGTCGACGCGCAGGGCCAAGGCCAAGAACACGACGACCTTGAACGGCTCGCGCAAGAGCTTCACAAACGCTCCCGACAGGCCCCGGTTCACCATGAACACGTCGTTGGTGAATCGCGCCAGCAATTCGCCCGTCGGCCGCCGCTCGAAAAAGGTCAGCGATAACCGGACAATGTTCTCGTACATCTCTTGCATCAGTTGTACGGTGATATACGCGCTGATCGAGCCGGCGTAGTACTCCTGAAGGAACCGCGCGATACCGCCGATGAAGGTCAAGGCGATCAACGCGCCGGACAACACGAGCAAGGCGAGCATCTTGCGCGCGCGCATCCGCCCGGCCACCGCCAGAAATCGTTCATCGAGATCCTTGAGGCGGAGGCCGGAGACGCGGGCAATTGTGTCGGCGGCGTCACGGACGTTCTCGGCGGCCGCCTCGATGTCCTCCGGGAACGCCATGACGTTGGCGGCGCCGCGCGCTTCGAACTCCGCACACAGGGCCGGCACGTCGACGTCGCCTTCCCTGAGGACGACACGGTATCGGCCGTCATCGATGGGCTCCGGTGGGCCGGCAATGGCGTTGTGTCCCTCGATGAACGCGCGGAGGTCGCCGGAGATCGCTTCATCCTCGACGTGGAACCGGAGGATGCGCTCTTTCGCGAAGATGGTCTTCACGATGGCACCCGTGGCGAAGATCATCGAGCCGAAAGATACCGCCACGACGATCGCGAAGAACAGAGATAGTATCAACCGGAACTTGTACGTCCAGGCATAACGCAAGAGACGCCCGTATACGTGCCATGCGTTCGTCGACGCGCGCGACGCGTTCCGCGGACTGTATTCGTGTTCCGTTCCTAACGCCTGCACGGTTACCGCCCTCGATACCGTCCGACACCCTGATCGCGAGGCATGCTAACAGACCCATCGGAGCCCGTCAACGAGACACCGCTTGCTCTTCAGCCCCACCGCCGCACCGTCTTTCGGGATCCGGTCGCAACGACAGCGGAAGGGCTAGTCGAGGCCGAGTTTCTCGCGAAGGAATCGGCCGGTGTACGAGTTGGTGTTCCGTGCGACGGCGTCGGGCCGGCCGGCGGCCACCACATGGCCGCCCTGGTCGCCCCCTTCAGGGCCGAGGTCGATGATCCAGTCTGCGGTCTTGATGACGTCCAGGTTGTGCTCGATCACGAGCACCGTGTTTCCGGCATCCGTGAGCCGATGAAGAACGCCCAGGAGCTTCTCGACGTCGGCGGCGTGGAGGCCGGTGGTGGGCTCGTCAAGGATATACAGGGTACGGCCGGTTTGGCGCTTCGCGAGTTCCGTGGCCAGCTTTACGCGCTGTGCCTCGCCGCCGGAAAGCGTCGTGGCCGATTGGCCCAGTTTGACGTAACCGAGGCCGACGTCGCGTAAGGTCTCGAGTTTGGCATAGACCGCCGGGATATTCCGGAAAAAGGTGCACGCCTGCTCGACAGTCATGTCCAGTACTTCGGCGATGCTCTTGCCTTTGTAGAGGATATCGAGTGTGTCGCGATTGTACCGCGCGCCCTTGCAGGTGTCGCACGGCACATAGACGTCGGGAAGGAAATGCATCTCGATCATGATGACGCCGTTTCCTTCGCACTGCTCGCACCGGCCGCCCTTCACGTTGAAGCTGAACCGGCCCGCCTTGTAGCCGCGTGCGCGCGCCGCCGGCACGCGGCTGAACAGGTCGCGGATGGGCGCGAAGAAGCCCGTATAGGTGGCCGGATTCGAGCGCGGTGTGCGTCCGATGGGCGATTGGTCGATATCGATCACTTTGTCGATGTGCTCGAGGCCCTCGATGCGATCGTGCTTTCCGGGGCGCATGCGCGGCGAGCCATGGAGCGTCCGCATCACGGCGGGGTAGAGGGTCTCATTGATCAGACTCGATTTGCCCGAGCCGGATACGCCGGTGACGCACGTGAACACGCCGAGGGGGAATCGGACGTCCACATGTTTCAGATTGTTGTGCTGGGCGCCGCGCACGACGATTTCGTGACCGTTCGACTCGCGTCGTTTTGCCGGCACGGGAATCGCGAACGTGCCGGAGAGGAAGCGGCCCGTGATCGACTGTTTCTGGCGCATGACTTGGGCCGGGGTGCCCTGTGCGACGACGCGGCCGCCGTGGATACCGGCGCCGGGTCCGAGGTCGATCACGTAGTCTGCGCTACGAATCGTTTCTTCATCGTGCTCGACCACGATGACGGTGTTGCCGAGGTCGCGGAGCCGTTCGAGGGTGGCGATCAGCTTGCGGTTGTCGCGCTGATGCAGGCCGATGCTCGGCTCGTCGAGGATGTACAACACGCCGACGAGGCCCGAGCCGATCTGCGTGGCGAGCCGGATCCGCTGGGACTCGCCGCCGGACAGCGTGCCGGCGTGGCGATCCAGCGTGAGGTAGTCCAGGCCGACGCTGACGAGGAATCCTAGGCGCTCGCGGATCTCCTTGAGGACGCGTTGGGCGATGATCCGCTGCGACTCCGTCAAGGTCAGGTCCTTGAAGAACCGCAGCACGTCGCTGATCGACATGGCGGTGACATCCATGATGGTCCGATCGCCAACCGTCACCGCCTGGGCCTCGGGGCGCAGTCGCGCGCCCGCACAGGCGTGGCAGGGCCGCGTCGACATGAACTGGCTGATCATGTCGCGCGCGGCGTTCGAGTCGGTCTCGCGGAAGCGTCGCTCCAGATTGGGTATGACGCCCTCGAATGGCCTGCGGACTTCGTACGTGCTCCGCTGGCCCGAGTACGAGAACTCCACCTCTTCATCCCCCGAGCCGTACAACACGACCTCGCGGAAGTCCTCGGGCAGGTTGCGCCACGGCGTGTGGATGCTGTGGCCATAGCGCTCGCACACGATCTGGAGCGTCTGTCGGTACATGCCGTCGAGCACACGACGCATGCTCCACGGGCGCACGGCCCCTTCTGCGATGGAGCGCTCGGCGTCGGGCACCACGAGGTCCGGATCGATTTCCATCGTCGTGCCGAGTCCCGTGCACGCAGGACAGGCGCCGTGCGGATTGTTGAAGCTGAACATGCGCGGCTCGAGTTCGTCGAAGCTGATGCCGCAATCGACACACGCAAAGTGCTCGCTCTGCACGGCTTCGCGCGGTTCCGCGCCGGGGGGCTCGTAGTAGATGCGGATCAAGCCGCCACCGAGCTTGAGGCACGTCTCGACGGAGTCCGTGAGGCGCGTGGCGATACCTTCCTTGACGACGAGGCGATCCACCACGACGTCGATGTCGTGTTTTACGTAGCGTTCGAGCTCGATGTCGTCGTCCACGTGTAGGAATTGGCCGTCAACGCGAACCCGGACGTAGCCGCGCTGCTTCACATCCTCGAAGACCTTTTGGTACGTGCCTTTGCGCTGTCGGACGAGGGGCGCGAGGAGCTGAATCCGCGTCGATTCCGGCAACGCCAGAACCCAGTCCACGATGCTCTGGGGCGTTTGCGATTCGATGACTTTTCCGCATTGCGGACAGTGGGGCGTGCCGATCCGCGCGAACAAGAGGCGCAGATAGTCGTAGACTTCGGTCACCGTTCCGACGGTAGAACGCGGATTGCGGTGCGAGGTCTTCTGCTCGATCGAGATCGCCGGACTCAGGCCCTCGATGTAGTCGACGTCCGGTTTTTCCATTTGCTCGAGGAACTGCCGCGCATACGCCGACAGGCTCTCGACATACCGGCGCTGGCCTTCGGCGTACAGTGTGTCGAAGGCGAGGCTCGACTTGCCGGATCCGCTCAGGCCGGTGATCACGATCAGTTGGTCGCGCGGAATCTCGATGTTCAGATTCTGGAGGTTGTGCTCGCGCGCGCCCTTGATGGCAATGGCATTATGTGGTTGGCTCTTTTTCGGAGGCATGGTTCGTATCGGACCGGAAAGCGGGGAGTCGCCATCCGAATGATGCTTCGAACAACACCGGTGGGCCTACGCATTCCCTCGGCCCGCCGCGGCGCTTGTGGACGCATCCAGTATGGCACGTTGCATGGAATCGGAACAACCGGCGGCGTGCCCCGGCGAGGGCCTACGCCCGGCACCGCTCGAGATAGGCCTTCACGGAGAAGGCGCCGAGGTCCGCCAAGACCCAATCCGCCTCGGTGAGATCCTGGGTCGGACGGTCGGGACGGGCCAAGGCGACGCAATGCATGCCGGCACCTTTTGCGGCGCGGACGCCCGCGGTCGAGTCCTCGAACACAAGACAATCGAAAGGAGACATCTCGAGCCGGTGCGCGGCGGCGAGATAACACTCCGGATCCGGTTTTCCCGAGCGGTAGTGTTCGCCGGCCAAGAAAAATGCGAGGTGTGACTCGATGCCCATCATCTCGATACCGTGCGTGACATGGCGCGTGCTGGATCCGGATACGATGGCGACGGGGTAATCGGCGGCCAGGCGCTTGAGCAACTCGATGGAGCTCATGATCCGCACGTCCCGGCTCTCGCGGAGGCGCACGAAATGCGGATGGAAACGCTCCACCATCTCCTCGAACGACATGGCGGCCAGGCGCGGATAGCGCCGCCCGAGCTCCTCGAAGATATCGATCGAGGCAATACCGTACACCAACTCGATGATCTCCTCGCGGCTCATCGAGATGCCGCACTCGGCGAGGAAGACATCCATCGCATCGACCCAGAGGATCTCGGTGTCCAGCAGGGTGCCGTCCATGTCAAACAGGAATGCGCGAATCATTTGAACTCCTTCGAGGCGGATACGAGGGCGATACAGTGGGGGCGGCTAGCGTTGCGTGTCGGATGCGGACTCCTTGCGCCACTCGACCAGGGCATGCTCATAGGCCGCGATCGTGGCCGCACAGACAATGTCCTGCACGGAGCCGCGGCCGACCCAATCGTTGTCGTAGTTGACGTACTGCGTTTGCAGTAGGCGCTCGAGCGACGTGCGGGTGAACGTCGGGTCGGCGCGACGCCTTTGCGCCACGTGGGCTAGCGTTTCCTCGAGCACTTGATGGTACTTCTCATCTTGCCAATCGGTCATCGGCATGGTGCTGGCCTCGTGGGATACCTTTGAGGAACTCGTACCGCTCGGCCATATGAACAAGCGTCTTGGCGGCATTGGTCGGACTTGAATACGCGTACACGCCCAGGCGTTCCATTTCCTTGATCGCCTCGTTCGGCTCGGCGCCGTAGGCGATCAACACCGTGTCGGACGCGGTGATGATGGGCTTGCCGTAGAGATCGATGAGGCTCGATATGCGCGTGACATCGTGGAGCTCCATCTTCGTGGCCATTTCGATCAGCTTGCCCATGCCAAGCTGCTGCGCCAGTTGGGAACTCCGTAGGCGGGCGCTCCGGCTGCAAAAATAGCCGACGCCGAGCACCAACACGGCGTCCACCTCGGGCCGCTTCAGGATGGCCTCGATCGCCCGAGACATCACCGATCGGTCGTTGCCGGCAACGAGGTCGATGGGGTTGTTCCGACTCCACCAGCCCGGCAGGAAACCGTCCAGTTCGCGAATCAGGTCTGGATGCAGCTCGATCACGTCGAGCCCAGCCGCGATGCAGGCATCGGCCCCCATAACGGCCCAGCCGCCGCCCTCGGACACGATCACCACGCGCCGGCCGCGCGGCAAGGGCTGATGCGAAAACGCCGATGCCACCTCCATGGCCTGGTACATGTCGTCGACCACCGTGGCGCCCGCTTGGCGACACGCCGCCTCGAACAGGGCCGTCGTGCTCGCCAGCGAACCGGTGTGCGACGCGGCAGCCTTCTGGCCCGCTTGGCTGCGACCGCCTTTGACGACGACGACCGGTTTTCGGCGGGCCGTCTCACGGAGGACGCTGAACAGGCGGCGGCCATCGCGCGTGCCTTCGATGTAGGCCAGGATCGACTTGGTCTTCGAGTCGTGGGCGAAGAACTGCAGAAAGTCCTCACACCGCGTGGCGGCTTCGTTGCCGCTACTGACGAAGCGGGCGATGCCGACTTGGTGGAGTTGAGCCCACGTTAGCACGGTCATGCCGACATTGCCGCTCTGCGACACCATCGACACGGAGCCTCCCCCGGGAAAGCGATAGATCATGCCGCAGTAGAAACTATGCGGATCCGGACTGGCGATGCCGGCGCAGTTCGGCCCGACCAGGAGCATGCCGGCCTCGTCGGCGATGCGCACCATCTCATCCTGCGCGGCGCGGGCGGCCTCGTCTTCGACTTCGCCGAAACCGGCCGTGATCACGACCACGGCTTTGACGCCGCACGCGACGCACTCCCGCACACCGTCCAGCACATACTTCGGCGGCAGGACGATGAAGGCCAGCTCGATCGTGTCCGGAATGGCCGCGATACTGGGATAACAGTCAACGCCAATCACGTCCGTGTGCTTCGGATTGACGGCGTACAAGGCGCCCTGGAAATTGCCGACCAGCGTGTTGTAGAGGATCCGAAATCCCCACTTTAGCGGCGATGACGATGCGCCGACAATCGCGACGGTCGCCGGCTCGAAGAGCGCCAGGTACTTCTGTTTCATCTTGGCAATCTGATCGTCTTGAACGTGATTCGCGGCAAGTTCATTCGAGTCCATGGCCACCTCACTCCACGCGCGCGTTGCACCGAGCCAGCGTGATCAGCGCGTCCACCGCCACCGGCTGCGCACCGTCAAAGATGATTGGATTCACATCGATCTGTGCAACCGTGGGCTGCTCGTCGAGTATCCGTCCGACGGCAATGAGTACGTCGCTCGTGGCGTCGCGGTCGATAGGCGGCTCGCCACGAACGGCGCCGAAGAGGCGGCGTCCCTTCAGCTCGGCCAGCATCTCGAGGGCGTCGAGGCGCTCGATAGGCACCAGCCGGAACGCCACATCGGCGATGGCCTCGACCAGAACGCCGCCCAGGCCCACCATGACGCACGGCCCGAAGAGCGGATCGCGCAATCCGCCGACAATGACTTCGCGCTGGCCTTCTACCATGCGCTGGATCAGAAATCCGTCCAGCGGCGTGCGGCCGGCCGCCGCGGCGATGGTCTCGATGGCGCGTCGGACGCAGTCCGCGTCCATCACGTTGAGCGTCACGAGGCCGGCGTCGGTCTTATGCGCCAATACGGGCGAGCACGCCTTGACGACAACCGGATAGCCCAGGGCGTCCGCGGCTGCAACGGCCTCGTCGATGCTTCCGGCAAGCCGCTCTTCCACGACGGGTATGCCGTAGGCCTCGAACACACGTTTGCCGTCAAACTCCGAAAGAGCCGTCTGACCCTTCTCGAGGGCCCGGCCGATCAAGGCCGACACAGTGGTCTTGTTGGTCTCCACGCCATACACTCCCTGACCCCAAGAACCCGAGTGGTCAAGGCCATCATACCATGCCCGCGCGCCCATTCCCAGCACGCGGAGTCAATCTCCATATCGTTCCGGCATCAGATGCGGATCGTAGGGTGCCCGACGTCCGGGGCAATCGATTCGGGGACACAACTGGCAGTTCACATAACCGTCCTCCGTCTCGAACCAAACGCCCGATACCGACTTGACGGGAAACATGAGGTAGCTCTCGGTCAGGGTTATCCCGATGGCGCGGTCGGCGCCCTCGAACAGGGAGAAGAGGGGGCGTTGCTGCGTGATGGGCCAGTCCGCGAGCGAGCCGGGATTCATGGAGGCGCGCTTCGAGACACCGTAGGCGCGGGCGAGATGATCGCCGAGGAACCGCACGGCCACGCGAAGCGCTTGCTCCTTGATGGCGTCGGCCCAGAACGCCTGCATCGGGTCGACCAGGCTGCGCGACCATGCCTCGAGCTCGGCGCCGCACGTCGCCAAGAAGGGGAAAACCCGATGGACGCTCCCCAGATTCACGCGGAGCACGCGGCTCGTGAAGGCGACACCATCGATGCGCACCGAGTTCTCGTCCTGCAGCTCAACCGTGGACAGGCGGTACACGCCTTTGGGTCGGGCAACCTCGGCGGCCTGGCAGGCCAGATCGGCGAGGTCGTCGACGAACGGCGAGTCGCCCTCGATGTGGAGTGTCCGGAGCAACGCTTCCCGGTTCACCTCGAATGGAATGTCTTCGATCAATGCGATGGTTCGGTCGGATGTCATCGGGTCAAGCACCTCATTGCTGACGGATATATCGGTGGGAACAGACACTAGTGCATTGGTGTGCCTGAACACAAGAGGGCAGCCGCCACGGCCTTTGCCCGAGGGGGTGTCCCGTGTTGTATGATGACGTCTCGCTCTCGGAGAAGCAATAGGCTCCATACGACCTATGCGACCGATTGTGTTTGGCGACGACTCTGAGAATCCGGAACCGCTGATGTATGAACATGGTCAAGATGTGCCCTCGGGCAACACGCTGAGGATGGTCCTCGCGATCCTCTTCGTGGTGCTCGTGCTGGCCATGTTTCCGTACACCGGCGATCCGACGGGGGATATCAAGGATCTTGCGACGAGTTGGGGCGCCGTCGGCCTGGCCGTCGCGTGTCTCGTCGCCTCTTGGCGCGCGGGGACGCCCCTCCGCAGGCCGGCGATTCTCATGCCACTGCTGCTGGCCTTCTTCGCGCTGAATGTGATCGCCGCGTTGTGTTCCGGCCACGTTGCGCTAGGCCTGGTCGAGATACGGCGGTACTGGTCGCTATTGCTGTTGTACTTCGTGGCTTCTCAGTTGTTTCACACCCGCGCGCAGCTCGATCGCTTCCTGGTGGTGATGTGCGGCGCGGTGCTCGTCGCGTCGGTGTATGGTTTCTTTCAGAAGGCGGGCCTGGACTTCTTCCCGTGGGCGGATCGGGCGAGCGACGAGTACCGCCATGTTCCCGCCACATTCGGCAATCCGAACTACGCCGCCCACACGCTGGTGCTGACCATCATCATGTCACTGTACCTCGCCGCCGAACGTGGACGGCGTTGGATGCTGGTGCCGACGGCGGCATTCTGTGTTCACCTCGCGCTGACGCACCAGCGAGCCGGCATGCTGGCCTTGTTGGGGGCGGCTGCACTCTTGGCGGTGGCGGCCCATGTCCACCGCAGGGTGGAGTCGCCGGCGATGGCCGCGGCGTTGTCCCTGGCGGTGTTCGGTGCGGTTGGCGTGGCTTTGGCCCTGGGATTCATGGGCTATGCCCGCGTCAGGACCGGGAGCGCCTATCCCCTAGATGCCTCGCTCTTGCTCCGCTATAACTCGTACTATGGCGCAGCGCAGATGATCCGCGAGCGTCCCATCCTGGGGTACGGGCCCGGCGCGTATCCTGTTGAGTCGGTACCCTTCTGGACGCCCTACGAGCAGGAGTGGTTCGCCACCAAACTCAAGATGAACACCCACGTCCACAGTGATCCCCTTGAGGTCACCGTCGGCGCGGGCCTCCTCGCGGGCGCCCTCTACCTGCTCGTGTTTGCCATGGCCATCGGCGCCGCCCTGGTTGCGGCTTTTCGTGCGAGCGACACGGCGGCCCGACGCGCCGGATTTCTGTTCGCAGCTCTCTTTGCGGCATTTCTGCTAGACGGCTGCTGGGGATTCAACCTCTACGTACCGGTGTCCGCGGCGATCCTGTTCACCATGGCGGGCGCCCTGGAGGGCCTCTACGGCGCGCGGCGCGACGCAAGGGTTGTTCACGGTGGGCGGCTCGGCCTTGTGGGGCGTGCCGTCGTGCTGGCGGCGAGTCTTGTGGTCGTAGTCCTCGACACCGGCGGTTTCGCCTCGGAAGTGTGTCTTCAGCGCGGCCTGAGGCACGCGTACCGCGGTCGTACCGAGGCGGCCGTGCCGCTGCTGGAGCGCAGCGAGCGCCTGGCCCCCTGGAGTTGGGAACCCGCGCTCGAGCGAGGCCTACTCGCCCTTGCGGCGAACCAGCCGGCCCAGGCCGTCGAGCGATTCAACCGCGCCCTCGAACGGAATCCGCACTCGGTCGTGACGCTTGTCGCCATGGCCCGGGCGAGGATCGCCCTTGAGGTTGAGGCCGCGGTCCCTACGTTGCTCGACGACCCGTCGGTAAGCGCCGCCGCCTATGCGGCACGCGCCCTGGCGTTGTGTCCGGGATACGGGCCCGCCGAGGAAATGCTGGGCCGGGCGGATCTCGTTCGCGCCGCCAAACTCACCGGCCGGTACGGCGCGCCGACCGGCTACGAGGAGCAGGCCCGGCAGGCGTGGTATGCCGCCCAGGGCCATCTCGGCGCCGCCGCGCGCGCTTCGAGGGAGAATCCGAGCGAGTTGTACCGGCTGCAAGCGCGCGCCCTCGTCGAGTTCGGCGATGCCGCCGCCGCAGCCGAGGCTCTCGAACATGCGGTTCAGGCCGATCCGGCCAACGACAGAGCCTGGGATCTCTTCGTGCAGGTAGCCGACAAGACTGGGGATTACGCATCGCTCGATGCGATCCTGACGCGCCAGATCGAGCGGATGCTCAAATCGGAGCAGTTCACCGGTGGAACGGTTGCCGATACGTACCTCCTCTTGGCGCGCGTTCGCGAGGCGGCCGATCCGGCGAACGACGATCGCGTGATCGAGGCGTATCGCGCGGCCGTCGAGAAAGCGCCCACGAACCGTGCCGCGTGGGGCCGCTATGGCCGGTTCGCCATGGCCCACGGCCGTGCGAAGGTCTTCTGCAGCAGCGTAGACACCGCACAGCAGCGGATGGCCGATGAAGGCAAGACGCCCGCACCCGAACTCCACGCCGTGCACCTCCTGCAGTCGGGCGACCGTGCCGACTTTGAGGAGGCGGTGGATGTCTTGAGCGCCGTGGTGGAGGAAGCGGCGGCCGCCAGGGCGGAAACGGACCTGGCCTGGGCCGTCGAGTTGGCGAACGGCCGCTATGATCGCCTGGCTCAAGAAGCCGACCTGCCCGCCCAAACCACTGTCGATCTCGGTGTCCTCAACGCGCGCGTCGACTGGCACGAGAAGGCCGAGCCCTTGTTCGCCAAGGCCATGCCCAGTCTACCGGCCGAACAGCGGAGCGCCTGCGCCCAGCACTGGGCGCGCGCCCTGATGCTTTTGGATCAGGCGGAACGCGCCGCGCGCGTGCTCGACGATGCGATGCGCCAGGACCCGGCCAACGTCGGACTCCAGATCGTCATGGCAAAGGTGAATGCGCGCTTAGGCCGCGAGGACGCCGCGCGCGCCGCGTTGTCCGAACTTGCCGCGCGCGCGGATCTCGATGCGGAGACGCGCGGGACCGTGAAACACGAGCTATCGTTGCTCAACGCGGTGCGGCCTCAGCCCATCGCGCCAAGCCCCACGGCGACCGAGTAGCGCGTCGCCCTGATGCGGCGTCACACCCAGCCGGAACGGTCTTTGTTGACCGCGAATTTGGCGGACTCGAACCAGCGCTTCATCTCGACCTTTTGCTGCGTGAAGAAGGCCATGCCCTCGAGGCCCTGGAGGTGTAGATCGCCGAAGAAAGAGCGGTTCCAGCCGGTAAACGGGAAGAACGGCGTCGGGGCGGGCACGCCTACGTTGATCCCGATCATGCCGCACCGCGCTTCGCGCCGGAACAAGCGCTCGGCCTGGCCGTCCTGCGTGAAGAGGCTCGCCGCGTTGCCATAGGGACTCCGATTAAGCCGATCAATGGCGTCGCCCAAGGTGTCGGCACGCATGACGCATAGCACCGGCCCGAAGATCTCTTCGCGGCCGATGCGCATCTCGGGCGTGACATGGTCGAAGATCGTTGGACCGATGAAGAAACCGCGGCCGGCGTTCTCGATGGACTTCGTGCGGCCGTCCAAGGCCAGCGTGGCGCCCTCGGCCGCGCCGGACTCGATGAACCCGCGAATCCGGTCGAGATGCTCCTGGCTGATGAGCGGGCCCATCTCGACCGCGGGATCCACGTCCGTTCGCCCGACCTTGAGGGCCTGGGCACGCTCGACGAGGGCAGCCACGAGCGTGTCGCCGACATCGCCCACCGCGATCACCGTGGCGACCGCCATACACCGCTCGCCGCTACACCCGAACGCCGAGGTTCGGATCGCGTCCACGGTCGGTTCGAGTACGGCGTCCGGCATCACGACGAGGTGGTTCTTGGCGCCGCCGGCCGCCTGCACGCGCTTGCCGTGCCCGGTCCCCGTCTTGTATACGCTCTCGGCCACGGCCGTTGATCCGACGAACGAGACCGCCCGGACATCCGGATGCGTGAGTAGCGCCTCGGCCGCGTCACGCGCGCCGTGAACCAGGTTCAACACGCCGGCTGGCAGGCCCGCCTCGGCCATGAGCTCGACCAGGCGCGTCGCGGTGAGCGGCACCTGGTGAGACGGCTTGAGAATGAACGTGTTGCCGCAGGTGATCGCCAGCGGCGTCGACCACAACGGGATCATCGCCGGGAAGTTGAACGGACTGATTGCGGCACAGACGCCCAGCGGAAACCGGTGCGTTTCGTAGTCCACGCCGCCGCCCACGTTGGCCAGCGTCTCGCCCTTGTATACCATCGGAAGGCTGCACGAAAGCTCGACGACTTCGATACCGCGCCGCAGTTCGCCCACGGCCTCCCCGTGCGTCTTGCCGTGCTCGTGCACGAGGATCGACGCGATCTCGTCGGCGTGGGCCTCGAGCAACTGCTTGTAGCGGAACATGACCTGCGTGCGCGCCACGATCGGCTTATCCGCCCAGGCAGGAAACGCTGCCTTTGCCGCCGCGACGGCGCGATTCACGTCGGCCACACCGCTCAACGGTGTCTGCGCGATGACCTCGCCCGTGCACGAGTTCGTGACCGGAAACGTCTCCGAAGCCAACGCCGAAACCCACTCGCCACCAATGAATTCCTTACAACTATCCACGTCGATTTCCTTCTCTGTGCTTGCTTTGTTGGCTTGCCGCTGCCCAACCTTCCTCGAATCGTGTGAGTATGTCACACGCATCGACGCCTTTCCAACCGTCTATCCCCGGAAGTACAAGTACGCGGCCAGGATGCCGAGGATGACCGCGGCCGAGGCGGCCACGTCGCGCCAGTTCCAGCTCCGACGCGATTCACGGCGGTCCTCGTCGCTGACGGTGGCGTAGGTCAGGCCACGCACCTTCTCGAGATCCGGCGCCTCGGTCAGATAGCTGACGACGATCATTGCGACGGCGGATACCAGGAAGATGAACAGGCTGTAGTACTGGAAGTAAACGTTGTTCACGAACCAGAGCAACGAGCCTTCCGTATAGCCGCTTTCGTAGCCGGCGATACCGAGTGACACCGGCGTGTCGACGACGAGGCGAAACACGCCGAGGATGAATCCGACGATCAGGGCGGCCAGGCAGCCCTTGTGATTCAGTCGTTTATTGAACACGCCGAAGAAGAACACGACGAAAATCGGCGGCGCGAGATAGCCTTGCACGCCCTGGAGGTATTGGTACAGGCCTTTGGCGCCCTGGATCACCGGAATCCACGCCAGGCCGATCAGCACCATCACCGTCGTGGCGACGCGGCCCATCCACACGAGTTGGTGCTGCGAGGCCTTCGGCCGAAACTTCTGGTAGAGGTCCATCGTGAACAGCGTCGAACTCGCATTGAACACGCCCGCCAGTGAGCTCATCAACGCCGAGAGCAAACCGGCCACGACGATGCCGCGAATGCCCGCCGGCAATGCGTACTGCACCATCAGCGGAAAGGCCGCTTGCGATTTCTCGCGGTCGATCTGGCCAGCCGTGTACAGCGCGTCGCGCAGGGCTTCGACCTTGCCACTCTGAGCAAGGGCGAAACAGATCATGCCTGGAATGATGAAGATGAACACCGGCAAGAGCTTTAGGAAACCCGCGAAGATGGCGCCACGCCGGGCCTGCTGCTCGTTGGGCGCGCCGAGGGCGCGTTGCACGATGTATTGATCCGTGCACCAATACCACAGCCCGATGATCGGCGCGCAGAACAACATGCCGAGCCACGGATAGTGGCCGTTGAAGTACCAGGCGATCCGGCCCGATTCCTTTACGGGCGCCCACGTGCCTTCCATGCCTTTCGGCACGAGCGGCTTCCACAGATTGAACATGTCCGAGCCGCAGAGGTCGCGCAATGCGCTCCAGCCGCCGAGTTTCGCGAGGCCGAACACGGTGACCAGTAGCGAGCCGAAGATCAGGATGATGGTTTGGAGCGCCTCGGTGTAGGCCACGGCGCGTAGCCCGCCAAGTACCGTGTAGAGGCCCGTCAAGACGATCACGGCCACGGAACCGATCCAGAAACTGTTCAGGTCGACAACGCCGAGGTCGAGGTGCGCCTCCGGAAGGAGCGTGGCGAATACAACGCCGCCCGCGAAAATACCCACCGCGATCTTGGTCAGCACATAGGCCACGAGGGAGATGATGGACAACACCCAGCGGGCCGTAGCGTTGTACCGTTTCTCGAGAAACTCGGGCATCGTATACACCATCGACCGCGCGTAGAACGGCACGAGTACCCAGGCCAGCACCAGGACGCACCACGCGTGGAGCTCGTAGTGGGCCATGGCCACGCCGTCCGTGCAGCCCGAGCCCGCCAGGCCAACCAAGTGTTCGGAACCGATATTCGAGGCGAAGATCGACGCGCCCACGATGAACCAGCCGAGATTGCGCCCCGCCAGGAAGTAATCGTCGGCCGTATCCTTGCTCTGTCGGATTACCCACCAGGCCAATCCGAGCAGTATCACGAAGTAGCCGCCGACCACGAGCCAATCGAGCAACACCATGGCCTATCACCTCATCGCTTGATGCCTACATGCGAGAATCCGGCCCCGGCGCCGTGGGCGTACCGGGCGCTGCACATCCTAGCATAGGCTGTAGGCGGGAGGCTGTAGGGTTTCGCGATCCGACGGATCCGTCAGATCGGTCCGATCCATCGATCATCGCCTCGTGCCGCTCCGTGAAGGCGAAATGCCTCCGCGTGCTATAATGAACTGCAAGAAAGAGGTGATGGGTATGCGTAGATGCATGGCGATTCTCTTCATGGCCGCGCTCGCCGGTTGCGGCGTCGAAGTACTTACAACGACGGCGATCCAGGGCGAGTTGCAGGCGCAGCAACTCAACTCGATCCGAGGCCAGGTGACATCCGCGTCGGAGTCCGTCGGCCAGACGAACCTACAGCGGGCTATCGACACCTTCTTCGCCGAGAAAGGATACTATCCGCTGACGCTGGACGTGCTGGCGCCGGACTACATTCCGAGCATTCCGGTGAAGGCCGACGGTTCGCCGTACGGCTACGATGCCACGACGGGCAAGATCTTCGACGGGCCGGTGCCCGAAGCCGCGCCGGCGCCCACGCCCTTTGATGAATTGTCGGATATACAGCGGATCGCGCGGATCCGGCAGGCGATCGACCGTTATGGCCCGGCCACGGGCTACTATCCGCCGACCTTGGATGCCCTCGTGCCGGATTACCTTCCGGCTGTGCCGAAAACGACCACCGGGGCGGACTTCTTCTACAACTCGCAGGACGGAACAATCGCCGTGCCGGGCCAGCAATCTGTACCGCCGCCGGCCTCGACACCGGCCGCTCCGGGGGCGGCGCCTGTCGGCGGCGCCGGCCCCATGGGCGAAGTGATGACCGGCATTGGCATTCAGCAGCAACTCAACAGCATGGGCTCGTCCGGCGTGAGTGCGGCGGGCAGCTATAGCCGCGAGAAGATCGGAACGGACACGGGCGAGTATAGTCAGAAGCAAGAGAAGACCATGGACGATCTAGGCCTGTAGGGCGGTCTCAAGGCAAAGCCTCCATTTCCAGCCGGATCCGGGCATGATCGCCGGGGGGCAATCCGGGCAGGCCGAGCAGCACCTGATACTCGAATCGCGCGGCATCCGTCTGTCCTTGCTGGGCCAAAGCCCGGGCCAGCGTGAGGTGGACGCCGGTATCATTCGGCACGCGCGCGACCGCGTCGCGCAGCAGGGGAATGGCCTCACCAAGACGATCCAGGCGCAAGAGCGCGTCAATGCGGAGTTCGAGGCACACCGTTTGCTCGCGTCCGAGCAAGTGGGGCTGCACTTGAGCGAGGAGCGCCTGGGCGCCCTCGAATTCCTCGAGCGCCATGAGAACACGGCCCAGGTTCAGAAGCACCGCGCTACGCTCATACGGCGCGAGCAGTGGCCCGGAAGCCTCGGTGAGGCACAAGTCGAGCACCCAACTCCAGATCGTCCGCCGCCCAACCATGTGGGAGGGCGCTAGCCCGTCGACGTCTTCGAGAATCAGGCGTGTGGCGTCCAGCAGGGCGGCGGCACTACCGGTGGCCGCCTTCGCCGCCGCGTTCAGCACTTTCGGAACCGGCACATCGGCTGCCGTCAAGGCTTTGTGTGCATCGATGAGGGTGGCGTTGAACAGGTCGTCGAGCTTCGCGGCACGCGCGAACGCGTAAAACGCGGCCCAAGTCTCTTGGCGGTTCGGGTCGGCCAGCGCCGCGCCTCGATACGCCTCGGCCACGAGGATCGGATCGCTCGAGATCTCGCGAAGGAATTGGGCCTTGTCCAGATGCGCGTCGGCGATGGCGCCTGGGGTCCCGGCCGGATCGGCTTCAACGGCATGGATGCGCCAGTTCATCATGTCCAGCAATGCGGCATGACGTCCGGTGGTCCGAGTGAATTGGCGGAAGAGCGTCCACGTCTCGCGCTCGTCCGGTGCCGCATGAAGGGCGCGGACATAGGCCTGTTCGACGCCCTCGAGATCGCCCAAGGCCGTCCGGACATGGGCCAGAATCTGCAACAGCTTCTGGCTCTGTTCGGCGTGTGCGTCCACGGCTTTGAGCAAGTTGTCTTCGGCCTCGTGCCAGGCGGCGCTCGTGGCTTCGGCGTCAGCGCCGGCATCCTGTAGTCGCTGTGCGCGAAGCACGCTGACACGCGCCAGCAAGTCGTAGACTTCCGGCGAGCCGGGAAGGAGATGGGCCGCGAGCCGCGCGTGCTCCGTGGCCTTGCTCAACAGCTCGTCAATGGCGTCGGCCGTCTGCGACGCGAGATTGAACTCGGCGCGGGCCAGGCCAACGACGCTGTCGACGGCGTTTGGATTCATCGCGAGGGCCTTTTCGAAATGCGGCATCGCCTCGGCGGGCTGGCGTGCGAGTAGTATCGCGAGGCCGAGCGCGTGGTGCACGCGCCAGTCATGGGGGGTCAGGGCGGTGGCTTTGACGAACGCCGCGGTGGCGTCCTGCAGTCGGCCTGCCTTCACGGCGGCTTGGCCGTCGCGCAAACGCACCTCCGCGAGGAAGGCGCGCGTGCTCAGCAGGGGCAGCACAAGCGTCAAGACCACGACCACCACGCGCCACGCGCCGCCCGGCGTCGCCTTCTTGGCGGAAACGCTTGGTGCGGCCGCTTCCTCGACCCGCGTGGTCACGCCGCTGAGCCCTCCGAGCATCAAGAAGAAGGTTACGGCCGGCACCGGCATGTGCAGGTTCGCCGAGAGAAGGCCTTCTGTTCCGAGGGCCGCGGCCAACACGGCGCAGGTGGCGCCGAACCGCCGCAGATCGCGGTCGCCCTCGGTGAAGGCGAACTGCAATCCTGCATACATGGCCAAGATGACCAGCGCCACGTAGAGGGCTGTCGCACCGAGTCCGGCCTCGATGGCCAACTGCAAGGACTCACTCGGCGCCCACTCGCTCAGGTAGCGCGTCTGCCGATAGGCGTCCTGTTCGGCCGAGGTCCAGTGTTGGGGTGCGGCAATGAGATAACCCCCGGCGCCGCGGCCAAGGATCGGTCGTTCGGCGATCATGGAGCATGCGCCGGACATGGCGTGGTAACGCGCGACGAGACCGCGATCCATGAGGTACGGTGTGCCAGTGCGCCAGAAGGCCACACCGGATGCCGCGGCCACAGCGGCCACGGCGGCAACCGCCGCAAGAAGAAAGGCTAGCGCCGAGGCCTTGACCGCCGTGAGCCGCGTGCGCCGCAGTCCCACGATGATCATCCAAACGATCACGGCCGCCCCCGCGACCGCGAGGAAGGTGCGCGCGCTCAAGACTACGCCGTATGCGGCCAAGACCGGAACCGTCCACCAGAGCCCCTTGCGCCGCGCCGTGGCACCGGCGACGATGACAAAGCCCAGTAGCACGAGGTGCGCCATGACCTCTGGCGAGTTGAACAACCGGTCGGCCGGCAAGGCAAGCCCGAAGAGGCGGCTCCCGAGATAGAGTGCCAGCGCCACGACCGCAATGACCGCCGATGTGCCGCCAACCACAACGAGCGGCGTCCACGTATCGCCCGGCGTGCGGAATACGGAGGCGACAACAAAGAACAGGGCGAACAAGGAGGCCCAGTATGTGAAACCGGACAGCGCATATCCCTTGTTCGCGGCGGTGAACACGGCCGCGAGATTCACCGCGATAAAGGCGGTAAACGTCCAGAAGAACCGCGTCGGCACGCCCAGCGGCCTGTCGAACCACCACGTCCTCGCGAGCAGGATCGCCAACGACACGACGGCAACCCAGGACGTGAGCATGACGCCGGCGCGCTGTGCCAGCTCGAGCGTCGACGGTCCAGCGGCCGCGATCAGCATGGCCAAGGTGCCTACGGTCAACACGCCCAGGAAGATGGGAAATATCACCAGTAGGGCCTTCGCCGACGATGTCTCGCCCTGTCTTGTGGAACCACCCACGGAATCGCCCTCATCCCGGATACGATGGGAGACACTAGCACCGCCGTATTCAGGCAATCAAGGTGTCTCCGGGGCCGGCGATCCTGTAGAATACGCTTTGCTGTGTTGGCGCGCGGTCCTGGGGGTCGCGCACGAGGCTTGGGCGCGTGTGTCTTCCGACCAGAGACGGAAGGACACGTTGCCTGCGGTTAGTCAATCAGAGCGGCCACGCTGCTACACGAGGAGGAGACGACATGGGAACCAAGGGACGCTCAATTGTCGGGATGGATGTCGACAAGCTGATCGCCGTTTTGAACAAGGCGTACGCGGATGAATGGCTTGCCCATTACCAGTATTGGCTTGGCGCCAAGCTCGCCAAAGGCCCCATGAAGGATGGCGTCATTGCCGAACTCATGCAGCATGCGGCCGACGAACTGCGGCATGCCGATCTCGTATCGAACCGGATCATCCAGCTTGGCGGCGTGCCGGTGCTGACGCCGAAAGACTGGTACGAACACACCAACTGCGGCTACGACGCCCCCGAGGATCCCTATGTCCGCACGCTGCTCGACCAGAATATCAAGGGCGAGCAGTGTGCCATCGGCGTCTATCAGGCGCTGGCAAACCTTACGCGCGAAGCCGACCCGATCACCTATGAGCTCGCGCTCCAGATCCTCAACGACGAAGTCGAGCATGAGGAAGATCTGCAGGCACTTCTCGAAGACCTGGATCTTATGATCGAACGCAAGTAGCAGCGATACGATAGCGCCGGTAGCCTCTCGACTCGATGGGGCCGCCGGTTCGTTCACTCGTCGTGGAGAAGGGTCTCGCCGGCCGCGTTCGCCCAAAGCAACACCGTGCGATGCCCGACTTGCTGGTGGCCTACAAGCGTGTACGCCGGCGCATGCTCGTAACGCGTGAGCAGGCTACGCCACGTGTCCTCGCGCACGAACATGAACGACGGCACGGGCGACTCGAACCGCTGCACGAGATCCAGGAACGTGCCGTCGACGGCCCGCTCGTACGTGGCGATGAGTTCGGGACCGCCGTCGACGGCCTCGATGGCTTGGCGCGCGGCCTGACGAAGCGCCTCGAGCTCGGCCGGCGTGATGCGCTCGAAGGACGCGATCTCGACGGGCGCGACGGCGTCCAGGATGGCGCCTTGGAGTCCCCGCGTCACTTTGTCCCACACCTCGGGGTCGATCGCCGCGCCCGCCGGTTGGTCGAGGTCGATCAAGTACGGCTCGTGGAGGTGCTCCGCGTAGAACACGTATTCCTCGCGCGAGAATCCCACCGAGAACAGGTCGTACGTGACGCCCTGCCGCGCCAACGCGCGTAGCGGCGCGCAAAAGGCCTTCGCCGATTTGTACGGATTGACTGCTGGGAGCACGAACAGCGCACATAGAACGGCCAATGCGGCGAATTGCCAGGCCACTGTGACGTTGAGCGTTGCGCCGTCCGTCTTCCACGTGCGGTACGCCGCGTACAGCGCGAAGGCCACCGCCGCGAGCGTGAACACGAGCAGGCCAAGCGACCACGCGTCGCGGTAAGCGGTGCGAAGGATGGCGAAGGGCGCGACGCCGAGCGCCAGTAGCGCCACCGCCCACGCGACGCCCGTCCGCCTGCGCCAAAGGGCGTGGGGACCGTCCATGAGATCGGTCAGGCTTCGGGCGATGACGATGGCGAAGGCGGGAAACAGCGGCAGCAGATATACGGCGCGTTTGCCGGAGCAGATCGTGAAGAATACGAAGGCCGGCAGGATCCAGCTCAGGAGCAGTCGCATGCCGCGACCCTCCCGCCGATTCCGCCAGACCCAGATCATCGTCCACGGGAGGAACAGCGTCCACGGCAATAGGTCGACGGGCAGCGTCTCGAGGTAGTACCACGGCGGCTGCGCCTTGCTGACGCCCAAGAAGAATCGACCAATCATCTGACGGTACACGATGGCTCCGATGTCGGATTGGGCCGTCTGGCCCGACGCGCCGCTCACGGCCATCCGCGCCGGGATCAGCCACAAGGCAATGAGCACCACGACGGCCAACACGCCCAGTACCCAATGGGCCTGGCGCCGATCCGGACGGCGTCGCCACGTGACGGCGAACAGCATGAGCAGCGGGAAGATGATGCCGGCGGGGCCTTTAGCATACACAGCCCCGGCCATGGCCGCGTAGAACGCCACGAGCCATGCGGCACGGCGTTTCTCGTGCCAGATGTCGAAGCACAGCAGCGCGGCCGTTAGGCAGGCCGTGAGAATCATGTCCGTGCGGACGCTGCGGGCCTCCCACCAAAACCGCGTCGTGGTTGCCAGCACGATGCCGGCCCAGAACGCGGTGCGTGCACCGTAGAGGCGCGCAGCCAGGAGATACATCAGGAACACCGTCAGGACCGCGGCCACCGCCGACGGCGCGCGCGCCGAAAACTCGGTAACGTCGCCGAGGGGCGCCGAGGCGGCGGCGATGGCCCAGAACAAGAGCGGCGGTTTCTCTTTGTACGGCTGGCCGTTGCAGTGCGGCGCGAGGTAGTCGCCGGATTGCATCATCTCGCGGGCGACCTCGCCGAACCGTGGCTCATCGGCCGGCCAGAGGTCATAGCCACCTAGGTTCACGAAGAAGAGGACAGCGGCCAGTGCCACAACCAGGATCCAGGCCCTGCCGGGTGCAGGTTGTGCGGATTCCGGTGTGGCAGGTGAACTCATGACGCCGCCGGCTCCTCGCCGGGCCGGGCGTGGATGAACCAGACGTTGCGCAGGTAGATCAAAATCGTCGCACCCATGCCGACGGCAAACACCCATTCGGCGCGTTGCAGGAAACACGACATCTGCATCAAGGCGGCCACGATGCTCAGGTACCAAAACACCGGCGGCACCACGCTCTTACGCTTGGCCTCGGTGGCAATCCACTGGATGAGGAACCGGCAGGCGAACAATGCCTGGCCCACCGTGCCCACGGCCAGCCAAAACCACGTCCGCCCGGCCTCCTCGGGCGCCGCCTTTGCAATCGAGTACTCGCGAAGCCAGGTATAGATGACCAGGCCCACGGCCGTGGTGGCAATGACGACCATCAGCGTATGGATGACGACGTTGCGCGTGGGCGACAGCAGGCCGCGCTCGCGCCAGATGTGGACAAGGTTCCTCGAGTAGATGACGATGTTCAGGCTTTGGCCCAAGGCGCCTAGCGGCGATTGGAGGTACACCGCGTACGCGAGGAGCATCACCGAGCCGACGCTACTCATATACCAGAAGGCGACAGGAATCACGCTCCGTTTCTGGATCTCGGAGGCGATCCACTGGACGTAGAAGCGCCCGTAGAAGATAATACCGCCGGCGATGCCTAGCGCGTTCCACAGCGCGGCCGTCACGCTACTCTTCCCCCTCGACCTGGATCGCCACGTAGCGCCGCTTCAGCCAGCGCACGCCGAACAAGTCGTAGATGCCGCGCCACAACCGGTTGTTGATGCCGTATTTCGAGATGCCGTGTTGTCGCGGATGGTGCGTGACGGGACATTCGGCGATGGTCTTGCCGGCGGCGCGCATCAGGACGGCGAAATAGCGGTGCATGCCGTTGAACGAAATGACGTGTTCGATACAACTGCGCCGGAACCCCTTCGAGCCGCAGCCCGCGTCGCGGATGCCGTCCTTGAGCACGGCCTCGCGCGCGCCGTTGCCGATCTTACTCGACACCTTCCGAATCCACGTGTCATGGCGATTCGCGCGGTAGCCGCAGACGCAGTCGTGATCCTGGAGCAACTCGAGCATCCTCGGAAAATCGCAGGGATCGTTCTGGAGATCGCCGTCCAGCGTTAGAATGAATTCTCCCTTGCTGCGGCGCATGGCCGCAACGACGGCGGCGGACTGGCCGCTGCGTCGGGCGAGATGGATCGGCCGGACCTGCGGAATCTCGGCGTGCATGCGCTCGATGGCCGCGCGCGTCCCGTCGTCGCTGCAATCGTTGGCGAACAGGCACTCGTACGCGTACTCCGGCAATCCGGCAAACACGGCGTCGACCCGCCGCGCGAGCGGCTCGACGTTCTTCTCCTCGTTGTATACCGGAATGACCACGGATACCAACGGTTGCATGGCAACATCCCTCAATTGGACCCTCCCATTATACACATCGCCGAGCACACGGCTCACGCCTGCCACCGCAGCACAGCCGAGCGCCGCGTGGACCCGCGCTCACCATTGCGGACGTGACGCCGGGTCTGCTCGACCAGGCGCTCGCGGCCCCAGCCCTTGTGAACACGCCCGGGGCCAACGGTCTGCGGCCTCGCTGCACCGGTTGAAGGCGGCGGAGAAGCGAAAGCTGCTGAAGGAACCCAGGGGACACAACACCCCGGCGGACCGGCGCGACCGTGTCATCTTCGAAGTGCTGCTCGGCACGGGCATTCGGCTGGGCGAACTGGTTGGCCTCGATTTGGACGACGTGGGCCTCGACGCGAAACACCTGCGCGTCCGCGCCAAGGGAAACATCTGCCAAGCAAAGTTTCTCAAGACCAGCCTCCGTTCATTGCGGCGCGTCTGGCTCAACGAGCGGCGCCGTCTGACGTCCGCCGAGGAGCGCGCCTTGTTCCTGTCCAACCGAGGCACGCGCATCACGCCCCGGCAGGTGGCCCGCCGAAGAACACAAACCATGAAGTGACAGCGGGAAGGAATGCTCAGGCAGGACTTCCTGGAACACGTCTTATCTGACCTCTCACGCATCGTCGTCCTCCGGATCGCCCCTGTTTACGGGGTCTTCCGGATCGGGCGGCCCGGAGTTATCCGACATCTTTTTCGCGTTTTTCCGCGGGCGGTCCGTCTTCGCCGCCTTGGCGTTAGGCTTGGCGCCGGTCTTCTCCAAGAGTTCCGTGGCCCAATCCGCCGGCGTCGTCTGCAGTCCCCGGAGTTGGTCACCCTCGCGGGCGATCTTCGTGGCCTTGAGATCCTTCATGTGCGCGCGGATCATCGGGTCCAGCTTCTGGGCCGCGTCCACGTTCCCTTCCACCTGGGCGCGCATCCGTTTCACCGAGTAGATGGCCACGAGTTCGAGCTGCAGGAAGTCGCTCGACTTGTTGAACTCGAAGTCCTGGTAGAGCCGCTCGATCAGCTCATCGAAGGACGCGCGCTCCTCGGCGTTGAGGCACTTGTTCGCGAAGATGCCGTGCTTCATTGGATTGAGGTTGCCGTCGGGCGGCCCCATACGTTTCTTCGGGGGCGCCGTCTTGCCCTCGTTCCTGTGCCATCGGTCCATCTCTTCCATGTCGCGTCGATTCATTGCCATTGTTGGCGTAACTCGTTCCGCAGCCTAGGCCTACGGGGCGGGAGACAGAAACAGCGCGACCCCGGATTGCCGTATGAGACGTAGTCTGATATGATACTTCTTGCAAATGAAATACGCGTACCCGAAGAATTCGGAGAACACGGCGCGCCTCAGAGGAATGAATTCCGTCGTGTGTCAGGGCGGAGCGCAAACGGATGCCAAGCGCTTTCGTGATGATTAGTTCGGGCTTCTGCCTGAAGAATACGGAAATCGCGCACAACAGCTAGGAGTGACGTCCCATGCACAATAACCGATCGAAGCCGATTCTCGCGGTGACATTGGTCCTTGGTGTCGTTGTTGGCCTCGCGGGTTGTCCACTGCCTTTGCCCTGCCGCCCGCGCGCGGATTTCAGCGCGAATGTGACCGAGGGCAACCTTCCGCTCGCGGTCCAGTTCACGGATTTGTCGGCGCCGGGCGCCTCACCGGTCATAGCGTGGACCTGGAGCTTCGGGGACGGATCTTGCAGCACGGCGCAAAACCCCAGGCACATCTACACCGCCGTAGGAAAGTATAACGTCTCCCTCACGGCAACTACGGTCACCGGCAGTTCCAGCAGGATGAAGTGCAGATACATTTCCGTGAGAAGGCGCAGCGACGAAGAGCCGCTCGAGGAATACCCGATCTCCGACGATGTTGCCACGACGTGGGACAGAACGATCACGCCTATCCTGCCGACGGGCTCCGGAATCCTGCCTTGGAATGTCTCGGAATATGAGGCGAATGGCTATGGACAATGGACGTACGGAGACGGCGTCGATTCCGGCAGAATGGCGTTGGTGGATGGCTATGTGGCAGGCAGCGCGTCCGTTACCAATGTCGCGCGGCTGATGCATTTCTTTGCTATGACTGATATTCATATTACCGACAAGGAGAGCCCGGCGCAGTTGATCTATATGGCCATGTTCAATTCAGGCATCGGCAATAATGCGATCTCTGTCTATTCGGGGATTATGCCGTACACGACGCATGTTCTCGATGCAGCTATCCAGACCATGAACGCGATTCACGAACAGACTCCGCTCGATTTCGGCATCTCTCTCGGCGACGCCATCAATAGTGCCGGATATAACGAGCTCAGATGGTACATTGATGTCATTGACGGCGAGAATATCAATCCGGATTCGGGCGCCAAGGATGACCCCAATCCCGGCCCGTACAATGATTACCAGGATGTCTACAAGGCGACGGGGCTTGACAAGGCGATTCCCTGGTATCAGGTCATTGGAAACCACGATCAGTATTGGATGGGTTCAAAACCCGTGAACGACTATCTCTTGGACGCCTATACCGGTGAAGACGTTCTCCTGCTGGGCAATGTTCTGCTTCCCGGCGGCATGGACGGTCGAGACTTCTACATGGGCACACTCGATGGCAGAACTATTTTTGCGGATATCTATGGCGCTGGCCGTTTCGAGGACTTCACGGAGCCCCCGCGCGTCGTCGCCGATTCGAATCGCATCCCCGTCTCAAGCCAGGAATGGATGAGCGAATTCTTTGACACATCTTCGCTGCCGGTGGGACATGGCTTCACACAGGACAATGTTGACCGGGACTTCGCGTGCTACAGCTTCGAACCAAAGTCGAACATGCCGATCAAGGTTATCTCCTTGGACGATACCGTAAAGAAGGATACGCCGGGCCTCGATCCCAATGCTGACACCTACGGGTATGGAACGCTTGACAGGGAACGCTATGACTGGCTTGTGAGTGAACTGGAAGAAGGCACGGCCAACAACAAGCTCATGATCATCGCGGCGCACATACCGATAGGCGTAGTGCCGGAGGGTCATCCCGTCGGATGGTTGCCTGAGAGTTACGTATCGGAATCGGCGCTGATTGCCAAGCTGCATGAATACCCGAACTTGATTCTGTGGATCGCGGGCCATCGTCATCTCAATACGATCACGCCCTTTGAATCGCCTGATGCCGCGTCCCCTGAATCCGGCTTCTGGGAAGTTGAAACGGTGTCTTTGCGAGAGTTCCCACAACAAGTTCGCACGTTCGAGATTGTGCGCAACAGCGACAATACCATCTCGATCTTCGTGACCAATGTCGATCCGGCAGTCGCGGAAGGGTCGTTGGCTGAGAAATCGCGCTCGTTTGGAATCGCCGCGGCGCAGTTGTTCGACTTCGTGCCCGATGTTTCCCGCAACGCAGAGCTTGTGAAGCATCTCAGCCCGCAAATGCAGGCGGTCATTCAGAACTATGGAACGCCCATAGCCAAGTAAGCCTGACATTGGAAGCATAGGTGGCACGACCTGTTCCGGCGTGACAAGATCGCGTGCGAAAGGACAGAGAATTCTCCGCGCGTTCCCTCGGCAAGAATCTGGTTCACGCGCCGTATCGTGATACCCGCCAGCCGGGCAATCTCCTTCGTGGGCACGCCTTCCCCGTGCAGGGTGAGGATGAGTTGCCGCCGTTCTCGCAAGAAGGTTTTGGGCGGGGTAATCCAGAGTTAAGGAGTTAAGGGGACAGGAGTTAAGAGGACAGACTACCTATCTTTTGCTCTCTTCCGATACTTCGTGCGGGGTCTTGCAGGAATCCCGCAGAAATTCTGCAGAAACTCCGAACTCCGGAGAAATTCCGGGACACCATACTCAACTCTCCTCTCGCGGTGTTTTGGGTCCAGGTTTGCGCTTGCGGAGGAAACGCCCCTGCCACAGATGCCCGGTCCACGCCTCTCGGGCGTTGACGTGGCACGTGTAGCGCCGATGGACCTCGCCCACAGCGCGCCGGAGACCGTCGGCGTTCTGCGGAACAAGCACCAAATGGATGTGGTTCGGCATGAGGCAATAGGCCCACACGCTCACTTCACACCGTCGACACCAGGTAGCCATCAACGCCAGGTACTCCCCGTAGTCGGCATCGAGGAAGAAAGTCTGCATGCGCCGGTTGCCCCGTTGCGTCACATGGTGCGGCAGTCCCGGTACTACGACTCGTGCTATGCGCAACATACCCCCAAGCCTACCACAAAAGGCCCTTCTTTACCAGAATTAAGTAAGGTGTCCCGACAATTCCGCGACAATTCCGTAAGGTGTCCCGACAATTCCGTCCCGACAATTCCGTCCCGACAATTCCGTCCCGACAATTCCCCAAGACCCGTGCAATCCGCGCCATCCGCGGTGGAAAGAGAAAGCCGGTTGACCACTGATGGCACCGATGACACGGATCCGGGACCAAGAAACGCACCAGATCACCACGCACGAAAGCACCAGGCACTTTGGAGACCTTCGGTTCCGCCTTCGCACGTGGAAGAGTGATGTTTGTCTCGGAGGACGAGCGAACACGAGGCTCGGTCGGGAGACCGGCCATGCGGGAGGTAACGCGGCTCGCAGCGGTCCACATCGAAGATCTCGGGAAAACGCTCGATGAGTTCCTTCAACCCGTCGAGGCTCACGGCCGGAACCTTCAGAAACGATGCCAGGTCGCCGGCCTCGCCTGCCTGTGCGTGTCCGCACGCAGACAGGTTCTCGATGCGGTAGAGCGGCGGCAACAGGTCGAAGAGCTTGTTCTCGAAGTACGGCGTTATCACGCGGCCTCCCCGCAGCACGACGCAATTTGCCGGGCAGATAAGAAAGAGCTACAATCCATACGAGTAGAAACGACGACATCGCGAGGTCCTGAGTGTGTATCCCACCTGTGTCTACGCGAGGAAACGGACCGCGATGGAATGAGGAAACAAGTATGCGCACCATCCGTTTCACGGCGTTGATTGAACGAGAAGACGACGGGTTTGTTTCGCTTTGTCCCGAGTTGGACATCGCCAGCCAGGGGAATACCGTCGAAGAAGCGCGCGCCAGGAATAAATGCTGACAGTAACCCTTTATTTGCCGGAGTCTCTCCATTGGCCAGCCTCGCTTTCCTCGCGACCCCTCTCAGTGCCGTGAAGGCCATGTCCTTCACTAACTCCCGGGCGTTTGGCCGAAGCTCTCACGTAGCGTGAGAGAGTTCCGTCGAAACGTACGGAGCTTGTCCGTTCCATCCCGCTTGCAGGTTGGCTGCTGATTCATACCATGAGAGTACGACAGATGTGAGCACTGGCGCAAGGCGTGCCGGCACTGTTTCCGGTCCGGCAGTCCGGGCGGACGCTGCCCCCAGTTTAGTCTCATTCGATCCGATTCGTCACCGCTTCGGCGACCTGGCGAGCGAGCCCCAATGCGCTCCTACTCTCTTCTTCGGAAGGTTCGGGTAAGTCCCCTGGATACCGCGCGTCGACACCGTACGGTGTCAGAATCGCCGCAGGCGCAAGCTCCTGGGCAAGTCCATCGTCGACCGAGGCCACCGGGTCAAGCAGCTCGGCGATATTGTGCGTCTTTGTGAACTCGACCTGGGATTGGGTGAGATAGGCCTTGAGGTACTTCTCAGAAGCCTGTTGGCAATGCAAGCAAACCGGATACACGAGCGGCGGGACTTGTTGCATGAGCGCGTCGGCCGCAAGGAGATCCTGAGTTGCCTTGTCCATCCACTGTCCGACGAGCTTAGTCCGGACTTCGTCCTCAGGCCGCATCGTGGATCACCTTGCCGTACTTGTTGGCGGGGTAGGCAATGCCGCCGATGACGTTCTTGCTGGCCTCAAACCATTCGCGGCCAATCACGATAACATCGAAAGCATAGTCAAGGCCGCGAAGGGCGGCATGGATGCGGACGCTCTCTAGGCGTTGATCGCCCGGCTCGGCCTCAACAATGAGCAGGTCGATGTCGCTGTCCGGAGTCATTTCGCCGGTGGCAGCGGAGCCGAAGAGGATGATCTTCTCCGGCGACGCGACGGAGAGAATGCGCCGAACGATCTCGTCCAGCGTCGCTTGGTTAATGCCTACTGCTTGCGCTGCATCCATGTTGGTCACCATCCAGTTCATATCGAGGTGGCCATGAGACACGCCACTATACCGGACCGCGTAATCCCCTGCCTCCGGCAAAATTGACGAAGCCCCGGCGGTTGTCCACCGGGGCTTCCCGTAAACCCTGAACCGCCTCCAAACAGCGGATTCTTTGACTGGCTCCCCGTGTTGCGATCACAGCGAAATCGAGCCCACGGTTGGCATGTCATGCCCGTGTTTTGTAATTCCTCTGACCGCAACGTGATGTACACGGTTACACGTCCGGAGAAACCTGAAAAAGCCCAGTCGGTAAGTCCTGTGGTACTCGCTCTGACCTTCCAGCGGATGCTGGCAACAGGGAAGGTTAACAGTCAGTCGGAGCTCGCGCGAAAGGTGGGGCTGACGCGGGCACGGGTCACTCAGGTACTCAATTTGCTCAAGTTACCCGATTCTGTTATCCGGAGTCTGTGCACCGTCTCTGATCCCGAAAAGATCGCATTCTTCAGTGAACGGCGCTTACGTTCCATAACGCACCTCGCACGGGCAAACGAACAGATTAGGGCGTTCCGTAATTTGGAAAAGGGAGCAACGGGAATCATAGTCCCGTGATTCCAGCGATCCCGATTGGTAACCCGCC
Source organism: Candidatus Hydrogenedentota bacterium (assembly GCA_036769985.1). GTDB lineage: Bacteria > Hydrogenedentota > Hydrogenedentia > Hydrogenedentales > SLHB01 > DAIPKA01. The sequence goes on along the minus strand of DAIPKA010000013.1, from coordinate 64,013 downwards.
AATGGCCGGTCCTTTTGGAACCCATTCTCCGAAGTGCTCCCATCTCCTTCAACTTGCCGATGTTTCGCATAGCCGTATTTCGGTCTTTCGAAGGCCGTTTCGCCAGATCGTCGTAGTCCTATTGCCTAATCCTCCACTCTCAGCACGACCTTCCCGGTCGTCTTCCGTTCAGCGAGTAGTTGTTGGGCCTCCGCAGCGCGTTCCAGCGGCAGGACACGGTTGACGACGATTTCCAGCGCACCTTCCGCCAGCCACCGGAGCAAATCGCGGTACGCATTGGCCATGGCGGGCTCGTCGGCCAGATAAACCATCAAGTTGAAACCGGAAACGGTTATGCAGTTGCCAAACACGCAGACGCTCCCGGGCTCTCCGGATGCGGCCCCGACGGAAATCATGTGTCCGCGGGTCTTGATGCAGCGTAGGCTCTTGTCGAGGATCTGGCCGCCCACGGAATCGATGATGAGGTCACACCCGCAGCCGCCCGTTATGCGCCGGACTTCTTCTTCAAAGTCATGCGTGCTGTAATTGACGGGGTGGTCGCATTTGAGCTGGCGGAGAAGGTCAACTTTCTGGTCCGTGCCGCACGTGCCGATTACAGTGGCGCCGGAATTGCGCGCGACCTGCACCAGCATGGTCCCCAGCCCGCCTGCGGCGGCCTGAATCAGCACGGTCTGGCCGGAGGTCAGCCGCCCCAGCGTCAACAGGACGTGGTAGGCGGTCAGGTACTGGCACGGGATGCCGGCGGCGTGGATGAAATCGACCGACTCGGGTTTGCGCATCAGGCCGCGCGGGTCAGCGACGACGAAGTCGCTGTATCCCCCGCTGCACAGGCCCATCACCGCATCGCCCGCCTGCCAGTTGTGGACGTTCGCTCCGGCTTTCTCGACGACGCCAGCAATCTCGAATCCTGCCGGAAACGGCGGCTGCGGCCCGTTCGGATATAGTCCCATTCGTTGCATAATGTCGGCATAGTTGATACCGGCCGCCTTGACCCGAACCAGCACCAGATCATCATCAATATCGGGTATTGGCGTGTCTCTGAGTTCAAGCACCTCCGGCCCACCAGTCTTGGCTGCAATAATCGAGCGCATGATTTCTCGTTTCCTGATGGCATCTCTTGTTTTGGCTGGTTCTCGTATTAATGATACTCGCGTGGAGCCGAAATGTGATAGACCAATCCTGCCTTATTCTTGCCTAATTCACCGGACTTTCGTTCGCCGTTGGCTGAAAGCACCGAATTCATGCTAAAATCAACGACACAAAGAATGGAGAGAACTTCAATGTCCAAGCCTGATATTTCGCGAGTGTCCAGAGGAATTGCTGTGGGTGAACAGGGCACAGCAATGGAGGCCATGCGCTTGGGGTTGGCTGCGCGAATTGCACGATGGGCCGAGCGGACGGAAGATGGGGCTACCGCAATCCCTGCGCTCTTTCTCTTTCGACATGAAACGCCTACAGAACCGGTCAGCTATATGCTGGGGCCAAATGTTTGCCTGATTGCACAAGGCATAAAACGAGTGGTGCTGGGAGAAGAAGTTTATGTTTATGATGCACACCAATACCTGATCACTTCGCTGGGTCTTCCTGTAATAGTGGAGATTATTGAGGCAAGCAGGGAGAAGCCGTATCTGGGGCTGAGACTAGAGCTTGACCAGCGGGCGATGGCGCAATTGATGGTGGACATCAATCTTCCCATGCCAAAGGCACAACAGGCGAGCCGAGGAATAGCCGTCAGCGAAGTTTCGTTGCCCTTGCTCCACGCCTTCCATAGGCTAATCGATCTGCTTGATGAGCCTGACAGCATTCCTGTTCTTGCTCCACTCATCCAACGGGAAATCCTTTACCGCCTACTCGTGGGAGAGCAAGGCCTGCGCTTGCGACAGATTGCAACTGCGGGAACCCAGAGCCATCAGATTTCACGTGCAGTTGACTGGCTGAAAGGTAATTTTAGCAAACCACTTCATGTTGACGATCTGGCGGCATATGCCAATATGAGCACCTCAACTTTCCACCATCACTTCCGGGCTTTGACGGCCATGAGCCCTCTACAGTTCCAGAAATGGCTGCGGCTCAATGAAGCGAGACGCTTGATGCTTGTGGAACATTTGGAGGCAGCGACCGCTGCGTTCCATGTGGGCTACGAGAGTCCCTCCCAGTTCAGCCGCGAGTACAGCTGCCTCTTTGGTCAGCCACCGCAGCGTGACATTACGAGTTTGCGAGAGGTAGTCGCCGGATAAAACGAAATAGAAAAGAGTACCTCTTGATCGACGCTACTTGTCCCGACTGAAAAATCTTCCGGCCAGTTATGAGTCGTTTGGACCAACGGTTCTCGCTGCATACCTGAAACGTCGTCTTTCCTTCTGCCGCATCACTTGGTAGAACAAAGGTAGAACAAAGTTAGCGGAGAACTGAACGGCAAGAGAACAAAAAACGCCCCACATGGCCTTGTGGCCTATGTAGGGCGTATATTCGGAACTCCGGTGCCCGCCAAAGCGGCGGTTCGCTGGAGTATTATGTCTGGCTCCCCGAGCAAGACTCGAACTTGCGACCCGCTGGTTAACAGCCAGCTGCTCTACCAACTGAGCTATCGGGGAATAAACGCTGCAGGAACGGCGGTTATCATAGCATGTGACGACGTTCAGATCAAACCGGCCATGGGACCGGTCCCGTGCGGGTAGTGTGATTTTTCCGGAATTCCGGGCGCGGCTCGGGGTGGCGTTGCTGTTGGTGAAGGTCGTCGCGAGTGTGTGGCAGGCGGAGATGACGCCGCTACGGCCTGGAGGCGACCACGATGACGATTGAGCGCGGATTGCGGTTGGCCGCTGGGACGGTGATCCTGGTGAGTCTCGCCTTGGCCCACTGGCACAGCGCGTACTGGTTGTGGCTGACGGCGTTCGCCGGGCTGAATCTGTTCCAGTCCGGCATCACGAATTGGTGTCCGATGGTGTGGATTCTGGGCAAGGCCGGTCTGCCTCGGTGCACGGATGAGTAGCGAAAGGCAGAAGCATACGCACGGGAAGGAGCTTGGAGATGGCAAGTGCAGGCTTCGTGGTCCTGGGTGTGTTTGTGGGGCTGACGCTGTTGGCGGTGTGGGAGATGGTGCCTCGGCCGGTATTGGTTACGAAGTCGAACACGAAGGGTTTCGCCAGTACCGTGGAGGCGATTCAGGCGCCGGTAGACACGCAGGGCTGGTCGAGTCCGGGGCATTCGACATCAGGAAGGCGTTGAGCTCGAAGGATCGGCACGTTTTCGCGCTGATGCCGTGCTCGCTTGCTCTTTGGGAAGGCGATGACGGACAAACGTACGCGACGCAGATGAACACGGGCCTCATGGGCAAGCGGTTTGGCGAGACCGTGGCCAGAGACGAACACGCCATGCTGGACGGCATTTTGAAGGATTGGGACGTGCGCTGTGCAAGACCATGGTATTATGGGCGATAACAGGGTCAAGAGGGACGCGGTCGATGAAGCTCGGTACGTCGGTTGTAGGTTTCTCGATTGACCATCCGCGCGCAGTGGCTGCGCTGACGGTGGCCGTCACGGTGGCGATCGCGTTCCTGGCGGTGGCGCCCACGGTGGCGCCGAAGGCGTTCTCGATGTTGCCGCCGCTCAAGGTGGACACGGATCCCGAGAACATGCTGAGCCGGCAGGAGGCCGTGCGCGTATTTCACAACGATATGCGTAAGTTGTTCACGCTGAACGACATGGTCGTCCTCGGCGTGGTGAACGAGACGCATCCCGACGGCGTGTTCAATCCGCAGTCGCTCAAGAACATCTACGAGCTGACCGAGTACGCCAAGACGCTCCGTGGTGAGGCTATAGGCCAGGCGGATCCGGCGGCCGGGGTGATCGGCGTGGATGTGATCGCGCCGTCGACGGTGGACAACATCGAGCAGGGCGGCCCCGGCGAGGTGAAGTTCGAGTGGCTCATGGCGAAACCGCCCGAGACGGAGGCCGAGGCCCTAGCGGTTCGCGATAAAGCACGGCGGATTCCGTTCCTCGACGGCACGCTGGTGTCGGAGACGGGCCAGGCCCTCGCGCTGTACCTGCCGGTGACGTCGAAAGACTTGAGCAGCAAAGTCTACTCGAGGCTGTTGAAACGCATTGCCACACTCGATGGCGACGACAAGTACTACATCACGGGTCTTCCGGTGGCGAACGACGTGTTCGGCGTCGAGATGTTCAAGCAGATGGCGATCTCGGCGCCGCTGGCGATGCTGGTGATCTTCATCCTGATGCTGCTGTTCTTCCGGAAGCTCATCCTCATCGTGTCGCCGCTGTTGCTGGCCCTGGTGTCCGTCATTTTCACGATGGGCCTGCTCGTCATCACCGGCAACACGATTCACATCATGAGCTCGATGATCCCGATCTTCATCATGCCCATCGCCGTGCTCGACTCGATCCATATCCTGTCCGAGTTCTTCGACCGCTATCAGCAGACGAAGGATCGGCGCAAGACCATCACCAGCGTCATGGACACCTTGTTCACGCCGATGCTCTACACGTCGCTCACGTCGGCGGCGGGATTCGCGTCGCTGGCGCTGACGCCGATTCCGCCGGTGCAGATTTTCGGCCTGTTTGTGGCCATCGGTGTCATGTACGCCTGGCTGCTCACGGTAACGTTCATTCCGGCGTTCGTCATGTTCATTCCGGATCGCAAACTCGACAATTTCGGCGCAAAACATCAGAGCGCCGAGGACGAGGCCAAGGCGGCCCACAGCCTCGAGGCGCGCATTCTCCACGCTGCGGGCGAGGCTACCTATCGCTACGCGAAGCTGATTGTGGCCTTGGCGGTCGTGGCGATCATCGTCGCGGGATATGGCATCAGCCGTATCCAGATCAACGATAATCCGACGCGCTGGTTCGAGCCGTCCCACCAGATTCGCGTAGCCGATCGCGTGCTCAACCAGCATTTCGGCGGCACGTACATGGCCTATCTGACGTTGCGGCCCAAAGGGGAGCCGCTGACGGCGCCGCAGCCATCGATGCCGGCCGCCCGGGCGACCGCTGATGTGGCCTTGCCGGAAGGACTCAGCGCCGAGGCGCCAAGCATCCCGGAGGGCCTCGATCTCGGTAGCGACGCGCCGGATTTACCGGCGGGATTGGACGGCGGCGCGCCGGATTTGCCTGCGGGATTGGGTGATTCGCCGGAGACGGAACCGGTGACCACGCCGGACGTGACCGTCGAGGTCCGTCCGGAGATCTTCAAGGATCCGGAGGCGCTGCGGTACATCGAGGCGCTGCAAGAACACCTGTTGGCCACGGGGGTCGTCGGCAAGTCGAACTCGCTATCCGACATTGTGAAGACGGTGCACCGCGAGCTCATCGATGGCACGGACGCGCAGTTCCGCATTCCGGACAGCGTGCCGGCGGTGGCGCAATCCCTGATGCAGTATCAGAGCAGCCATCGGCCGGGCGATCTGTGGCATTTCGTGACGCCGGACTACCGCCAGTCAAGCCTCTGGGTGCAGCTCAAGAGCGGCGATAACAAGGACATGGAGAAGGTGCTGGCGGCGGTGGACGAATTCACGACCAAGACGCCGCCGCCCTTCGACATCGAGGCGCGCTGGTTCGGCCTGACCTACATCAACGTGATCTGGCAAGACAAGATGGTCAGCGGCATGCTCCAGTCGTTCCTGGGTAGCTTCCTTGTCGTCTTGCTGATGATGATCATCCTGTTCCGCTCGGGCCTGTGGGGCTTCCTGTCCATGATTCCGCTGACGATCACCATCGGCCTGATCTACGGCGTCATCGGACTCGTCGGCAAGGACTACGACATGCCCGTGGCCGTTTTGTCGTCGCTAACGCTTGGCCTGGCCGTCGACTTCGCGATACATCTGCTCGCGCGCGCTCGCGAGATGCACGCCGAGTACGGCTCATGGGAGAAGACGCACGCCGTCGTGTTCGGCGAGCCGGCCCGGGCCATCACGCGCAACGTGATCGTGATCGCGGTGGGCTTCCTACCGCTGCTGGCCGCGCCGTTGGTGCCGTACCAGACGGTGGGCATCTTCCTGGCGTCGATTCTACTCGTGTCCGGCGTGGGAACCGTTGTGTTGCTGCCGGCGCTCATCCGCCTGCTCGAGCCGCTGCTGTTTCCGAAGTCGCGGGTTTGTTGCGTGACCTGCAACTGCGGCACGTGTATCATCACCGGCGTGGCGGCGGTGCTCTTGGTCGTGGTGAATGTCCATCAGTTCTTCCGCGTCGGTATTACGACGCTCACGTGGATAAGCTTGATTGCCGTGCCGGTGTTGGCCGGCGGATGCGGCCTAATGTCGCGTCGGGAACGGTGCCGTCCGCCGCAGCCGAACGTTCGAAAGGAGGAGTCGCCATGAGGACGCGTTGGATATTGGGCGCACTGGCGCTCGCGTTGGCGCTGATACCTTTCTGCGCCGTGGCGCAGGACCTATCCGTCGACGAGATCGTCAAGAAGGCCAATCACATGGCCTATTACCAAGGTAAGGACGGCGTGGCGCGCGTCAAGATGACCATCACGGACGCCCAGGGCCGCACGCGCGACAAGGAATTCACGATCCTGCGCATGAACAGAGACGGCGAGGATGAGGACCAGAATTTCTACGTGTATTTCCACGCGCCGGCCGACGAGCGCGGCACGGTGTTCATGGTCTGGAAGCACACCGACAAGGATGACGACCGCTGGTTATACCTGCCCGGTCTCGACGTAACGAAACGCATTGCCGCCTCGGATGAACGCACAAGTTTCGTCGGCTCGCATTTCTTCTACGAGGACGTGTCCGGCCGAGGCATCGACGAGGACACGCACGAGCTCGTTGAGACAAACGAGACGTATTACGTGCTCAAGAACACGCCCAAGCAGCCGGGCCTCGTCGAGTTCGACGCCTACACGATGTGGATCCACAAGGCGACGTTCATTCCGATCAAGATCGCCTTCGAGAAGGGCGGCCAAGTGTACCGGACCGCCGAAGTCAAGGGCGTTAAGACCATCCAGGACTACAAGACGGTCGTGAAATCGCAGATCACGGACACCAACATCGGCGGCAGTACGACGATCGAGTACAGCACCGTCGAGTACGATAAGGGCCTGCCCGAGGACATCTTCACCGAGCGGTACCTGCGCAATCCGCCCCGCGAGTACATCAAGTAGGCGGCATCGTCCGGAGGACAGACATGACGCCAAGGCGATTGGCTCCGTGGATTGGCTTGCTCGGACTCGTGGTAGCCGTTGCGGCACGGGCCGATGCCCCGCCGCTGCCGCCCGGACTCGAGGAGAACACGTCGCCGTCGCTACCACCGGGACTCGAAAGCGACACCGGGCCCTCGCTGCCGCCCGGACTCGAGGAGGACCCGGAGACCGCTGGGACCGAGGCTGAACCGATACCCTTGCGCCAGCGGCTGCCCTTCCCGATCTACGGCTATGTCGAGGCGCGTGCCGGCGTCCGCACGCAGTCCGACCATGCCCAGCCTACCGACGCCACGCTCGGCGAACTTCGGCTGCAACTCAGCACCGAAAAGGCGTGGGATACGCTCGTCTTCGAATACACCGGCGATGCGTACCTCGACGGCATCGCCGAACGCGGCGAGTTCGACCTGCGTCGGCTGTGCCTCACGTGGCGTCCCGGTAATACAGTCGACTTCCGGCTGGGCCGCCAGGTGCTCACGTGGGGCACCGGCGACATGCTGTTTATCAACGATTTGTTTCCCAAGGATTGGCCGTCCTTCTTCACCGGTCGCGACGTCGACTATCTCAAGGCGCCCTCGGACGCGCTGCGCTTCGGCGGGTTCTCGGATCTCGTCAACGTCGACCTGGTGTACACGCCGCAGTTCGATCCGGACCGGTTCATCACGGGCGAGCGCATCAGTTACTGGGATCCCCTGCGCCGGGATCATTCGGGACTCCATGACCAGGTGAACTACGATCGGCCGCACGACTGGTTCGAGGACGACGAGTGGGCGTTGCGCCTCTACCGCAACATCGGTTCGTACGAAGTGGCCGTCTACGGTTACAGTGGCCTCTGGAAGAGCCCCGGCGGCCAGACGCTCGTTCCGCCGCGGGCCGTGTTCCCCAAGCTGAACGTGTACGGCGCGAGCATCCGAGGTACGGTAGGCAAGGGCATCGGCAACGCCGAGATCGGCTACTACGACTCGTACGAAGACCGCGCCGGCGACCGCGCGTTCGTCAACAACAGTGAGTTTCGGTTGCTGATCGGCTACGAGCAGGAACTGGCCAAGGAATTCACCGGCGCTTTCCAGTACTACGTCGAGCACATGATGGACTACGACGCCTATCGCGACACGCGGTTCTTTCTGATGCCCAAGCGTGATGAGGATCGGCACGTAATTACGACGCGCTTGACCAAGCTCCTCATGAGCCAGAACCTGACCCTGTCGCTCTTCGCGTACTACAGCCCATCCGACGGGGACGCGTATCTGCGGCCGAAAGTCACGTACAAGGCCTCAGACCGGTGGACGCTCGAGGCCGGCGCCAACGTGTTCGCCGGACGCTCCGAAACCAGTTTCTTCGGCCAGTTCGAGGACAACACCAACGTCTACGCCGGCGCTCGCTACGCCTTCTGAGGGATAGAACTCTCGCGATTCGGTTATCCGTCTCACTCGACGACGGCGATCTGCCACCAGTCGCGGAGGGTAATGCGGATCGACCGCCGGCCGTCGTGCGTCTCGACGGAGAACTTGGCCGGGCATTCGCGGCCGTGCTCGTCGAATTGTACGACGCGAGGCTCGCGATCGTGAGGCCAGGGGAAGGTGCCGGAGACGCAGGTGATCAGGCGTTCCTCGGCGAGAATCCATCCCTCGTGCAACTCGATGGGCGTCGCGGGAAACATGTGATTGACCGGCCCGAACTCGCCGCCTAATGGCCCGTCGGGGAAGGTCATTCCGCGGTGCCAGTGCCCCGCGAAGCCGTTCAAAACGGGCGGATTGCGCGTACGGGCGTTTCTGGCATATCATCTTGTGGGTCAGTACTGGATCGCGGCAGTTGAGTTGACGGCGTACGGCCTGCGAATCCAGCAGGCGTTGCCGCCACCGCCAATGCAGACGGTTATAATCGCTGGGCGAACAACCATTGCGCCCAAGAGGTCCCTTGTGTTCCATTACGTACGCGGGATCGTCCTGCCCACACTGCCGGGCCTGCTCAAGGGTTCGTGCCGGAAGGAAATCCACATGTCTCGTCGTTCAGCTTGCTCGATGCGCTGGGTGAGTGGTGCGTTCTTGGTAGTGGCTGTGTTGGTCGCCTGGACGGCGACGGGACTCGAGCCCGGACACCTCGAGTACCAGGAGACCACGCTCGATAACGGGCTACGGGTGGTCACGCTCGAGGATTTTTCGTGCCCTATCGTCACCGTGGACCTCTGGTATCACGTCGGCTCGAAGGACGAGGACCCGGAACGCCAGGGCTTCGCTCACATGTTCGAGCATATGATGTTCCGAGGCACGGACCGCCTCGGGCCCACGGACCATTTCGACTACATCCGCCAAATCGGCGGCAACTGCAATGGCTACACCTCCTTCGATCAGACAGTCTACATCCAGACGGTGCCCGCCAATCAGTTGGAGTTGGTGCTGTGGCTCGAAGCGGAACGCATGAGTTTCCTCAAGATCGATCAGGCCGCGTTTGACACCGAGCGCAAGGTCGTCGAGGAAGAACGGCGTCTCGGGCTCAACGCGCCATACGGCACCTTGCTGGAGGATGCCCTCGCCGAGATTTTCGAGGTGCATCCCTATCGGTGGTCGCCCATCGGCAAGATCCCGCACCTGCGTGCTTCGACCGTTCCCGAGCTGCGCGCGTTTTGGACGAAGTATTACGTACCGAACAACGCGACCCTCATCATCGCCGGGGCCGTGAAACATGCCGACGCCCAAGCCCTGGCGGAGAAGTACTTCGGCTGGATACGCCGGTGCCCGGACGTGCCGCGTGTCGCGATCCGCGAACCCATGCCCACGGAACCGCGCGAGGTCACCATCGAGCAAGACAATGCGCCGGCGCCGTTGGTTGCCGTTGCCTATCGGACGGTACCCTTGGCGCACGCGGACGCCGTTCCCCTCGACTTGTTGTCCACCATTCTCGGCGGCGGGGCGAGCAGCCGGACGTACCGAGTGTTGGTGGCCGATAGGCAACTGGCCGTGGCCATCCAATCCATGGGTTTCGGCTTCGAACAGGACGGGCTGTTCGCTATCGGCGCGGTAATGAGCCCGTTTGGGAGCAAGCCCGACGAGACGCTTGCGGCGCTCCGGGATGAAATCGCCAAGGTGCGTACGGAAGCGGTAGCGCCGCGCGAGCTCGAGAAGGCGAAGAATCAGGCGCTGAGAGGACTCGTTACGGAGAACCTGAACGTGGCCGCGAAAGCGAGCGTCCTGGGTCAGGCGGCGGTACTCGAGGGCGATACGGCCCGCGTCAACAGCCGGATCGAGGATATCCGCAACGTGACGGCCGCCGACCTGCTTCGTGTCGCCCAAACCTATCTGGACCCAGATAGAGCCCTGACCTTCCGCGTCAAAGGGAATCTACGCGGCGCGCTCGCGAAAGACAAGAAGAACGCGGAAGACGAAGCGCCGATCACCGGCCAACCGGAAACGGATCCGCCCGCGCCGGGACGTCCCGGAGAGACCCGTCCGGCGGAGCACCCGTCGGTGCCGCCGATGCAAGGACTGCTGGATTTCGATCCCACGGAGCCCTATCAGTCCAAGATCCTCGAAAACGGCCTCAAGGTTGTCGTGGTCGAGAATCACGAGTTGCCCTTCATCACGGCCCAGCTTGCGTTGCAGGCCGGGGCGTGGACCGAGTCGAAACCGGGCTGCGCTTCGATGGCCCTGAGCATGCTTCGGAAGGGCACAAAGAAACATAGCGAAGGCGAACTGGCCGAAGAGCTCGAACGCTACGCCATCGGCCTCGGCGGCGGCGCGGGCATGGACGGATCGAGCGTCAGCGCCAGTTGCCTTTCCGAACAGATCGAGCGCGCCATGGGATTCATGGCCGAAATCGTGCTCAAACCTACCTTCGACAAAAAGGAATTCGAGAAGTTCCGCAAACAGACCGTGACCGACATGACCGTAGCCAACGCCAGCCCCTCCTATCTCGCCGGCCGCGAAGCCCGGCAGCGGCTCTATGGTGAGCACCCTTACGCGCGTAGCGCTCAAGGCGAAATCGAGGACGTCAAGGCCCTCGATCCCGCGGATCTCAAACAGTGGTGGAAGACTTTCGCCCGGCCCGACATGGCCTCGCTCTATTTCGGGGGTGATATCACCTTGGACCGCGCCGTCCAGCTCGCCCAATCCGCGTTCGGCTCGTGGAAGGCGAAGGGACCGAAACCCGAGGCCAACGTCGCCCCGCTACCCGAACCGGCGCCCACCCACATCTACCTCGTGGACAAAGCCGGCAACCAAGCCCAGATTCGCCTCGCCCAGCGCGGCATCACCCGCGACCATCCCGACTACTTCACGTCCCAGGTGGTCAACGGCTACTTCGGCGGCGCATTCGGCAGCCGGCTCAACGAAAGCCTTCGCGTCCAGAAGGGATTGACGTACGGCGCGCGGGGCGGTTACTCGACCCAGCGCATGGCTGGCGAGTTCAACGTATCCACCTTTACCAAGATCGAGTCCACGGCGGACGCCATCCAGGCCGCGATTGACGAAATCAAACGTCTCCAGATCGAGCCGCCCGCACCCAAAGAACTCGATAACACCAAGGCTTACATCGTCGGTAGCTTCCCCGGGGCCCGTGAGACCCCGCAATCCATCGTCGGAGACCTCGTGTTCATCGAGTCCGAGAATCTGCCCGAAGACTACTTCCGTCGCATGCTCGATGCCGTCAAAGCGACCGATCAAGACAAGTGCATCGGACTCGCCCGGAACACGTTGGATCCCACCGAACTCATCATCGTCGTGGTCGGCCCCGCCAAAGACCTCAAAGAGAAACTCGAGGCCATCGCCCCCGTGACGGTCGTTCCGGCCAAGGAACCGGCGTCCGAAGAAGACAAGCAGAACAACGAGAAGAAGTAGCGGGGTTCGTCGAATGCATTGGGTGAGACTTACGGCGTCAAGCCTTCACAGTTACCGGGACTGTGGCGGCTCGTACTTATCCTGGCCGTCGGTCAGCCATTCCAGGGAGAATCGCACGAAGACATTCTCCTTATGGCCGTCTTTCTCGAATAGCAGCCCGATATCGCCGTTCCTGAGAACGGTCAGCGAGGAATAGGCAGCGCCGCCGGCATAAATAGTCTTTCCTTCCGTCCATGTCAAGCCCTCATCGTAACTCACACGAACGGTCATGTTTCTCCGGGCATCCTTCGTCTTCGCGTTGGAGAAGAGCAGGCGGTTCTTGTCGTACCCGTCCGCCGTGCTCGTGTAGCGGATCAGGCCCGCATTGCATGCGGGATCCACGAGCGCCGGCTCGGGCCTGGTCGTCCACGTCTTGCCTTGGTCCGTGGACGTATGCACGTAACGCATCCCGGCGTGCTTGACCCGGCTGTTGACCATCCACGTCCCGTCGGCCAACTCGACGACTCTGGACTCATCTCCCGGTTTCAGCGGCGAATCCACCAAGAACCATGTTTTCCCGTGGTCACGGCTCCCGAACACGTGCACGCCCTTATCCAGATTCACCAAGGTGTGCAAGAGGACGCCGGAGCGCGTTTGAATGCCGTTGCCTGAGGTAATGAACTTGAAGTCGGCTCGCCACTCCGGTTTGGCGATTTGCGGAGTGATGTCCTCCGCTCTGTCCCAAGATAGACCGTTGTCGCGGCTTCTCGCGACGTGCAGATAGTAGATGCCGTGCTCCCTCTTGTGGTCCATGTAGTTGTAGAAAAGGAAGATCTCGCCGGTATCCCTGTCCACGATCATCGAAGGGTCGGAGGCCGAGATTCCGCAGTCGTAATCGATGACCGTCTCGATGTTGGACCAGGTCATGCCATCATCGGTACTTCGACGGATGACAATGTTGATATCCTCGTTCGTTCCCAAATCATCACAGGACGCCACGCGCTCGTCTATGGCCGCGACGAGATCGCCGTTGGGCGCCGTGACCAGCGCCGGGATGCGGTAGCAGGCGACGCCCTCGCGCATCGCGCTGTTGAACAAGTCCTGATGCGTGACTACGCCGCCGGCGATCCCGGACTCGTCTCCCATGGCACAAGCTCCTACCATCACCAATAATGACAACGCGGCAACTAAACATGGCCCCCGAGATCGCATTCCGCTTCTCCCATCCATATCGCCCATATCGGACGACTCGCACTAACGTCCCATCTTGGACTTCGCTGCAATGATAATGCCAGAGCCGCACAGAGAGAGTGTAGTCGAGCCGTCCCGACAGACCCCATCTTCCAGCGCGTCCGAAGTATAATACGGTGTCTAACGTGGCATGGGCGCTGGAAGAGGATATGTCATGAAGCACAAGGCCGTGTACCTGACCGCGATATTGGTGATCCTGCCGGCTATGTGGGCCTTGGCAGGCGAACCAGCCGTGACCGTGTACAACCAGGGATTCGCCGTGGTGCGCGAAATCATTCACCTGGACCTCCAAAAGGGCGTCAACCAGGTCGCCTGCCAAGACATCACGATTCACCTCGAGCCGGATTCCGTGATGCTCCGCGATCCCAGCGGCAAGCGACGGCTCCAGATCCTCGAACAGAGCTACCGAGGGGATCCCCTCTCACAGGGCCTACTCCTCAACGCGAACGAGGGACAGACCCTCGATTTCCTCGTCCGGGAAGGCGATAGCTGCGTGATCCAGCAGGGCCGCATCATCCGCAGCGGCTACGTGCCCCACTCGATGGCGATGGGCCGCTACGGACAGCAGTACAGCCACACGCAAATGGCCGCCGGCTATGGCGAAATGGGCGAACCCATCGTCGAGATCGACGGCAAGATCCGGTTCGGCTTGCCCGGACAGCCCTTGTTTGCCCCTATAGACGAAAGCACCGGCCTGAAGCCCACTGTGAATTGGACGATCGAGGCCGACGCCGCCGGCCCGTTCGATGCCGAGCTCGGCTATGTCACGGGCGGCATGAGCTGGAACGCCAGCTACAACTTCGTTGCCCCCGCCAAAGGCGACAAACTCGACCTCGTCGCGTGGATCACCGTAGACAACCAGTGCGGAAGAACCTTCGAGAACGCCCGCCTCAAGCTGATGGCCGGCGACGTCAACAAGCTCGTGCCAGAGACGGGCGGGTACGGCGGCGCGTACAGCGGTGTCGTGGTTGGCGGCTCGCTAGGGATGCGCGCGCTTGTAACGGAGAAGGAGTTCGACGAGTTTCACCTGTACACGATCGAGCGGCCGACCAGCTTGCACGACCGCGAGACGAAGCAAGTCGAGTTCATACGCGCCGAGGGCGTGGTTTCGGAATGCTACTATGTCTACGACGGCGTGAAGCTCAACGACGAGGGATACCAGAGCTACTCGACGGCGCAGCTCATGCAACAGGCGGAGTACGGTTCCGAGTCGCGTACCGACGTCTGGGTCATGCGCGACATCCAGAATGAGAAGGCCAATCAACTCGGCATGCCACTTCCCGCGGGCCGCACCCGGTTCTACGAACGCGACGAGGACGAACAGATCGAGTTCACCGGGGAAAACACGATTGACCACACTCCGGCCGGAGAGACCTTGCATCTATACACCGGCAACGCCTTTGACCTGGTCGGCCAACGCGTGCGCACCAACTACAGGTGCGACTACGACCGACAGTGGTGTGACGAGTCCTTTGCGGTAACCCTCCGCAACCACAAGAAGGATCCCGTCGAGATCCGCGTCGTCGAGCGCTTGTACCGAGGCATGAACTGGGAGATGCGCGAGGAATCGGACCCGTACACCAAAATGGACAGCCAGAAGATCGAGTTCCGCATCAAGGTGAAGCCCAACGAAGAGAAGACGGTCTCCTACACCGTCCACTACACCTGGTGAAGTCGCCTGTAGGAAGAATGTCGCGGTCTTGGGGCCGTGGACGAGAAATGGCAGACAGTTGCCCGTTTCCATACAGCCATCCGCGTAGGCGGTGGCTCGGCTGCGCGACACTTCGCCGTATTCATTGCCGGCGAACCACGGCGCCAAGAAGCGGCGGGCGTTCCTGCACTCGCACAGAGATCCTTTCCGACCTCGGGGCGCACGGAACGACACGGAACCGGATAGCGCGTGATTCCGTGGGTTCGGTGCATTCGGTGGTTGCTGGACGGCCCTGCGCGGTCATCGACGCACGATCATCGTGCGCCACGTTGTGAAGGAGCTGAGGGAGGCGCCCCACGTGTCAGGGACGAGGACAAGGAGGAATGGCGTACCCGGAGGGACTCGAACCCCCAACCCCTTGGTCCGTAGCCAAGTGCTCTATCCAATTGAGCCACGGGTACGCGGTGAATCGACGTCTCAAAGTGTACCACGCCGGGCCGATCCGATGCAAACCGTCGATCCTGCGCGGATGGTTTCCGGAAGAGGCAAGACGGCGCGGCACTCATGTCGGGATCCTGGGGATTGCACGCTCTTGCTGGCCGGGAGTTAGGCGATGTGTTCGGCGATGGCCTCGACGCGGTAGCCGGCGGCGTCGACGGCGCGCTCGATGTTCCGCGCGTTTGTTGCGTAGCGCGACAGAACGTTGACATCGAAACGGGCCTGTAGGATCTGCGCGACGTAGATCGCCCGCACGGCCGAGGTCGCTTGCTCTTTGTTCAACCACACGACGCCTTGGTAGCGGTTGAACTGGAGGTAGCGCTGCGCGGTGGGGTCCTCGAGGAGCAGGCGGAGTTCCATCCGGCGTCTTGCCTTGGTCGGCGCCGACACCAGTCCGGCGTGATGGCTCATGATCGACACGAGCATGGCGTCGAGTTCGGCCCGGGGCTCGTCGACGCCCTGTCGGGCTAGGGCTTGCGCAATGATCCTTTGTAGTAGCATCTCCGGCGGAACGCCGTCGGCGTGGCGTTCCCGGATGGCGTGGAGCGTCTTGAGCAAGGGGCTGCACAATGCCCACGTAACGGTACACCGCCACATGGGATCCTGCATCGAGGGTTCTCCGGGGAGCGCTTCGTCGAGATAGGCTTGGAACGCCTTGGGCCCGTCGTCCTGCGCGCGATACCTATGGCAATTCGAGACGCGATCGATGAGCGCACGGGTCTGTTCGACCACCGGCGCGGTCTTGATCCGAGCGCCCGTGGCCTGAATCACCGCGTCCACACACGGCTTGAGGTCATTGGCCCATTCCGGAGAGGGCGTCGCGCTCGTCAGGCGCTCGGGGCGGAGGAACGCGCGGAATTGCTCGACCACGGGAGCGTGCACGATCTCGAGTCGGGCTTCCTCGATACTGATGACGCCCGAGCCGGCCAAGGCCGCATCGAGGCGTGCATACAGCCCGTCGGTATCCGCCACCTCGCGGAAATCCAAGAACGCGTAGTATTGGTAGGCCTTGAGTTCGAGATGGAGGCCCTCACGGGCCAGGACGCCGGCATTGCGAAGGTACTCGAGTCCCGTTCGGTGATCGCGGAATATGCAGTAGTAATCGTCGCGCGCGTTGAGATCGAGGGCTTCGGCCAGGCTCTTGCGCACCAGGTTCTTGTGCTCGGCGTCTCCCACATTGATGGCTGTCGACGTGTGGATGTTGCCGCGCGTCGTGTGGTAGGCGTTGTTGTACAGCACCAAGGCACGCTCGCCGCCGTAGGTGTTCGAGTAAGCGAAGACATTCTCGTCGACCCAGCCTTCGGGAACGACAAAGTCGTAGAGGGCAAAGCGATCGGCCCCACTGAATAGCCGGCGTTTGCGCATGAGCGGGAAGATCTCGCGCTCATGGCGGTAGACCATGTGATCGTCGACGGCTTCATCCCAGTAGGCGCGGCGGTATTCCATGCCGTACTTTTCGCGGAATCCCTCGACCTGGCCGTGGCCGAACATGGGCAGGCCGGGCATCGTAACGAGCATCACGGCGACACCGTAGTACTTGTCGTCTTTGCCGAACTGCTCGACGGCCGTCAATTCGTCGGGGTTGTTCATGAAACTGACAAAGCGCTGGAGCACGGCCGGGCTGAACTCGAGAACATTCTTCACGGTGAGTCGGTAGTTGGCGTTATCCTCGAGCTTGAGCATGTTCATGAATGCGCTGTTGTAGACGCGGTGCATACCGAGGGTGCGGACGAAGTAGCCTTCCATCAGCCAGAAGGCCTCGGCGAGCAGCAGCGTATCAGGGGCTTCGGCGGTAACGCGGTCTACGACTTCACGCCAGAATTCGTTGGGGAATACCTGGTCGAACTGGGGGCGCGTCATGCCGTGCTCGGCCCGCGATGGAATCGCCCCCGCGTCGCCCGGCTGGGGGAACCACAGGCGTTGGTAGTGCCGTTTGGCCAGCGTCATGGCGGCGTCGAACCGGATGATGGGGAACTGGCGCGCGACGTGAAGAATGGTCTGGATAACCGCCTCTCGGACGTCGGCCCGCACGAAGTCGAGTTGCGCCGTATCGTTCCACGGCATCGACGTGCCGTCGTTGCCGTGATAGATGTAGCGGACTTCGCCCGTCCAGGTGTCCACGCGCTGAAACACCACGGCGGCATCGCCCCGGTTCCAGTAACCGTCTTCGATACGGATTTCAATCCGAGGATCGGAGGAGAGGTTGGCGCCGGTGAACCGATAGGCGGGGAACGGCGGCTGTTTGGTCTGGATGAACCAGTCCGGATGCTCGACCACCCACCTCGAATACACGCCGACGTGATTCGGCACCATGTCCGAGGCCAACCGAATGCCGCGCTGCCCCGCCCGATAGGCGAGATCGCGAAGCGCCGCCTCGCCGCCGAGATCGCCCGCCACGACATAGTCGTACAGCGAATAGGCCGAAGCGGCGGCTTCCGGATTCCCCATCATCCGCTTGATGGATTCGGAGGCCGGAGAGCGTTCCCAGAGGCCGATGAGCCACAGGCCGGTGAATCCCCAGCGGGCCAAGCGATCGAGTTCCTCGTCCGGGATTTGGTCAAGCCGTATCATTGAGCGGCGGTAGGTCTTCGAGAGTTGGTGGAGCCAGACGTGCGCGTTCTTGGCCATCAGCACGACGTTGGCCATCCAGTCGCGATCCTCGCTGAACTGGGCCGGCTCAGGATAGTGCGCGTCGCGGCCTTGGGCGAGGTCGAACCGGAGCACCGGTGCCGGTCCGGGGCCGAGTCCGCGGAATCGAGTCTCCTCGCGGATGAGGTCGCCGGCGAAGGTCAACTGCCGGAGGAACTCGCCCGGCAAAACGGACGCCCACTTGACGCGTATGTACTCGAGTTGGCCCTCCAGAGAGTTCGGACACGCCCGCATCGGCGCGCGAAGAGCGGCGAAGAGGGACATGCCCAAACCGGCCACGGGAGGATGATTTTCGAAGTAGGCCTCGATGCCGGCTTCGGCGGCTTCATAGGGAGCGTCGCGCCGGAGGGCGACATCGTCAAACAGCCACACCATATCCGCAACGGCAGGATTCTCGGTGGCCAGCTTGAGCAGGGCCATCTCGCGGGCGGCAAGACAGCGATGGGGCAAACCTGCGGTAGCGTTCCTGAGATAGGCTGCGGGGCCGAGTTTGCCCGTCAACACGCTCGGGGGAGGGTACAACCTCACGAAGGTCTTGAGGGTGGGCGCGACCAGTTGGTCGCCCGCGTAGACGAGGGCCTCGCTCAAGGCGCTGGGGAATTGCGCCACGTACGCCTCGATAATCAGGCGCTGGGCTTCTTCGATCAGGGCGAATGCCAGCAAGGCGCCGCTACGCACCGGCGTGGAAGGCGAATGAGCTCGGTTGAGAACGTCGGCCACGCGCCGAATGCCTGCGGGCGTGGGTTCGTCACCGGCGCCCTGGGGCGTCTGGACCAACAGCGTGCGGCACTCCGGCGCATTTGAGACCTCGCCCGACACGGTGAATCGGAAAGGGAAATACGCCACCGGCGCGCCACTCATCGGTTTCGGCAATTGCTTCATGGTGTCCACTGCGCCATTCACATCGAGTGCGCGTTCACTTGGGCCCGATCGCCTACCGATCTTCCACGCGCTCGCCCATCCACTCTACGAGCCCAGAGTCGATACCATAGTGGGCTCCGACGACCTTCAGCGTGCCGGCGCGGACGCGCTCGCGTATGGGCGCGCTGGCCTCGAGCAGGTCCGCCACAGCCTGTCGAATATTCGCCTGAATCGCCTCTTCGAGCAACGCCGTCCGCTCGAGTCCCGGCGAGTCTCGCCGAAGTCCTTCGACGATGTGCTGCACGCCCTCGAGCAGGCCGGCCATGGGACCCTCAAGTCTCGCGCCGTCAACTACGGCGGTCACGGCACCGCAACGACTATGTCCAAGGATGACGCAGACCGGCGTTTCGAGGTGCGCGGCACCATATTCGATGCTCGCAATTTCGTCATTATGACACACATTGCCGGCGACGCGCACGACGAAGAGGTCGCCCACGCCTTGATCGAACAACAGCTCGGGCGGCACTCTCGAATCGGAACACGTCAGCACCGTGGCGAAGGGATGCTGACCCTTCTCGGTTGTCTCGAGACGGCGGGCCGCGTCTGCCCGCGGATGATCGCACCGATCTTCGCAATACCGGGCATTCCCTTCCCGCAACCGCTGGATGGCCTCGGCCGGTTTCATCGATTGCCCTTCGGTCATGTGTCGGTCTCCTGCCCATGCATTCTATGGGCCCGCCGTGGACGTCGAGGTCGTGTCATTCTTCTCGATGACCACTTCGTCAATAACCCGTCCCATCTGATTGTAGGCCCGGTAGGTCAGTGTGTCCGTCGGTTCCGTTTGGATATCGATGATCTGGTAGGTGGATGTGTCTTCCAGGCCCACGGCCGTGTAATCGCGGTCCTCCTGGGGATAGTACTTCGATCCGGATACGGCGACGACGTAGATCGTGCCCTCGGCGGGCGAATCCACCTTGTGTCTGTTGTTCATCGGCGGCGTTCGCAGGTACGCGTGATCATGCCCTTGGAGCACCATGTCCACATGATACCGGTCGAATAGGTCGCCCCACTGCTCACGGACAAGCTTGTTGTTGCGATGGGGTGCGGACGAGTAGGCGGGATGGTGGTACACGACGAACCGCCACGTATTGCTTGTGTCGGCGAGTTGCTCTTCGAGCCACGACCGCTGTTCGACCGGGCTCAGGTTCGAGTCCAGTACCACAAAGAGGGCATTGCCGTAATCCAGCCGGTAGGCACGTTCGGGCGTCAGGGCCGGCGGCCCATTCTCCGGCAGGGCAAAGAACTGCAAATACATCTCCGGCTTGGCCAGCTTGGCGCAATCGTGATTGCCGATGACCGGCAACAGCGGACGGCTATCGAAGACACCTTCCGTGCGACCAAAGAAGGAGTCCCAATCGTCGCGATCGTTTCCACGATTGGCGAGGTCGCCGGCGATGATGAAGAAGGCGGTCTGCGGCTGCGTTTCGACTACCTGGCGCAACAGCCCGCCCCAGGCGCTCCACCCCACCTGCACATCGCCCAGGTATGCAAACGAGAAGGCACCGGGCTCGCTCGGCGCGGTACGGAACTCGTGCCAATCGCTCCATAGGTTGCCCGCCGGATCGCCCACGCGGTACGTGTAGGTGGTGGCCGGCTCAAGGCCGGTCAAGACGGCCGTGAAACGACGGTTCGACGGGTCATTGCTGACTAGGGGATCGTCTATCGTCGTGCTCTGGGCCGTCGCCGAGAGACGGTGCTCCTCCGACTCGGCGCTCTTGCGGTACTCGACCACGCCCTGCGTGACCGACGGCGCGGCACGCCACTGAACGGTTTGCGTGGTGGTTGGGTCACCGCTCCACGTGAGGCACACCTGATCCGGCTGGGCCGCCGACGGGTAGTCCGTGCTGCGCGGCGCGGTCGTCGCATAGGCCACCTTGATCCAGTGCTTGGCTTCTTTGGCGATCAGGAGGGCACCGATGAGACCAACGAGCACGACGATGGCAATGACGACGGACCGCCGTCTTCTAGACATGATTCTCCTCTCTTTCGCGCATTGGCCAGCCGACACCGCCGCCTGGATACACTAACACCTGCCCCAAATACTACTTGGCCGGCGGCCGATGTGCAAATTCGGACGCGAAGACCGGGCTTCCCGATGGGGCAAAACCATTTGTCAAAATCAATTTGACACGCGACCTCCTTGTAGACTATCATTACTCCGACTTTGCCGGATAGCCAAATTGGTAAGGCACCTGACTCTGGATCAGGAGACTCCAGGTTCGAACCCTGGTCCGGCAACCAGACATAGTCCGGTTCCTATCTTGGGGACCGGTTCATTTTCTCCGTGGCCCGTTCATCTAGGGGTTTAGGATGCAGGATTCTCAGTCCTGTCACGGGGGTTCGAATCCCCCACGGGCTGCCATTTCTCCAAAAGTATACGACGGTTGCCCGCCAGGACGTCGTCCTTCTTCATGAAAGTCCAGTGAAACGTCTCCTGTTGTAGCGGCAGTTTCAGCACAAGAGACCTGGGGAGGGGGCCGTCACGTTCGTCTGCATACTCGCCGGCATTTCCGTCATGCGCAGACCATAGGCAGCTCCCCCGAGCGCCACGCTACAGAACAACACGCCGATGACAATCATCCGCGGCACAGGCAACCTTGATGGAATACTCGCAACCGTTCCTTTCTTTTGTGTGAACCGGATCTCCCGGTAGGTTACCCTACACGGAGACCTGTATTCTTCATGAGCACGACACGCGCTTGACTTCAGACATGCTCTGTGCGATCCCTGAAGTCTACGCGCCCCCGCGGCACATCAGTGAAGCTGAAGCGTGTATCTATACACACTTGCCTGGTAGACATTCTGATACTGGCCATAGGGCGACAGGTATATCTCGAAGGCGTGCGTCTCGCGGTTCTCGAAGACGAAGAAATTGGAGAACTGGACCTGCGGCGTATGACGGGCCGGGTCGTAGTCGTCGATAACGGTGAGGGTCGAACGGCGCAATGCCGGCTTGGTCTCGTCAATCTCGGCAACATACAACGGATAGCGGGGCGAGTTCCCGGCGGTGGGACCGCGGCTGATGTTGCCGAACCAATAGAGCTTGCCAGTTTGCGAGTGACGCAGCATCTTGGCCATAGTCGCAGGTGAGTAGAACGGCTGGCCGTCGTCATAGCGCCAGTCCACCGGGCTGGTCCACGTCTTGCCGGCGTCCTTCGAGAGGCTGTACCAGTGGCGCCCGGGGCCACCCGGAGTGTCGGCATTCGTGCCTCGCATATCCAGCAGCAGTTCCCCATTCTGAAGCTCGGCAAGCCAGGGCTCTTCGAGATAGCCCGTAACCTTCTTGGAAGCCGTCACCGCCTGCGACGTACTCCAGTCGAAATCGCTCCGCGTGTCGTTCCATTGGCCCAGGAAGCACATCGGCCCATCGAAAGGATACGACGTTCCATCCTCTTCCACGTGCTTCGAGTATTTGCTTACGGGCAGTATGACGCCTCCCCGCTTGGGAGCGAGAATGTTGTAGTAGAACCAGCACTGGTTTTTCGCCAGGAACTCCGGCTTCTCTCGGATCTCGTCTAGCGGACAGTCGGGAGACCACTCCGGGGCATCCTCATATTTGAGCTGCTTGCGAGGCCCCCAAGTCTTGCCGTCGTCGGTGGAACACGCATAGAAGACAAAATGGTGGAGCTTTCGGAGGCCGACAACGCGAGGATCGCCACCCTCGAAACCGCGCAGCATATCGGCGCGTACGAGCCGCCGCGATGCCGCATCCTGGCAGTCCGCCGCGATCCCGTTAGGCATCCATTGCCACCACATGCTCTGCCCCTTGGCAATCCCATTCGCGAAGTCGTCTTGCCAGCCGCTCCAGGTCTTGCCGTTGTCGTCCGAATAGCGGATCTCAGGGTCCTGGTAGACATCGTCAAAGACCTGATACGTCAATTGCTCGAATCGTCGCAGACCGCTGACGCCGATATAGTTGCAGGAAAGGACCGAACTGACGTTCGGCTTCGGATACGGGACATAGAGTTCCCTGCGCACGGCGCCCAGCGGGCCTTCCGTCGTGCAGACCGTGCCGTCCTCAGCCTGTACTTCCGGTGCCCTGATTGCCTTGGCCTGGCTAATGCGTTCCTCGGCGCCCGCGTTGTCGCACAAGAGTAGACAGCAGAGCCATGCGGTCGGGAACGCAACGATCGTCTTGATGAATGTCTTCTCCATACAACGAATCAGTCTTGTGCAAATCACGCTTTGAAATCAAGGCAGACCACAGCGATAGTGCGGAGGATCGCTCGGCGACTCTTCTCTCATCCAGATCGTGACAATATTTCCAGTCCAATCATCCGGCCAACCGCCAGCCTCATCGCGGCCGGGTTCATTTGGACCATCGGCCTCAAGCGGGCCTCCGTCAAGCCCGCCATTCCCCTGAGTCGCCCCCGCAAGTCGGCCGGAATGCGCATCCGGTTGAGGAACTGGATGGCGCGTGTCCGAGAGATTCCCAAGTCGGTCGCCAAGGCAACAACCGCCGTGTCCTTGCGAAGGTGATTCGGCGGCAACAGCGCTTCCATCCATGCGGCAATCTGGATGGAATTGAATCGTAAACCCTTGTCCTGAAATGACTTATCGTCTATCGAGAAGCTTCGGTAAAAGTTATTGACTGTGTAACAGATGGGCTGCCATTTCTATCTCAAGCCACACCAAGCACTTACGCAAATTCCCCCGATTCCGCCAATGCCTGATTTCTCCAAAATGGTGCACTTTTGGCGCAGTAGAAAACGCCTTTTCGGTTACTGTAATATCAAATACAAGCAATGGCTCCAAGGCCTTTTTCTCCTTCTAGGAAGACGCATACAAAACATACAAAACACGGCGCGGATTGTGGTTCCTGAATATTCATCCTTATTGCCAGGCAAGGACTTACAGAAGCTGCATCGCGCCTTGAATTCGTCAAGTTCCTTCCCCATCTGTTACCCTTTCCGCTTTGTAGAACGTCTTTCGCGGATGTACCATCGGAGTGGATATGATTGAATTCATCAGATTGTGTGTCTGTTTTTGCGCTGCGATGTTCAGGCCTCGTGCGGCGCTTCAAGTGGAGAATTTGGCGTTGCGACATCAGTTGTGTGTTTACCAGCGTAGCGTCAAGAGGCCCAGGGTGCGGCCAGCAGACCGGATTCTTTGGAGCCTTCTCGCGAAAGCCTGGACCACGTCCTTGTCTTCAGCGAGAATCATCTGAGACGGCTCCTTGGCAAGTATGTCGAGTACTACAACGAATCCCGTACTCACTTGTCGCTCGACATGGACAGTCCGGAATCCCGGCCCGTTCAGACGCCCGAGTAAGGCACCGTCGTTGCCGTGCCCCAGGTCGGAGGCCTTCAACATCGATACGAACGCCGCGCCGCGTGACCCCACATGCACTGTGTCTCCTTCGTCTCTTCTACGCTGTTCTCGCGAGCGCAGAATGCCTGACCGTGTACAAGTCAGCATGGGTGTGCCCCAAGAACGAATCAAGAGTCAATTCTTGAGTTCGGAAGCATCAACTCGGATACTCGCCGAGCATGAGATTCCGTTCGTAAATGGCGCGAACTACGGCCGGATGGATTTTCAGGAAGCACAACCCTGTACAGCGTGGTCCAGAGCGCTAAACGTCATGGTCTCGACCCCTTCACCTACCTGCGCGACATCTTCCTGCGCCTGCCCACCCATCCCCACAAAGACCTCGACGCCCTCCTGCCCGACCACTGGAAACGCGACATCCTCCCGACCCTCGATACCCCGCCCAGGCTATAGTTCTCCCCCAGCCGAACGTCACAAGACCCACACGTCGTTCACCGGACGGTTACTCAACATGCGCTGCCTGCCTCACGGCTCCAACGCGGCGAGTTCGTGGCGGATGTCGGCGTAGAGGGTGTCGCTCCACGGTGGTAGCGGATGCTCGGATTCCGGCTTTTCCTGCGCGCGGAAATCCACGGGTGTCAGAATCAGCGTGATGTTCTCGATGCCGGTATCCGCCGCGAGGACGAAAAGGTCTTCGGCCGCGTCGTCCCCCACGGCCACGCAACCGACCGAGCCGGATCCGCCGTGGATCATGATGTCACCTCCGAGGTGTTCTCGGCCGTCTTCCTGGCCGTGTCGTTTGTCGAACTCGTTCGGATAGCCGACGCGAAGGGCGAGGTGAAACCAGCTATTCGGGTGCAGGGACTCGATTCGGTAGATACCTTCCGGTACCTGGCGGTCGCCCTCTTGTAGTTTGGGCCCGAGATGGCCGCTGGCGCCAAGAATGGGATAGGTCGTGATCCGTCGAAGCGGCCCGTCGCCCTGGCCGGCCCAGACCTCGAACGTCCTGTCCTGCTTGATGCCGACGAACACGACGCGTTCCGGTGGATAGGCCACGCCGGCCGCCCCAAAACCCGGTGCGAGGCGCGCGCGGGCCTTCTGACCGCACTGGTTGAGGCGCTGCTCGACGGTGGTGTCGCGCTTCATTCGACTCGCCGTGGCCCAGAACGCGCCCTCGACCGGGCGCTTCAGACACAACCCACCAACGACAACCACCGCGATGACCGCCACTGCTAGAATCCATTTCACCCCTACCGTCTCCGTTTCCGTTTTCGTCTGTGTCGACACCGGCCCCTGTGGGAAGTGCCCAGGGGGATATAATGGCGCACGGGAGGCGGCCGGTTCCTTCCCACTTCGGCCAATCAGATGGGTGGCCGCACCTCACCGATGTGCCCATAGCGATCGATCAAGGATATGAATAGTGCGATCCACCGAGGATCGGGAGGGGCGTCGGGGGAAAATTCGCCGCGTTCGGAAATTGGGGTTGACGGCGCGAGACAAATACAGTACAATTTGGATAGTGGGTTTCAAAAGTGGTGTGGTGTTGGTGGATGCTTGATGAATGGGCAATGCCCATTGTCGAGCGGGGTTTGATACTGGGTGGTGCTGTGTCTCGGGGGTCGTAAAGACTTTGCGAGAGGGTGGCGCGTACTTGTAGGGTCGGTACTTGTGGGACATTCAGGGTCCAGTACTATGACGGGGAACATTGAGCAGAACGGCTCGAAGCGTACCAAGGCTTTCGAGAATCTTGTCCTTGAACACATGGACATGCTCTATGCCGTGGCCCTACGCCTGACGCGGAACCCCACCGATGCCCAGGATTTGACGCAAAACACGGTCGTCAAGGCCCTCCGTTTCCATGATCGATTCAAGGAAGGCACCTATATCAAGGCGTGGCTCCTGACGATCCTGCGCAATACCTTCATCAATGAATATCGCAGGAAGGCGCGCATCCCCGCCTTCGTCGAGCTCACGGGCGCCGAGGCCGCGGAAGACAAGTCGCCGGACCCCGAGGTGCCTTTCGAGCCAGGTCGAGGGGACGCCGGCGGACTGCTCGAACTGCTCGACGATGAGGTGCGTCACGCGGTCGAGACCCTGCCGGAGGAGTTCCGCACGACCGTCATCATGGCGGATCTGCAAGAGCGCTCCTACAAGGAGATCGCCGAGGCCGTGGGTTGCCCGCTCGGCACCGTCATGTCCCGCCTCCATCGAGGCCGTCGGCTCCTCCGCAAGGAACTCGCGGAGTACGCCCGCGAGCGCCGCCTCATCGGCGCCGGAAACGCCGACGCCGACTAGGGGCGCTCGCGGTTGGTCTTCCGCGCGCTCGGGCTACTTCGTGGCCGTTTCGATCACAAACGCCGGGCTCATGTACCGAATATTCTTGTTCGTGTACGACTGCAATCGGAGCCGGTACGTCGCACTATCCGGAAGCTCCGTGGACACGGTCCAGTTGTACGCGCCGTCGTTGGCCATCCGCCGGACGATCCAGTCCACGAAGGCGCCGCCCTTGTGCAATCCCAGCCGAACGTTGGCGCCCACATCCTCGCTGTTGCTCTCCCACGTGACAGCGTAGGTCTGACCTTTCGCGACATGCTCGCCGAGGTCAGGCCACGTCAACACCAGCGGCG
This sequence comes from Candidatus Hydrogenedentota bacterium, assembly GCA_036769985.1. GTDB lineage: Bacteria > Hydrogenedentota > Hydrogenedentia > Hydrogenedentales > SLHB01 > DAIPKA01. The sequence goes on along the minus strand of DAIPKA010000013.1, from coordinate 37,179 downwards.
CCTCAACGATCGAGAAGAGCCCATCGCTGAGATCCTTGATCTCGCCGTCGGCATAGGACTGGACACGGATCCGGTATGTGTCGTCCGCATCGAGATCCGTCGGGAGTTTCCAGTAGTACTTGCCGTCGTTGTCCGTCTTCCGGACAATCCACGCCAGGAATTCGGCGCCCTTGTTCAGCCCGAGTCGGACATCCGTTCCCACGGTGGCCGGGTTGCTACCCCAGCGCAGCTCCTGCACGCTGCCCATCTCCCACGACTCCCCGCCATTCGGCGCGATCACACCGAGCGGCGTCACCGAGAAGAAGTCGTTCGAGAGATCATTGATGCCCGGATCCGTGTAGGACTGCACGCGGATTCGATAGGCGCCGCCGGGCGCGAGATCGCCCGGGACAATCCAGCTATGGCTGCCGTCGTTCTCGGTCTTTCTCACGATCCAGTCCACGAAGGTCGTCCCAATGTGGAGACCTACACGGACGTCCGGGCCGACCGCACCTCCATGGCTCAACCAAGTAATGGTGTGCGTGGTACCGCAGGCCCATCCCTCACCACCATTCGGCGCCGTCACGATGATCTCGCCTTCACCTTCACCCTCGCCTTCACCTTCACCCTCGCCTTCGCCCTCACCCTCGCCTTCGCCCTCGCCTTCGCCTTCGCCTTCGCCTTCGCCTTCACCCTCGCCGCCGCCACCGGCTACAAGACAGAAGTCGTCCGCATAGAAGGCGTTATCGTCGTAGTCCTGGGCCGCGGTGGAACACTCGATTCGGATTGTGTGGTTCTGACCGTTCGCATACTCACTCACGTCCAGCTCGACAAGGGTGTAGCCGTCGAAGTAGGCGGCGTTGTTGGCATAGGCCAAGAATTCCTCATTGCCGTCCACGTACACACCGAAAGAGTCGGTGGCCACGCCGTCATGGGCGCCGATCCAGAAGTAGAACGACAGCGTGGCGGAGTCCTCGTCGGGGATGTTGACGACCTGGGAGGCGTACGGAGTATCGGCGGTGTCTGAACTGGGCACATAATAATGGTACGTGCCGCTCCACGGGCCGACGCTGGACGAGCAATGAAGCTTGTCGCAGACCACGTAGCCCCAATCATACATGTCCTGGTCCCAATACTGGCGGTTCATGCCGCCCTCGAACCCGCCATCGGCCAAGAGATTGCCGGGGCACACGTTCTCGCCTTCCCCTTCCCCCTCGCCTTCCCCTTCGCCTTCGCCCGCGTAACAGGTCATCTGACCTCGGATCTGCTCGCCGTTGGCCGTCTCGATGACAAGATAGTAGAGGTCGTCATAGCAGTATTCGATAAAGTCGAAATAGTCGAGCCCCAGCCAAACGCTGGTTTCGATGGGACTCGTCGGATTGCCGAGGCTGAACTCAAGGGTGCCGTTCTGACCGCGTCGACCCTTGTACACGTAGGCGCCCGTGGGATTCTGGACCGTGTGTTCAACGTAGAAGTTGACCGCCATGAAGCCCAGTGAGTACTCCCCGGTTCCCGTAGCACCACTGCCACTCGGCGGCACTACTTGGCTTCCGGACATGGGGAAGATACACATCTCATCACCGCCGCACCGCATGCGCCCGCGGATCTCGCCGGCCGGATAGCCGGCGCTGGTCACCACCGCATAGGTTCGCCGCCCGTTCATGATCTGGTCGTCAATCCAGGTCATGTCATCCTCGGTCATGTCATAGTGAATTGGGCTGGTAGCGTTACCGAGGTCAACACCCACGACGCCGTCACCGTCCACGAGCCGCGCGGCCACGGGCGCAACGACGGTGTGCACGAGATCGATGTAGGTCTGCGTGTCGTAATCCGTGAACAACTCGAGCGCGCCGGACGCCGTCGTGCCCGCGTCCACGGGATTCAACTCGGCCGAACAGAGCACCTCGCCTTCGCCTTCGCCCTCACCTTCGCCTTCGCCCTCACCTTCGCCTTCGCCTTCCCCTTCACCCTCGCCTTCGCCCGGCTGGCAGATGCAATCCACCATGAGGCTCCACTCATTCAGCGTGCCGGCGTCACCGTAGGCGGAATCGGTGATCGTCAAGGCCCACATGCCCTGGACGTTTTCGCCGTCGAAGGCCGATAGCGAGCCCTGCGGTTTGTAGCAACCGGTGAACGGCGCGTTGGCGGATGAATACGAGAGCGTGACCGCGGCCTCGTCATCGAGCACCGTCTGCGTGAAGTTGTCTTCACAGTACCCCACGCCCGAAAAGAGCTGGACGATGGTGCCTTCAGGCGATTCGAGCGATACGGTCAAATCCTTATCGTAGGTATGGCTGATGTCGAGGTAGACGTTGAGATCGCTGACAATCCGCGACGCCGCCACCTCGATAGTCGATTCCACGGAGTTGCGGTTCACGATAGTCACCGGAACGTCCGTGCTCGCGTACTCCACGCACTCGCCTTCGCCTTCGCCTTCACCTTCGCCTTCGCCTTCACCTTCGCCTTCACCTTCGCCTTCACCTTCGCCTTCACCTTCGCCTTCACCCTCGCCTTCGCCCTCGCCTTCACCTTCGCCTTCGCCCTCGCCCTCGCCCTCGCCCTCACCCTCGCCCTCGCCCTCGCCACCCGGATCCACGTACGTTATGGTTAACGTGGGCTGCCAGTTCGCGTTCTCGCGGGTGTTGAAGCCTTTGACGGTACCGTTCGTCGATTCGTTGCCAATGAGGAGCCACCCGAAGTCGTCCTGCAGGCCATCGACAATGTTCTGCACATCATTAAGGAGACCTTGTCCGCTCCAGACATACCATCCCATATAATCTACGGTCTGCGATGCACTCGCCGCGGGGACAAAATCGCCACCGGGCGTCGTCCAGGTCACCGTATCGTAGAAGGTGTGGATCCACGTGGCGTCGTCGGTCTGGGCCGCCGTGCCGCCCAACTCCGTGCCGGTCGCATTGGAAGTCCCCTCGCCCCAGTCGCTTAGGAGTCGATGAAGCGTCATCGTCGCGGCGGTCGGTTGGTCGAGCGACATGTACAGACGCAGCTCCACTTCGACAATGGTCGCCTCGGCCGGCACGTTCCCGGCCACGTCGAAATGAAGAAGGGCGCGCCGGATGCTGCCCGGATAGTTCGTGCCCGCGAACATGAACTCGCCGGCGCCATTCGCCAACCCGCCGGACACATCCTCGTACAACGTACCATCCCGCTGGGGATACAGTATGACCCCGGTCGTGACATCGCCGGCCCACGATGTGCCTGCAACCACAAGGAGTGCTCCGACGACAGCCCAGAATCCATGTCGAGCGTGCTCACGGTACGTGATGAAGTGCAACTTTCCGTCCATCATGCCCTTGTCCCCTCTGATTCACACACGTTAACTCCGTCGAAACGCGTGCAGAGCCGCGACGGAACACCGGCTTTTCGTGGGGCGGGGGGAGCACGATGGCACACGCGCTCCGTAACCCGAACTCCCCTCCCCTGCTCCGACGCACGAGCACGCCTAAACTACCTGTAGAAAGTATACAGTTAGTTAAGCAAATCGTCAACAGAAAGAAGAGGCCCGCATGCGCCCGAAACCGAGCACATGCGGGCCTCCGGAAGATCTACCCGCCTGCGGCCTATAACCTCCGTTTCCGTCTCCGGACGGCCCAGACACCGGCACCGGCCAGGGCCGCACCCACCGGCCACCAGACCAGCGGGAAGGGCTCATAGGCCTCGACGGTGAACGGCGCGCTCTGGCCGGACACCGAGGTCGAGTTGCCGACGAGGTCGTAGGCGGTGCCGGGCCGGGTGATCTCGATGGCTATCAGCCCCAGCCCGAGAGTCGAGTCACGCAGATCGCTAATGGTCACGGTCCGGGTCGAGCCGGTTCCGCTTACCTGGACCGTTGGCGCCGCTTTGCCGCTCAGATTGGTGAGCAGGATATCCGCGCCGGTCAGATTGATGGTTGACGCGTCCAGATGCGGATCCTCGAAGGACACCGTGTATGTCACCGGGCCGTCGACCGTCGAATCGGGCGATGGCTGGCTGAAGCTGATCGCCGGCGCCGTGTTGTCCACGCTGACGATCTGGCCGGCCACACTGACCTCGAAGGGATTGCCGAACAGGTCCGTGATGCCGGTGCCGGTCCGGACGCGCATCTGGAGGGTACCGGTGCCGGCCACCAACGAGAACGTCACCGTGAAATGCGCCTGGTCGCCGGAGTCAACCACCAACACCTGCGTCGTGTCGTAGGTCACGCCGCTGGCCGTGATCATCAAGTCGGCGCTGTTGTCGAAACCCACGACAGGTTCGTCAAAGGCCACGGCAAACACAACGTCGCCGCCCTTGGTCAAGGCGGGCGTCACCGCATTGATCGTTGTGGCGTTCGGACCGTCGAGATCCTGCTGGAACTCGACGGCGACGCTTGTCACGCTCGCCACGATCGGATTCCCGAGCACGTCCGTCACACCGGAGGTCAACGATACCGCCAACTGCATTGTGCCGTCGCCGTCAATACCGGTCACCGTCACCGTGTACTCGGTGCCGGCGCCTTTGTCGACCACCGTTGCGCCCGTGTGTGACACCGAACCGTTCTCCGTGAATACCAGGTCGGCGGCACTATCGAAATTCGCGGCCCTCTGGTCGAAGACCACGGTGAACACGAGCGAGTCCTGGCTGGTCGGCACCGGCACGGCGGCCGGCGTGATGGCGGTTGCGCTCGGCCCGGTGTTATCGAAGGACACCGCCTGACTCGTCAACGTGCCGGAGAGCGGCAGGCCCGTGTCGTGACGGACGATGTCGTTCGTCGTGGAAATACCGAGACGAAGCGTGCCGTCGCCGGCAATATTGGGGACCGTAACGGTGTAGACATCCTCCGGGCCGGTGCCGGGAACCACTGTGATACCGGGCTCGTTGTACGTTACGGACCCCGTGGTCGGCACGGTGAGGTCGGTGGCATCGAAGTTGTCGACGTCCGCCGTGAACGTAACCGTGAACGTCATGCTGTCCTGGTTCGTGGGCCCTGTGGTTGCCGGCAGAATCGAGCTCACACTGGCGGCCCGCTTGTCGATCTCCACCGGGGGAGTGCTGAGCATCGCCGGACCCGAGTCCGCCAACTGGTTGCCGGCCAGATCCTCGATATCGGATTCGTGCTTCACTTCGATTTCGAGCATGCCCTGATAGTCGTACAACGGATTGCCGACCGCGGTGGCCGTAAGGCCGTTCACAATCACCGTGTAGTGCTGATGATCGCCGCTGTCCACAAACGTGAGGCCCGTGTGCGAACTGTTGTAGGGCGGGTTGTAGTGGCCGACGCGGACGTCGTTGGCGTCGTTGAACTTCGTCACCGGTTCCGTGAAGGTAACCTCGAACTCGATGTCGTCAGCCGAGGTGGGGCCAACATACGAATGCGTCACCGAGACACACGACGGCGCCACGTTGTCCACGGTGAACGTGTTGCCTACCGCCTGAAGACTCGTATTGCCGATCTCGTCTCGGGCGGCGGCGGCGGCCACGGTGATCCCGAGCCAGTAGTTACCCTCGCAGTCATACACGGTAACCATGGGTGTGGCCGTTGCGCCGTCGAATACGAGCACCTCGGCATCCGTGAAGGGACCCCGATTAAGGGTCAGCGTGGTGCCGTACTGCAGGTTGAAATAGGCGCCGTTGGTGAACGTGATGTGGTAGTGCACCGGCCCGATGTTCGTGTACGCCAGGTCCGGTCCATCGATGATGACGCCGGGACCCGTGTTATCGACTTCCATCGGCGGACTCGGCGAGGGGCCGATATCGAGATTGCCGGCCACGTCCGATGACGTCTCGGGGTCGATCGTCAACCAAATGTTGCCGTCGCCCTTCAGGCCGCTGACCACGACTTCCCGCGTGTGCGGGCCGGTCACGTTCAACACCAGCGGATCCCAGCCGGACACCGTCCCGTCCTTATGGAATTGGATGTCGGCGAGGGTCAGCGAGATGTTCTGTTCGCCGGAATACGTAATGGTGAAGGTCACGACGCCCAGTCGGTTGACTTTGCTCGTGACCGAGCCGTAGCCCGGATTGGCCGCCGTCGGCGTGGAGAACGTAACGACGGGCGGCGTATTGTCGATGGTCACAACCTGGCCGGCTGGAATCGAGCCCGTATCCAGGGGATTCCCCGGAACGTCCGTAATATCCGAGCCCGACGAGATGGTAAAGCAGAAGGCCCCATCACCCGAGATGTCGGTGAAGGTCAACACATATTCGTGGGGCTGGCCGGACGGCACGATCGTGGGCGGATTCGGATGAATGACGCCCGGCGCCGCGGCGCTGTAGTCGAGGTCGGTCGCGTCGAAGTTCAGTACGTCCTCGCTGAACGCGACCTTGAAAACCAACGTGTCGATGTTGACGGGATCCGATCCGTGTTCATGGGTGATACTCAGGCAGTCCGGATGCACCGAGTCCACCGTGTGGACATTGCCCGAACCGCCTACGCCGTTCAAGGTGTTGTTGGCCAGATCCGCAACATCGTTACCACCGGACACGTCCAGGCCCAATGTCCCCTCGAATACGCCCACATCGACGGTCACCGTCCATACCGAGTCCGAACCGGTTACGGAGTCGACGGAGGGATTGGTTGTCGGCGCCGGCGTGGCGTTCCAGCTCGGCGTGAAGTCCGCTTCATTCACATTCTTCACGGCCTCGCTGAAGGTGACCTCGAAATCGACCAAGGTATCGATCGCGGTCGGGGATCCGCTCACGTTCACCGACACGACCGTGGGATGTATCGTGTCAACCGTGTGCACCGTGCCGCCGGTGGATCCCGTCGCCAGCGAATTGGTGGCCGAATCCTTGATCGACTCATCGTCCACCACATCGAGGCGCACGGTGCCCTCCATCTCGCCCGTGTTGACCGTCACGATCCAGAGATCGTCGAGGCCCGTCCCGTTATCCGCCACAGCGGACCCCACGGACGGCGCCACCACGATGGTGTCGCCCGAGCCTGTGGTCACAAAGAAGTCGGTGGGGTCCACGTCCGTCACCGGTTCGCTGAACGCTACATGGTACGTTACGGATAGGGCGTTGGCCTGCGGCGTTCCCTGCAACGTAGGCGCGCTCACCGTGGGCGCTACACCGTCAAACGGGAACTCGAACGCTTCAGCCGTAGCGTTGTTGGGATGACCGACCACATCCGTCACGCCGTTCTCCGGGATCGACACGGATACCGTCGAGACGCCCACGCCGGTAACGACCACGGAATACACGCCGTTCGTGCCGCCCGAGGGTGTGCCCGCCGATCCGTTGGTCACCGCGATGTCGCCTGATGCGAAGCCCACCACGGGCTCGCCGAAGTCCACGGTGAGCGTGCGCGGCGCATTGGTCAGCGTGGTGCTGCCCGAGATAACCGGCGTCGGCGCCGTGGTGTCCAGCACCGTGATCTCGAAAATCTCGATGAAAAACTGGCCCGCGGAATCCTGCACCCGAACCACGATCTCATAACTGCCGTCGGCGTAGTTGATGGCACTGGCATCCGCAATAATCAGCTTCGAGTCATCCTCGGAGTCCAGGGTGAAACGCCCATCCGCCGTATCAATCAGGGAGAAATCGGCCGTGTCGTTGGGATCCGGATCGATGGCGTCAAAGGTGCACACGAGCGTGCCGCTCGGGGCGCGATCATCCACCTCGATGTCGACGGGATCGCTGGTGATGCCCGTGGGCTCATGGTTGGGCACATAGATGGTCCAGCTCTCGGTGTCAGAGCCAAAGGCGTTCTCGGCGCGAACCGTCACGAACACCGGGCTATCGAACACGTTGGCGGTCCACTCGATCGCCCCACTGCTCAACGGATAGAAGTTGAAGCCCGTCGGTTTGGGACTCGGCGAGTCGAGGGTCCACGTCACGCCGCCGGCTCCGGTAAGAAGGTACGGATTCGCCCCGTAGTACTCGCCATCGTCCACCACCGCATCCTCGATGAAGTTGATGATCGGCGGCGCGCCCGCGAGAAGCTGGACATTGTCCACCACTACCGAGGTTAGGTCCGTGTCGCCTTCCCCGAATTCCAGGATGAGGCCGTGCACCGCGCCGCCCCAAGTCCCGGTGTGACCGGACGGTTGGCCGGTCGTGCTGGAGAGATTGAAGGCGTAACGATTCGTGCCGGCGTTGCTGCGCAGCGTGGAGTACACCCGCTTGCGGTCCGTCTCGCCCAACTCGCCGCCGTCCGCCACCCAATGACAGCGCACTTTGAAATCCGTCCGGGGGGCGGTTGTTCCAACAGCGACATCCATCACCAGCCAGCGATACGTGTTCGCATCGATGGCCACGCCATAGTTGGCCATGGCCAGCCAGTCGCCCGAAGTCGTCGGCTGAACCGTCGCCACCCCGGAGGCCACGGTGAGCTGGGTATCCGCGTGCGGATGCCCGTTGAAGTCGTGCTTCGGCACCACCCAGGTGCCCGAACCGGAACCGTCGAAGAGCCATGTGTACGGACCGGCATCCGTTGGGTTATTCGTCACCGTTATGGTATCGTAATAGATATATCCATCCGGATGCCAGTTGGTGAGAAGATCCGTCGTGTTGTCGATGCGCCATTCTGTGATCGTGCCCACCCCCGACCATTGGTTCTCGGGCGGATTCGAGCCGCTCCCCGTGGTCATATCGAGGATGATCACGCTCGATCCGATGTTGGGGTAGAAATTCCAGGGCTTGCGGAAGAAACCGGAACCGTAACTGCCCGGAAACGCGTGGATCTCGCCGCCCAGCACCGCGTCGCCGTTATGCCCGACGGCCCGCTGATCGATCCGTACGTAGTGCAACGTGGTGGCATCGAAGCCCGGCGGGCTCACCGTCACCGTCATGTACGGATCGTTCGTGCTCTGATTAGGGAATCCGACCTTGAGCTCGCCGCCGGCTACCGCCCACTCGTCGATCTGCGAGGTGTTGACCCAGCCGTCGAATTGGCCGTCGACATTGAATTTCCACTCGATCTGGGCCCCGGCCGACAGCGCCGCCAACGTTGCGAAGGCCGCGACAAGGACAACGTGATTACCTTTCATCGTGCAAACTCCCCTTAGATGATGCCAGGCAAAGACATAGAACTCCTATCACTCCAACCTAATTCTAGCACGTTTTCCACGCATCTTCCACTGAAGAAACGCGCCGAATCGCTCTTCCGGCCCCTCGATCAGCCCAGGATGCTGCGGTCGGGGTCCCGGAACCCGGAAATCCGGCCCTACGGAACTTTCATTCCCGCAATGGGATAGATATAGTGCTCGGCTTCCAGCCGGCCTGTCAACCCTCTCGCGGACAACCGTTCGGGAAAAACTTGACAGGGCTCCCGAATTGTGGTTAAATGATACCCGATGAAGCGTTGATCCAGTGATGCACTGGGGTGAGTTTCGGTACGAACAGGAGGAGAGAGTTAAAATGAAGAAAGTGCTCGTGTGCGCTTTGGTGTTTGCAATCCTTGGCGCAAGTGGTATCGCGTCGGCTGCGTGTTGCGGAAAAGCCTGGGACGATCTGTCCTGGTGGTGCAAGGGCGGTGCTACGCCGGCCGCGGTGAAGGACGCCACGCGTTCCGGTTACTGGTGGTGGCCCAAGACCCCGGCCAGCAATGCCGGCGATGCGGAGCTCTGGGGCAACCGTGGCGTTGTGTACGGCCAGTGCGTCGCGGATGTCGTCGAGCCCAAGGTTGCTGACGAGCCCAAGGTTGTTGAGCCGCCGAAGCCGAAGCGCGAAGTGCCGGTGTACAACAACGTGTTGTTCGACTTCGACAAGTCGGACATCCGGCCGGATGCCGCGCCGATCATCGACGAGGTGGTCGCGGGCATGCAGGCCAACGCGAAGGACACGGTGCTCATCGAAGGCCACACGTGCAACGTCGGCGAAGAAGCTTACAACATGGGCCTTGGCCAGCGGCGTGCCGATTCCATCATGAAGTACATGGTCGACAAGGGTATCGATGCCGGCCGTGTCACGACGAAGAGCTTCGGCGAAACGCAGCCGGCCGTGTCGAACGACACCCCCGAGAGCCGCAAGCTGAACCGCCGCGGCGTATTTGTCATCACGCTGGGCGACTGATCGCCGAGCGATTTGTAGTCGCGGACGCGGAGCGTAGAGAATCGAAGCGCCCCAGTGGTTGTGCGCTACTGGGGCGCTTTTTCTCTAGGCGTTGCCAACCGGCGAGGAGGTCGGCCGTGACGGACATTGCACCGCTCCACAGCCTCGTCGACCAGTACATGGAAGCCGCCGTGTTCGAGTTCGGCCTGGCCGACAAGACCCTCGACGCCTACGCGGCAGATCTGCAGCGATACGTCGACGGCCTCGATGAAAAGGGCGTCTCGCAGCCCGACGACATCATCCGCGAAGACCTCACGGATCATGTGATCGCCCTGTGCGAAGAGGGCCTCTCGACACGGTCGGTGGCCCGCCATCTCAGCGCCATCCGCGGCTTCCACCGATTCCTCTGCGCCGAGCGCATCACCGAAAAGGATCCCACGGACGGCTTCGACACGCCGCGTCTCCTACGTGCGTTGCCCCACGTCCTGTCCTATGAGGAGGTCGAACGCCTCATCGACGCGCCGGATCCCAAGGCGAAACACGGCGTTCGCGACGCGGCGATGCTCGAGCTGTTCTACTCGTGCGGCCTCCGCATTTCCGAGCTGGCCAACCTGCCGCTGCGCGATGTGTCCATCGAAGAAAGCGCCTTGCGCGTGCAAGGCAAGGGCTTGAAAGTGCGCCTCGTGCCCCTCGGCAAGCGCGCCATCGAACGTCTCCGCGCCTGGCTCGCCGTCCGCGAGAAGGGCCCGATCCTCGACGACACCTTGTTCCTCTCGTCGCGCCACAAGCGCATGAGCCGGAGCGGCGTGTGGGAGGTCGTGAAGTACCACGCCCGCGTGGCCGGCATCCGGCAGAACGTGACGCCCCATATGCTGCGCCACTCGTTCGCCACGCACCTGCTCGACAACGGGGCCGACTTGCGTGCCGTGCAAGAGATGCTCGGTCATTCGAGCATCGCCACCACCCAGATCTACACCCACGTCGGCGTCGAGCGCCTGACCCAGGCTCACAAGAACTTCCACCCGAGGGCCTAGGGAAAAGGCCGAACGAGAAGGCCGGTTTTCCAGCGCGGTATGATGGGGTCGTCTGCCAAAACGGGCGCGAGGCCCTAGCGGGAGAACCGGCTATGGGAAAGCATTGCACAGTGATTGGCATCGATCTTGGGATCCAGACGAGTAGGCTCGCGGTGATGGACCCGGATTGCGAGGCGATCGCGCGCGAAGGGCAGGTGGTGACAATGCAGGCAGCGTTCGGGCGCTGCGTTTCGCGGTACGCGACGTGCATGATCGCGCGGAAGGTGGGCACGCACTCGCCGTGAGGGAGCCGCCCGCTGGAAGGCATGGGCCATGAAGTGCGGATGGCCAACACGCGGCGGTTGACGTCGCGGACCGCGTAGGTGGGGGGGCAGGCACTCCGGCGTCGCCACCCGCCCCACCCACACCAGCACGCAGTCAAAGCGCGTGTTGCGCGCGTAAGCCCGTTTCGCCTAGAGGAAGACGGGGAACAGACAGCCGTCCTTGAAGACTCGGACCGAGTCCGTCCCCGTTTTCCGGATGCGTCACTTCTTCCGCAAGACCCGGCGCAAGTACTGGATACTCTTGTTGCCCTGCTCTTCGGTGCTACACTCGACGGAGAGCACGCCGTTGAAGCCGGCCTTGCTGAGAATGCGCACAACGCGCGGCCAGTCAATCACCCCTTCCCCGCAGGCGCAACCCGCCGGAACGCCGGTCACCTTGCCGCGATCATCCATGACCACGCCACCAATATCTTTGGCATGCACGTGGACGATCCGCTTGGCAATCGCCTCGAGGAAGGCGTAGGGATCGCCGCCGGCCATGAACACGTTGCCGGTGTCCGGATTGCAGTTGAAATACGGCGAATCGACGAGATTGAGGAGCTCAAGGTAGGTCTTGAGTTTGACCGTGTAAATCTGGTGGGGCTCAAGGGCGATGTGAATCTTATGTCGCTCGGCCACCGGCAAGACGCGCCGCAGCGTGTAGTAGATCACGTCGAAGGCCTGGCGCTTGGTCATCCAGCCGGGCACCACGCCTTCGTCGGTGCAGACGCAGGTGGCGCCGAGGGCGTCGGCGAACTCGATGGCTCGCGTCAGAAACGGCACACTGACTTCCGGCTGGGCCATGGGCGCGTGGGCGCTCACGGCGCTGACGCGGAGGCCGAAGCGGTCAACAATGGCGCGGACCTCGAGCGGATCACGCTCCATGCTGACCGCGCCGTAGTAGCCGGCTTCGCACAACAGGTCGCGGCCATTGAGCATGTTGAGCTCGCAGTAGCGATAGCCCTGCTTGCGGATCGCCCCGAGGGAGTACTCCAGCGGCTTGTCCGCATGACGAAATGCCTCGGTGTTCAAACCAATCTTAATATCCGGCATAACCATTCCTTTCCAGGTTGGACGCCGCGAGCGCCGCCATTACGCATGCCGCCGCGCACGTACGCACGAGCCAAAGTTCTCGGGCCCCCGGTCGCGGTCTCGGAGAGCCACGCCGCCCACATCATAGGCGAAGCGCGGCCATTTGTAAACGTCGGCATGGTAGGTGATTCTGGATTCGCAAGCATCTGGTCCCAGGCTCCGGTTTCGGAGGAGCAAAAGGAACCCTCGCTTAGGCTCGGATGTATTGGCCGTTGGCGGCGTGAGGGCCCAAGATCCCTGAACGTTCATGATCTAATGCGCTAGTATTCAAGGACAATCGCCGATTCGAGCCTCGGCGTCACGGATGCTAGAATGCCTCGTGGGCAAATTCGATCGAGAGAGGGAGAAGCATGGGTATGTATCTGAAAACCAGTGTCTTGTTGTTCGTGCCGCTGGCGGCCTTTGACGCGTTGCCGGTCATGGCCGAGCCGATTCAGGAGCCGATCTATGTAGCGGGCGTCGGCGGTTACGACACGTACCGGATTCCGGCGCTCACCGTGACGAAGGCCGGCACGGTTCTCGCCTTTTGCGAAGGCCGGAAAGCGAGCCGGTCGGATACCGGCGACATCGACGTGCTCGTGCGGCGCTCGACGGATAACGGCCGCACGTGGAGCGAGCCGCAGGTGATTTGGAACGACGCCGGTAACACATGCGGCAATCCGTGTGCTGTGGTCGACGACGCTACCGGCACGATCTGGTTGTTGCTGACCTGGAACCTGGGCGAGGACCACGAGAAGGACATCATCGCGCAGTCCAGCAAGGATACGCGCCGCGTCTTCGTGAGCCATTCGACGGATGACGGCCTGGCGTGGAGCGCCGCCGTCGAGATCACTGCCGCCACCAAGAAGGAAGACTGGACGTGGTATGCCACCGGGCCGGGCAGCGGCATTCAGGTCCGACACGGGCCTCACGCGGGCCGGCTGGTCATTCCGTGCGATCACATCGAGGCAGACACGAAGAACTACTACTCGCACATCATCTACTCGGATGATCACGGCGAGACGTGGCAGCTTGGCGGCTCGACGCCACAGCATCAGGTCAACGAGTGCGAAGTCGTCGAGTTGCCCGAAGGCCGGCTCATGCTCAACATGCGCAACTACGATCGCGCGCAGACCAACCGGCAGGTTGCCGTAAGCGACGACGGCGGCATGACATGGATCGAGCAGCGGTTCGATCCGGTGTTGGTCGAGCCGATCTGCCAGGCGGCCATCGCGCGTTGCGGCTGGCCGGATGACGAAGGCGGCAGCGTAGTCCTGTTCAGCAATCCGGCCAGCGCCAAGGATCGCGTCAACATGACGGTGCGCGCGAGCTTCGATGAGGGCCAGACGTGGCCCTCGGATATCGCGCTGCACGCCGGCCCGAGCGCCTATTCCGACCTCGCCGTCCTACCGAGCGGCGAGATCGCCTGTCTCTACGAAGCAGGCGAGTCGCATCCCTACGAATCGATTGTCTTCGCCCGGTTCGGCTTCGAATCCCTCGATGGTCCCAGTTCTCTGCCGTTGGTCGACCTCTCGGCCGATACGCAGCGGCAGGTGGTCATCGCCGCCGGCACGGAAGAAACCTATCAAGGCCATCCGACAACGGTGCTGATGCCGGACGGCAAGACGATCTTCGCGGTATGGTGCATCGAGCATGGTGGCCATGCCGGGCCTATGGCCAAGAGCGCGGACGGCGGCCTGACGTGGAGTCGCCTCGACGATACGCTTCCGGAAGGCTTCCGCGATCACTGGAACTGCCCCAGTATCTACCGGATGGTGGATCCGGGCGGCCAGGAGCGGTTGTTCGTATTCTCGGCACGTCCGAATATGCCGCGCATCGTGAGTGAAGACGGCGGTGCGACGTGGCGCGAACTCGAGCCGCTCGGCGAGGCCTTCGAGTGCGTGATGACCTTCAGCTCCATCGTGCGCCTCAAGGACGGAAGCTACCTTGGCATGTACCATCGCCGCTGCGGTCCGGAACTCAAGACGCTCGAGGTCACGCAAACCATCACGGGCGACGGCGGCCTGACGTGGTCCGCGCCGACGGTGGCCGCCCAATTCCCGGGCCGAATGCCGTGCGAGCCGTTCGTGTTCCGCTCGCCCGACGGCGACGAGCTCTGCTGCCTCATGCGCGAGAACACGCACAAGGGCCGTAGCCTGATGATGTTTAGCCGCGACGAGGGCGCAACCTGGAGCACGCCCGTCGACACCGCCTGGGGCCTCACCGGCGACCGGCATATGGGTGCCTACACCCCCGACGGCCGCCTCGTGATCGCCTTCCGGGACCGCGCGCTCGCAAGCCCCACCAGCGGCCACTTCGTCGCCTGGATTGGCACCTACGACGACATCCGGGCGCGCCGATCCGGCCAATGCCGTGTCAAGCTCCTGCACAGCCACGCCGGCGGCGACTGCGGCTATCCCGGCGTCGAGCGGCTGGCGGACGGCACTATCGTTGCCACAACCTACATCAAGTACCGGCCGGGAAAGGACAAGCACTCCGTGGTCAGCGTGCGTTTCACCATGGACGAGATTGACGGGAAGCTGAAGTCCCGTGCCGACAGAAAGGAGTAGGACAACATGTTCTCGATCCGGATCCTAACGGTCATCTTGGTGGCGCTTCTCGCCGTCGTGGGCGCGGCAGACGCGCAGGACGCCTTCGATCAGGCTTCGACATCGGCGGCCATCGCCGGCCACGCCCTTGGCAAGGTGCACCGCTGGCTGCACGAGGTCGCTCTCACGAAGATCGACGCGGAAACGGGCCTATACAAGGCCGACGGCAAATGGAACTACCGCGATACGGCTGCCGACTGCTATCCCTTCTTCGCATGGGCGGCTTACGTCGTCGATCGCGACGTACTCAACGGGCCGGTGCGCGATGTCCTTCACCGTGAAATAGCTTTGTGCAACACGGTCGAGCGCATTCCGGTGCCGTGGGACTTCGATGCCGGCGCGCCCGTCAAGGACCTCGACTGGAACGAGATGGTGTTTCAGGCCTCCGAGTACGTCAAGGACGGTCTCATCGCCATCGTCGAAGCCACCGGGCCGGACGAGTGGTTCGACCGCATGCGGGCCATCGAAGACGACCTCTGGACGACGGCCCGCCTCGACACGCCCTTCGGCAAGATCCCGTCAGACAACATCGAGGTCAATGGCGAGCAGCTTCAGGCCTTGGCGCGGCTCTACGCGATGACCGGCGAGGTCAAGTACCTCGATTGGGCGGATCGGCTGGCGGATTACTACTTCGCCGATGAGGATTTCGTCGTGAAGAGGCTGCGCGACCACGGCTGCGAGATCATCGGTGGACTCGGCCTCTTGCACGCCGTCGAGACCACGCAGCGCCTCGAGCGCGCCGAGGAACACGGGGCCAGACTGAAGAAGGTGTATGACGCCATCCTGGCCCAAGGCTGCAATGAGGACGGCATGATGTACAACCAACTCGGCGATCCGGCGAGCGGCCTCAGCGACGGCTGGGGCTACAACTACGTCGGGTACCTCTGCTACGACCTAGCCACCGGCACGGATACCTACCGGCCGCACGTCGCGGCGACGCTCAAGAACATGGCCAAGCCATGCTACCAAGACTATCTCTGGGAGGGTGAATCCATCGACGGATTCGCCGATTCCATCGAGGGCGCGCTGTACCTGCTCAACCGCGTTCCCGTGGCCGAAGGTCTCGCCTGGGTTGATCGCGAGACCAAGAACAATCTGGTTGATCATCCTTCGCGCATCGAGAACGGCGAACTCTGGGGCACGATGAAACTCCAGGCCAACGGTGTGCGCACCGTGCTGATCCACGCGCTGATGCACACGCAGGGCGTCATCGCGCGGCCCTGGAGGCCGGGTCTCGAGGTGGGCGCCGCGCCGCTGGGCGATGGCGTAGCGATTGTCGTCCGCGCCAAAGAAGATTACCGCGGCGTGCTCGAGTTCGACCTGCCTCGCCACCGTGTCTACATGGGATTCGCCAGAGACTGGCCGCGTATGAACACGTTGCCGGAGTGGTTCACGGTCGATCCGGACAGCACCTACACCGTGTGCCGTGGCGATGAGCCGCCACGGGCCTACACCGGCCGCCAGCTACATACCGGCCTCGAAGCATCCATGAAGGCGGGCGAATCCCTTCGCGTCGAAGTGCGGCCGACACGCCCAGAGAAGCCATCATGAGAAGGCGCGGGCCGTCGCCAAGACGCACACCGAGGAGGTGACCCGGATGAACTACCGCAGGTTGGGATCGAGCGACCTCGACGTGTCGGCCATGGCCTTTGGCGCGTGGCAGTTGGGCGATCCGGCGTACTGGGGACCGGATGCCGAGGCCGATGGACAAGCCGCCATCGACGCGGCCCTCGACGCCGGCATCACGCTATTCGACACCGCAGAGTCCTACGGCGCCGGGGAATCCGAGCGGGCGTTGGGCAGGGCCCTCGGCGCAAACCGAGACCGGGTCCTGATCGCCTCGAAGGTCTCGCCGGATCATTGCGCGCCGGCCGGACTCCGCGCCGCGTGCGAGGCGAGCCTGAGCCGGCTCGGCACGGATCGAATCGACCTCTACCAAGTGCACTGGCCATGTCGCAACGTGCCCTTCGAGGACACCTACGCCGAGATGACCCGCCTGCGAGATGAGGGCAAGATCCGCGCCATCGGGGTGTCCAACTTCGGCCCGGTCGATCTCGATACCTGGACGGCCTGTGGCGATTGTGCGTCGAACCAACTCGGCTACAACCTGATGTTCCGTGCCATCGAGCACGCCATCGTCCCCGCCTGTATCGAGCGCGGCATCGGCATTCTCGTGTACATGCCGCTGTTGCAGGGCATCCTTACCGGGCGATGGACGACGGTTGATGCTGTTCCCGAGTCGCGCCGCCGCACCCGCCATTTTGCCTCGACACGGTCGGGCGTCCGCCACGGTGAACCGGGATGCGAAGACCTCGTCGCGGGTGCTTTGGCGCAGTTGCGTGCCGTGGCCGACGAACTCGGCCAGCCGATGGCCAACGCGGCGCTGGCATGGACGCTCGCACGATCCGGCGTGGCATCCGTCATCGTGGGTGCGCGCAATCCGGGCCAGCTCCAGCGCAACATCGCCGCGCTGGACTTGGCGCTCGACGACGCGACCGTCCGCCGGCTCGACGCGATCACCGATCCGATCAAGGAACGACTCGGGCCCAATCCGGACATGTGGTGCGGCGGCGACAAGACCCGCATTCGCTAGAGGCCCAGTTAAGGCTCCCGTCAGGAAGCGATTCTCGTCCTTTTGGTCCCTTTGGACGTTCTGGTCTGTTCGGCCGCCTTACTCGGCGGCATGGCTCCGCATCACCTCCTGAAGCTTCGCTTTGTCGCCCGCGCCGTCGATGTAGTCGGCTTCCCATAGGAGCATCTGCCGGGCGCCCAGCGCGCGCGCCTGTTCGAAATCGCGGAGGAAGGGATCCGGCGTGCCCGGCAGCCACGCGTAGTACCAGACATCGGCCTTGCCGGCCACAGCATCGCGCAACGCGTTGTAGGCCATCGTCGGCGTGCCGCCGTCCCTGTAGTAGCCGGCCGGCACGGCCGCGTCGATGAGGCCTTCGCGCGCCCAGGCCGCCACGTCGAGGAGCAGGCCTCGGAGATCGCCGTCGATCGTGTCGCCGTGGCCTCGGTAGCACCATGGATTGGCCCCGAGCACCGCGACGGGCAGGTCGGAGCGCTTGGCATTCGCCCGCTCGCGCACGCCGCGCATGAACTCGGTGTGCGGCCGCGCGCGGTAGGCCACCCATCGCGCGTCACCATTCGGCAACGTCAGCGGATCGACGCCGTACTCGCGCTTGAAGCCTTCGGCGACGGGGGCCTCGTAACCGTGATCGGCCACGCCATCCGCGTCGGTTTGCGGGTTGTCGCGGACATCGCCCGTCCGCAACCAGTCGATGAACAGGCCGTCTACGGCATAGTGAGCGAGGATCTCGTCCACGATGGCGAACTTGTAGGCCATAACCTCGGGAAACGCGAAGCTGAGCTGGCTGTGGTAGAACGTGCCGTCGCGTTTCCGCCACCGGCACTCCGGATGGGCTCGGGCAAATCGACTCACGAGCCCCCAGCCGTGATCGTCCTCGTTGATGCTGATCCACGCGTGGATCTCAAGGCCGATCTCGTGGCCGTAGCGAACGGCCTCGGCCAGTGTGTCGAAGGTGCCGTAGTCGAACCGCTCGAGCTTGTCGAGTAGCGCCCGGCGTGCCTCGGCGTCCATGGTGGAGTACTTGGCCAGTTCGGCTTTTCCCTCGTCGCTCTGCGGATTCCAGAAGTTGTCTTCATCCCATTTGCCTTGAGGATCCATGAGCGCGCTCTTGTACAGCGATCGACCGCCGTCAAGCACACGCCAGTAGACCCGCGAGAAGCCGGCCGCCTTGCACGTGTCGAGCATATGTTTGACGCCCGGCGGGCCCCATTCGAGGCCATCGCGCAGCATCCAGTCGGAGTGTGTGAGCGGCACGCTCAAAATGAGCGTCGCGCCGGTGGGCGCCGCTTCCTGAGCGTAGCCGTGCTGAGCCCCGAGAACTACCGCGAGTAGTGCGAAAAAGACTATGCGCATGGCGCCCCTCCTACATGTTCGGTCACGTCCATAGCCTGTACGCTTCGAAGATGGCTGCATTGTCGAGTTCGCCGACGCCGCGTTCAAGAGCGCGACGGAGCATCTCGGCGTGTAGGGCCGTCACCGGGACATCGGCACCGACCGTTTCGGCGTACTGGAGAATGAGATCGACATCCTTGGCGTGCTGCGCCAAACGCGCGGCCACCGGCTCGTATGAACCGGCAACCATCTTCGGCCCCTTGGTATCCATGGCCACCGAGTGGCTATCGCCGGCGCGGAGAATGTCGAGCACGACGCGGAGATCGAATCCGCCCTTTTCGGCAAGGGCGAGAGCCTCGGCCAAGACGAGGCGATTCAGCCCCATCACCAGATTGACGATCAACTTGACGCGGTTGCCTTGGCCGGGCGCGCCCATGCAAAACTGCGCCTTGCAGAAGGTCGCGATCAGATGGGCATAGCGCGCCGCGCCGGCCTCGGTGTCGCCAATGATGGCGACGGCCCGGCCCTCGGCCACGGTCTGGCTTGAACCGGACACGGACACGTCCACAAGCCGGACACCGTGCGCATCGAGCCGTTGGGCATCGGCCACCGTATCCTCCGGCCGGCCGGTCGTTGTATCCAGCAGGAGGGCGCCGCGTTCGAGGGCCCCGGCCATGGCTTGGGCGCCCCATAGAAGCTCGTGGCGCTGTTGGGATGTCAGCAGGCTCAGGAAGACCGGCGACGCGGCCTTAGCCACGGCCTGCGCATCGGGTAGAATCTCGACACCAAGAGCCGCCGCTTCGCGACACGCCTCCTCGCGCCGGTCGTAGCCGCATACCGCGTGTCCTGCGGCGATGAACCGGCCGGCCATGGCGCGGCCCATCAAGCCAAGGCCAACCAGGCCTACGCATGGCGCTCTCATCGCGGTTCCTCCTCGATGCCCGGCCATGATGATAGTGCAAGAGACGGAACGAGACAACACGAGCGAAAACGTGGAACATGTAGTATGATGAGGCGTCTATTGGGCGATGACCCGCGGTGAAGGAGATGCGTCCGATGTGGAAATGCCTCATAGCGTCTTCGGTACTGATCGTGTCGGTCCGGGCGAGCGCCGCCGTGGTCACGGCTGCGCCGGCGAAGGTGACCTTCACGTCGCCGAATCAGTCAGAGGTGGTTTTACTGACGAAGGACGGCGCGCCGGTTCCGGCGGCGGCGATTCAAGGCTGGCGATTCATCGCCAGCGGCCATGATTACCGGCACATGCTGACGCTCGAGAAGGCCGACGGCGCGATCACAATTGCTCCGAGTGCGGCCCTCGAGGTTGGCAGCTACGCCCTCGATATCGATACGGCCCAGGGCCCAGTCACGGTCCACGTGCTTGCGCCCCTCAGCGACTTGCCCGACATCGTCGAAAAGCACGCGGCCCTCATGGGCCTTGCCGACGAGAAGGTTAAGGAGATGTTGGGGTTGGTGAGCACCACAGGCCGAGAACGGGTTTCGATCGAACTTCCACCAGTCTATTACGAAGGCCAGACGCTCGAGATGGCCATGCCGACGCCTCCCGGACGCGACAGCAAGTGGTTCATGAACGGCGCGCTTGTTCCGGCCATTGCGGATCTCAACGCCATCTCGTACACGTTCAAGGAACCCGGCGAGTATGTGCTCACGTACATCGAAACCGAAACCAAAGACGGTAAAACCGGCACTGTGGCGCGCGCCACGACCTGCACGCGCGTGGCGCCCCTGCCTCCGGTTGACTTCGAAGTCCCGGTGAACACGGAAGCCGAGTTCGCGCCGCCCGCCGGCTACGACCAACATATCTGGCGCATCGATGGACGAGAGGTCTCGACGGAGCGCACACTGAAGCATGCGTTTCACGAGCCGGGCGTCTACACCGTGGAATGCCTGGCTTCCTCGCCGACGGCCGGGGCGATGGACGGCTTCTGCCGCATGCGCTTCAGAACGACCGTTACACCCAAGCAGTGAGTTCATGTATGATAAGGATACCCAGACCGGAGGCCCGCATCGGAAGCGAGTTGGGCGGGGCCTCTACCAAGGAAGTCTCGAGTGCGGCGGGTTTGCCCCGGAGGAGTCATACGGATGAAACATCGTGGATTCACCCTCATCGAGTTGTTGGTCGTTATTGCCATTATCGGGATTCTGGCGGCTGTTCTCTTGCCCGCGCTGGCGCGCGCCCGCGAGGCGGCGCGGCGTTCGAGCTGCGCCAACAACCTCAAGCAATGGGGTACCATTTACAAGATGTACGCCAATGAAGCCTTCGAGCAGAAATACCCGCCGCTCCAGACCGGCCGATACTACAAATGGGACGGGACACCTTACGATCCGCCTCGCGAGGCGCTCGCGCTCGGGGCGCAGACGACTTGCGTCTATCCCGAGTACCTGACGGATGCCCGGATCATCTTCTGCCCTTCGGATCAAGACACCCTCGAGGATGTCATGACCAACTCGGACGGCACGGTCGGCGATCCGGTTACACGCCCGAAAGACATCGACGCGAGTTATATCTACCTCGGCTGGCTGTTCGACAAGATCGACGGAGCCCGGGCCCCCATCGATGAGTTCCCGATCATTGCCGCCGCCATCGAGTTGCTCTCCGGCCAGCCGTTGACCGGCGTCGACGTCCCGATCCAGTTGGCGGCCGGACTCAGTTCGGCATTCAGCGGCACCACCATTGCCGACTACTTGAACCACAACGGCCTTGGCCTGATGGAAATGGCCGACAAAGACATGGATGTTAGCGAGCAGCCCCACGGTGTTGGCAGTGGCAACGGCCGAGGGAATCTCATCTATCGCTTGCGCGAAGGCATCGAGCGCTTTCTGGTCGTCGATGTTGCCAATCCCTCCGCCACGTCCGAGGCCCAGAGCGAGCTGTTCATCATGATGGACGCCTTCGGCGCCGGCGCTGCGATGAGCAAGTTCAACCATGTGCCAGGCGGCTGCAATGTCCTCTTCATGGATGCCCACGTCGAGTTTATCAAGTACATCGCGGATGAGGACGGGGCCACGCAGCCCATTTCGCCCAGCATGGCCAGCATCGTCGGCGCCCTCGTCACATCCGACTAGTCGAGGCGATATGCAACGGAACCGACGAAGGCGAATGCCCACCGGGGTTCTGGCCGTTGCCGTGTGTGCCTGTGCCATCGGCGCGACAACTGCACCAGCAGAGGCGTGGTCCTTGGCCTGGATCGATGCCTGGTCAAATCGCGACGCCGCCTGGTTTGCCGCCCACGCGGTGGATCTGGAGAAGGAGTCCTCGCATCTGGCCCTCGGCGGCATGATCAACGACTGGGTGGTGGCTGCCTGTTCCCTGCGCGCCGACAGCGCCGTTGACGTATCCGTCAAACTGGACGGCGACACCCCGTTCTTGAGCGCGAGCGACCTCAAGGTCGTTGGCGAGGCCGCCGGGCCCCCACGTGAGGGTCAGCGGACGTGGTGGCTCGACCCGCTCTTCGCCAATCCGTCTTCGCTGGGCGACCTGTCTTCGTACATCCACAACTGGGCGGCGATTCGCGACTTCCCCACCGTACACCTCGATCCCGAGCGCCCTGTGGTCCTCTGGCTGACCATCCGCACGCACGGCCTCGAAGCCGGCGAAACATCGGGCAAGATTCTCGCCGTCGACGGCGGCCAAGAGCTGCACTCGCTAACGCTCTCTCTGCGTGTGCATCCGGTCGAGCTGCCCGTCGAGAATCCCATCATCGGGAACGCCTGGATCCCGTGCGGCGGATCGAAGGAGATCGCGCAGACCGTCAAGGACTACGGCTTCTTCGTTGCCGGCTACGGCGATTGGGAGATGGAGCACGCCCTCGGCTATCGCTTCCACCGATTTGTCTTGCCCGGCCGCGGGCGTGGCATCGGCGGCGGCACGCCGGAGACCGTCACCAACGAGGAGATTCTGGCAGCCCTGAAACCCATCCGCGACACGGTCGACCGGCTCGAGCTCGGGCCGGATGCGTGGGGCCTCGAGATCTACGACGAACCCGTCGATCAGTCTTCGCACGAGGTGGCGCGATGGATGGCCCGCATCCGGCAGGCATGGCCCGAGGTCCGATTCTGGGCCAATCCGGGTTGGGGCGGCACCGCACAGACCGACATGACCGTTCTCGGAACCGTCGTCGTGCTGGCGCCCTATGTGGACCTGTGGTGCCCTTATTTCGAAGGGATGATCCGCGGCGGCACGCTCGATGCCATGAAGGCCACCGGCAAGCCCGTCTGGTACTACTGGATTACCCAGGTCTGGGATCGGCCCCCGGCCGGCGGCCGGGCCACACCCTGGATCGCGTGGAAGTACGACCTCGATGGCTGGGGGTTCTACGCGTTGCTCAACACGCAGGGCGACGTAGACCCCTGGCAGGACAACGTATATCAGCACATGTATCCCGGCAACACCGTTTCGTTGTGGATGGAGGGCCTCCAGCAGGGCGTCCACGACTACAAACGCCTACACGCGCTCGCCGGGCGCGGCATGGCGCCGGACAAGCTTCAGCCCCTGGCAAGTACTATCCTGTTTCCCGGCCACGACGCGCCGTGGTCTGACATTCCACCCGAGGTCTACGCCGGCGTGCGACAGCAACTCGACGCGTTGTTACTCGCGACGGGGAAACGTGGGATTCCCGACGCGCCGTGACCTCGCTGAAGAGGTGATATGAGACGAGAGAGCCTTTCGATGCCAAACGCCTTCCGCGGCATGATGCCCCTCATGCCCACGGCCATCACGCACGCCGGCGACCTCGACGAGACTAGCCAGCGCCGAGTCATCGACTACTGCCTCGCGTCGGGGGCCGTCGCCATCGGCCACTTCGGATTCGCGTCCGAGTTCCACAAGATCGGCGAGCAGTCTCGACGCCGCTTGATTGAGCTCATCGTCGCCCATGTCGCCGGCCGTGTGCCCGTGTTCATTGGCGTCACGGCGCCCGCAACCCGCATCATAATCGACTACGCCCGGCAAGCCGAGGACCTCGGCGCCGACATGCTCATGGTGTCCTTGCCGTATGTGGATCGGCCCGATGCGGACGGCGCCGCGGCCCTGTTCGCGCAGCTCGGCCAGGCCGTCACGACCCCCATCATCATTCAGGATACGCCGGCTACCAGCGCCATCTTCACGCCGGAGTTCATCGCGCGCGTGGTGCACGAGATCGGACAGATACGCGCCGTCAAAGCCGAAGGCGCCGACTTCCTCACCAAGACCGTCCGCCTGATGGCGCTCCTGGACGACGCGGTCCAGGTCATCGGCGGTGCCGGCGGCAAACACCTCATCCACTTGCTCCGCATGGGCGTCACGGCGTTCATGACCGGCACCGAAGCACTGGATATTCACAACGCCGTGGTCCAGACCTATCTGGTCGGTGACGAGGAAGGTGCAGCGCGCCTCTATTTCCGCCGGCTCTTACCCTATTTCATGTTCTATGACGACCATTCCGAGGAGTTACTCAAGAAGATGCTCCATCGGCGCGGCGTCCTCGAGTGCCCCGCCGTTATCGACCCGCCCAAGGCACCGCCCATGAGCGAGGTCGAATGGCGTGAGCTGGAATGGGTGCTCGAGCGGATCGCTTACGGGAGAGATGTGCCGGCCGGTTTCTAGATCCGGATCTTGCCGCTCCTTCCGGCTTCAGTGGCCCGCTCGCCACGATCCCGTGGTCTGCCGTTGACGACGCGCGATGACAAGGGCGAACGTCGCGATTTTGGTGCAGACGGGCCTTGCGCTTGCGGCGGGAATCGTGCACAATAGTGCGAGAAACGCGGCAATCTTGCGCGCCGGGTGCGCCACGCGATGTCGGGATTCATGAAGGGCGGTGGGTTCCGGGCGCAATGGCCACGTGGGAAACCCTCAGGGACGATGAGGCCGCGTAGGGAGGGACAGGCACCGTGCAGGAGAGGCGGAAGACCATCCGGCGGGAAGCAGACGAGCGACTGCTGGAGCGGGCGAAGCGGCTTCAGAAGATGGTGGATCGCCGGAGTCATTTCGAGGGGGAAGACGCGGCCCGGAAGTTGCGTCACGCCATTCGTCATAACTGCAAAGCCTCCCTGCGCATGGTCATCGGGCACGTGTCAGGGGGGTCCGATACCTGGAAGCAAGATGCCGTCACTCTGGAAGGACGCGTGCTTGACCTAAGCGAAGAGGGGGCGTCCCTGTTTGCCAAGCAGGCATTCGAGGCCGGGCAAGAGTTCCGGCTCGCTATCGAGATGAAGAACGGCTCCAAGATCGAGACCAACGCCGTGGTCCGATGGGTCAAGGCGATACCGGAGAAGAAGGCATACGCCGCTGGTGTGCAGTTCGTTCGTCTAGCCGCCAAAGACCAAGAAAAGATCCACGAGTTCCTCCAGTTTCTGGACGCCAACGTCGGGCTCTAGCCAAGCTCACCGGGCCGTTGGCGCCGCCGGTGGCGCCGCCGCCAACGCCACCCCATCGCCACCGCACCACCGGCAACCAGGCCGAAAAGGCCACTGGGCGTCAGTCCGGGCACGGCATCTTCTACGAAGAGATCCGCGTGACCGGAGTCCACGGACGTTCGATCATCGGACACCTCGCACCAGTACTCCCCTTCATCCGTTTTGACGACTTTCGCGATGCGGAACAAGGGCTCGTTCGCTCCTTCCACGCCGTCGCCATCCTTGAGCCACCGGTAACGCCGTGCGCCCATGCCGCCCGTGGCCTCAACGGAGAATAGGCACTCCTGGCGCGGATATCGCGTGGCGTCCGCTGGGTCCGCCACGATCGCGATGGGATCGAACACGGCGAGGGAAGCGGGAGCGGTGGTATACCCATCATTGCCCGCATCCTCGATAACGCACCAGTAATGGCCGGCGTCCGAATGCCGGACGTGCTCGAAGGGCAATTCGCTTGAGGTGGCCATCTCGATCGTGCCGGAATCCGACCACCACTGATACCGCACAGGGGGTCTTCCGCCGTGCGTATTCACAGAGAACGTGTGCGGTTCGTCCACGTAGCATCGCGCGTTCGCGAGATCATCCTCAACCGTCAAGTGCTCGGCGATATCCACGTGGGCTTCATCGCTGGCCACCTGATCCGTTTCCTCGTCGGAGACGAGGCAGCGGTAGACGCCGGCCATTAACGGTGTCATCGATTCGAGCGGGAGCGTGGCCTTGTTCTCGTCTTCGATATCTCCGCCGTCCTTCTGCCACTGGTAATCGAGTTGGCCGATGCCGCCCTCGGCCGTGACCGCCAGCAGGTGCGTATCGCCGGAGTAGAACAGGCCGCCTTCTGGAGATGCGGTGACGGCCACATGCGGTGCGACGGCGATCTCGGCGTCCGCCGAGATCCGAACGTCCGATCCTTCGTCGGACACCACACATCGGTAGGCCCCCGCCTCATCGAATGCCAACGGCCCGAGATCAAGCCACGGCTGATTCGGTTTGTCGAGATTCCCGAGGTCCTTTTGCCACACGTAGGACTTCGCGCCTTGGCCACCTGAAGCGATCACGGTGAGCGTGCACGGATCGCCCAGATAGAAAGCTCCCCCCTCGGGAGAGTCGTCGATGGCTACGTGCGGCACCACCGAAAGGGCCGCCGATTCCGACAGGTCCGAATCGCCTCCGGCGTCCCATACATAGCAGGCGTAATCGCCCGAGTCGTCCTCGGTCAATGGCGGCATCCACCAAACACGCGCGTCCGGCGCCCCGATCGCCGCGACACCGTTCTTGCGCCACTCGTAGTGTACCTTTGGAATCCCGCCGACGGCCTGCACGGCCAACATCGCCTGATCGCCGACATACGCGAATGCCGGAACCGGATCCTGCGTCACCTCGATGTGCTCGTACACGTGGAGCCGTGCCGTACGCGACTCCGCCGTGCGAGAGGCCCCATCCTGAGCGATACACCGATAGACTCCCGCATGCCACGCAGCCAGCGGCCCGAGGACAAAGGTTGTTACACCGAGGGTTCTCGTCTCGATCAGCAGATCCTGCCAGCCGCTCCCGACGTCCCCTTGCCACGTGAAGGTGTGATCCGACACCCCGCCGATAACCCCCGCCGTGAAGGACACAGACGCGCCCACGTATCCGCGGGCCGATTCCGGCTGCGGATGGATGTAGTAGTTCCCATACCGGAATCCGTCCGCTCGGGAGACCGACGTGCCGTTGGCAAGATTCGTGACCGTCACCTCGACGGGCCCCTCGGGCTGTGCTGGCGTCATGCAGGCAATCCGGTACTCCTCGCCCGGTGTCACCACCTCGACATCAAGCGCCGTCGCCAGACCCGCTCCAAACGCGACCGCCGTCTGAGGGGCATCCGCCAGAGCAAAACCGAGCACATGAACAACGACGGACTCGCCGCCGGCAGTCGATCCGCCATCCGGCCACACCTCGACGTGATCGACCACGATTAGTTCGGCCTCGCCGCTCACTTGCGACTCGTCGCTCTCATCGGTCACGATGCATCGGTAGAAGCCGGCGTCGCGGTGCGCAACGGAAGCGATGGGCAAGATCGCCGCGTTGGGCGCGCCGGGAAGATCCTCACGCTCGAACTGCCACACATAGGTGCAGGCTCCTTGGCCACCGACTACCCCGACGGAGAAGACTGCGGCTTCGCCGGCGTACTGCGTCAGGTCGGCGGGATCCGTCTCAATCCGAAGATGTGTGGAAACGGAGAGATGCGCCGCGTCACTCGTGCACTCATCGCCTCCCTCGTCCGAGACAATGCAGCGGTACAGGCCTACATCGCCCTCGGCGACGACCGGAATCGTGTATGTCGCTTCATCGGCCACCCCGTTCGTGATGTCCTCTTCATCTCTCTGCCACCGGTATCGGATCTCGCCGATGCCCCCGGTCACCGACACCGAGAATGACACCGATTCGCCGGCGTAGCGCCCCGCATCGCTGGGCTGTTTCGTGATGGCCAGATGCGGACGCACCGTCAACGCCGCTTCCCGTGTAACCACGAAGGGCCCGCCGTCTTCCGCGACCTGGCACCGGTACGATCCCGTGTCACTCACGGCCAGCGGGTTCACCGGATACTCCGAGGTGCGCGCCGATGACGACACCGTCGATGTGGTCTCCCATCCATATCCGAGTTCCCGCTGCCATTGGTAGGTGAAGGGGCCCGTCCCGCCCTCGACGGATACGCGAAACGTGTAGGCATCACCGATGTATCGGACACCATCTTCGGGCCACTCGCCAAAGCCGAAATCGACATAGGTGAACGCATTCTCCATGGTTTCCGAAACGCCCCCCGGAAGGGTGACTTGAACGTCTACCACGCCCGGTTCGTGTGAAGGAAGGGTGCAAGAGACCGCGTAGACACAATAACCTATGACCATGACGGCAACGTCGGTGGCGGGTACGGCGCCGAAGGTCACGACATTGGTGCCCGTTTCGCTGAAGCCCCCGCCTAAGACCACTACGCGTACCCCTCCCGTTCGCGGGCCGATCTCCGGGATAACGTCGACTAGGGACAGCGCCGGAACCGCGTGTGTCGCGCCGAGACAAAGAAGAAGTGTGAGGATCTGAAAGAGACTGCGTGATCGCAATGGCATGGACCCACTCCTCATGGTAGATATCCCATGGAGCCAAATCGATCTCGATATGCAAACGCTATATGATAACTAATCAACAGCCCGCGTGCAGTATAGCACGATATTTGGATTATGCGCTATCATCATGTAATCCTTGTTCGTACTCATAGAATCAACGAGTGACCCGTGAACGATGAAACGGTCCCGGTTGCACGAGGGTAAGGAATGGGAAGGCTGCAACACGACAAGGCCGCCGCGGAACCCGCCGGCCGGCCACGCGCGGCTGGACGGCCGAGCCAACCGCGTCGGAATCTTGGCCACGGCGCCTGGACCACAGGCATCCTCCTTCTTGCGGCGGCCTTGCGGTTGTACGGCCTCACGCGCAACCCGCTGTGGTACGACGAGACCGTACATGCAGCGTTCTGTCGCCATCTCACATGGCCGATCCTGGCGTGCCGCGAGATCTTGGTCGAGCCGTTCTTCTGTCTGTTTCTCAACCTCTGGCTACGCCTGGGCGCCAGCGATCTCTGGATCCGCCTGTACGCGGCGTTGATCGGTTTCCTCGTTGTCGTGACGGCCTACCGAACCGGGAAACGCATGGCCGGCCCTAGAGGCGGGCTCTACGGTGCCCTACTCACGGCATGCGCGCCATTCCTCGTCTTCTACAGCCGCGATGCGAAGATGTACGCGTGGGTCATGCTTCTCGAACTGGTCGCCACGGGCTGTACCCTACGCTACGTGTCCCATGAGGGGTCCCGCCGCGACCTCGTCGCCTACGGCGTCACCGCCATCCTGCTCCTTCACACACATCTCGTCGCGCCCTTCTACTTGGTGGCGCTCAACGCAGGATTCCTCCTTTTTCTGCGCGCCCAACTGCGCAAGACGCTCGCATGGTTTGGCGTGCAGGTCGTCGTGATACTGGCGACGACGCCATACTTCCTGGCGCAATACCACTACTGGCGATTGGTGCAGGGCATACCCTTCTTCGCGCCGAGGCCTACGGCCGCTTCGCTCGTGACGACGGCGGCGAACCTGTTCATCGGATACGCGGCGCACGCGTGGATCCGCGGCGCGTCCGTAGTCATCTTGGCGTGTCTTGTCCTGGCATCGATCGGCCTCCTCCGCGGCAAACGCGCCGAGGCCGGTCTATTGATCGGCACAGCCCTCGGCCAAGTTGTTCTGCTGTTCCTGTTCTCGACGATAGGCGGGAAATCCTTCTATGTGGATCGCTATCTCGTCGGTTCCGCCGCGCCGATCCTGATCGTCTGCGGCGCCGGTCTCGCCCGGATTGAGCGCGACGCCCTGCGTCGCACGTTTACCGCCGTGCCCCTTGTTTTCTTCGCCCTCGGGCTGGGCGACTTGTACGCGTACCGATTCTCGCCGGACACCCGCGACCACCTCGGCGTCTTCCCAACGTACGACGCGCGGGCGCTCCGCGATGCCATCCGGGCCGCGCACAGGCCGCACGACGCGGTGTGGCATCTTGCCTGGGAGGAACTGGCGCCGTTGCGATGGTACCTTCCCGAGGCAGACCACCGCCTGGTCGACATGGGCGGCCGACTCGAGGCCAATATCGACGCCGTCATGCCGCCGGCGGCCCAACGCTTCTACGGATTCGGAACCGTCGAGGTCGAGGACGCATTCGAGCGGGCGCGGCGTGTGTGGCTGGTCGTCCCTTTGGATACCGGACCATTCTTTGGCGTTCACGAAGGGATTCGCGCCTGGATCGAAGCCCGGGCGCACTGCGAACGGCGCGAGGTCTTCGCCGGTCGATTTGCGCCCGTCGCGTTGTATCTCTATACGGCTGACAAGCCGCCCGGCGAGTCGCGCAACACCGCGTGGTTACCGCTCAAAACGACCGTCGTATCGCACGATGATCGACCGCCGCTGATCGTCACGACGCTCGAGCCGAAGGAGGGCGCGTCCATGCTCGTGGCCGAGAACCGCTCGCGCACCCACCGGTCGCTCGAATACGAGGTCGCGGTCAGTACCGCAGGGATCGACGCGACGGCCTTCGACCGAATACTTCGAGATCGCAGCGCGTGGCGGTTGCAGTGCGTGCAAGGCGACTCGACCGCGCGGATGGCCTACTATCTGCGCGCCGGCGCCCAAAGCCGTCGCGAGGACATCCTCTCGGGAAGTGTGCCGTCGCCGGAAGGCCTGTACGAGGTGTTCTTCGAGCGCCTCGCCTGCGGTTCCGGCTCCCCGGTACGCGGCGCCATCATGGAGTTGGCCGTCGGTCGTCAGCAATGGACCGTCGCCGGTGAGGTCTTTTGTGAAGGCTGCCGGTGGCAATGGGAACGCATGGGCACCGTGGAGAACGAAGCTGGCCGCAACATCGATATCCGTGTCGCCGCGCGCCGGCCTGACGGCGCTACCGAGGCCGTGGCGGCCTTCAGCCGAATCGCTTTCTTGCCGGAAGGCGCGCTGCCGTCTCCCCGTGTCGACGCCGGCACGATGAACATCGCGGCCGAGGACGTTATTCGCAAATCGATCACGAATACCGGGCTTTCGCTCGTCGAGGTCACCCTGATCGCGGACGGCGTCTGCGCGTCGGTGTGGCGTCGGGCCGACTGATGCGCGGGACTACTCGCGCGGCCGACACGCATCGAGCCATTGCGCGTCCAGGTACTCCGAGTCCTGCGATGGATACACGCCGTCCAACGCAATGGGGGCCTCGGGCGCGAGCTCGAAGAAACCCCGCGCTACGGCCGTATCCATTCGGCCGGCACATGGCATGGTCGCGCTCCAGCGTGTTCCGTTGATGTCGTACGCCGGCGCGGATGCCAACCACAGGCCAACCTTGTCGCGAATCGCCGGCGCGATGTCTTCCGGCGCAGCCTTCTGGTGTACGAGCAACGCCAGGCTCGGCGCGAGACACAGATTCGGCGCGGCTACGGCATCGAGTATCGCGACCGCAGCGTCGACGTGTTCGGCGCCTTTCCCTGCGGTTCGCAGATAGACCCGAACACCGTCAGCCGCTGCGCGCTCGCTGATCGCTCTGATGCTCACGACGAAGGACTCGTGGGTCTGTTCACCACTGAAGTTGTTCTCGGGCGTTCGGTGCAGCGAGAGAATAACATCACGGCTGCCCAGAGCAACGGTCTTCGCGATCACATCGCCGATGGCGTCCATGCTTTCCGAGTAAGGTCCTGCGTCATTGTCTATCAGTCGCAGATCCGGAAAGAGGTTCAGGCCGGACGTCAGGTCGACGTACACACGCACGCCTTGGCGGCCAATCCAGCCGGCTTCGCGCGCCAGCGCCGGCGGTGTGCGCGCATCGAGATAGCGCCAGTCGAGCACGACACCGTCGAAGTGCTCGAAGAACGTCGGGCGGGAAAGGATGGCCTCCCTAAGGCTTCGCACATTGCCGAGGCACAATGCGCGGTCGTGAGGTGCAGGCGGGATCGGCGCGTCGGGAATCTCGACCACGCCCTCCTCGCGCACGCGAACCGAGAAGAGGCGCACGTCGCCACCGGCGATGATCCGTTCATCGCCGACGCCGATGTCGCGGCCGCCGGCCACCTCCGGCAGGTAGCCTGGCGCGCCCTTCTCGGATTGGTCGAGGGCGATCTCGGCGACGCCCTCGATATCGCCACAGCACGAGCGGATATCGAGCGGCAGCGGTCCGAGGCTGTTGTTGCACACACCCAGCGTGTAGTCGCCCGGGGCCTTCCGGCAGACAATGAAACTCAGGCCGTCGCCCACCTCGAAGAGCCGCTGACGTGTTAGGAGCCCGTCGAGCACGACGCGGACGTGATTCAGCAGAGGGAACGGCTTCGCCAGCGATGCGTCGATGTCATTGGCCACGGGCAACGCCACCGCGGGTTCATCGGCCACGCCAAATGGGCTGGCGAAGATAGTAATCGTGCCGGCGCCGTGATCAATCTCGACCACCGCATGTCTTTCGCCGCAACGCGCGAGGACACGTGCGCCCTCCGGCAGTGACGAGAGCGCCGCCAATGCGAACCGATGATCCTCGATGACGGACCTGTCGCCAACGGCTACCGTCGTGCCCGCGTCAAGAAACGTCGATTCACCAACGGTGACGCCCGCGATGCCACCGGGCATCGCCGCGAGATTGCCCGCGGTCATGACAAGATGTCCGCCGGCCCCGACATAGCCGAGCAGCTTATCCCTCAGTTCGACGCCGCCGTCGAGCGGACCGGTGAGCACGAGCATGGCATAGCGGTCTAGGAGCCAGCCTGGCGCGTCCGTCAGGAGACAATCGGCGATATCACCGTAGGGCGTAGGCGCGATGAATCCGGTTTCATCGTGGAAGTACGACGCGTCCTGATAGCCTGGATAGAGGAGATCCAGAACGCCGTCCGTGAGGTAATCGCCGGGCGCGTAGGGAATATTGCCCCAAACGCGATAGATGTGGCCCGAATAGAGATGGCGCGGGAAAGTCCAGCCGGCGAAGAAATCCGTCAGAACGGCGACGGGCGTCATCATCACGCCCGGTTGACCGTTCTCGCGTACCCAGCGATGCGCGGCCTGCTGTATTTGGCCTACCGGACTCAACGCGTCGCCGTCGAACCACGAGGATTCGAATCCGACAAACAGGCAGTTGTAGAGGATGTGGCTGTAGAGCAGGCGCTTGAGTAGGTTGAGACTCGTGCCTTTCGTCGGGCCGTGGTCGGCGCCCTCGCTGCCATAGACCTTGTAGCCCCAGCGGTTCCACACCGAGGCATTGCCGAACCACGGCACGCCGTATTGCTTGCCCGCGGCACGAATGAAGGCATAGTAGACTTGGCCGTTGGGAAGGCCTTGGGCGGTTTCGGCCCCGATGGTCGTGTACAGACCTTCCTTGAGGAAGTAGTGCCCGAAGTTCAGCGAAACCAACGTCGAGAGTTTGTTGCCCAACTCGTCGCCCATACGCTCGAAATGGCGCTGAAAGTTCAGGTATTGCTCGACTCGATCTTCCGAGATCGGGTGCATCTGTTCGGCGTAGCCGCCGACGTAGCGCCCGTCCTGTTCGCCGATGTCCATGCCAAGCCAGTGATCGCCGAGTGTGGCCTCCATCACGTCGAAGGCGGCCTGCGGCGGCCGGTACTGCTGCCAGTAGCCACCCGGCCCCGAGCCCGGCACATAGCCCCAGATGTCGAACAGGAAGAGGCCGCGCCGCGCAATCTCGTCCGCAAGATCGCCGAGATTCTCCGCAAACACGATGGGATAGGATGGCCAGATCACCGTACCGAGATCGTGGGTCTCCGTGTACTTCTCGATTTCGTCGACGTACCCTACGATCCGGTTGTCCTCAACGCCGAAGCCGCGCAGACAGGCGAACTGCGTCCGATGGTCGAAGGTTTCCCAAGACGGCGGTTTGACGTGCCGCCGCGCGTAGTCGGGATGCGCCGGCGGATCGATGAGGCGCGTGTAGATACGGTGCGGCGTCGGCATGGTTTGATCTCCTCCGGCTGAGTAGGCGACCACG
This sequence comes from Candidatus Hydrogenedentota bacterium, assembly GCA_036769985.1. Lineage (GTDB taxonomy): Bacteria > Hydrogenedentota > Hydrogenedentia > Hydrogenedentales > SLHB01 > DAIPKA01. Next base: position 3,362 of record DAIPKA010000013.1, on the reverse strand, counting down.
GCAACCAGCGCGAAGAATACCATTGAGGAACGTCGGTTTCCCGACGCCCGCCATCGGGGCACGACGGCATGTTCAGCCATCAGGGCGATTCCTCCTCGGTTTCTGCATTGCCCATCCTAGGCGTATACAGCCTCCTCGTGCCACACGCGCCACATAAGCTCGTACCGATCGAGCGGCAGGCCCGTGAACGCGCAGTTGCTCGTGCTGAAGATGTAGCCGCCGCCCGGCATACCGTGTCGGATGCAATACCGGGCCGATTCGATCACCTCGTCGTCGGTACCGGACGTGAGCAGGCCGCAGTTCACGTTGCCGATGAGACACACGCGATCGCCGTACCGGCGCTTGACCTCGGCGATGTCCACGCCGCCTTGCGGATCGAGTGAGTGCAACGCGTGCGGGCCGGCCTCGACCAACTGGTCGAGGATGGGCATGATGTTGCCGTCCGTGTGCTTGATGACGTGGAAACCCAGATCGCGCTCGCCGCGGCAGAGCTGGGCGAGATACGGCGCAACCAGCTCGCCGAACATGGCCGGACTCAGGAACGGATTATCGTTGAAGCAGTAGTCCGAACACAGGGCGAACCCGTCGAGGCCGCCGTGCTTGGCCAAGCGTTCGGCGCGCGCCAATTGATCGTCCACCATCCGCTGTGCCTTCGCCTTCGCCTCGTCGAAGCACTCATAGAGCCACGCCGAGAACTCAATCATATTGGAGCCCGACGGAATCGAGTAGGTGGCGTCGCCATGCAGCATCAAGAAGTATGTGTCGCCCGATTTCTCACGAACGAGGTCGATAAGACGAAGCGTTTCCTCTTCATCGCCCGGATTCGGATGGAGGAAGATGGCACTGTGTTCGTAGCGCTCGGCGGTCAGGAGGTAGGTATCCGCCATCTCGTTGCGATGAAGCCGGCGCTCGGACTCCGTCATCTGATTCCACTGGTGATAGGCCCGCTGTGACGGGTGGACCTTTCCAAAGGCCTCCATTGTGAGGAAAAAGACCAACTCGAAATGGGGCACACGGCCCTCGATAGTACGGCGTTCGAGGGCAGCGATGAATCGTTCTCGATGCGTCATGCGCGCTACTCCTTGCACTGTTCGGCCGCGGCGCACCGCTGCCGGCAGAGAGCATACCGAGAAAGGACCGGAAAACCAAGGCGGCGCTTCTTCTGGCGGTATTCGGCGCGCACAGCCAGAGTGCCGGAGCCCTTCGGCGAAACCGACGATCCGTGAAGTCGCCCCATCGACGTTTGACCAACGTGCCTGTCCAGGCCTGGGGTTCCCTCCTCCGAAGCCGAATGCCACCCAATGGGATCGGATGCCAACCATGCCAGGCCGTCTGATGGGACCGCCGTCTCCCCCCTTCCCGGCGGTCCCACCCTCCTCTTCTGGGGCATCACACGGTTGCATTTGCCGGCCGGCGCCGCGATACTGTTGAGACCCGGGCGTTGTGCGTAACCGACGGACTCCGACGGCAAAGGACCAGGGGACTCATGAGACGGCTTCTCGGTTGGTATCTCCGCGTATCGTTGATCCTGCGGATCGTCGCGTGTTTCCTGGCCGGTTCAGCCATAGGTGGTGCGCTTTGGTACCTCTCGAGCACCACGGGCCAGCCGATAGCCCAAGACCTCATGCCATATGTCTCCCCCTTCGGCACGGTCTTCGTTCATATGCTCAAGATGATCGTCGTGCCGGTGATCTTCTTCTCGTTGGTGGTAGGGGCCTCGAGCCTCCCCATCGGCAAGTTCGGCCGCGTCGGCGCCAAGGTCATGATCTGGTACTTATCCTGCTCGGTGCTCGCCGCCATCGTCGGTGTCAGTCTCGCGCTGCTGATCCGGCCCGGCACCGGGGCCGATCTCGAGGCTTGGCGCGCCATGGCGGACGCGCTGGGCGGCCAAGTCGAGGACCTCGCCGGCGAGGCCGAGACGGGCGGCAACGCCCTGACGCAGGTCGTCATGAACCTGTTCAAGAATCCATTCGAGGCCTTGGCCGCCGGCAATTTCCTGCCGATCATCGTGTTCTCGATTCTCTTCGGCCTGGCGATTCGCGTGTCCATCGAGGCCGGCCACGATACCGAGGCCGCGCGACGGCTCACCGCGCTCGAGGATCTGATGGCGGCCGGGCGCGACGCCATGTTCAAGCTGGTCGATTGGATCCTCGAGTATTCGCCCGTCGGCGTGCTGGCCCTGTCAATCATGAATTTCGGCCTCTACGGCCCTGCCATCGTCGGCCCCTACGTGCGCGTTACGCTCGGCGTCGTGGCCGGGATCCTGTTCATGGTGGTTGTCGTGTACTCGCTGTTACTGCGCGTGATCGCGCGCGAGAATCCCCTGGGCGTGTTCCGCCGTATCCAGGAAGCGATGATCATGGCCTTCATCACCCGCAGCAGCGCGGCCACGTTACCGGTATCGATCCGCACCGCCACGGAGGAGCTGAAGGTCCGCGACGAACTCGCCTCGTTCTCGTTGCCCCTCGGCGCCACGATTAACATGGACGGCGTGTGCGTGCACCTGCCGATGTTTGCGGTGCTCGCCGCAAGCATGTTCGGCGTTCCCATCACCGCGACCAGCCTGATCCTTATGGTCATCACGACGGTGCTGGCGTCCATCGGCGCCGGCGGCGTGCCGGGCGGCAGCCTCATGCTCTTGTTCATCATTCTCGGCACCATGGGACTCAGCAGCGAGCAGGTGGCCGTCATCGTTGCCCTGGCCCTCGGAATCAACCCGATTCTCGACATGTTCGAGACGATGAACAACGTCACCGGCGACCTGGTGTGCACGTATGTCGTAGCCCGCCGCGAAGGACTCGTCGGAAACGACACGGATTCCCGATCCTGATGATTGGGTGGATCATTCCTTGCCGGAGAGACTTGGGAAAACGGCGCCACAGACACCTCACGCACTAGAAGCGCCGGATGGGGCGTCAAGCATTCGCTGCGCTCGCGCCGGAGTCTGGTTGCCAACGCTAGGACTCCACGCTGCTTACCCGGACATAGCCAAACTCGACCGAGTATGTAAGGTTGAGAGGGCGAAGCAGCGCCTTCAGCGCGTCGCGAAAAGCTACGTTCTTCAGCGACACGTAGGATACCATGCCCGTGGGCGGCATCGCGGAAGCCGTCGTGTTGCGTGCCACGTCGAAGGGGGGCGGCGGTTCAGCGGTTTCCGATCCGCCCGCATCGGTTTGCATGGCCGCCCACGCGTCTTCGGGCATGACCACGCGCGAGTCAACCACGATATTCACATCATATGCATCCGCCAGAACACTCAACATCGTACAGAGATCCATATCCCTGAAATCAATCCTGATAGAGGATTCCACGATCCGCAGGTAAGAAGTAGCTTTTTCGTGAGTGAGGGTGAGGAGCGGTTC
>DAIPKA010000012.1:92320-150769 GCA_036769985.1 Candidatus Hydrogenedentota bacterium | reverse complement strand
CGACTACCTTCGCGAACTGCTCGCCGCCATGTAGTTTTAATGCGATTGCCCTGGTGGAACCGGGACGGAAGATGTCTCTTGCCGGAAGCGCGTGCCGGATGCTAAGGTAACGCCCGCGGAGTTGTAGGAGCGCGTCTTGTGGGGCCTCAACTGACGATAGAACAGCGGATCGGCGTCCGGTTGGCGGAAGTGGGCCGAAGTGTGTGCACGGCCGAGTCGTGCACGGGCGGCCTGATTGCCCACCGGCTCACCAACGTTTCAGGGTCTTCCGCGTACTTCCTAGGCGGGATCGTCGCATACAGCAACGAGGCGAAGGTGCGTCATCTGGGTGTGAGTCAGGCTGACCTCGATGGCAACGGGGCGGTGAGCGATCCGGTGGCGTGCGAGATGGCGTTGGGTGCCCGCGCGGCCTTTGGGGCGGATTACGCGGTGGCCGTGACCGGTATCGCGGGACCGGGTGGCGGGACAGCGGCCAAACCGGTGGGCCTTGTCTTCATCGCGGTGGCCTCGGCGGAAGGCGTGGTTGTCTCGCGGGGCCAGTTCGCGGGTGGGCGCGAGGCGATCAAGGCGCAGACGGCTGACGCGGCGCTCGAGATGTTGTGGGAGGGCCTTGGATGAGGTCGGGGTTCGTACATCTTCATAACCACACTGAATACAGCGTCCTAGACGGCGCATGCCGCGTGTGGGAGATGATCGAGCGCTGCAAGCAATACGGCATGGAGGCGTGCGCAATCACCGATCACGGCAGCCTGTTCGGCCTGCTGGACTTCTTTCTCGAGTGCCGGGGCGCCGGCATCAAGGCGATTCTCGGCTGCGAACTCTACGTTGCGCGGGGATCGAGGTTCGACAAGTCCGCCTCAAAACCCTCTGCGGCCTACGATCACCTACTGCTGCTCTGTGAGAACGAAACCGGCTACCACAACCTGTGCCGACTCAGCACGAAGGGGTATCTCGAAGGGTTTCACTACAAACCGCGCGTGGACGATGAGTTGCTCGCCGAATGCCACGAAGGCCTTATCGCGGGGAGTGCGTGTCTGGGCGGTGAGATTCCGCGCCACCTCCTCAACGATGAAATTGCGGCGGCCGACGCGGTGGCCGGAAAGTACATCGATATCTTCGGGCGCGACAATTTCTTCATCGAGATCATGGATCACGGCATGCCCGAGGAGAAGCGCGTGAATCCCCTCCTCATCCAGTTGGCGGAACGGCACGGACTGAAGCTGGTGGCCACAAACGACAGCCACTACCTCGACAAGAACGACGCCAAGGCTCACGATGCCTTGCTCTGCATCCAAACGAACGCGCAGATCGACGAGAAGGAACGATTCCGCTTCCCGACGGACGAGTTCTACTTCCGCAGCGGCGAAGAGATGCGCGCGCTGTTTAGCGACTGGCCCGAGGCGATCTCGAATACCCTCGAGATCGCCGACCGCTGCAACTGCACGCTACCGCTGAAGAACAAGCTGATTCCGCAGTACACGGGTCCCGAAGGCATTGCCAAGAATGACTACCTGCGCAAGCTGGTCTATCTCGGCCTCGAGGATCGCTATGGCGGCCATCCCACGCCCGAGCATATCGAGCGTGTCGAGTACGAATTGGGCGTTCTCGAGCACATGGAATTTGTCGACTACTTCCTGGTGGTTTGGGACTTCATCAGCCACTCCCGTGGCAAGGGCATTCCGGTAGGACCGGGCCGTGGCTCGGGCGCCGGAAGCCTCGTCGCTTACGCGCTCGACATCACCAACATCGATCCGCTGCGCTTCGGACTCCTCTTCGAACGCTTCCTCAATCCGGAACGCGTCAGTATGCCGGACCTGGACCTTGATTTCTGCTACCGCCGCCGCGAGGAAGTCATCGACTACATCCGCACCAAGTATGGCCACGACAATGTGAGTCAGATCATCACCTTTGGCCGTATGCTGGCCAAGAACGTCGTGCGCAACGTTGGCCGTGTCCTCGGCATGCCCTACGGCGACGTGGATCGCATTGCCAAGCTCATCCCCGCCGAACTCAAGATGACGTTGAACGACGCCATGAATCGCGAGCCGGAGCTCAAACGCTTGGTGGCCGAGGATCCCGGTGTCGCGCGGCTATGGGAACTGGCATTGCGCCTGGAGGGCATCATTGGGAACTGCGGCACGCACGCGGCCGGCGTGGTCATCTGCGACAAGCCGCTCACCGACTACGTGGCGCTCTACAAAGCCCCGGGCAGCGATGTCGTGGCCACCCAGGTCGAGATGAAAGGCATCGAGGAAGTCGGTCTGCTCAAGATGGATATCCTCGGCCTGCGCACGCTCACGGTGGTTCACGACGCGGTGCGCTTCATCCGCGAGAATCGCGCCATCGTGATCGATATCGACCACATCGAGCCGAATGATGCGAAGACCTACGACCTCCTGCGCTCCGGCCATACCACGGGCGTGTTCCAACTCGAGAGTTCGGGCATGCGCGACCTTGCCAAGCGGATCGGCCTCGAGAGTCTCGAGGAAGTGTGCGCGCTGGTGGCCCTCTATCGGCCCGGTCCCATGCAGCTCAAGGAGCAGTACATCGAGAGCAAACACCATCCCGAGAGGATTGTCTACGATCATCCGCTGCTCGAACCCATTCTAAAGGAAACCTATGGCGTCGCCCTGTATCAAGAGCAAGTGATGCAGATTGTGCGCGCCGTGGCCGGATTCACCCTTGGGCAGGCGGACGTTCTTCGGCGGGCCATGGGCAAGAAGAAGAAGGACCTCATGGCCCAGCAACAGGCCCTCTTCACGGAGGGTGCCGCCAAGAACGGAATCGATGAGAAGACCGCCACTGATCTCTTCGACAAGATCCAGCAGTTCGCCGGGTACGGATTCAACAAATCCCACAGTATGGCGTACGCCTTTGTGGCCTATCAGACGGCCTACCTCAAGGCGAACTACCCCGTCGAGTTCATGGCCGCGCTCCTCACCAGTGAATCCGGCGACCTCACGAAGGTCGCCCTCTATGTCGATGAATGCCGACGCCTCGGCATCGATGTGCTTCCGCCCGACGTCAATCAGAGCCATCCCGAGTTCGCCGTCGAGGGGCATGCGATACGCTTCGGAATGACCGCTGTCAAGAACGTGGGGGAGGGGCCCGCCGAGGCCATCGTCGCCGAACGCGAGGCCGGCGGCCCCTATCTGGACATCTTCGATTTCTGCAAACGCATCGATAGTCGCCAAGTCAACCGTCGATTCATCGAGAGCCTGAACAAGGCCGGCGCGTTCCTGTCGACGAACTGGAGCCGCCATCAGGTCGAAGTCGCGCTCGACGATGCCATCAGCGAAGGCCAAATCGCCCAGCGCGAGCGCGAGGCCGGACAAACCTCGCTGTTCGACATGATGGCCGCCGATGCGGGCGCGCCCACACTGCATCAGAAACCGGACGTCCCCGAATGGCCCGAGCGCGAGATCCTCGCTTTCGAGAAGGAGATGATGGGGCTCTATGTGAGCAGCCATCCCTTGGCCAAGTACGCGGACACCATTCGCCATCTCAGCACTGCGCACGCGTCGGACTTGGCCGAGTTGCGCGAGGGCCAGAACGTTGTCGTGGGGGGCATGGTCTCGAAGGTCAAGCATTTCACCACGAGCCGCGGCAATCACATGGCCTTCGTCACGCTCGACACCTTTGACGGGCCTTGTGAAGTTACGGTCTTCGCCGACTTGTTCGAGCGGCGCGGAGGCCTTCTCGTCGAGGACATGATTGTCATGGTACCGGCGCGGATTAGCTGGCGAAACGAGCAGGTGGGACTGGTGGCCGATGATATCGTGCCCGTGGCGGAGGCGGAGCAGACCCTGGCCCGCGCCATGCACATCCGCATCAACACCATGGGCTTTGACGACACCTTGCTTCGCCAACTCGCCGAGATGCTCGGAAACCGGCCCGGCCGGTGCGATGTCTATCTGCACTGCGAAACCGCCGATCAAGGTGAGGTCACTATCCACGCCACAAGCGCTTGCCGCGTCGCCGCGTCCCCGGACCTCAAGCTGGAGATTGAATCGCTGCTCGGCGACGACACGGTGTGGTATTCGGGCGGGAACGGCCAACTCCAGTAGCGCCGGTGGCGGGCGGTCAGGCCTTCCGGATGGCGATGGCCTGAGGCGGACAGACGGCCATGCAAGCGCCGCAGCCGTTGCAGCGCATCGGGTCGACCCGCGGCGTGACGGAATAGGTTTCCTTGCAGAACGCTTCGACGATGGCACCCCGTTGGCAGATCAGCGAGCACGCGCTACACTCCCTGCCGACCGTGAGGAGGCACGCCTCGATCGTGATCACGGCGAGGCCTATCCTCCGCTCGTTCTTCTCCTCGACCGGCAACGCGGTAATCGCGCCGGTGGGACAGTGCCGGCCGCACCGGTTGCAGTCGTCCAGGCAGGACTGGCCGTTGAACCGAACGATGGGGGTAAGAAAAGCGCCCAGGTTCGGCGGCGTGAGATCGGCCTGAATGATCCCCGTGGGACACGATCGTACGCAGTTGCCGCATCGGATACACAGCGCCGCCAGTTTACCTTCACCGACCGCGCCCGGCGGGCGAAGGGGAATAGGCCTGGGCGAGGCCATCACCGGTGCGCTAACAGGCGCCGCGAGCGCGACGCCTGCGATCAGGCCAAGGAAGTCGCGTCGCACGAGCTTGCTGCTTCTGGGCGAGGCGGTCTTCGTGCCTCGTCGCCGCATGGCCGCTTGCTTTAGGTCCGCGATAACCTCTTGCGTGCCGCCCAGTGGACACAGCTTCGCGCACCACAGGTGGGGCACTACAAAGCCACTCACGATTAGCAGCACGAAACCGGCGGCCGCCGGGATCGAGGCACGGCTCAGCGGCATATCGAGCGTGCCGAGCGCACTGGCACACATGGCAAGCGGATCGAGTGCAAGGAGGAACGGAACCGAGAGGATAGCGCCGCCGAGCGTGATGAGTGCAACCCACCGACCGACGCGCGGTAGGCGCGCATAGCTATCCGGTGTAGATCGAGACACCTTGGCGCATAGTTCGAGCAGCCACCCTACCGGACAGAAGAATCGACAGAAGCCGCGTCGGCGTATAGCGACGAATACGAGCATGGGAGCGCCGCACAGCAGTGCGATTCCGACGGTGCGCGTGGCCAAGACCGCGCAAATCGCAATGAACGGACTGAGCGCAGGCAACGCGAACCGCAACGCCACCGCAGGTGCGAACAACACCACGGCGAGTAGAATCAACAGCGCGAGTACACGGCTGCCGGAATGCCTCGGCATCGCGATCATCCCAAGTAGACTTTCTGCTCTTTCAGCAGCTCGCGCAAGGCGGCGACGTCGACCTTGCGCGGCGCGATGCCTGCCAAGGCGGCCATGGCGGCGGCCGCGCCCGCGGCCTGGCCCGTCAGCATGCACGGCGCGATCAGCCGCGTATAGTTCAGCATCGTGTTGTCCGCCGCGACGCAGCGGCCGGCCGCGAGTAGGCCGTCGATCCGTTTCGGCACCAGCGTCCCGTAGGGAATGGGACACGCGCGTCCTTCAAGGAACGAGTACGTGCCGCCGATGCCGACCACGTCCGAGTAGGCCTTGTCGTGGAGCACGTCGTCGAGCCGCAACTCCTCGGTGCCGACGAGCGTGCGCGACGCGCGGACACCGAGTTGCGACGCGACGTCGAGAAGAAACACGTTCTCGTATCCCGGCGTCTCCTGGATCTTCTTCAGCGCATTCCAGATGGCCTCGCGCGCGTCCAGCTCGACCGTCGTCAGCGTCTCGACATCGAGGCAATCGCCCTGAGGCCCCTGCATGTTGACCCACCGCACGCCGGGAATGGGCGTCGCACCGCCCAGATTCAGGCCTTTCGCATCGCCTGTCGGCACATTACCGAGGCGATGCACCAGGCCTATCCGGTGGACGTGCGGGACACTCTCCGCACCCGCTGCGTCAAACACGTCGCCATCGCCCGTGGCGTCCACGACCACCTTCGCCTTGATCGCCAGGCAGCCGGACTTGCTCTCGAACACCACGCCTTTGACGGCATCACCGTCCATAATGGTATTCGTGACCCAACTGTGAAGCAGGATATCGACGCCCTGCTCGCGCAACATGGCGGCCAGGACATACTTCGTGGCCTCGGGATCCGTCGTTGCGTCGTACGGGCTGTCGGGCCCGAAGTTGATGGCGCCATACTTGATCGCATCGATTCGCGCCAGGATTTCATCGCCGATGCCCTGCACCATCTTCTTGCGCTTGCCTTCCTGGCTGATGTGCGTGCAGAGCACGATGAGCACCAAACCGGCCGTCCACAAGCCGCCGAAACAGCCATATCGCTCGACCAGCATTACCTGCGCACCCGCCCGGCGTGCCGCCAACGCCGCCACCACGCCCGCCGTGCCGCCGCCGACCACCAGCACATCCGTCTCGCGGATGACCGGAATCTCCCGGCGTGGCTGGATGACCTTGCCGTCCTCGATGACCGCGGTGCCGCCGCGCGAGATGGCCTTCGTCGCGTCGACGATCATGCTACCATCATGGATCGGCGCGCCGACTGCGCGGCCGAGCCCTGTCATCGCAAGCGAGCCAAGGCCCATGGCCCGAAGAAACTCACGGCGGCCTACTCTCTTCATCGCTCGATTCCCTCCTTCCGCATACGCTCCTCGACGGACCGGCCCCAAACGGCCAAGGTTCGATTGAACCTATCATAGACACCACGATGCCTGCTGTCCAAACGTCCTGCCCATTGGCCCGAAGGGCCGCAACAACATAGCCCCGGGCAACACCCGGGGAACACGTCGCCCAACAAGGACGCGCCCTGTAAGGGCGCAACTAGTGCGCGTCGCGTCGTCGTGGTTCAACGGAGGGAGACAACCACCACGGACACAACGAACACGACGAGGACCGATTGCTCTTGGTGCCTCCGAGGCTCTGTGTGTGAAGCGGAAACGGAACTCACACAAAGCCACCAAGAGCACGAAGGAGACCTGTGCCCGATTCCAGTGTTGGCACAGATTCATTCTGCGCCGTCGTTGCGGATCCGCGCACGATCAACGTGCGCCAACGTGCCGACTACCAGTCGGCGGTTCGCACCTCGGCTGTCCTTATACTCGGCGCGCTCGTTCTACTGCGTAATGCGCGCCCAACATCACGGTATTGTTTGAATGACACGCGTTGACAGGATGCGGACACCGTGCGAGAATGGAGGCGGCGCGTACGTGACGGGCCTGCCTCAAAGGGCGTCGTGGGAGGAAGAGCGATGAAGCCAATCACATTTCTGCTCGGAATCATGGCCGTATTGGCCGTGGTGGCGCCGGCCGGCGCGCAGGATACCATCGAGGCCGTCCTCGTGGCGCCCAAGGTACTCTATGTCGGCACGCCGGGCACGTTGACGGTGACGGCGGTCCAGTCCGAGGATCGGGCGCCGGTAGTGACCGCCGTCTCGGTAGCGTTTCGCGTGGATTCAGCCACACGCGTGCCGGTGTTCTCGGGGTCGACGGACGCTCTGGGCCGCGTGCGGGCGGTCTTTAACGTTCCCGCCGTAGCAGCGGGCGCCTACGCGCTCGAAGTAGCGGTCGGCGGACTCGCCGAGTCGCTCGAGGCGGCGGTAACCCTCCGCGAGATGCCGGTGCTCCTCATCGAGACCGATAAGCCCATCTACAAGCCCGGCCAAACGATTCACGGGCGCGCGCTGGTGCTGGGCAACGACCTCCGGCCAGCGGGCGACGCCGCGGTCGACATCGAGATCACCGACGGCAAAGGCGTCAAGGTATTTCGGCAGGAGTTGACGACGAACGCCTTCGGTGTGGCGCCGTTCGACCTCGATCTCGCCACTGAGCTGAACTTCGGCACGTGGAAGATCACGGCGGAGTCCGGGACGGCCTCTGGCATGACAGACCTGCGCGTCGAGAAGTATGTCCTGCCGCGATTCAACGTGGATGTATTAACGGACAAGGACTATTTCCTCGTCGACGAGCCTGTGGTCGGCTCGGTGACGTCATTTTACTTCTTTGGCAAGCCGGTGGACGGCTCGGTCGCGATACGGGCCAGCCGGTACGTTGGCGTTTGGGAGGAGTTCGCCAGCCACGTGGCGACGCTTTCGGGCGGTGCGGCCAGTTTCGACCTTGGCCCAACCGGCTACGTGAGCGGCACGGTGGGCGCGGGCGGTGCCGGCAGCGTCCAACTCGATGTGGTGGTGACGGACACCTCGGGGCACGAGGAGAAGTCCACAAAACTGCTCAAGATCGTCGATTCGCCGGTCCAACACCAGATCATTCCGACGGATGCCTCGATCGTACCCGGCACGCCCTTCGAGGTGTCGCTGGTGGCCGAATCGCCCGACGGCGACCTCCTTAACGGCGTGGCCGAACTTGCGTGTGTCTGCGTCGACTGGGCCGGCGCGGTGCTTTCGGACTACCACGCGTCGATCAGCATCATCAACGGTCTCGCATCGGTGATTCTTGATGCCCCCAAGGACACGTACTACGCCACGGTTACGAGCTCAGTGAGCGCGAACGGCGGTACCGGGGCGGCCGAGGCGACGCTCTATGCCAGCTACTCGCCGTCGTCGAGTTTCCTCCATGCCCGGCTGATGAACGAGGGCGCGATTCGCGTCGGCGATACACTTGCCTTCGAGATTATCGCTACCAGCAAAGCAACGGTGTACTACGACGTGTTTGCCGGCGGCCAGACCGTGTGGTCCGACGCTGCCGTTGAAACGCCGATCACCTTCCAAGCCACGCCTTCGATGGCGCCCGGCGCCAAACTGGTGGCCTACATCATCAATCCGAACAATGAGATCTCGGCGGATTCCGTAGCCTTCGAGGTGGGCATCGAGGGCGGCGCGGCCCTGGATGTGGCCTTCGACGCGCCCGAGTTACTTCCCGGCGGCGTCGTGCGGCTCGACGTGCAGACCGATGCCCCAGCCATGGTGGGGCTCGCCCTGGTCGACGAATCCGTGTACGCCCTGAACGAAGGGCGCCTGAATATGCAGCAGGTCTTCGCCGAACTCGAAAGCCGGTTTATGGAACCTCAGCAGGAGACGCACGTCGAGGGCTTCTGGGGCGGCTACGGCGCCCACGAAGTGTTCGAGGATGTGGGCCTGCAAGTCGTCACGTCTGCGAATCTGAGTGCGCCGCAGAACTGGCGAGACGGCCTTCCCTGGTTTGTCGATTTCGCCGATGAAGGCATGGAGGGCGAGGGAGAAGGCGTGCCGACTCCTTCCGGCACCGGAGAACTCGCCGAGGTCACGCGCGTGCGCCAGTACTTCCCCGAGACCTGGCTGTGGATGCCGGACCTCGTCACCGACGCCAACGGCTTGGCCTCGCTCGACCTGACGGCGCCCGACAGCATCACGCGGTGGCTGCTTCACGCCGTCTCGACCTCGGAGAGCGGACTGGGCATCGCCGACTCGTCCGTGCTCGTGTTTCAGGAGTTCTTTGGTGAACCGGACTTGCCGTACGCCGTGACGCGCGGAGAGCAATTCCCGGTGCGCGTGCAGGTGTTCAACTACCTCGACACGGCGCAGAACGTCCTCGTCGAACTGGCCGATGCGGACTGGTTCGACCTTCTCGAACCCGGTGCGCAGACGGTCACCGTCGAGGCCAACTCCGTCGGTCTGGCGTCGTTCTTGATCGAGCCGACGCGACTCGGCCGACACGTTGTCGAAGTCACCCTGCGTTCGACGGCAAGGGCCGACGCCGTGCGTAAAGAATTGCTCGTCGAGGCCGAGGGCACGCGCCGCGACTTGGTGACCAACGGTGTCATCCAGGCCGGCGAGACACAGACGCTCGATGCCGCCATGCCGGAGTACCGCGTGGCCGATTCCGAGACGCTCCTGCTCAGCGTGACGCCAAGCCTCGTGGCGCAGAGCATCAACGGCATCGAGGACTTGCTCGGCATGCCCTACGGCTGCGGCGAGCAGAACATGATGCTGTTTGCGCCTGACGTCGAGGTGTTGCGCTATCTCGACGCGACGGATCAACTCACGGCGGAAGTCCGCGCCAAGGCCGAGCACTTGATCACCGTCGGCTATCAGCGCCAGTTGACCTTCCGCCACGACGACGGCTCGTTCTCGGCCTTCGGCGAGAGCGATGAGTCGGGCAGCCTGTGGCTAACGGCCTTCGTGCTCGGATGTTTCAGCGGCGCGCGCGAGGTGCAGCCCATTGACGAGACTATCCTCGCCGAGGCGAACGCGTGGATCGAGGCGCACCAACTCGGCGATGGCTCGTGGGAGCCGGTGGGCTTCATCTGCCATTCCGAGATGGTCGGCGGCCTTGAAGGCACGTATGCGCTCACGGCTTTTGTGACGGCTGCGCTGGCCGAATACGGCGCGGCGTCACCCGGTGTCTTGACGGCGGCGGCCCAGTACCTGACGAACAACCTGTCGTCGGTCAATGACGATGCTTACTCGTTGGCCATTGCCGCGCACGCCTTCACCCAGATCGGCGATCCGATGGCGGCCGCCGCGATCCAACGGCTGCTCGAGCTAGCCATCAGCGACGCCGACGGCCTGCACTGGGCGCCCTACGACGTCGAGACGACGGCCTACGTCGCCTTGGCTATGATCGCGAACGATACGCCGCAGGCCAACGAGGCCGTCAAATGGCTCTCGCTTCAGCGGAACAGCCTCGGCGGTTTCTCGAACACGCAAGACACGGTCATGGGCCTCAAGGCCTTGATGACGGCCGCGCGCGAGCAGACGCGCAACGTCAATCTGACGCTCGTCGCGTACGACGCCTCCGCCGGAAAAGGCGCCGAACTGGCCCGTTTCACGGTGAATGCTACGAACTTCGACGTGCTTCAGACGGCCGAGCTACCGGCCGTCGATGCCATCGAACTGGCGGCGACCGGTTCCGGCGAGGTTCGCTATCAGCTCGTGCGCCGCTACAACGTCCTCCTCGAGGATGAGACTATCGAGAAGGACCTTGCCATCGAGGTCGAGTACGACGCGGCCCATGTTGCCGTGGACGACATCGTGAATGTGAATGTCATGGTGCGGTATTTCGGCTTGCTCGACACCACCGGCATGATGATCGTCGACGTTGGCGTGCCCACCGGCTTCGCGACGGTCCAGGCGTCGCTCGATGCGCTGCTCGAGTCCGGTGCCGTGAGCCGGATCGAGACCGCCGGCCGCAAGGTCATCCTGTACGTCGATGAACTGGCTGCGGGCGAGGAGCGCCCCTTCGCGTTTCAGATGCAGGCGTTGTTTCCGGTGCGGGCCGTTGCGCCGGACAGCAAGGCGTATCTCTACTACAAGCCTGATGTGTGCGCCGAGGACGCGGGCCACAGGATCACCGCCGGTTTCGGGACGGAGGGCGAGGCCGAAGGCGAGGGAGAAGGTGAGGGCGAGGGCGAACAAGAGCCTCGACGTACCTGGAGCTGCCGCTTCGGCGGCATGGCGGGTGTAGCCGGTTCGGGTGGCGGCCCTAGTGCCGGCGATATGCTCGTCCTCGGGACCGTTGTTCTCGTGTTCATCTTGGCGCGCGGAAGGCGGCGCCCGTCATGCAGAACGACGTAGGGGCCCCGGTCTGGCCCTCGATGAGCGACCGCAGCGATCTTGACGCACAACCTCGAGTTCCCCAACCGCGCCACCTGTCCCAAGGAGCTGGCAGCCCTCGGTATTCGGAAATGCGGTATTGATCGCTAACGGTCGGCGAGATAGGCAAGCGCCGGTCGAGCACAGACTCTTCGAGGGATGATACTCGTCCCTACTCTACGCTATACTCACGGCATCACGCCAACTACTAGGAGTTCTTGCCATGTCCTACTCTTCTTCGCGCCGGGCATTTCTGAAGCGCGTTGCCGCGAGCGGAAGCCTTATGACTGCGGCGGCCACCGCCGACGTGGCGCCCATCCAGGGCTTCGACGAGACCTCGAGCAACACCGCCAAAGACCGAGTCTGGACGCCCATCTCGGAACGCAAGATCAAGGTGGGGATCGTGGGATATGGCGTGTGCCAGTTCGGCGCCGCCTTCGGTTTTCAGGATCATCCCAACGTCGAGGTCGTAGCCGTCAGCGACCTCTTCCCCGATCGGTGCGCGGAGCTGGCCCGTGTCTGCCGGTGCGGAAAGACGTACCCTTCCCTCGAGGAACTGGTCAAGGACCCCGATATTGAAGCGGTATTCGTGGCCACGGACGCCCCCAGTCATTGCCGACACTGTATGGACGTGCTCCAGCACGGCAAGCACGTCGCCTCGGCGGTGCCGGCCGTATTCGGCGGATCCATCGAGGATGCCGACCGGTTGTTTGAGGCCGTCAAGGCCTCGGGCCTGAACTACATGATGTTCGAAACGAGCGCATTCCGCGACGACTGCTACGCGATGCGCGCGATCTTCAAGGCCGATGGTTTCGGCAAACTGGTCTACTCCGAGGGCGAGTACTTCCACTACTGTCCAACCCCCATCGACTCGTATAAAGGATGGCGCCAAGGCAGCCCGCCCCTGTGGTATCCAACCCATTCGACGGCCTACTACGTGTGCGTCTCGGGAGGCAGTTTCACCAAGACTTCCTGCTGTGGCATGCCGAGTCACTTACCCTATCTTCAGCCCGACTGTAATCCCTACAAGAACCTCTTCGGCACGGAGGTCGCCTTGTTACGCACCAGTGAGGGCGGTATGGCACGCATGATGATGAGCAAGGATACGCCCGGCCACGGCGGCGAAGTGGGCCGTGTGCGTGGCCAGAAGGGATCGATGGTGGGACTAGCGTATGACGGCACGGCCGATATCTCAAGCATCGAACTGACCAAACCACCGCTTCCCCCCAGTGTCGGGGCCGGAGGCCACGGCGGCTCACATGGCTACCTTTGCGAGGAGTTTGTCAACTCGATTCTCGAAGAACGCACGCCCTTGATCAACATCGCCTGGGCGCTCAACATGACCGTGGCCGGTATCGTTTCCCATCAGTCCGCGCTGAAGGATGGCGAACTCCTCGATATCCCTCAGTACACGCTGTAGCGCTAACCCTTTCCGACAGGTTCGCTCATCGTTCCTTAACAGTCGGCGGTTACACTCAGTCCCGAAAGTGAACCTTGGATTTCCCCAAGGCTTCTCCAGGGACAATGTGATGCGCGCCAATACCACCGGATGCTGCCTCCTCGCGCTACTCGCCGCCCTGCTGCTCATGCCGGGTTGTACGGGTGACCAGACGCGCGCCGTGAGCGTCGTCGGCTCGACATCGGTTCAGCCCTTCGCGGAGCTGCTTGCGGAGGAATATGTCACGAAACACCCGCGCGCGGGTGTGGACGTACAGGGCGGCGGGTCAACGGCAGGCCTGCAGGCGGTGGCAAACGGTCTTGCCGACATCGGCATGTGCTCAAGGTCGCTCAGCCCAACGGAGGCGGAGGAATTCTCTGGTACCATTATCGCGCGGGACGGACTCGCCATTGTCGTCAATCCCGCGAACCCCGTGCGTGAGCTAACCACCCCTCAACTGCGCGGCCTCTTCACCGGAAGCATCGATAATTGGAGAGCGGTCGGCGGGCAAGACATGCCCGTGCGTCCCATTACCCGCGAAGAGGGCTCCGGCACTCGAGAGAGTTTCGTCCACTTGGTGATGGGGAAGGAGCGCATCTCGCGCCGTGCCTTGACGCAGGAATCGAATGGCGCCGTGAAGGAGTTGGTCAAGGGCGATCGGGCGGCCATCGGTTATATGTCGTTAGGGCTGGTGGGAGAGGAGCTCAAGTCTGTTCAAGTCGACGGTGTTGACCCCACCTCGGCGAACGTCCTGGCGGGAACCTACAAACTGGCCCGGCCGTTCCTCTTCGTGACCCGAGGACCCATAGGGCCCGACGCGCAGCGCTTTTTCGACTACGTTCTCTCTTCCGATAGTCAGAGGACCCTCGAAACCGAGGGACTGGTGCGGGCTCAGTGAAACAAGACCGACTCATATCACTCGCGTTCATGGTGGTGGCGCTTTCGGCGATTTCCGGACTGGCCCTGATCACGGTCTTCATCTTCCGAGAAGGCTTGCCGATCATTCTGAAGTCGGGCGTGCGGGGGTTTTTCTTTTCTTCTGATTGGGACCCCAAGAACGGATCGTTTGGAATCGCCTCGATGATAGCCGGATCGCTGGCAGTGACGGGCGGCGCCATGATCATTGGCGGCGCTTTCGGACTCGGCTTGGCCATTGCATTGACCCAGTTCTGCCCGGAAGGGTTGGCGGCCATTCTCAAGCCCGTGGTCGAGCTGCTCGCGGGAATCCCTTCCGTCGTCTACGGATTCATGGGGGTCGTCACCATCGTGCCGCTCATCCGAACGTGTCTTGGTGGGCCGGGGCTCTCGGTCTTGGCCGCTTCGATCGTCCTCGGGATCATGGTTGTTCCGACGGTAACAAGCATTTCCATGGACGCGCTCCGAGCGGTACCGCGACCCTACTGGGAAGGCTCCATTGCACTGGGCGCCACGGAATGGCAGACCACCCACATGGTCATGCTCAAGGCGGCCAGGTCCGGAATTGTGGCGGCGGTCATCCTTGGGATGGGGCGCGCCGTCGGTGAGACCATGGCGGTGATCATGGTTGCCGGAAACGCGTTGGAAGTGCCCCACGGCCTGCTTGATCCCGTCCGAACGTTAACGAGCAATATCGCGCTCGAAATGGGCTACGCGTCGGGCCAGCACCGTGAAGCGCTCTTCGCTACGGGGGTGACCCTGTTCGTGATCATCATGGCACTCAACACAATGGCACTGGCCATTGCTCGCCGCAGTGCCGGAAAGGGCGGCAAGCGATGAGGAAGCTCTCTCCCGCGCTGGTTCAACGTATCGCGGTGGCCATTCTCTGGATCTTGGCTCTGGTGACCATTGGGGCGCTCGTATTCATCATCTTCTACATCCTGGCGCATGGCTTGCCGCACATCACGTGGGAGTTCCTAACGAAGTCTCCGCAGAGTATGGGGCGTAAGGGCGGGGTGTTCCCCATGATGATCGGAACGATCCTGGTGGCGGGGTTGGCGGTCGCCATCGCGGGTCCCATCGGCGTCGCCACGGCCATCTACCTCACGGAGTATACGCGGGAAGGGCGATGGACGGCGGTGATCCGCTTTGGCGCGGACTGCCTGGCCGGCATACCTTCCATCATCTTCGGTCTCTTTGGCTTCGTCTTTTTCTCCATTACCTTGAGAATGGGTCTCAGCGTGATCTCCGGCGCACTCACGTTGGCATTGATGGTGCTTCCCACCATCATCCGCACGACTGAAGAGGCCATCCGTGCCGTACCGTATGCGTACCGAGAGGTGAGCTACGGCCTCGGCAGTACCCGTTGGCAAATGGTCACAAAGGTTCTGTTGCCTTCTGCATTGCCCGGCATTGGGACGGGCGTCGTTCTATCCCTGGGCCGTAGTATCAGCGAAACGGCCGCCGTCATGCTCACAGCGGGTTCTGCGCTCCGATTGCCCCACTCGCTGTTCGACTCGTCCCGAACCTTGGCGCTGCATTTCTATATTCTCTCGCGCGAAGGCCTCTCAATGCCGAATGCCTACGCCACGGCGTCGGTGCTGATCGTAGCAATCCTCATGCTGAATGCCTTTGCCTATTGGTTAATGCGCCGATTCATGCGGAGGCCTGGACGATGACCGACAGTGCACCTCAAGTCCGGATTCAGGTAAGGGATCTCTGCGTCACCTTCAGCGGCAAACCGGCGATTCAGCACCTTAGCCTGGATGTCTTTTCCAAGGAACGGCTGGCCATCATTGGTCCCGCCAGCAGCGGTAAGACCACCTTTCTCCGATGCCTCAATCGCCTCAATGACCTTCAGCACGGGTTTGCACACACGGGCCAGATCCTCTTGGACGGCAAAGACATCTACGATCTTGAAACGGACGTTGCTCAGTTGCGCCGCCGAATCGGAATGGTTTACGCCGTGCCCGTCCCGCTTCCCTGGACAATCTACGAGAACCTGGTCTACGGCCCGCGGTTGGCGGGCGTCCGCTCGAAGAGCGCCCTAGACGAGGCCGTGGAGACTTCCCTGAGGGCCGCCGTCCTGTGGGACGAAGTCAAGGATCGACTTCAGGAATCCGCGCACAACCTTTCCGGCGGTCAGCAGCAACGCTTGTGTTTGGCCCGTGTGTTGGCGCTCAAACCGGATGTCCTGATCCTCGATGAGCCCTGTTCCGGATTGGATCCCGTTTCTACTGCCAAGATCGAGGATGCGCTGCTGGAACTCAAGGTCCATCATTCCATCATCCTGGTGACCAACAACACGAAACAGGCGGGTCGCTCCTCGGACCGCACAGCCTTCTTTCTGATGGGCGAATTGATTGAGGCGGGGCCCACCGAGGCGCTCTTCACCAAACCTCGCGATAGGCGGACGAACGACTACCTAATAGGACAGTTCGGCTAGGATAAGGCATGGACTTCAAGATTAGGACCCAATCGTTGAACCTGCATTACGGTTCCTTTCAGGCCCTCAAGAACGTTGATATCGGGATCAGGCCCAAGATGATCACAGCGATCATTGGCCCTTCCGGATGTGGCAAATCCACGCTGCTCCGTTGCTTCAATCGGATGAATGAACTGATCAAAGGCGTCCGGATTCAGGGCCGCATTCTGCTGGATGGAACGGACATCCACGCGCCGGCCATTGATCTCACTCGACTTCGCCGGCGGGTGGGCATGGTCTTCCAGCGGCCGAACCCCTTCCCGCTGTCGGTAGCCGACAATGTGGCCTACGGCCTTCGCGTCCACGGCTTGGCCCGTCGAGCCGACATGGACGATGTGGTAGAAGCCAGTCTGCGGGCCACATGGCTCTGGGATGACGTGAAGGAAAAACTCGACAGCCCCGCACTGGGGCTGTCCCCCGAGCAACAACAGCGGCTGTGCATTTCCCGGGTGGTGGCGGTTGAGCCAGAGGTGCTGCTCATGGACGAGCCCTGTTCGGCGCTCGATCCGATTGCCACCGGTCATGTGGAAGACCTGATGCGGCAACTCTGCGAACAGTATACAATCGTTATCGTGACGCACAACATGCAACAAGCGGCGCGCGTTTCCTCGGAATCCGCGTTCATGTTGCTGGGCGACCTCATCGAGTTCGGGCCCACCGTCCAGATCTTTGAGAATCCAAGAGACAAGCGAACCGAAGACTACGTATCCGGGCACTACGGATAAGATGGGGTGAAAGACCCCGGGGAGTCCAGACCATGTCCAAACACCTTCAGCACGAGATCGAGAAACTCAAGAAACGGATCCTCGGCCTGAGCGCGGTGGTCGAAGACACCGTGTACCGCGCCATCAAGGCCTTGAACGACCGCGATGCAACCTTAGCCCAATCGGTGATCGATGCCGACGCCGAAATCGACCTTTCCGAGGTGGACATCGAGGAGGAGTGTCAGAAGATCCTTGCGCTGCATCAACCGGTCGCCCACGATCTCCGGTTCATCATTGCCGTCCTGAAGATCAATGCGGAACTCGAACACATTGGAGACGCCACCGTCAACATATCCGAGCGTGTCCTTTTTCTTGTGGGTACGAAATGGACTGAGATTCCCTTGGATTTCCCCAGCATGGCCCAGAAGGCCCAGGCGATGCTGCACAAGAGTCTGGACGCGTTGGTGAATCTCGATGCGGCTCTCGCTCATGAAGTGATCCAAGCCGATGACGAAGTCGACGAGATTAACGCGGAGATGTACGGCCAACTCGAAAAACGCATCCAAATGGATCCCGGCCGCGTCGACAGCTACATCAACCTGCTGGGCATTTCGCACCACATTGAACGGATCGCGGACCTCGCGTCCAATATCGCCGAGGACGTCGTCTACCTCGTGGAGGGCCGAATCGTCCGGCACCGCACAGGGGAATGCACGCCCACAAGCGCCCAGGAGTGAGGGCGCACGGGATTCCTCCGACACGAAGCACACCCCGTGTTCCGACTCAAGGCGACGGAAACCGAAGCGAGAAACAGCTTCCCTTTCCCAGGGCGCTATCAACGCTGACTTGCCCGCCGTGAAGCTGGACAATGTGCTTCACGATGGAAAGGCCCAGACCGGTGCCCCCGAGTGTGCGGCTCCGGGCGCGGTCAACACGGTAAAACCGCTCGAAGATGCGGGAGAGATGCTCTGCGGCAATACCCGTGCCGTAATCACGAACTCGTATCGCGATGCCCCCCGAGTCATCTCCTGCGGCGACCTCGATGTTGCTCCCCTCAGGACTGTACTTGATGGCGTTGTCCACGAGATTGACGATCGCCTGCTCCAGGAGTGCCGCCTGACCTTTCACGGAGATCGACTCATTACACGTCACGGAAATCCCCAACCGCTTCTCGGACGCCTTCGGAGAGCAGGTGCTCACCGCGGAGTTCAATACCCCCAGCAGGGGCACGTGCTCGAACGTGATCTCGCCCGTGGCTGCGGAGCGTTCGATACTGCCGAGCGACAGAATGTCGTCCACAAGCGAAGCCAGCCGGTCCGACTGCTGCACGATGATCGCCAGGAAACGCTGAGCGATCTCCGCGTCTTCCGGCGGATCGTTCAGCAAGGTCTCGGCATATCCCTTGATGGAAGTCACGGGGGTCCGAATCTCGTGCGATACGTTGGCCACGAACTCACTTCGAGCGCGTTCGGACCGGCGCAGTTGCGTCACGTCGTCGAGAACCATGAGCGCACCAACGGCACGTTCGTCTTGGTTGCGCAGCACCGTGGTGATGACTCGGAGGGTGTGCTCGTTTGCTCCCCCAAGCACCACTTCCTCCTCGATGGCGTGGGTCGTTGTTAGGGTGCGTTTGATACACTGCTGCAGCTTTGGACTGCGAACAACCTCTTCGATCGGTCGTCCACGCGCGGCTTCTATTTCCACGCCAAAGAGGGCCGCCGCAGCACGGTTGACGCTGACGATCCGTTCGCCGTCGTCTACGGCAATCACGCCCTCGTTCATGCTCGCCAGTATGGTCCGGAGCTCGTCGCGTTGTCGATGAACCACCTCGATTCGCTCGCTGAGTTGCTCGGCCATACGGTTCATCGCGATGGCCAACTCCGCGAGCTCCGCCGATCTCGGTGTGGCCAGTCGGTTTTCCAGATTCCCTTGGGCGAATCGATCCGCCCCCATTCTCATCCGCTGGAGTGGACGCGTGACACGGCGCGCTACGCCTAGGCTTGTTAGGGTCCCGAAGATCGCAACAAGAGAGGTGGCCACACCGATCTGCGTGTAGACGTCGTGCAACGCGCGGTCGATGGACGCCAACGATCGGCCGACACGAACCACGCCAACGACTTCTCCGGACCGCAACACCGGTTCGGCAACATACAGGAAATCGGCCTGGAGCGTGCTACTGTACCGGGCAGATCGACCCACCTCTCCGGCGGTGGCCGAGAGTACCTCGGACCGGTGGGCATGATTGTCCATTCGAGCGGGATCCTCGACAGAGTCTCCCACCACGCGGCCTCCGGGCAGAATCACCGTTATGCGCCTGTCCGCCAGTTCACCCAACTCCTTGCATCGCGCATCCACCCGCGCGGAATCCCCCAAGATATCCGCGAACTGTTCCGCAAAAACACGCGCCCCGGACTCAAGCTCAGCCGAAACCTCATCGCGATGAAACCGCTCCAGGAAACGTGACACTTCCCACGTGGCCAACGCCAGCGCCGCCACCAGCGGAACGACAAGAGGCACAAAGATATGTCCAAACAGACCAGGTCGCTTCATGACCGGCTCCTTGGGGATTCGATGAGAAGGCGCGTCGCAGGGATGCGCATCATCCTGCCGACCTCGGCCGCCTTCGCGGTCATCTCCTTCGCGCGCGTCATTCCATTCGATAACTCGAGAGTCCCTAGGCGAGTTCCAACAAGCGTGCGGCGTTCCCGCGGAAGAACCGATCCCGCAACTGCGGACACGCTTCCGTCGCCACCAGGCCACGCGCCACCATGACCGCTAACGGCATGAACGGCCAATCGGACGCATACATGATCTTCTCCGTATCGTACCGCTGGAGAATATAGGTGATATTCGACGCGGAACGCCCGGAGATGTCCAACCAGACCTGGTCTTCGTACTTCCGGGCCACCTCGAGCGTCTCGTCCATCAGTCGCACCCCGGTGTGCGCCAAGACAATCCGCAACGACGGAAACGCCTGCAACGGCTTCTCGAAGAGCCGAGGCTCCGACTTGCTCCGCATGAAACCCGGCTCGCGGCCCGTGTAGCCCACATGCGCATAGACGATCAGATGGTTGGCCTGGCACCACTCGCAGAGGCTCATCATGTCGGGATGATCGGGGGCGATCAACTGCATCTCGGGATGGTACTTGATCCCCTTGATCCCCAGTTCCCGCTGAGATTCCAACTGCGCGATCTTCTCGGGACCCCATGGGGTCGGATGAATGGCCCCGAACCCAATGAAACGCGAATCGAGTTTCGCCGCCTCGAGCGTGTCGTGGGCGTGCCGCGCCTGATGGGGGATCTCGATAGGCAGCAACACGATGTTGCGGTAGTTCAGGCGGTCCATCTCAAGGCTGAGGTTGGCGGCGGTGTTCGTGCGATTCC
Organism: Candidatus Hydrogenedentota bacterium; assembly: GCA_036769985.1. Lineage (GTDB taxonomy): Bacteria > Hydrogenedentota > Hydrogenedentia > Hydrogenedentales > SLHB01 > DAIPKA01. Next base: position 130,352 of record DAIPKA010000012.1, on the reverse strand, counting down.
GCTCCGGGGTTCGAAGAAACACCTGGATGCCTTCGCGCGTGACAGCCTTCCCTTCCTCGGGTGTCGGGTGATCCTGGGTGAACAGAAGGTCTTGCTCCCGTTCGTAGTCGTAGAAGTACTGGACCTTGCAGGTACGGGTCATGTCGACGGATCGCGCCAGGCCGTAGGCCCAGCCCACGTGGGAGTGCGTATCGATGATCGGCCCTATGCCCGCGTCGGGCCGCAGGCACAGATCGCCCGCTTCGTTCGTGACGAACCATGGCAACCGATCGAGCTCCGACATCCTGCGGATCCCCAGATCCTCAATGTGCGGCGGGCGCAAGGCAGCCTCAGGACATGGCGCGTTCGGGCTCGGCTCCAGGGCCCCCATGCTTTCTTTGGGCACCTCGGGGCCCTTCCGCGTGCGGATGTAGACCACCGATAGTCCGGCGACAACGGCACCGGCTCCGCACACCTTCAAGAACGTTCGACGACCTCTCTTCTTGGGGTTCTCCGACGGCATGGCGTCTCCTTCAGCAAAGAGATACGGCGTTGCGGCTGACGTGACATCACTCGGCACGCCTCGTAGTATAACCGAGCGACCGCCAAGATTCCGCTCTTCCTTTCATGCCCCTAGTGGGATGAGGACTCGATTCCAGCCACTGCGCCTGAGGCCCATGCCCATTGGAGGTTGTAGCCGCCCGAATCGCCGTCGATATCCAGCACTTCTCCAGCGAGGTAGACGCCGGCCACGCATCGGGACTCGAGGGTGGAAGGATCCACCTCGCGCACATCCACGCCGCCCGCAGTGACCTGGGAGAACATCCACGACTGGGTGCCGGAGCACGGGATCGCCCATTCCTTCATCGCCGAGGCGATCCGCAGGAGTTCGTCGGGCGTCAACGTGCTACAGGGCCGTGCCGGGTCCGGAATCCCGGCCACGCGCAGCAAGACCGGGATCAAGCGCTTGTGGACGAAGCCCACGAAACTGAAGTCGATGGGTTTGCCTCCATCGACTGCGATACGCTTCCGGATCTCGGCAACGAGGGCCTCCAACGAACGCGTGGGGAAGAGGTCGATTCGCAATTGCGTGGGGCGCCCCTTGATCGTGTACTCGGAAATCGGGCGGCTCACTTGAAGGATGGCCGAGCCGGAAATGCCGTATTTCGCGAACAGGAGTTCGCCCGTCTCCGCGCGATGCGGACGGCCCTCTACCCAAACCTCCGCCTTGGCATTGACGGCGACGCCCGAGAGCTGGTTCAGGTAGGGTGCGTCCAGACGAACCTGAACCAGCGCAGGAAATGGCTCGATGATCGTGTGGCCAAGCCCTTGGGCCAACTTGAATCCCCCGCCGTTGGATCCCAGGTTCGGCGCAGACTTGCCGCCTGCGCACAGGATCACGCGATCCGCGTTGAAGGTGCGGCCATTGGCACAGACACATCGGAACTCGCCGCGAACGCGCGCAATAGCGTGAACGATCGTGTCGCAGACCTCGGTCACACCCAGTTGCGCCATCTCATACCGGAGCACGTCCAGTACGCTGGAGGCCTGCCCGCTCGCGGGAAACAACCGGCCTTCTTCTTCCTCTCGGATACTCACGCCGAGCGATTCGAAGAAGGATAGCGTTTCGTCACGGCCAAACCGGGCGAAAATGCCCTCGACGAACTCGGGGCGTGTGCCGTGGTAAAACCGCGTGTCCAGATGCCGGTTCGCGAGGTTGCACCGGCCATTGCCCGTGGCCAGCAACTTCTTGCCGACCCGCTGCATCCGCTCCAATACGGTGACGCTGGCACCGCCCCGACCGGCCATGATCGCCGCTACGAGGCCCGATGCCCCACCCCCAATGATGAGTGTTCGTATCATGGGCGCTCCAAGTGATTCATAGGCTATCCGCGCGGGAGAACCCTTTCGGAACCTCCGCAGGTGCATCATAGCACGCATCCCCTCACCTATGGTCTGCGTCGCAGGTTTCCCCTCAGCGCGAGTGGGATCTGAGGGAGATGTTGGCCATATTCGCACTTGACAGTGCTGCTAATTGATGATATATTCCGATCTCGGAATCATTCTTATTGGGCGAGCGGCATGGCGATTTCTTCCGAAGAACTGAAAGAACGTATGGCCCTGTTCAAGGAGGGCTTCCGGCGTGCCGGCCTCAAGCTGACCCATCAGCGTCTCGAGATCTGCCGCGAAATCGCCATCTCCTGCGATCATCCCGACGCGGAAAGCATTCACAAAGGCGTTCGCCAAAGGGTGCCTAGCGTATCGTTGGACACGGTCTACCGGACGCTGTGGCAACTCCTTGACCTTGGGTTAGTATCTTCCGTTGGCTCCCTCCACGACCGCGCGAGGTTCGATGCCAATCTAGTCTCTCATCACCACTTCGTATGCACGAAATGTGGGGCAACCCACGACTTCTATAGCGATGAACTGGATCCGTTGAGGATTCCTGACCGTGTGAAGGCCTTGGGCGATGTGACAAGGGCTCAGGTGGAGGTGCGGGGCCTCTGCCGGAGATGTTCAAGCGGAGTGGGGGACTCCAGGAAAACGCACAAACCAGAGGAGGATCACCATGCCAAACAAGCCGAGTAAGCCAAGCAACAAAAAACCACTGACCACCGGCTTCGGGATGCCTGTGGACAACGACCTGAACTCGATCACCGCCGGCCCGAAGGGCCCGGTGCTGATCCAGGACGTGCACCTGGTCGAGAAACTGGCGCATTTCGACCGCGAACGAATCCCCGAACGCGTAGTCCATGCCAAGGGTGCCGGCGCCCATGGTTACTTCGAGGTCACCAATGATGTCACCCAGTACACCCGCGCCAAGTTTCTCTCGAAAGTGGGCAAGAAGACCGACCTTTTCGTCCGGTTCTCGACCGTCGGCGGCGAGAAGGGCTCGGCCGATTCGGAGCGCGATCCGCGCGGATTCGCGATCAAGTTCTATACCGAAGAGGGGAATTACGACATGGTGGGCAACAACACCCCCGTGTTCTTCATCCGCGATGCGATGAAATTCCCTGATTTCATCCACACGCAGAAACGCAATCCGGGCACCAACCTCAAGGATCCCGACATGTTCTGGGACTTCCTGTCGTTGACCCCCGAGTCCATCCACCAGGTGACCGTGCTCTTCTCGGATCGCGGCACGCCCCGAGATTTCCGACACATGAACGGATATAGCAGCCACACCTATATGTGGTACAATAAGAAGGGCGAGTACTACTGGGTTCAGCTCCATTTCAAGACCGAGCAGGGCATTCAGAACTTCACCGGCGAGGAAGCCGACCGCATGCGGGGCATTGATCCGGACTGCGCGACCCGTGACCTCCACGACGCGATCGCGAAGGGCAATTACCCCTCTTGGCGGCTCGAAGTCCAGATCATGACGCCCCAGCAGGCCGAGCACTACCGGTTCGATCCCTTCGACATCACGAAGGTCTGGCCCCACGCCGATTTCCCGCCCATCGAGGTGGGCCGGATGGTGCTGAATCGCAACCCCGAGAACTACTTCGCCGAGGTCGAGCAGTCCGCCTTCTCGCCCAGCAATTTCGTGCCCGGCATCGGCCCCTCGCCCGACAAGATGCTCCAAGGCCGCCTGTTCAGCTATCCGGACACGCACCGTCACCGCCTCGGCACGAACTACCACCTGCTGCCCATCAACGCCCCGAAGGCCTGCCCCATGAACAGCTACCAGCGGGACGGCGCGATCCGGTTCGATGAAAACGGCGGCGGCGCGCCGAACTACTGGCCCAACACCTTCGGCGGCCCCGCGCCGGATCCCGAGTGCGTACCCCCCGCCGTCGATGTCGCGGGCATGGCGGCGCGTCACCAATATGTCCTGGGCGACATCGATTTTGTCCAGGCAGGCGACCTTTATACTAAGGTGATGACGGATTCGGATCGCGCGCATCTGGTCAGCAACATCGTCGGCCACTTGAAAGGTGCGCAGAAGCGGCTTCAGCTTCGTCAGACGGCCCTGTTCTACAAGGCCGCCGCGGATTACGGCCGGCGCGTCGCCAAAGGCCTAGGTCTCGACATCAAGGAAGTGCAGCGGCTGGCGGCCATGTCTCAAGAGGATCGTGTGAAGGCCACGTTGAAATAGACGGCGAGTGTGTTGACAATAAGCGAGCCCCTTGCGGGTTCGCACGGTTGTAACAAGGGAGGAGAAGACCCATGATCGGCAAGAAAGTTACGGCGGCGTTGAATCTTCAGATGAACCGCGAGTTCTACAACTCGAGGCTCTACCTGTCCATGGCCACGTACTTCCATTCCATCAACATGGAAGGTGCGGCGCGATGGATGGAGCTTCAGGCTCAGGAAGAGACGGGCCACGCGATGCGGCTCTACAAGCACCTCTTGGAGCGCGGCGCGCGCGTTACCGTCGCGGCTATCGAGGCCCCGCCCACGAAGTGGGAGAGTCCCTTAGCGGCTTTCGAGGCAGCCTACGAGCATGAGTGCAAGGTGACCAAGGAGTTCGACGAGCACGTCGCCCTTGCTCAGGCCGAGAAAGACAACGCCACCCTCAACTTCCTGCAGTGGTTCGTGAACGAGCAAGTCGAGGAAGAGGCGTCGGTGGACTCCGTCATTCAGAGTATCAAGATGGCCAAGAATGCGCCGGGCGCCAGCTTCATGATCGATCGGATGCTGGCCCAACGCGGCCAAGGCTGACGTTTTCGACAGGGATTCTCGCAGGGCGCCCTGAGTATGGATTCAGGGCGCCCTGCAGCCGATAGGGCCGTGCACGCGGGTTGTGTCGACGTCGGGCGTTCTGAGTGGGGGGGCGATACGAAAGGAGCACGCGTGAAACACGCGAAATGGCAGATCTTGCTTGGGCTCGCTCTGTTGGCGTTGTCCGCAGCCATCTATTTCCTACACTACCTAATCTTCCGGGACGCCCACCACATCTTCCTGTATCTCGTGGGAGACATCGCCTTTGTCTTTGTCGAGGTCCTACTCGTGACGCTCATCATCCACGGCGTCCTGGAGGCACGCGAGAAGAGGGGGCGATTGACCAAACTCAACATGGTCATCGGCGTCTTTTTCAGCAAGATGGGCACCGAACTGCTGGAGGCATTGGCGGGGTGGGATCCCAAGGTTGAGGAATTGCACGCGGACATGACAGCGCGGAACGGTGCCCAAGGCCCTGCCTTGAGCCGAATGCGCCGGTGTCTCGAAAAACACGCTTACGGTATCGCCGCTACCAACGTGGACTGGGAGGGGCTTCGTGCGCGCCTCGTCGGTAACCAGGACTTCCTGGTTAGCCTCCTCGAGAACCCAATTCTTCTCGAGCACGAGACCTTCACGAATCTGCTGTGGGCCGTCTTTCATCTGGCGGAGGAACTCGATGCGCGCAAAACGTTCGGCGACATGCCCGATTCCGACCGCCGCCACTTGGTCGGTGATATGAACAGGGTATACGGCCAGTTGGCCCTGCAATGGATGGCCTATATGGAGCACCTGAGCGCGAACTATCCGTATCTGTTTTCACTGGCCCTGAGAATGAATCCCTTCGACCCGGGTCGATCGCCCGTGGTATCGAGTTCGTGATCGCGCAAACATTCTTGTTTGCACCGAAGCCGCCATCTCCGTATCGTATCGCTCCATCTCAAGGTGCTCACAGGGAGGTCTCGGTTGATGGCTGAATCGAGTAGCGGCTGCGTGGTGGACGAGAGCCGGCTGACGGTGGTCACGTACAACCTACTGAACGGCGGCGCGCGCGCAGGCACCGAGTACGCCTGGGAACATCGCCGTAATGCCGTCGCGCGCGCTATCCGGTTCTGTGCGCCGGATATCCTCGGCGTGCAGGAGTGTTTCGACTATCAGGCGGAGTTCCTGAGCGAGTGTTTGCCCGGCTACGCGCGCGTCGGGATCGGTCGCGAAGCGGATGGCTCGGGCGAAATGGCGGCGGTGTTCTATTGCGAGGCTTTGTTCAAGGCCGTCGACGTTGGACACTTCTGGCTCTCCGAAGCGCCCGACATGCCCGGGTCGCGCTCGTGGGAGACCCATTGCACGCGAATGGCGACCTGGGCGCGCCTACGATGGCGGAGTGGGGGCCGCGAGTTGCTCTTCTGCAACACGCATTTCGACCATGGCAGCGAAGAAGCGCGCGACGGTGCGGCACGGCTGTTCATCGAGCGCCTGCCTCGACTGGCCGGTACAACACCGCTCATTGTGACCGGCGATTTCAATTCCTACGCCGAGACCAGCGAGGCCTGGCGCATCTGTACCGACGGCGGATTCCACGACGCCTGGCTGGCCGCCTCCGAGCGTTCCGGCCCCGACGAGACCTTGTGCGATTTTCGCGAGCCGCGCGACGGCGTCAAACAGCGCATCGATTGGATCCTCTTCCGAGGCGCTGTCGAGGCCCTCTCCTGCGAGACCATCACCTACCAGGAGGCCGGCCGGTTTCCGTCCGACCACCTGCCCGTCCGCGCACGGTTCCGCCTCTTGCCCAGCGCCCCGTGATGGGCTTGCCCTGCGACGGCAGCTTTCGCAAATCAGACGGATCGGACGGATCGGACCGATCCGTCCGATCCGTCAGAGAGACCCCATTTCCGGTCCCGCCGGTCGTGGTGCTGGTACCGTCACAAGCCCCGGATGCGGCGGCGGGTGCGGTCCATGGCGGATTTGATGAGGGCGACCTCGGGCATGCAGGCGTAGCAGCCGGTGCGGACGCGTGCGCGGATGTAGGCGCCATAGATTCGGGCGACGGCCGCCATGAGGGGATTGCCGGCGGCGTTCTCAGGGACGGTTTTCCCGTCGATGAAGAAGGAGAAGATGGCGATCCGTTTCAGGGCCTCGTCTTCGGCGGGCGTTAGACGGCTGAAGTTGATCGCTTCCCAACTCCAATCGGACCATGCCTCGAGCGATTTCGGCGCGTCCATGCCTTGCTCGACGCAGAACTCGAAGAGCGGGGTGCCGGGATACGGACTATAGAGCTGAATCGGCGTGCAGTAAGCATTGGCGTTGTCGACGACGAGCTCGACCATGAGGCGGAGGGTCGCCTTGACCTCGTCGAGAGACTCGGAAGGGAACCCGCCCATGAAACTGAATTTCGGCGCGATGCGGGCCTCGCGGAGGCGCCGATTCGCCTCGACGATGTCCGCCCGCGTGATGCCCTTCTGGATGAATTCGAGGACGCGGTCGCTGCCGGACTCGGCACCCAGGAACAAGTGCTCGAATCCGGCGTTGCGGAATAGGTCTAGGGTCTCGCGGTCCATGCGGTTCACGTAGTCGATGCGACAGGCCGCGCGCAGCCGGAATTCGAGCCGGCGCTCGAGGATGATTTCGCAGACGCCCCGGGCGCGCTGGATTTGCGTGAAGAACTCGTCGTCCATGATGTGGAACGTGTGAATACCGAAGCGCCGCGAAAGCTCTTCGAGGCGGTCGACAACGCGTTCCGGGCTTTCTGCGCGATAGCGTCGGCCTTCGGGCAGCACGCCAAGGTAGCAGTAGCCGCAGCGCATGGGGCACCCCCGGCTCGTGGTGAGCACCAGGGATCGTTGTCCAGGGCCTTCGGCCAGAATGTAGGGGGCAATATCGACGAGCCCGTAATCGATGGGGGGCAGATCGTCCATATTCATGGGAGGTCTGGGGGCGTTGCGAACCACCGATCCGTCCCGCTGCCAGACAAGGCCCGGGATATCACGGAGATCGGCGCAGGGGCCATCGCGCCGGAGCCGGTGGGCAAGCTCGACCGCAGTGATTTCGCCTTCGCCGACGCACACGAGGTCGACGAGCGGGTCAGCGAGGGTTTGTTCCGGCAGGATGCTGGGATGAACGCCGCCCCACACGATGGGCACGGCAGGATTCGCATCTCGGACGATTTGCGCGGCCTTGAGTCCCCACCGGATCTGGCCGCCGGACATCGAGGTTATGCCCGCCCAGAGCACCGGCGATTCGAGGGATTGGCGTAGCGTTTCCTGCCATCGCGGATCGACGCGTGCATCGACAATCCGGACCGAGAAGCCCTCACGGCCGAGGGCCGAGCCAATGTAGAGCATCGCCAAGGGGAGTCGCGTGGTGACATTGCGGATGTCGAAATCCGTCTGCGGATTGATCAGTACAACGTCAGGCAATGGACGCTCCCGTGTGTCGCGAGGGCTAGAGAGGCGAATCTGTCAAGAGTTATTCGCAAGCACCTGTCCGCGATTATACCAGAGAAGGCCGGAATAAAGGAACGGGCTGCTGTGTTTTGCGCTACAAGGGGGTCTTTCGCGATGTCGGCCACGGATGGCAGAAGCCCGTAAAGACAAGGGATTTGGAGAAGGTCCCGGGCGGACGCCTGTGATATCGCGGGGCGAATGGTGGTGAGGAATCAAAAAAACCCCTTGACAAACGATTGGGAATTTGGTATAAGCTTCGCCGATTGCACGAGCGATATTCGAAATTCTCGAATTACATGAATGGAAAGTGAGGTGAAGACAAAATGCGTTGCGCATTGTGCAATGAGCACATCGAAAACGTCGAACTCGAGTTCGGAGATGCCATCGAAGTCGAAGGCGAATACTGGCACGTCGAGTGTTACGCCGAGTATTTCGATGAGGTCCTGGAAGCTGTCTAAGGTGTGAGTTGTCGTGGCGACCTTTCCCCTAGTTCGCTCGTGCTCACCCGAGGCGGAACGGTCGTAGTGGACTCGTGACTTGATTGCGGACTGGGCATTCCCAGTGTTTGGTACGATACCTCGAGCGGTTGAAGAAGTGAACCGCCGGGGTTTTTGTTTTGGGCGTTCGGATGCGCAGGGGGCGGCAAAGGCCCGTAAGCAAGCTTCTTTGTAGGCGCATCGGATCGCGACCGTCAGCGTTGCAAGGTGTCATCTTGAGGCCACGGGATGCCGTTTCTACGAGTAATGAGAGGAGGGTCCCTGTTTTCGGTGCGGGTGAAATCTGTTTTCTATTCGGTTGTTCTTAGTAAATCCTTTATAAACAAGTACTTATGATTCGTGCCTGTTTGTGGAGCGTCTCGGTGAGATCAGGCACGCCGTCGAGGAATAGGAACCAATGCAGGCCATTGAGGATCGGGAGGGGAGTGTATGGCTCAGCGTTCGCGTCCAGCCCAAGGCTTCGCGGAACGCGATTGTGCTGGAGCCCGATGGCCGGATTCGGGTTGCGCTGACGGCCCCCCCCGTCGAAGGCGCGGCCAACAAGGCACTCGTGGCGTTCCTGTCGAAGGCATCGGGCGTGCCAAAGCGCGGCATTCAGTTGATTCATGGCGAACGCGGTCGCGACAAGGTATTGGTCTTCAAGGGTATCGATGCGGCCCATCTGGCAGCCGCACTGGGGATAGGTTGAGCGTCCGGCCGTATGGGCCGGCTATTGCTGAAGGACATTTTCATTGGAGCTGAAGCAGCAGATTGACGAGGCGGCGAGCGCTGTCCGCCGGTTCACTTCGCTCAAGCCGGAGGTGGTGCTCATTCTAGGCACGGGCCTGGGCTCACTGACCAAGCGAATGGAAGTCGAGCATCGGATCCCCTACGAGGCAATCCCGCATTTCCCTTCGTCGACAGTGGATTCGCATGCAGGCGAGTTGTTGATCGGCCATCTGGCCGGCAAGTCGACCGTGGCCATGTCGGGGCGGTTTCATGGCTATGAGGGGTACTCGGCGCGCCAGGTTGCCTTTCCGGTGCGGGTAGCCAGGGCTTTGGGCGCCCGCATGCTCGTGGTTGCCAACGCGGCCGGCGGCCTCAATCCGCAGTTTGCGGCAGGCGACTTGATGGTAATCACAGACCACATCAATATGATGGGAGACAATCCGCTCATCGGCCCGAATGACGATTCGCTGGGTCCTCGGTTTCCCGACATGTCGGAGCCCTATTCAAACGAACTGATCGCACTGGCCGAGACGGTGGCTCTTGACCGCGGAATACGGTTGGTGCGCGGCGTGTATCTGGGGTGTCTAGGGCCGAGCCTCGAGACCCGCGCCGAGTATCGTTTCATGCGGGCGATTGGAGCCGACGCGGTGGGCATGAGCACGGTCCCCGAGGTAATTGTGGCCGTGCATGCGGGCCTACGGGTGCTGGGTTTCTCCGTCATCACGGACGAGTGTTTCCCGGATGCCTTGGCCCCGGCCAACGTACGTGAGATCATCGAGATCGCCGAACGGACCGGTTCTCGTCTGGCGGAGGTGGTGTGGGGTTGTCTGGAACGGATGACCCTGTAGCGATATGGACAATGCGCTTGTCCTTTGTGTAAACTATACAATAGATTCGGGGATACCAACGGAATGAATAAGCACAATACGGAAGGTGTGGAAAAGGGAAGAGGCGCCCTGACGCTGAAGATCGTCCGGGTCCTGTTTGTCTTGGCGTGTTTGGTGATGGGCGTCATCTGGGCTCGGTACGTCCTCGAGAACTGGGGAGAACCCGTAGTCGACTTCAAGGGCCAGTTTCCGTGGATCGCGCTGGGCGGGGTTGTTGGTGGCGCGATTGCGGTCGCTATCCTGGGCCTGCTGGGGTTGATCAGCCAGGAGTTCTATGAGAAGCTTTCGCCGCTCTTCCTGGCGGTCGTGATGGCAATGGTCGTGGGCTACTTCATGGGGCAGTACATTCTGTGGTGGTGGCCCGAGGTTAATGTGACCTTGCGCGTTTACGTGATCGCGTCCCTGGTGTTGCTATTCGGATTCATCGGCATCTCCCTTGGCATGACCCGCGCGTCGAACTGGGAATCCATCGTCGAGGAAGTCAGCAAGCGGACGCCGCGTTACGGAAGCCCGAAACTGGTGGATACGAGCGTGATCATCGATGGCCGCATCGCGGACGTGTGGGAGAGTGGGTTCATCGAAGGCACGCTCATCGTTCCGCGCTTCGTCCTTCAAGAGCTCCAGCATATCGCGGATTCCCCGGACGTGCTGCGACGCGCCAAGGGGCGCCGCGGGCTCGACATTCTCAAGACCATGCAGGAGTCGAAGGGGCGTCTCAACCTGGTTGTGGTGGACGACAATCCGGCCGGTGTCCGCGAGGTGGACGGGAAGCTGGTGGCGGTGGCGCGTGCGTATGGCGCCAAGATCATCACCAATGATTACAACCTCAACAAGGTGGCCCAGATAGAAGGCGTTGACGTCCTGAACCTGAATGATCTCGCCAACGCGGTCAAGCCGGCCGTCTTGCCCGACGAGCGGATGGAAATCAAGATCGTCAAGGAAGGCAAAGAGGCGATGCAGGGCGTGGGCTACCTTGACGACGGTACGATGGTTGTCGTAGACGGCGGCAAGCACTACGTCGGAAACAACGTGAACGTGATTGTGACGAGTGTGCTGCAGACCTCCGCCGGCCGCATGATTTTCGGCAAGCTCGGCGACGTGATCTCGTGAAGCGTCAACTCCTAATTCCGGCGGCGGGGATTGGGGCTCGGTTAGGGGCGGCATGCCCAAAGGCCTTGGTGCCGTTGGCCGGGCGTCCGCTCATCGAGTACGCCTTGAGCCGTTTCGAACGGATGGGCTTGGTTGACCGGTGTGTGATCGTGGTCACTCCGCGGTACGAGAAGGAATTCCGGACCGCGGTATCCGCCGCGTTTCCGGGCGCTTCCTTCACTCTCGTTCCGGGCGGCCAAGAGCGACAGGACTCGGTTCGCCGTGGCTTGGCCGCGCTGGAGGCCGACACGGACCTGGTCATCATTCACGACGCCGCGCGTCCCTTTGTCCCTGTCGAGGCCGTCGAGGCGGCTTGCGAGGTGGCGCGGGGTTGCGGGGCGGCAACCGTGGCTTTGCCGTGTGCGGACACCATCCTGGAAGGGGATACCGAGGAGTATCTTCATGCGACGCCGGATCGGGCACGGCTGTGGGCCTGCCAGACTCCGCAAGTGTTTCAGACATCGGTGATTCGTGGGGCGCATGAGGCGGCCCTCCGCCAGGGCATCGAGGCAACCGATGATGCCACGCTTGTCTGTCGAGCGGGTGGGCGTGTTAAGCTGGTGCGTGGAACACCTATGAATCTGAAGATCACGAGACCTGAGGATTTGAGGATCGCGGAAGCGCTCATCGGGAGGGAATCGACATGTATCGGGTAGGCATCGGTTACGATATTCACCCTCTGGTCGAGGGGCGTCCGCTCATTCTGGGCGGCGTTCGGATCCACTTCGTCAAAGGTCTGATGGGACACTCGGACGCCGATGCGCTCACGCACGCCGTGATCGATGCGCTACTCGGCGCCACCGCCCTCGGTGATATCGGCCAGCAGTTCCCCGACCGCGATCCCCAGTACCGTGGCGCCAAGAGCCTCGACCTCTTGAGCATCACCGCGGCCCTTGTGGCGCAGGCCGGCTACCGCGTGGTCAACGTCGATGCCAATGTGATTGTCGACGAGCCGAAGCTGGCGCCCTACATCGAGCAGATGTGTGCCATGCTGGCCGAGCCGCTGGGCTTGAAACCAGACCGTGTGTCGGTGAAGGCGCGCACGAACGAGGGGTTTGGCCCCGAAGGTCGGGGTGAGGCGATTCGCGCCGAGGCCATCGCGCTCGTCGAGTCGGCTGCTTCGGCCTAGTCTTGGACTCGACGAACAGGCCATGGGAGTGACGAAAGAACGCATCGATGTCTTGGTTCAGCGGCAGGCCGAGGTGTCGCGCGCCAAAGCATCAGCGCTGATCCGGGCCGGCGCGGTGTTTGGTCCCGGGGGCGAGCGATTGGACAAGCCCGGCCTGCGGATCGCCGACGACACCGTTCTTGTCATCCGCGAAACCCCGCGCTACGTGAGTCGCGGCGGCGAGAAGCTCGAGGCTGCGTTGGACGGGTTCGGCCTCAACGTGCGCGATCGGGTCGCCATCGATGTCGGGGCATCGACGGGAGGATTCACGGACTGCATGCTCCAGCGCGGCGCGGCACGCGTATACGCCGTGGACGTTGGCTACGGGCAGTTGGCCTGGGCGTTGCGCCAGGATCCGCGTGTGGTCGTGCTGGAACGCACCAATATCCGCCATCTCACGCCCGAGCGCTTGGCCGAGACCCCTTCGTTCTTCGCCGCGGATTGCTCGTTCATCTCGTTGCGCCTGGTGCTGCCGCCGCTAACCGCATTGTTGGCATCCCCGGCCGAAGGCGTCGTTCTGATCAAGCCTCAGTTCGAGGCTGGAAAAGAAGATGTCGGAAAGGGCGGCGTCGTCCGCGATTCCGCCATTCACGCACGGGTGGTCGACGAGGTACTATGCGCGGCGCGCGAAATGGGATTCGAATCTGGTGGTGTGCTACCCTCGCCACTGTTGGGACCGGCCGGCAATCGCGAGTTTCTGGCCCATCTGCGGTATCCGTCATGCTCGAAACGCTCCGTATAAAGAACTACGCCCTCATCGACGATCTCGATGTGGATTTCAAGCCCGGCTTCAACGTCCTCACGGGCGAAACCGGCGCCGGCAAGTCCATTATCGTGGGCGCGCTGGACCTGGTGCTGGGCACGCGCGCCTCGAGTGATGCCGTGCGCCAAGGCGCCGACCGAGCGGAGATCGACGCGGTCTTCCACATTGCCGAGCCATCGGCCCGGCTACGGACGTTGCTCGAAAAGAACGACATCGCGGTGGACGATCATACGCTTGTCCTCTCGCGTGTGGTGACAACCGAGGGCCGCAGCCGGACGCGCGTGTGCGGCTCGCTGGTACCGTTGTCGATACTGGCCGAGATCGGTGACGAACTGGTGGACGTGCACGGCCAACACGAGCATCAGTCACTCTTGCGTGCGGATCGACAATTGGATCTGCTGGATCGCTTTGGGGGTACCGAGGATCTGTGTTGCCGTGTGGCTAACGCGGTGGCCGAGCTTCGCGATCTCGACCGTCGAATCCAGGTGCTTGAGTCCGACGACCGGGAGCAGGCCCGGCGCATCGAGTTTCGCCGTTTCGAAGTGGGCGAAATCAACGGAGCCGGCCTCGGGATCGGCGAAGAGGAAGACCTCAAGGCCCGGCGAAACCTCATCGCGAACGCGGAGCAGATCTACCTTCTGGTTTCGGAGGCGCGCGCCGCTCTTTACGAGGCCGAGGAGGGGTCGGCGGTTGACGCCATCGACACGGCGCTGAACCGCATCGAGGAACTGGTGAGCATCGATCCGTGTTTCCAGGAGGATGCCGCGGTCCTCGTCACGATTCGGGCCGAGCTCGAAGAGGTAGTTTCCGCATTGCGTGCACGCTCCGAAGGCATCGAGTTCGATCCCGACGAACTCGAGCGACTCAATCAACGGATCGCCCTCATCGGCGACCTCAAACGCAAGTACGGCGATAGCGTGGAGGCCATTCTCGCCTATCGCGATCAAGCGGCTGCCGAGATCGACGCCTACGAATCGAGAGACCAATGCCTGGGTGAACTGCGCGACCAACGAGACGTCCTTCGCGCTCACGCCGAGAAGGACGCTCAAACCCTCTCCGCCAAACGGGCGGCCGCTGGGCGGAAGCTCGACAGGCTCGTCACCGGGGCCCTTCAAGAGCTTGGCATGAAGGGCGGCCGCTTTGAGACGCAGATTGAGGCCGGCGAACTCGGCTTGCATGGATTCGATCGCGTAGCATTCCTGCTAGCGGCCAATCCGGGCGAATCCGTCAAGCCATTGCGTCAGGTCGCCTCGGGGGGCGAGGTCTCGCGCATCATGCTGGCGCTTAAGGCCGTGTTCGCCCATGCCGACCAAGTGCCGACGCTCATCTTCGACGAGATCGATGCCGGAGTGGGTGGAAGAACGGCGACCAACGTGGCGATGAAACTGCGTCAGCTCGCCGACTCGCATCAGACCATCTGCATTACGCACATTGCCCAGATTGCGGCGGCGGCCTCAGCCCACTATCACGTCAGTAAACGCCGGCGCGGAAATCGAACCGTGACCGAACTCGTCGAGGTCGAGGGCGACGACCGCGCAGCGGAGGTCGCACGGCTCCTCGACGGTTCCGTGTCGGCGGTAAGCCTGGAACACGCCAAAGCCTTGCTGGCCGATGAAGCGGCAGGATCAGGGGAAAACCGTCAAGGTGTCTAGCGGGATCGGGCCGGTCTCGGCTTCGACAACGACCGCATGGAATGCACCGGCGAGGCCCTCAGCATGGTGGACCGCCGCCGAAGGCGTAGCTTCGGAAGCGTGGAGATCAACGCGTGCCACACGTTCGCCATCCACGAACAACGCCGCCGTACGGTACTCCGGCCCCTTGGGCGCCCAGAGGGTGAATCCTTGACCGACGAAGTTCCACTTGCCACGCGACGCGGTGCCCAAGGATTCGGCCCCCAACCCCCATTTGAACAGCGGGTTCTCAGCCGCCTTCCACTGTCCTTGGGCCGCACCGGCGCCCAGGATCGCTTCGAGGTAAAGGAGATCGAAGGAAGGGGGATAGGACTCGCCGGTAATCGTGAGCGCGTCTACCTCGATGCGGCTGTCGGGACTGCACAACAAACCGATGGGGCCTTCCTGCCGTTCGAGGGTGGCGGTGCGAGCCTCTCCGCCGTTGACCGTCAGTGAGACCAGACCGTCGTCGGCTTGTTCGATAACGAGGGCGACGCGCGTGTCGGCCGCACATGTCCCTTCGGCCACAACCCGTCCGGGCGTGCTCTCGGCTACGTGGATGAGGCGCCAGGCGCCCGGCGTCAGCTCAACGGCGTTGTGCCGCGTCAGTGAGAGCGGATGGAGCATTGAGTCGGCGGCCGGCGCGTTCGGCCCGAGGGGTGCTTGATAGGCCCAGACGACGGCAACCGTACCTCGCCATTGGGCTCTCAGTTCGAGTCGGAACGCGCCGTAGCGGCGCTTCACGAGGGCCAGACTCGGCGCGCCGTGAGCGCTCATGACGAAGCCGTGATCGCGATACGGCGTGTTCCAGGGACGCGAGGCCATGTTGATGGTGCCGAAGCCGTGGCCGTCACGCGAAGGGAACATCGCGTTGAGTTCACCGCCCTTGTCCACGAAGCCCGAGAAGGTCTGGCCCCAGATGCCGAAGTGTTCGTGCTCGATGTCTTCGGCATGCCAGACCGAGCCATACTGGTAGAGTTGCCACGCTTCGGCCGACATGGACGCTTCGATGGGCACGCGGAATACTCCCTGGAAATTGCGGTTTCGCGCTACGGCGGTGGCAGGCGCGTAGATCCAGCCGTCATGCACAAAGGCCGGATAGAACTCCATCAGGGGCGGATGGAAGTAGGCGTCATCGACACAACGCAGGAAGACTGGTTCCGAGTAAGGCCCCTCGGCCTGAGGGGCCGTCATGCCGACCAGTGCCCAACTGTAGTGGGCGGCCGAGTCCATCATGGCGAGCGCAAGCCAGTCGTGCTCGCGGCGGATCAGGGTTTGCGCATAGGCTCGGCGGTACTTTCCGCGATAGACCGGGTGCGCCCGAGTGCTGTACACGGGCCGCGTCGTGCGGATGAACGGCCCTTCTGGTCGATCCGACCAGGCATAGCCTATACCGTTGTCGGCGGGAGCCGTCGGGCCGTGAATGCTGCTCCAACTCGAGTCGGCCGTGGCGAAATCATAGAGCATGTGATAGCGCCCATCTTCATACACCACGGAGACATCTGGCGCGTACGCCACAAGACTGGTATTCTCGAAGCAAAACGCCTCCTCTTGCGGGAAAACGGGCCCGAGTTCCTGCCAACTCGCCCCGGTGTCCGTCGATCGGTACACCGTACACTCCATCCGCTTGCCTTCACCGAAGGCGTAGCCTTCCGGATAGAGGCCCACGTAGATATACCAGTGGCCGGACGGCGGATCCTCGAACAGGAAGCCATTGACCGGCCATTCGAACGGCGAAGCACCGCGACGAATGGGATTCGCCGGCCCGCGCTGGAACGCGTCGAACGAGGCGTCGCCGTAGACGGGATGGCACAGCCAGTCGCCGCGGCGCGCTACGTCGGCGAAATCGACGGACTCGAGTTGTGTTGCGGCCAGAACGGCTATCGCCAGCAGAAGCATCGGCCAGTCTCCTCTAGCATCCGACTGATCGGACCGATCGGTCGGATCCGTCAGATCGGTCCTATTCCTTTCTCAAGAGCCACGCTTCGGTGATTCGCGACTGCTCACGCCAGTTGAGGTCGAGCTCGAGCGGCGTATCCCAGGTGACCTCGAGGACGCCATCCTTGATGGCCTCCGGCGGCACAGGGAACTCCTTGAACTCGCCGATGCCCTTATCGTAGAGCGTTGGCTCGACGCGCGCCCCGTCCATGCGCGTGAAAGCGTCGCCGCAACCGGTCATGCGGAAGACGTAGCGCGCCTCGGGATCAAGTCCTTCGTAGCGCATGGCCAGAGGCCAGTTCATGCTCACCTGCCACGAGAGCCGTGCGCGGCTCAGGCCGTCGTTCCACCACCAATGACACTGGCCGGGGTTGCGGAGCATCTCGGGATCCGTGTTGAGCGCTTCGCCGCGGACGACATGAGGCGACTTGGCTACGTTGCCGACGTCGTCGTAGAACGAGCCCGGGCCCGGGTTCTCCCAGGTGCGGATGATCTCCAGCCGTTCGCATTTCGCCTTTTCGTCGGCCATGGCGCGTATCTTGGCAAACTCATCCTCGAGCCACCACCGGTTGTTGAGGGGATAGTCCACGAAATCCAGCACCGCGCCGCGTTCGGCGCCGCTGGCGTGATATTTCTCGACGCTGGTCTGGAGGCCGATCGAGTGGAACAAGTCGTCGCATAGCGTTTCGATGCGCGCGCGCAGGTCGGGCCGGCACGTTGGCGTCTCCAAGACGCGCAACGCGGCGTCCATGGCGGCGTCCGCGCCGACGGCGGGCGCTTCGGCCAGACACGCGTTGGCCTCGGCCTCGAGCGCCTGCTCGGCGATGATCCGATGGCGCACGTAGGCATCATAGTGGGCGCGGAGAAGGCACAACTGCCAACGCCAGTTCGTCGACAACGCGGGGGACTCGCGCTCCAGGTTTTGCCACCACGCGAGGGTTGCGTCGATGGCGCCGTTCTGCGCGGCCGGCCCTTCCCAGTTGCGCTCGAGAGCTAGAATGCCGTCGGCGGCGCGCTCCGCCACTTGAGGGCCGAAGAAGACGCGGGCGTACTCGATGAGCATCCCGCGCACATCGGCCTCGGGATCCCAGCCACGCGCCGACCAGATCGCCTTGTTTATGTCATCGTGAACGCCGTCCGAATACGTGATGAAACCATCCGTGTACGGCGCATACCAGTTGTGAATATGGGCGTAGAACACCGGCTGCGGATTGCACGCTTCGCGACCCAGGGTTCGCGAAAAGGCCAGATCCCACCACGAGGTCTCGTATTGGCAAAGGATGGTGTGCGTGATGTCGGGATAGTGGCGGAGCCGGTATCGGTCGGGGAGCCGTTTGCGCGTCGCAGGAATGGGCGGGCTCGACGGCCCCGCGACGAGGCCGCCCAGCCAGTCCGGCGCGTGCTCGTCGATCCATTTGTAGACTTGGGTCGTCTCGCGAGGGTCGAAGCCTTGCATGCTGAGCCAGATCCGGGCCTCGGGATGGTGTGTCTCGAGGCGCTTCGCGACGTCTTCCAGAAATGGCAGAACGAGTTCGGGCGGATTGTTTCCCGGATCGCCGCCGGGGAAGAAGAAGCCATCCAGCCGTGGACACGCCGCGAAGAACGCTTCGTGGCTGTCGAGTTCCGCCGCGCGGAGAGTTGCGTTGCCCAAATCGAACACTGCGGGAACCCAAACCCAATAGTCCACATCATAGCGCTGGCAGATGGCGCTTATCCTCAGGTTCATCTCCTCGCGAGGCACGGGCATGACAGGACTCGGTTGTGAGTCCTCGAAAGGGATGTTCTCAACCGCGTTCAAGCCGAAGAACACCAGTTCGCGGATGTACTGTTCGTATTGGCTTTCGTTCCAGGCGTCATATGAGTTGGCTCGCGCCCGGAAACCGAGCTGATGGCCTCGGATGGGATACGCCGGCACTGTCGTGATATCCATCGCCTTCGGGAAGCGCGCACATCCTGGAGCCCATTCGAGCTCGCGCAGGAACCGCCCGACGCCATAGAGGGCACCGCGGCCGTCGGCGCCCAGGATCCAAATCCTGCCCGCCTTCGGATCGGCGACGAGACGGTAGGCCTCCGGCCGGTCGGCTAACTTCGGGACCGTGTCGATGGCCGTGACGGGGCCGCCGCCCAGCACAATCGTCGGCTTCCCTGTGGAAATCGCGTCACTGATGACCCATTCGAGCCCGGTTCGGCGCTGTACCTCCTCAACGAGGACCTCAGCGGCGGTTTGCTCGGCCAAGGACCTATCGCCGGAGCGAACGAGAACCGCCGCATCGCTAATATCCCACGTTTCGGCCGCCACCGGGCCTTGAGCAAGCAGCGAAACACCAAGCAGTACCAGCAAGAACGCCGTCACGAGATCCAGAGATTCCATGGGGATCCTCCTTGAAGCATTGCGAATGGCAACAAGCATACCCATCCAGCCGGGCGCCATTGTACCTCAAACGAAGGCATTTGCTTGCACAAAATGAGAAAAAGTGGCATAATTTATATGGTGAGAAGGGTTTCCGAGGTTGAGGTGTTGTGGGATGGCGTTCGGTGTTGGATACGTGTTCTCGTCCCCGGCGACGGGACGTCTGACGGGCTTTGAGACTGCCCCAACGTCCCGGTTCGGCCTGGCCAACGGGACACGGGCCGAGGACGGGCAACTCCAAACGGCCACCGAGGCTTTCCGCCAACGCCAAGAAGAGACGCTGCGTGTCGGTTTCGGCGACGGGACCGTGAGCAACATGACGGCGGCGGCCCGGGCGCTGGACAAGGGCGTGGAAGCGGCTGAACGGGTCGTGCCGACCTACCAGGAGATCCAGGCTGAACTCAAGGAACGCCGGGCCGCTCAGGCGGAGGCCGTGCGAAACGAACCTTTCCGTCAGTATGAGCGCCGGCGTCTCGAGGTATCCACGCAGGCCCGGTCATTCATCAACCGTCTCAACGAGGTAGCCGGCACCGCGCAGACTCGCCTGAGGGGCGAAGAAGAGTGGGCTCCGGAGAATGCGCCGCGCATCACTGTGGACGGCGAGACGTTTGCTTTTGGCGCCACCTTTGACATGTTGGCCTGATCCGGTGTCTCGCCTCAGTCGCCTAGGGAGTCGGGGGGGCGTCGCCGGTCCTGTAGAACCATGGGTTTATGCCGTGCTTCTTCACCCGTAGGCCCATGATGCGTTCCGTGATGCCAAGTTGTTCGGCGGCCTTCGCCTGGTTGCCACGACTGTCCTTCAGCGCCTCGATGATCATCTCTTGCTCGACGGTGTCAAGTGCGGCCTGAAGCGTCTGTTTCATCTCAGTGCCCGTGGCATCGGCGGTCTGAAGTGTGGGGGGGAGGTGATGGCCGTGAAGCACATCGTCGGTGCTCAACAACACGGCCCGCTCGATACAGTTCTCGAGTTCACGGACGTTGCCCGGCCAGTGATACCGTGTCAGCATGTCGATGGCGGGCGTCGAAATGCGGCGGACGGTCTTATGGTTGGCTTTGCTGTATTTCTCGACAAAGTGATTGGCCAGATCGAGAATGTCGGCGCGACGCTCGCGGAGCGGCGGAATGTGGACGGGAAAGACGTTCAGACGGTAGTAGAGATCCTCACGGAACTTCCACTCCTTCATCATGCTTTCGAGGTCACGGTTGGTTGCCGCGATCACGCGTACGTCTACGCGAAGCGTCATGTTTCCGCCCACGCGCTCGAACTCGCGCTCCTGGAGGATACGGAGCAGGCGGATCTGCATGAGGGGGGAGAGGTCGCCGATCTCGTCCAGGAAGATACTACCGCCATCGGCCAGTTCGAACCGGCCCTTGCGCTGGTTGATCGCCCCCGTAAATGCACCCTTCTCATGTCCGAACAGCTCACTCTCGATAATGGTCTCCGGCAGGGCAGCGCAATTCACCTTGATGAAAGGCCTCTCGGCGCGCGGACTGCTGTAGTGAATGGCCTGCGCGACCAGTTCCTTCCCGGTACCGCTCTCACCGCGAATCAGCACCGTACTGTCGCTCTGCGCCACTTGCGCCACCAAACGAAACACCTCGTCCATCGCGCTCGAATTGCCGATGATGTTCGCTGGGCGAAATCGCCGCTCTAGCTCCATTTGGAGCCGGCGGTTCTCATCGATGAGCCGCTGCCGTTCCTCCATCGCCTCTTGCCGGATCCGCGTCGCCTGCGCAATCATCGACGCGATGATCAACAGCAAACGCACATCCTCGTTCAGATTGACGTTCACGTCGAACAACCGGTCCACGCTCAAGGCGCCGATGGTCTCCGAGCCAATGCGGATCGGAACGCAGATGAAGGCGATCTCGTCTTTCGAAACGTCCTTCCGAGATTCGGTTCTGTCCAGGAAACACGGCTCGTTTGAGATGCTCGGGATGACCATGGGACGTCCGCTCTGTACCACGCGGCCCACAATGCCTTCCCCGGGGCGATACCGGCCTCGCTCCTGCTGTCGAGGCGAGAGACCGTGCGCAGCCTCAATGATGATCTCGCCGGTATTCCGATTCAAGAGGGTCAGCGTGCCGCGCACCATTCCGGTGTGTTTCGCGATGGTTTCCAGCACGGGACCCATCTCGTCGCGTAGATCCATGCTGCGTTCGAGAATCTCGCTTATTTCGAACAGGAGGGCGAGTTCCGTGATAACATGTTGTACAGGGACGGTTTCAGCCACGGCAGCGTTCCTTTGGGCATCCCGGCCAGAGTACATTGGTGAAGTTTTGGCCGCACGAAGGATTTCCCTACAATTATGTAGGAAATCGAGCCCCAAATGCAAATGCCTCCAGGGATGCCATAAACGGCCCCAGCCCCGTTGAAGAGCACGGCCCAACGTGTTACAGTCTTCACCATACGGAAGCCCAGGAATGCCTGGGATGGCGTGAATGAAACAGGTGGAGGGCGTAGGTATGCAACGGCATTCCTGCAAGACTCGAGGCTGGGTTCTAGCGGTTGCGCTCTCCTTCGGCCTCGTCGCGGCGTCCGAAACGGGGGGCGTCGATCCCGGGAAGCTCTCGGAAATGAAGGCATTGCGCAAGGAAGCCGCCCATCGAACGCGCCGGATCATTTTCGACAATGACGGGAACGAACCGGTGTACTACTGCGAGACCGCTACGGCCGAGGAACTGTTGTCGAAGCGGACATCACCGCTGGTGGGATCGCAAGTGGACACGATCTTCTACTGCACGTGGAGTTCGGGTTTCTCGTATTTCACGCACAACACCAAGGTTGGCGTCGTGTTCGATTCGACTGCCGAGGAGCCGGGTAAAGGGCCGGGCTCGGGCTTCTCCAAGAACAAAACTCGGGCTTTCATCGACCAAGGCTCGGACTGTCTCCAGATCATGGTGGACTGGTGCCGCAAGAACGACATCGAGGTCTTCTGGTCGATGCGGATGAACGATATCCACGATGCTTGGGGGGCATGGTACTCGCCCCATCTGTTCCCGCCTATCAAGAAAGAGCACCCGGAGTGGCTCATGGGCTCGGCCGACAAGCGGCCCGTCAATGGCGGCTGGACCGCCGTCGACTATGCGCAACCCGAGGTCCGCGACCTCGCCTTCCGGTTCTTCGAGGAGGTGTGCAACCACTACGACGTGGACGGCGTCCAGATGGATTTCTTCCGCCACCTGACGTACTTCCGCAAGCACGCGTGGGGCGAGCCGGTGGGCACGGAAGAGCTGGATATGATGACGGATCTCCTCCGGCGCGTGCGTCAGATGGCCGATGAGGTGGCCGTGCGCAAAGGCCATCCGATTCTGATATCCGTCCGCGTACCGGACTCGGTCGAGCTGTGCCGGGCCGTTGGGATCGATATCGAGCGCTGGATGAAGGAGGACCTCATCGACCTCATGACGGTAAGCTGCTATTTTCGACTCAACTACTGGGACGTGAGTGTTGATCTTGGCCACAAGTACGGGGTGCCTGTTTATCCCTGCCTGAGCGAGACTCGGATGCGCGACCCCGAAGCCGCCAAGGTTCGCGGATCCCTCGAGAGCTACCGGGCCAGGGCTGTTAATGTCTGGCAATCCGGCGCCGACGGTATCTACATGTTCAACTTCTTCAACCCGACCAGCCCGCTCTGGTGGGAGCTTGGGTCCATGGAAACGCTCGAACCACTAGACAAGGTCTACACAACCGGTGCTCGAGGCACGGGCAATCTCGAATTCTGGTACAAGGGTGGCGAGCAATTCGTCAAGCGCTCCCTCATCAGTCCTGATCGGGCTCGTCCCTTGCTTCCGGGAAAGACCGAGCAGGTGGACCTAGTCGTTGGGGATGACTTTGGTAAGACGAATCCTGAAATTGTCTTAGAACTTAGATTCAGAGATCTTTCCAAGATCGAAGACGTTAGTGTTGGTGTTAATGAGGCTGCGCTGGAATCGGGTGCTCTCGATGGGAATTGGCTCAGCGTCCCGGTTAGCGTCGCGGTCATGAAGCAAGGAAGGAATGCGTTCACAGTGACGCTGAAGGAAGGTGTCGAGGGTCAGCCGGTGCTCGAGGATCTACTGCTTCGAGTCCGGCACAGTCAGTAGGAGGCGAGACCATGGGAAAGCGAATCGTGTTGATTGTGGCGCTTCTGGCCACGTCAGTCTTGTTCGTGGGTGTTGCCCAGGCGCAGGGCGATGCGCCGGAGAAGGTCGAGCTGTTCAACGGCAAGGATTTCACCGGCTGGAAGCTGTTTATTCCCGACGAGAAGGTGGATCCGACGACGGTGTGGTCCGTCGTTGACGGGGTCGTCCACTGCAAAGGCGATCCGGCCGGTTACATGCGGACGACGACGGTCTACCGTGACTATCGGTTGACCTTCGAGTGGCGTTGGCCAAAGAAGGGCGGCAACAGCGGGTGCCTGGTACACATCTCCGAACCGGACAAGGTGTGGCCCAAGTCCATCGAATCGCAGTTGGCGGACGAGAGCGCAGGCGACTTCTGGGTAATCGACGGTACGGATTTCAAGGAGCATACGGACAAAGGCGACCGCCGGGTGCCCAAGAAGCACGTGCATAACGAGAAAGACATCGGCGAATGGAACAAGAAGGTCATCGAGTGCCGTGGCAATACGATTCGCGCGTGGGTGAACGGCGAGCTCCAGAATGAGGCCACCGAGACCACCGTCACCGAGGGTTTCATCGGCTTCCAGAGCGAGGGGACGCCCGTCGAGTTCCGAAACATGGTGCTCGAGCCGCTGAAGTAACCGGCGCGACGCTATTTCCTTCGCTGTCCGTTGACGAATACGGCGTTGACGGCGACTTTGCCGGTCTTGCGAATCTCGAAGACGACGAATTCGGCCTTCTTGCCGGTCTGCGCGCTGGCGAACGGATGGCGTACGCCGAAGAGCTTCGTGGGATTCGTCGATGCGCAGGCGAAGGCCTGTTCCAGGCTGAGGTCGGTGACGCGGGCGGCATTGACCACGCCTTGCAGCAACATGAGCGAGCTCCCGGCGAGCAGGTCCGTTCCTCGTAGGCACACGCGGCCTGTGGGCAGGACTTCGACCGGCGCCCGGGCAAGTTCGTAGAGGCCGGGCTTGAGCAGGGCCACGTGGACGCAGTCCGAGGTCAAGACGACGCGCTCCGGACCTTTCGCGCGGATGAAGGTCTTGAGCGTCTCGGCGGGCAGGTGATGAAGATCGGGAATCAGTCCTGCCGAGAGGCGGTCATCGGCGAGCTGCGGCCAGAGGGGATTCTGGTGCCGGTGAATCATGGACGCCAGGCCGTTGCCGAGGTGGGTGCAGTACCGCGCGCCGGCGTCCACGGCGCGGCGGATATCGTCCGCGGCAGCGCCGTGATGACCCAGGGACGCCACGACGCCGCGCTTAACCAAGCCCTTGATGTACGGCACCGCGCCGTCGATCTCAGGGGCGATCGTCGTGTAGAGGATCTTGCCGTCCACGGCCTTCATGATCCTGTCGAACTCGCGCAGATCAGGTTTCCGAACGTAGCGCTTGGGATGGGCGCCGCGCGGCCCGTCGACCGGCGAGATGTACGGCCCTTCGAGATGAACGCCCGGCACGGCGTAGCGGACGACGGGATCCTCGAGGGCCTCGGCAATCACACGGGCGTTACGCTCCATGGTCTTGAGCGCGCCGGTGACCAGCGTCGGCACCCAATGCGAGACGCCCCAACCGGCCAGGATATCCGTGACCGCACGCACATCCTCTGGTTTGACATCGTCGGCTTGCAGGTCGATGCCCTTGACGCCGTTCACCTGTGTGTCGAAGAGCGTGGGGGCGATGACGGCGTGCTGCGAGCCAATGTCCGGCTTGGACTTGCCGGCCCGTTTGATGGCGACTACCTCGCCGTCTTCGACGATGACATCGGAAAGCCGCTGTTGCCCCACCAGCGTGCCTCGGATCGTGTGTTTCATTGGGCTCCTCCTAACTCAATCGCCCCATCGCGTCCAGGAAGTAGATGTAGGCATCGATGCCCTTGAATAGTGTCGGCAAATGCTGTTTCTCGTTCGGCCCGTGGATGCCGGAATCGGGGAGCCCGAAACCGAGCATGATCGAGTCAATGCCGAGGAGCTGCTGGATGTGGCCGACCACCGGCACGCTGCCGCCCTCGCGGCTGAACAGGGGCGGTTTCCCGAAGGCCTTCTCGAGGCCGTCACAGGCCGCCTTCATGTACGGCGAATGGCGATCCGTGATCGCGCCGGGGCCGTGCGAGAGTTCACGGACCTCCCACGTCACAGTGTTTGGCGCATGGGCGCGGACGTACTCGCAGAGCATGTCCTTGATGGCGGCCGATTCTTGGTCTGCCACGAGCCGCGTCGAGAGTTTGGCCAAGGCCTTTGCGGGCAACACCGTCTTCGCGCCTTCGCCGATGAACCCACCGACGATGCCGTTCACGTCGAGGCACGGCCGCGCGCCGACGCGTTCGGCGGTCGTGTATCCCTTCTCACCGACCAGGGCCGGGGCGCCCGAGAGTTCCTGCCACTCCTCATCGTTGTGCGCACTGGCGGCGATGGCCTCGCGCTCCTCGGGGTCGAGGGGCCGGACAGCATCGTAGAAACCGGGCAAGGTGACGCGGCGATCCGCGTCGTGCATGCCGGCGATGAGGCGGCACAGGACGTCGATTGGATTGTCGACGGAACCGCCGAACACACCGGAATGGAGGTCATGACTTGGACCTTTCACCTCGAGTTCGAAGTAGGCCAGGCCTCGCAGGCCATAGACGATGCCGGGTTGGTCCGGGCTGTGCGTGCCGCCGTCGAGGTTGACGACCACGTCCGCGCGGAGGCGGTCACGATGATCGGCGATGAACTCGGCGAGGCCGGGCGAGCCCACTTCCTCGGCGCCTTCGAGGAGGAATTTCAGGTTGACGGGATAATTGCCGCCTTGGCGCAGCGCATCGAGTGCGAAGAGGAAGGCCCAGAGCGAGCCCTTCATATCGGCGACGCCTCGGCCGTAAAGATAGTCGCCGCGGACGGTGGGCTCGAAGGGATCGGAATCCCATTCGGAGAGCGGATCGACCGGCTGCACATCGTAGTGGCCGTATACGAGCACCGTCGGCTTGCCGGGCGCCTCGATCCATTCCCCGCACACCAGCAAGTTCGCGCCGGCCTGAACGGCTTCCGCGTTATCCATGCCCAGGCGCGCCAACTCCGCGACAAGCGCCTGTGCCATCCGCTGGACATCCGGCGCGTGCTCGGTCAACGCGGATATGCTCGGGATGGCCACGAACTCCTCGCAGCGTTTGAATGCGTCATTCCTGCGACCGTAGACAAATTCGATGGCGGATTCCGGCGAAGCCATGTACAGATCCTCCGAAGTGGGTATTGATTGACGCTTACTATACCAATTGCGCTCGACAACGAAAAGGAAAGGGCGGAATATCCACGAGCGCGTTACATACAAGAGCGCATAGGTCCGCGACGGGGATGATGCCCTGTTTGGCGCATGGCGCAATTCCGGAGTATCCTTTTGGCAACTCGGGAACATCGCGGACTGGAAAGGAAGACGACCTTATGAAATGCCTCAGGATAGCGTTTATAACGCTGGGTTGCGCGGTGTTTGCGGCGGCGCACGCCCAGGAGGGCACGGACATCGGCGGGGCGGTGGTCTACGACTACGACCCAGCCACGCAACTCGGGGATCCGGTGTTCGGCACGGTGATTGCCGATATGGAGCATGACCATCCGGGCAGGTGCTCGCACGGCGGGCCTGTGTGTCTCCAGTATGCGAATGGAGACATTGCCGCGTTCTGTGCGAACACGAGCGACCACAATATCGATGGATGGAGCGAGTATGCGTTGAGTAAGGACGGCGGCAAGACGTGGGACATGTACAACAAGGTGCCGTATTCCTACGAGGCGTATCAGAAGAATCCCAAGGAACCGGCGTGGGTCGAGGAAGCCCTGGTGACGGCCAAGGGCACGGCGGTGCTGTTCGTAACACGCTTCAGGGATGACAAGAGAGTGGAGAACGGCATTCTGCGGAGTTCCGATCACGGCTCAACCTGGAGCGCGTATGAGCCCTTCGACGCGGGTGTTGGGTATCCCTGTGCGGTAGCGGTCTCCGGCGATACCAACTACGTCTTGTTTGACAGCAACGGTGGGCCGCACGTCTTGTATGTCAGTACGGATGACGGACGCACCTGGAGCGAGAGAAGTACACTGCCCCTGGACGCGGAGAAGTGGTACGGCACGATGTGCATCGGAGGGGACGGGCGGCTACTGGCCGGCGCGTACACGGAGAAGGACGAGAAGCATTTCTTCTACTGCGTCAGCACCGATGACGGCAACACCTGGAGCGAGCAAAAGGCTGCGGCGGTCAACAAATCCATTCGGGATCCCGAGCTGGCGTACCTCGGGGGCCGGTACTACCTTCACGGCCGATCCGGCCATAGCGGCGATGGCGCCCATCGCTTCGTTCTGTACACGTCGGCCGACGGCGAGAACTGGGGCGAGGGAATCGTTGTGAGTAGCGATGAGCGCAGCCCCGACGGGTACAGCCACAACTGTGTCATCCGTGAAGGCGACGGCGCTGCCTCGGTCGAACTCATGGTGCTCTACAGCATCATCTACGAAGGCCGCGACACGAACGAGTACGTTTTCTTCATCCGGCCGACGGGGAACGAGTAGGTGCTTGGAACGGGGCGGTGGCTTTCCGCAGAGTTAGGGATGCCGTTTGGCTCGTGCCAGCCTGTTATTGTTTCGTCTCGGCGAGACGGCCTCCTTCTTCGGTAGGAAGCAAGCGGTGCTTCAAAGACTCCCAAAGGGAATCATCTTCGAGGGATTCCCGAATCCACTGCCGTCGCTCTTGCCAGGAGAGTGCCTCGGTTTCTCGGTCAATGCGGATTCTTTGCTCCCGCATCCAGCCGACCGCATCAAAGCCTTTCACCATAATCCAATACCTCAAGGGGCGTACGAATCTCGGGCGTTCCATACCCCAACTCGATGTTGACCGCATGGAAGTGCCGGATTCGGCCGACGTTCACAATGTGTTTGAAGTTCCAACTCACAAGTATATCCGCCTGGGCTACAGTTGCCAAAGCCACATGTTCTGCATCCGCCCGTGATCCAGGGCCTACGATGCCCCGGCTCAAGTACTCGCCCGCAAGCTCGGCCGCCTCATCCAGGTTCGGAATCAGGACTACGTTCGTTGATGGGATTTCCTCGACCCGTTTGCGCACTTGCGGCCGGCGCACCTTTCAGTTCGTTCAGCGTGAGCTCAGACAACGCCATACGATAGCGTCCTTCTGCGAAACACCGCCAGAGGAGAAGGCTTCCTTCCGAGAACTCGCGATCCTCGCAGCCTCCGACCACAGAGGCGTCTACGTAAATGAGTAAACGTTTCATGCTTGGACTCCTACGCCACCCAGAATAGCTTTTCCTGACTCCCTTGGCAATAGTCCCTGCACCTGGTGTTCTGGTGCGAGGTGCGCGGTCCTCTGGATCGCACGATCATCGTGTGCCAACGCGCGAGGTTTCCGGTAGAATGGGGGTGAATCGAGGTGCGGCGGGAATGGATTCGAACCCATGAACCGGCTATGGTGTCCAAGGAGTCGGAAATGGTGAAAGCCCCGCTGGAACCGGGGTGTAGGAGAACGCGTAGGGCGTGGTCCTGCTGAAGGAAGCGAGACGGATCCCGGATACGGGCCTGGTGGCCGAGTGTCAGTCCGGCGATAGTACGGCGTTCGACGAGATCGTGCGCCGGTACAAGGATCGCGTCTACAACGTGGTGTTCCGGTTCCTGGGCAATCACGAGGACGCGCTGGACGTGTCGCAGGAAGTGTTCGTGCGTGCGTACAGCAGCATCCGAAAGTTCAAAGGCGACGCGAAGGTGTACACGTGGCTCTACAGCATTGCAGCCAACTTGTCGCGCAACCGGTTGCGCGACTCGGGGCGCAAAGGACGCGACCAAGGCACATCGCTCGAGGCGCTTCATGAGGCTGCGCCGAGTGTTGCCCAGGCCGCGTCAGCCACGCTCGATACACCGCGTGAGGCGGCCGAGCGGAGTGAGATGGACGAGGTATTGCAGCGATGTCTCGAGGAATTGCCGGACCATTACCGGATGGCGTTCGTTCTTCGTACGTTCGAAGATTTGAGTTACGAGGAAATCGCCGATGTGATGGGCTGTCCTCCCGGCACCGTCAAATCGCGTCTGAACCAGGCGCGGAAACTTTTGCGCGAGCGGCTCGAATCGCTCGCGGTCTTGTGAGGTGGCATGATGGATTGTGCGGAAGTCCGAGAGCAGTTCTCGGCCCTGCTCGACGGTGAGTTGTCGCCGGAGGATCGGGCGGCGGTCGAGGCGCACTTGGCCAGTTGTGCGTCCTGTTTGCGGGAGCTGGATGGACTGAAGCGCATCGACGGCCTCTATCGCGGCATACGTCCGGCGGTAGCGCCCGCTGGGTTCGAGGAGCAGGTGCGCGCCGCCGTGCGTGGCAACACCATTCAGTTCCGGCGCCGGCGGGTGCAGGCCTATCGGCTCTGGCCGCTCCTGGCGGCGGCCGCCTTGTTTGCCGTGGTAATCGGCACGTTCATGGTGAGCGATGTGGCAAAGGAAGGCCGTTTCGAGCTTGCCGAGGCGCCCAAGTTGACTCAGGCCATGAAGGCTGAGCGGAATGAGTTCATGGCCTCGCCGGTGGCGGCGGACGAGGCCGCGGAGAGCGTAGTGCCGACGGCGAAAGGGAAAGCCCGAGACCCCTTGGCGGAACCGGCCGAGCGGGAGTCTCTGCATCGCTTGAGCCCGGCGCCGGCACCTGCGCCGATGTCCCTTGGCCTGGAGGCCGAGGAAGCGCCGGCCACCCAGCACGAGGTCGTGGAAAGCAGCGCGAACGCGCTAGCCGAGGGTGTAACGGCAGGTAAAGACTTGGATATGGGGCGTGCGGTTGACGAGGAAGCCGCCGACGGTTCCGGTAAGGCAGCGTACGGTGTCGTGGCGGAGCAGGCTCCAAGGCTGCGCGCCCAGGAGGCTTCTGAGCCGGCTCACGTTGAGGTAGCTAGTGCATCGCCCGCGGAGGCGTATGCACTTCCGGAGCCCAAGCCCCAGAAGATCACGGCGGGTTATCCCGAAACCCTGGCCGGGCCTGATGTGGCCAAGGCGGATTCGGCGTGGCAACGCGACATCAATGGCCACGTCGACGCTGGCGAAGCGGAGAGGGTTCCCGTCTCCATGGAAGCCGCGCCGGCGACTCCATCGGATGATTTGGCCCAGCTAGAGGTCAAGAGGTCGGGAGTGGTGGGTAACAAGGATGCCGCCGTGCGCCAAGCGAAGGACTCGGGGGCTGCTGCGGCCCAGGCACCGCATCCCGTCGAGGAACTGAAGGCCTTGGGGTACCTGGGAGACGCGCCGCCCAAGCCGTCACCACCTCTTCTGGCCCCCGCGCCAGGGGAATGCCCTTCGCCTCCCCCCGCTCGACCGGTGCATGCTGAAACGCCGGCCGCCCCGGTGATGGCTGCTGCGCCGACCGCACCTCAGGAGTCCGCGGAGGTCCGGCACGAGGCGCCGACCGAACGCGAGAAGACGGCGGCGGGCAGGACCTTCACGCTGCGCGATGACAGCGTGTGGATCGAGCAGGGCTATGCGGGGGAACAGGTGACCGTACTGGATCGAGACGGCGACGTCTTGCGCGAGTTGCTTGGCGATGGCGCGGAGGTCAGGGCCATCCTCGATGTGGGTGAGCGCATCGTGCTCCGGATCGAAGGCATCTGGTACCACCTCAAACCGCGAGCAACGAACGGAGCATTGTCCGCTGGACATTGACACCCGTTTCCTGAACAATGGGGGCGATCCGTACGGCGTGTGCCGTGGCAATGGCCGAACCATTTCCAGGAGGGTATATCCGTGGGTGAAAGCGAAACCAAGCGAGTTTCCATCCAACGTTCGATTCCGGTGCGGCACGAGGTGGATGTGTTTGTGGCAGGCGGCGGTCCGGCAGGTGTAGCCGCCGCGGTAGTGGCCGCGCGGCAAGGACGCTCGGTGTTCTTGGCGGAACGCCAGAACTCCCTGGGCGGTATGGGGACCTCGGGCTTGCTGCCGGTGTTCATGCAGTTCACGGACGGCGTCAACTTTCTCGCGGGCGGCATAGGCCAGGAAGTGAAGACGAAGCTCACGCTCGCCGGAGGGAACGGTCCGGGCAGCTTCACGAGCATCCGCGCCGAGGTGCTCAAGCGCGTGTACGACGACCTGATGGTCGATGCCGGCGTAGACTTCACTTTCGATACCCAGCTCGTGGACGTCGAGGTGAACGGCGATCGGCTCACGGAAGCGGTACTTGCGGCCAAGAGCGGACTGTTTGCCGTGAGAGCCCAGGTCTTTGTCGACGGCACCGGCGATGGCGACTTGGCAGCGTGGGCCGGCGCGCCTTTCGAGAAGGGCGATGAAGAGGGCAACATGATGGCCGGCACGTTGTGTAGCGTGTGGGCCGATATCGATTGGGATCGCGCCCGCCAGTCGCAGTCCCGCAAGGAGGAACTGCTGCCCAAAGCCTTCGAGGCAGGCCTATTCACCATTCCGGATCGCCACATACCGGGCATCTGGCGCGTGGGCGAGCATCTCGGCGGCGGCAACATCGGCCACACCTACGGCGTCGATGGCACGGACGAGCGATCCGTGACAAAGGCTCTGCTCTGGGGCCGCAAGCTCATCCTCGAGTATGAGCGGTACTACAAGGAGTACCTCGAAGGCTTCGAGAAGATGGAGTTGGTGACTCTCGGAGCGGCGCTGGGCATCCGCGAGTCGCGGCGGATCCTTGGCGATTACGTACTGAACCTTGCCGATTTCAACATGCGCGCTTCTTTTGCCGACGAGATTGGACGGTACTCGTATCCCGTGGATATTCACGCAGGGAAGAGCGGCGACGAGGCCTTCAAGGCATTTGAAAAGGACTACAAATCGTTGCGGTACGGCAAGGGTGAGAACTATGGTATCCCCTATAGGAGCCTGGTGCCGCGCGGCTTGTCGAACGTGCTTGTGGCGGGGCGCTGCATCAGCACCGATCGGTATATGCAGAGCTCGATTCGCGTAATGCCCGGTTGTTTCATCACCGGCCAGGCGGCGGGTGTGGCAGCGGCCATGAGCGCCGAGACGGGCAAGAATACGCGCTCCATTGACGTATGCGAACTTCAACATCGCATCAAGGCGATGGGCGGCTATTTGCCGAACTGCTGAGCGGAAAGGCAGACCGGACGCGACGCAGTCGCGTCCAATGCGGGAGGGGACTATGCGATACGGAGCGATAACGGCATGGGTGGCGGTTCTTGCGGCGGTGGGCGGCTGTGCCGGCCTTCCCGAGCGGCCGGAGGCGGCGGGGGCGTTGACCTTGGCTGATAGCGGCAAGACCGATTTCACCATCGTGGTAGCCGATACCGCGTCGCCGTCGACGCGGTACGGCGCCGAGGAACTCCAGCGTTTCCTGGGGGAGATATCGGGCGCGGAGTTCGCGATCGTGTCGGACTCGACGCCGATGGCCGCGCACGAGATCGTCCTCGGTAACAACGCGCACCTGGCCAAGCTCGATACGGCCATCGACTTCAACGCACTCGGCAACGAGGGGTACGTGATCCGAACCGTCGGGCCGCACCTCGTCATCGCGGGCGGCGATCTACGCGGTAACCTGTACGGCGTCTACGGCCTGCTCGAGGATCACCTCGGCTGCCGGTGGTTCACGCCGGAAGTGAGCCGGATTCCAAAGCGTGAGCGCCTGACGCTGCCGGAACTCAACGACACGCAGATTCCCGTCCTCGAGTACCGCGAGCCCTTCACCATCGACTGCTTCGACGGCGACTGGTGTGCGCGGAATCGCATGAACAGCAGCACGGGACGCCTCGAAGAGAGACATGGCGGCAAGGTGCGGTTCGGCGCAGGCATGTTTGTGCACACGTTCAACGGGCTTGTGCCGCCCGACAAGTACTTCGACGAGCATCCCG
The DNA here is from genome assembly GCA_036769985.1 of Candidatus Hydrogenedentota bacterium. Taxonomy (GTDB): domain Bacteria; phylum Hydrogenedentota; class Hydrogenedentia; order Hydrogenedentales; family SLHB01; genus DAIPKA01. Next base: position 97,163 of record DAIPKA010000012.1, on the reverse strand, counting down.
AGTATTTCTCGGAGATCAACGGCCAGCGCGTGAAGGATCATTCGCAGCTTTGCTGCACGAACGAGGACGTGATCGCTCTGTGCACCGAAGGCACGCTGGCTGCCATACGTTCGGATCCGGATGCCTTCGTGTTCTCCGTGTCGCAGAACGACTGGGGCAACTACTGCCAGTGCGCCAAGTGCCAGGCCTTAGCCGAGGCCGAGGGATCGCAGATGGCGCCGGTGCTGCACCTCGTGAACCGTGTGGCCGAGGCCGTCGAGAAGGAGTTCCCGGATAAGGCCATCGAGACGCTGGCGTACCAGTGGACGCGGAAAGCTCCGAAGACCATGCGGCCACGGTCGAACGTGATTGTACGCTTGTGCAGCATCGAGTGCTGTTTCATGCATCCGCTGGCAACGTGCGATCTCGCGGCGAATCGCGACTTTCGCCGGGATGCCGAGGACTGGGCGAAGGTGGCCGATCGTCTGTGGGTGTGGGACTACGTGACGAGTTTCCGGCACTATATGTGCCCGTTCCCGAACCTGCGCGTGCGCAATGACAACATCCAGTTCTTCGAGAAGAACAACGTGCGAGGCATCTTCGAGCAGGACAACTATCAGTCGCTCAACGGCGAACTGTCCGGACTCAGCGGCTATATCACGGCGAAGTTCCTGTGGAACGCCGCATACAATGAGGACACGGCCATCAACGAGTTCCTTGAAGGCGTGTACGGCGATGCCGCCAAGCCGATCCGCCGCTACATTGACCTCCTTCACGACAAGGTCGAGCGCGAGAACATCCACACCAACATCTGGATTGGCCCGAACGAGGCCGGCTACCTCGACGACGCGATCCTGGCCAAGTCGGATCGCCTCTGGGATAAAGCGGAGAAGGCTGTCGCCGACCAGCCGGAGGTGCTCGAGCGCGTCCGGATCGCGCGGCTGCCCGTCGAGTACGCGTGGATCGAGCGTGCGCGCGTGGGCGGCCGGAAGTACCTGGTGAATGCCGCCAAGGGTGCCGAGGGCTACGAGGTCCGGCTCGATCCGGAGTTTGCCGAACGCGTTCAAGGCTTCTTCGATGTCGCGCGGCGTGCCAATGTGACCCGTCTCGATGAAGGTCGCACCTCGATGGACCAGTACCAGGAGCAATTTGAGGATGTGCTCGACAATCCGACCAAAACGCTGGCCTTGCTCGAACCAGTGGCCCCGGAATCGGTCACGCCCGGCCTCAGCTTCGCCTACTATGAGGGCGCCTTTGTGGATCTTCCGGATTTTGCCTCGCTGACACCGGACCGAAGTGGCGTCATCCGGGATTTCGGCCTCGATGTGGGCCCATGTGCCGAGCAATACGCGATTCGGTTCGAGGGATACGTCAAGGTGCGGCACGCCGGCGTGTACACATTCTACGTAACTTCGAATGACGGTGCGCAGTTGCTCGTTGGGGATCATCTGGTGGTGGACAACGGCGGGCAGCATGGCACCGAGCAACGGGCGGGCGTCGTAGCGCTACAGCCGGGATTCCATCCCATCGTGCTCAAGTACTTCCAGGCAGGAGGCGAACAGGCCCTCGAAGTGAATTTCGAAGGCCCAAGCACAAGCCGCCGGCCGATCCACGGCGCGTTGTATCACGGCGAGTGACCGGGAATGACGCGCGCACGCATGGCGGTTGCCGTGCTCACAGCCGCGGCGGTGGTTCTCGCGGGTGGCTGCCATGAACCGCCGGAAGCCGTTCAGCGCTTGTTTGAGGACGTCGCGGCCAGTACAGGCTTTCGCTACGGCGCCAAGGATAGCACCGGCGCCGGCCTCGACGGCCTGAAGATCGTGGAACGGGATACCGGCGGGTACCTCGGCGTCTATCACACGCTGCGGAACGGCGCGTTCGAGGTGAGACTGGCCACTTCGGAGAACTTGCTCGACTGGACATACGCCGCGACGCTGGCGCCGAACGCCGATATGCCGGCACTCGCGCAGGTGCCGGGCGAAGCCGGTTTCCTGTTGGCCCACGAGCAGTGGATGAGTCCGGGCGGCGGCGAGTGCCGGATCGCGGTGCGGCATTATGCGTCCGAGGATGCCTTGCGCGCTGGCCGCTGCGACCGTGTTTTCCTTGCGCCCAAGACCCTGTCGACCCTCGAAGGCACACCCAGCATCGACGCAATCGACGTCGCGGCGGACATGTTGACACTCGGCTTCCACTACTACGATCACGAGCGCGGTGTTGACCGTGCGGCCGAAGGGCGCCTCACCGGATTTCTGCGCGGCGACAAGCCATTGTGGAAGACCAACGAACGAGGCGCTTACGAGCGCAAGTTGGTGCGGCGTGGTGTACGCGGCAACATCGGCGATCGCGATGGCGGGATGTTGCGAGGACGCCGTTACGAGCTGCAGGAAGGGCAGCTCGAGAAGGGGGAGTGGGCCTCGTGGCGGATGTGGCTGTACGACGCGGGGCGGCGGCGTTTCCATCCGCTTGATGTTCGCACGCACGGCGGATCCACGAGCTTCGGCAACGGCACCTTCACCGTACTACGCGCACCTTCCGGACGCCCGGCCGTCGTGGTCACCTACTTCCTCTTTGCCGAGGGCGCTGCCGAGGGCGAGGCCGGAGAGCTGATCTTCTACACCGAGTGCGACGAGTAGACGAAAGCAGGTCTGAGATGGTGTCCGGATCGCGTACGATGCGGATACGTAGGATTTCGGCCTCCTTCCGTTCCTTTACGAATCATCGCAGGCTGTGCCTCTGCTGAGGCTTTCCTTTTTGTCAAGTGATATCCCCGATTAGAAGCCGAGATTCGGGTTTTCTTCTCTTCTGATCAGTCCTCTCAAGTGCTACAAGAGAAAGGAGAACACACCCAGAATGGGGGATTCATAATGATTTTTCTTTATAAGGCTCTCTTTGTAGTAATAAATATGTTATCGTAACTGTTTTTGCGCGGGTTGGCTTACTGGTAAGTTTTGGCGGCGCGAACATTTCTTCTTGACTTTCTCTCTTCTGTAATTATAATAATACATGCGTAAACGTTTTGGGGGACATCCCATGGCCCATAACGGTTTCGGGAAGAACGGCCTTCGTCCGGCCGGATACGCTGAGCTCATCGAGCGGTATGGGCTCGAGGTCATGCCGAACTGGCATCGGTCTTCCATCGCGGTCTCCGCGGTGCGACGTGCCAATGAGGCCAACGGAGCCGTTGATGAGTCCTATCCCGCCACGTATTGGCCTGGCTCCAACGCGACCGATCATCTCGAGTTCGCGCTCAAGTACGATGGCACGAATCTGGCTATCCTGGCTTCGGTGTTCGGCAAGATACCCGACCGCGACCTCGTCGAGTATGTTCGTTCGAAACCCACCGGCAAATACGCGCGCCGGCTGTGGTTTCTGTATGAATTTCTGACGGGGAACACATTGCCCCTGGAGGATGTGAAGCAGGGCAACTACGTCGACTTGCTTGATCCGGATGAGTATTACACGGTGGACGTACCCCGCAGGGTTCGCCGGCAGCGGATCAACGATAACCTGTTGGGCAACCACCAGTTTTGCCCTGTGGTTCGCCGCACGCAGGTGCTCAGGGATTACGAAAAGGCCGATTTGTCCAGTCGCTGCCTTCGTGTGATAGATGCTTACTCGCCGGACCTGCTGCGGCGGGCCCTGAATTACCTCTACAACCGGGAAACAAGGTCTTCCTTCGAGATCGAGAGCATCAGACCTACGTCCAGCCGAGTCGAACGGTTCGTGGCGATGTTGCAGCTCGCCGAACAGGAGGATTTCTGCGAGAAGGGGCAACTGGTCAGGCTCCAGAACGGCATCGTCGATCCTCGCTTCCGAGACGAGGATTACCGCTCGGTCCAAAACTACGTCGGCGAAACCATTACCTTGGGGAAAGAGCGAGTTCACTTTGCCTCTCCGAAGCCGGAAGATCTGGCCGGTCTGATGGCGGGTCTAGAGGTTGCCCATAGGCGCATGGAGGAGGCAAAGGTTCATCCCGTCATCCATGCGGCTACCATCGCGTTTGGGTTCGTCTTCCTTCACCCCTTCGAAGATGGCAATGGCCGGATCCATCGGTTCTTGCTTCACAACATCCTGGCGAGGCGGGGATTTACACCGAAGGCTCTTATGTTCCCCGTCTCGGCCGCCATGCTCAAGAACCGAGCGCGGTACGATGAGGCCCTCGAGGCTTTCTCGCGGCCGTTACTGATCCTCGTGGATTACAATCTGGACAAAGAGGGGCACATGGCTGTCCATAACGACACGGCGGCGTGGTACCGTTACATCGACATGACGCCGCAGGCCGAAGCCCTGTTCGACTTCATTGAGCGGACGATTGATACGGAACTTGCCTCCGAGTTGTCCTTCCTTGCCCACTACGACAAGGCCAAGAAGGCCATCCAGGATATCGTCGACATGCCCGACCGCGACATCGACCTCTTCATCCGCTGCTGTTTGCAGAACAACGGGCGGATCGCCAAGGGGAAGCGAATGACCCACTTCGACCGGTTGACGGATACCGAGATTGCCCAAATGGAAGAGGTGGTGCGTAACGCCTACGGGAATGGGGACGCTATAGAGGCGTAGGGAAGGCGTCTCCGTTTCGCGGCTTGCCCGAAACAGGGATAGGGTTGTATCTTCTTGGAAAATCAGGACTTCTGCATCTTGGGGTGCGAGATTGGCGCAGCAGTTGGCGCACGATGATCGTGTGCTGGTCCGGGAAGTCCACACGTCGGTGGTTGGGGACGGCTCTTGATAGATGGTGTTGACGTTCTATTCTGCCCTTTCAGGGCGGCGGGAAATCGTGTAGCTCCTTTATTCCCAGGGCGTTGCCCTGGGCTAGATTCTTGCGGCCTTTCAGGCTGCGCCCCGGGTGTTCGCGGTGGCG
>DAIPKA010000012.1:0-92220 GCA_036769985.1 Candidatus Hydrogenedentota bacterium | reverse complement strand
CACCGCACCAGTATCCGGGGATTCTTGCGGCCTTTCAGGCTGCGCCCCGGGTGTCCGCGGTGGCGCACCGCACCAGTATCCGGGGATTCTTGCGGCCTTTCAGGCTGCGCCCCGGGTGTCTCGACGTCTGAGGTGGCATGGGCATCTTGCCCATGGTGCGTCGCGGCCTTCCAGGTTAGGGATAGCGTCAGGTTGGCGCGGAAGAATGGCGCAGCATCAAGCTACGCCAGTGGGTCGGACGGCGACGCGTGAGGCGCGGCTGGCGAGGGCTCGGGTGAAGGCGGCGTTGACATCGTCGAGGGGGAAGGTCTCGCCGACAAGGGAGTCGAAGGGGAATCGGGACTGGTTCTCGGCCAGAAAAGCTACCGCGTCGGCGAGGTCGACGGGGGTGTAGTTGTGCAAGCCCTGGATTCTCAGTAGGTTGCGCACGACCTTCTCGGGGGATACGGGTATAGGAGGCGAGGGAAACACGGCGCCGACCCAGATGTAGCGGCCGCCGATGCGGAGGCGCTCGATGCCGGCCAACATGGCTTCGGGCGCGCCGGAAAGCTCGACGGCGAGGTCGACGCCTCGGCCTTCGGTCCGTCCGCGGATTGCATCGGCATCTTCACCGGCGAGAAGGCAGGCGTCGGCGCCGAAATCGGCGGCCCGTTCGAGGCGGTCCCGGTCGATGTCGGTGATGATGACGTCGGCGGCGGCGTGGGCACGGGCGTAGGCGGCAGCGGTGAGCCCGAGCATGCCGGCGCCCTGGATGAGCACGGTATCGCCGGTACAGCCGCCGGCAAGTCGGAACGCGGCGGCCACGGTGGACGTGGCACAGTTGGCCGGGCACGCGACGGCGTCCGAGAGCGTGTCCGGCAAGCGCACGATTCCGGTGCCGGGGGCGAGATGACAGTATTCGGCGAGGCCGCCGCTGAAGGGGTGCTCATCGGTGATGCGCTCGTGACCATATTTGAAAAGGCTCGTGCACTTCTGCGGAATTCCGTGCTGGCAGTAGAAACACCGGCCGCAACTGGCCGCGATGGTCCAGGTGACGCGGTCGCCTTCGCGCAAAGGCTTGCCGTCGCTGGCCAAGACGGGTTCGCCCGGGCCAAGGGCAACGACCTTGCCGATGATTTCGTGACCAAGGATGGTGGGAACGGGCGTCGAGCGGCGGCCGGTGAAGGTATGAAGGTCGCTTCCGCAGACGGTGCAGCAGGTGATGCGCACAAGAGTTTCGCCCGGGCCGAGGTTTGGTAGCGGGAACGATTGGATCGACATGGGTTGGTTGGCGGTCTCGAACACGGCGGCCTTGGCGCTATCCATTAGACTTCTCCTGCGGTTCGGGCACGTTTTTCCAGAATATCGGTAGGTTCCAGGTATCGGGCGCAGCGAGAGAGGCGACGTACCCGGGGGCCGGCTCGAAGGTGAATGTGCGCATTCCATCGGCGCGCGCCTCATCATCGCTGTCGATTCCCTTTACGTCGGGCCATAGGAGGCCGCCGCGAGCCTTGATGAGCGCCTCCTTGCACGTCCAGATGGCAAAGGCGACAGGGGTGTTCTCGGGGGCGGCGGCCGCGAGAGCGGCCTGTTCGGCGGGCGAGTAGACGCGTTTCGCAAACTCTTGCCACGCGACATCACGGCCGATCCACTCGATGTCCACGCCGATGTCGTGACCCCAAGCCACAGCAAGGAGTGCCATATCCTCGGTGTGGGATAGGCTGAACCGTAGGTCAAGTCCGGCTATCGGACCCCTGAGGGTAGGTTTGCCGTTGCGGCATGTGGCCATGGGGATGTCCAGAGGTGGAACGCCCGAGTAAGCGGCGAGAATACCTCGGAGCGTGGCGTGGGATTGGACAAAACGATGGCGTGCGGTCCTGTCGCTCATGCTGGCTGCGCGGACTTGCTCATCGGGTGATAGCCGTAACAGGGCGTTTGGGGCGGAAGACTCCGCGAGGTCGATGCGCCAGACATGGGGCTGACCTGGGCGCAGCTTGGGGCGCTCGGTCGCTTCGTGCCAGACGACAGGTTCCGCTCTCCAGTCCATACGGCAGCACTACCTCTCGGCCGCTGTGAATGGCTGCATCGTACGGCGCAGGCGCAGGCGTGTCAACTCGGCTGGGACTCGACCCGTGAATGACTTGTGCCCGCAATCGTTGGGGGGTAGAATGGGGCCTTGTCAGGCTGCGCCGTGATTCATCGCAATGTTTCGTTCTTGACAGGAGGTCATGTTATGTCTGAGAAGAGCCGAGATCACCATCGTGGAATACTCAATCGTCGTCAGTTTCTCAAGACCTCGGCGGTGTTTGCGGTGCCGTATGTTGTGCCCTCGTCTGTTCTGGGTGCCGATAACGCGGTGGCGCCGAGCAATCGGATCACGGTGGGCTGCATCGGTGTTGGGCGCATGGGGCGCGGCGACCTGCGCGAGTTCCTCGGCTTTGACGAGGTGCACGTCGTGGCGGTGTGCGATGTGGACTCGAAGCGCTGCGGCGACGCGAAGAACATGGTCGAGGGCTGGTACGCGAGCCATGCGCCGTCCGGCGGCTACGCCGGCTGCGCCACCTACGGTGACTTTCGCGAGTTGCTCGCGCGCGACGACATCGACGTAGTGTCGGTCGTGACGCCGGACCACTGGCACGCCCTTCCCGCCATCGCGGCGGCCAAGGCCGGCAAGGACATCTTCATTCAGAAGCCGCTGACTTTGACCATCGAGGAGGGGCGCCTCCTCAGCGATACCGTGCAGCGGTATAACCGCGTGCTTCAGACGGGCAGTCAGCAGCGTTCGGATCAGCGGTTCCGGTTTGCCTGCGAACTGGCGCGGAACAAGCGGATCGGCGAGCTCACGCGCGTGCTGGTGGGGTTCGGCACGGATCCCGGGTGCGGCATCGAGCCGGAGATGCCCGTGCCCGAGAACCTCGACTATGACTACTGGCTCGGTCCGGCGCCGGTGAAGCCCTACACCGAGAAGCGCGTGCATCCGCAGAAGGACTACGACCGGCCAGGCTGGTTGCGTATCCGGGACTATTCGGGCGGTATGATGACGGGTTGGGGATCGCACCATCTCGATATCGCCCAGTGGGGCATGGGCCGGGAGCGCAGCGGCCCCTCCGAGATCGTCGGCCAGGGCGAGTATCCAACCGAGGGGCTCTGGGATGTCCACGGCGCCTTCCACGTCGAATACACCTATGATGACGGCGTCACGATGGTTGCCGACGACAAGAATCGCGGCGGCGTCCGTTTCGAGGGCACTGAAGGTTGGGTTTGGGTAACTCGCGGCGAGATCGACGCGGAACCGAAGTCGCTATTGACCACTACTCTCGGCCCCGATGAGATTCATCTTTACGAAAGCGTGGATCACAAGGGCAACTTCATCCAGTGTGTGAAGAGCCGTGGCGAGACGGTGGCGCCGGTCGAGATTGCCCACCGCTCGTGTTCGGCGTGCATCCTGGGCAACATCGCCATGGAAACCGGCCGGGCACTCAAATGGGATCCTGCGAAGGAGCGGTTCGTGGACGATGCCGAAGCGGATCGCCTGTTGACGCGACCGATGCGGGCACCGTGGAAGCTTGGGTGATCTCGACGGCCGTCGCGTGGTGGCGGAGGTCTTAGGGGAGAGCGGAAGATGAGAAAACTAGCGGTGTTTTGCGTGGTGGCGGCCTTGGTCGCAATGGCGCATGCCGAAGACGCGCAGGATGCGGTGAAGGCCGTGGTGTTGACGGGTGGGCATAGCTTCGACGCGAAGGCGTTTGAGGCCTTGTTCGACGATATGGCCGGTATCGAGGTAACCTTCGCCGACCAGAAAGATGATAGCGAGATCTTCGAGGATGTCGCCGAGTGGCCATACGACGTCATCGTGCTATACAACATGGGCCAGAAGATCACGCCCAAGCGCCAGGAGAACTTCCTCGGCTTGTTGAACAAAGGCGTTGGCCTCGTCATGATGCACCACGCCATGACCGCGTTCGAGGGCTGGCCGGAGTACGCGAAGGTGATTGGGGGGGTCTACCGCCGACAGGCCGAGGTCGTGGATGGCAAGGAGCTTCCTGCCTGTGCCTACCAACACGACATCGATTTCGACGTCCATGTCGAGGATCCGGATCATCCCGTTACGCAAGGCATCCAAGATTTCACGGTTCACGATGAAACCTACATCCGGTGTCGTCACGAGCCGGACAGCCACGTCTTATTGACCACGAATCATCCCACGAGCGATCGGGTGGTCGGCTGGTCACGCACCTATGGCCAGGCGCGGGTGTGCGGTGTGCAGATGGGCCATGGGCCGCAGATTTTCGCGCAGCCCGAGTACAAGCGCTTTGTGGCGCAGGCGATCCGGTTCTGTGCGGCATCGGACAAGGAATAGCGCATGGCGATGGGGGAATGTGGCATGACGGCGAAGTCACGAGAGGACATGCCTGGGCGCATATCGAGGCGTTCGTTTCTGAAGCGCGCGCCGTTCGCAGCCACCGGGCCGCTGTTGCTGCCGCGCCTTGCCTTCGGCGCCAATGAGCGTGTGGCCGTGGGCTGCATCGGTGTGGGGCCTCAAGGCAACGGTGTGATGGGCGGGTTCCTGAATGATGAGCGCGCGCGCGTCGTGGCCGTATGCGATGTGAACACCTCGCGACGCGATGCGACGTGTGATCGTGTCAAGAAGCACTACGGCGACGCGGGGTGCGCCGCCTACCGAGATTTTCGCGAGTTGCTCGCCCGCGACGACATCGACGCCGTGCTGATCGCCTCGCCGGATCACTGGCACGTACTGCACGGCCTGTACGCGGCGCGCGCCGGCAAGGACATGTACATCGAGAAGCCGCTCGGGCTGAGCCTGGCCGAGGCCCAGGCGCTCCGGCGGGAGATTCATCGCTACGGCCGGATCTTCCAGTTCGGCACGCAGCAGCGCTCGGACCGCAATTTCCGCTTCGCGTGCGAACTGGTCAGGAACCGGTACATCGGCGAATTGAAGCGGATCAAGGTTGGCGCGCCGGCCAGCCACGGCTCCGGCAACCTCTCGCCGATGCCGGTGCCGGATTGGCTCGATTACGATCTGTGGTTGGGGCCGGCGCCATGGGCGCCCTACAACGAGAACCGAATCGTCAACGACTACTGGTGGCACAACACGGACTACGCCCTCGGATTCATCTCGGGCTGGGGCATTCACCACGTGGACATCGCCCAGTGGGGCTGTGGCGCCGACGACACCGGCCCCATCGAGATCGAGGGAACGGGCGTGTTCCCGAGCGACGGGTTCTGCGATTGCGCGACGAGCTGGAACGTGTGGTGCAAGTACGCCAACGGTGTCGAGATGGAGTTCACCGACAACGCGCAGTTGGCCCAGGGCGTCCGGTTCGAGGGCACGGAGGGTTGGGTTTATGTTCGACGAGGATTCATCAACGCCGAACCGAGGTCGCTGCTGACGAAGAAACTATATCCCAACGATCTTCACCTGTACGAGAGCGGAAACCATGTCGGGAACTTCGTGGAGTGCGTACGATCGCGGCGGGATACGGTGTGTCCGATTGACGTAGCGGTCAGGACGGACACCGTCTGTCAGTTGAGCAACATCGCGACGCGTACGGGTCGAACGATTCATTGGGATCCCGCGAAAGAGTGCATCGTAGGCGACAACGAGGCGTCCAGGATGCTGGCGCGTGCCATGCGGGCGCCGTGGCATTTGTGAGGCATGATGATGGAGTGTTCGGTGAAAGATGGCCCGATTTCCCGTAGTCGTCGACGGTTTCTGAAGCGTGCGGCGGCGGTTTGGGCGGCACCGTATGTCGTGCCTGCGTCCGCATTGGGCGCCGAGGGCCACACGGCGCCGAGCGAGCGTATTACCATCGGCTGCATCGGCGTCGGCGGCCAAGGTAGCGGAAACATGAGCGCCTTCCTCGGCCACGGGGATGCCCAGGTCGTGGCCGTATGCGATGTCGACAAGGCGCACCGCGATCGGGCCAAGGGGACAGTGGACGCCCACTACGGGGACGAGGGGTGTGCATCGTACAACGATTTCCGGGAACTCATTGCCCGTGAGGATATTGACGCCGTCTCGATAGGGACGCCGGATCACTGGCACTCGATTCCCGTGATCACGGCCGCAAGGGCCGGCAAAGACATCTACTGCGAGAAGCCGCTGTCGTACAGCATCGACGAAGGCAAGGCGATGCTGGCGGCCGTGCAGCGGTACAAACGGGTTTTCCAGACAGGCACGTGGCGGCGTTCGCGCTCGGCATGTCGTCTTGCGTGCGAACTGGTGCAGAACGGCCGCATCGGCGACGTGCAGACGATCCGGTGCTACGTTCCGCAGAACTACCAGATTCGCGGCGGTGACTTCGCCGGCATTCAGCAGGAGCAACCGGTTCCGGACGGTTTCGACTATGACCTGTGGCTTGGCCCGGCACCCGACGCCCCGTATTCGCCTGGCCGGTGCCACTTCAACTTCCGATGGCTTCAGGACTACGCCGAGGGGTATATCTCGGATTGGGGCGCTCACTATCTGGACGTCGGGCAATGGGGCAACGGCACGGATCTCACCGGACCGATCATGGCCGAGGGCTGGGGCAAGTATCCGCGCGACGGCATGTACGACGCGGCCATCGAGCACTATGTCGAGTTCACCTTCGCGAACGGGGTGAAGATGATCTCGGCCACGAGCGACGGTAGCGCCGGCAAGGAATACGGCATTTGGTTCGATGGGTCCGAGGGGCGAATCTATGTCGAGAGCGGCGCGGTCAAATCGTGGCCGGAATCCATTGCGGCTTCGACGATCGGGCCCCATGACATTCATCTGTATGATAGCGCGGATCACCACGGGAACTTCCTCGAGTGCATCCGGACGCGAAACGGGACGGCCGCGCCGATCGAGGTGGCGCACTGCTCGGCGATCATCTGCCACCTCGCAAGCATCGTGTCGTTGCTGGGCCGAGGCGTACGATGGGACCCGGAGAACGAGTGCTTTGTGGACGATCCGGAGGCAAGCCGGCTGATGTATCGCCCGATGCGTGCGCCGTGGCACGTGTGAAAACAGTGACATGGACTGGAGAAAACGGTATGCGTATGGAATGTGACTCGACTCGGCGGATGAGCCGGCGGGATTTCGTGCGGGCGTGCGCAGGCGCCGTGGCGGCGCCTCAGATCGTGCATAGTTCAGTGTTGGGTCTGCGCGGCGCGACGCCGCCCAACGATCGAATCACGATCGCGCTGGTGGGCCTGGGCACGCAGATGAAGATGCATCACGGCATCTTCCTTGGCTATTCGGAGACGCAGGTAGTGGCGGTGTGCGACTGCGAAGGCATCTGCCTCAAGCGTGAGCAGGATCGTGGCAATGCTCACTACGCCAAGCAGCTCGGCCAGGAGCGCTATGACGGCGTAGCGGCGTATCGGGATTTCCGTGAGATCGTCGCGCGTGATGACGTAGATGCGATGGTCATCGCGACACCCAATCACTGGCATGCGCTGATTGCCGTGGCGGCACTGAAGTCCGGCAAGGACGTCTACTGCGAGAAGCCGTTGGCGCTCACGATCCGCGAGGGCCGCGCGATGGTGACCGCGGCGCGGCGGTACGGGCGTGTGTTCCAGACGGGCAGCCAGCAGCGATCGTCCAACGAGTTCCGTTTTGCGTGCGAGATGGTGAGAAGCGGCCGCATCGGCACGCTCGAGAAGGTGGTCGTGAACGTTGCGGGGCCGCCGGTGGATTCGTGGCACATACCGGGCGAGCCGGTTCCCGAGGCCCTGGACTGGAACCTGTGGCTAGGGCCGGCGCCGTGGAGGACGTACAACTCGATCTTTGCGCCGGGGCCTCATTTCGAGGGCTATCCGAACTGGCGGGATTACCGGGACTACGCCGGCGGGATGATGACGGACTGGGGCGCCCATCACTTCGACATTGCCCAATGGGGGTTGGGTACAGACGATACCGGGCCGCTGGAGATCACGCCGCCGAATGGACGGGATATCGCCCGGCTGACCTACCGCTATGCGAACGGCGTGATCCTGGAACACAGCGGCATTTTCGACCGCGTCGGCACCGAGTTCATCGGTACCGAAGGCCGCGTCATGGTGAACCGGGGTTACCTCGAGACCGATCCCAGTGACATCATGGCAGAAGCCACCGGGCCCAACGAGGTGAACCTCTATCGGAGTCCAGGCCACCACCAGGATTGGATTGACTGTATCCGCGCGCGGAAGCAGCCCATCTGCGACGTCGAGATCGGCCACCGTAGCGCCAGCGTGTGCCATCTCGGGAACATCGCGTACTGGGTCAAACGGCCTCTGAAATGGGATCCCGTTCAGGAGGAGTTCATTGATGATCGCGAGGCCAACCGATTGCTGCAGCGTGCGATGCGTTCGCCTTGGCGTATTTCGGTGTAGGCGTACCGCGCGCACAACGTAGAGGTTATGGACCAGGAGAACGGATATGCGGAAGGGTCTGGGTGTTCGTACGGGAATGATGAGTCGGCGGCGGTTCCTGGGCGATATGGGCGCCTCCCTGGCCGGGGTGATCGCCGTGCCGCAGATTGTGCATTCCTCGGTATTGGGGCTGCGCGGCGCCACGCCGCCCAATGACCGGATTGCCATCGGACTGATCGGCATGGGCAAGCAGATGGGCGGCCACCACAACACGTTTCTACGCCGCGACGACACGCAGGTGTTGGCGATCTGCGATGTCGAGTCCATCCGGCTCGGCAACCACGTGAATCTCGCGAACCATTACTATGCCGGTGCGCTGGACCAGTCGGACTACGACGGGGTCAAGGCGTACAAGGACTTCCGCGAGGTGGTGGCGCGCGATGATATCGATGCCGTGTGCATTGCGACGCCGAATCACTGGCACGCACTGATCTCGATTGCGGCGATGAAGTCCGGCAAGGATGTCTACTGTGAGAAGCCTCTGGCGCTCACGATTGGCGAATGCCAAGCCATGGTGGCCACGGCGCGACGCTACGGGCGGGTGTTTCAAACGGGCAGCCAGCAGCGCTCGTCGCACGAATTCCGTTTCGCATGCGAGATGGTACAGAGTGGACGAATCGGCAAGGTCCACACGGTACACGTGAACGTCGGCGGACCGCCCATCGAGTCGTGGCACTTGCCGGGCCAGCCGGTGCCGGAGGGTCTTGACTGGGACATGTGGCTCGGGCCGGCGCCGTGGCGCACGTACAACTACGATATTGCACCGGATCTCAAGTACGACGGCTGGCCCAACTGGCGAAGCTATCGCGACTACGCCGGCGGCATGATGACGGACTGGGGCGCGCACCACTTCGATATTGCCCAATGGGGCCTAGGCATGGACGAGACGGGACCCGTCGAAATCTGGCCGCCTGACGGCAAGGATCACGAGCGCCTGACGTACCGCTACGCCAACGGTGTGACGATGTACCATGGCGGCGGGCGTGGTTGCGCCGGCGTCGAGTTCATCGGGCCCGATGGTAGCGTCCGCGTGAACCGCGGGCAACTCGAGACGGTGCCGGAGTCGATCATGGAAGTACCCACAAGGCCTGACGAGGTGCACCTCTACGAGAGTCCGGAACACCATGAGGATTGGATTCGCTGTATCCGAACGCGGCAGCGGCCGATCTGCGATGTGGCCATTGGCGCGCATTCGGCCATCGTGTGCCATATCGGGAACATCGCGTACTGGCTCAAGCGGCCCCTCAAGTGGGATCCCGACAAGGAGCGGTTCGTGGATGACGATGAGGCAAACCGGTTGCTGTGGCGTTCGATGCGCGCCCCGTGGCGGATCGATGAAGCAGGAACGATTACCGCATAGAACCTCCAGGGTGGATTTGTCGATGGTGACGGAGAGAAGGAGAGTACGATGAAACGGTGGACATTGATGCTGACGTTGCTACTGGCCATAGCGGGCGGGATCACCTGGCCGATCCCGGCGCGGGCACAGACGGCAGAAGAGATCGCGAAGATGGAGGAGGCCATGCCGGGTGCCGGGCGCATGACGCCAGCCGAGCCGCGCAAGCTGCTCGTGTTTAACCTGTGCAAGGGGTACGCCCACAGCGCGATCCCCTACGGCGCGAAGGCCTTCGAAATCATGGGGAAGAAGACCGGTGCGTTCGAGGCGACCTTGACCGATGATCCCGCTGTCTTCGCGACGGACAGTCTGAACCAGTACGACGCCGTCGTCATGAACAACACCACGGGCGAGATCTTCGAGGATCCGGCACTCAAGCAGAGCCTGCTCGATTTCGTGAAGGGCGGGAAAGGCATCATCGGCGTTCACGCGGCGACAGACTGCTTCTATCAGTGGGCCGAGTACGGCGAGATGATGGGCGGCTACTTCGACGGCCATCCGTGGGGGTCCGGCGACACGGTAACGGTGGAGATCGATGATCCGGGCCATCCGCTCTGCGCCGTTTTCCAAGGCAAGCGGTTCGATGTCAAAGACGAGATTTACCAGATTAAAGCGCCCTATTCGCGCGAGAACCTGCGCGTCTTGCTCTCGCTCTATACCGGCACCGGGACCGCGACGAACCTTGACAAAGGAACCGCCATCAAACGCACCGACGGCGATTTCGCCGTGAGTTGGATCCGTCAGTACGGCGAGGGCCGCGTGTTCTATTGCTCGCTTGGACACAATCACGAGATCTTCTGGACGCCGGCTCTGCTCCAGTATTACCTCGACGGCATCCAGTTCGCCCTGGGCGATCTCGAAGCGGACATGACGCCGAGCGCCAAGTTGCCGGCGGACTATGCCGAGAACGCTTGGAAGCAGGCGCAGGTTGCCCGCGTTGACGAGATCCTCAAAGAGATCGTGACCTATGAGTTCGGCGACAGCCGCGAGCGATTCACCGAACTCAACGACATCATCATCGAGTCCTACGGCATGGATGATTTCCGTGCCCAGGTTGCCCAGAAGCTTGCCGGATTGCTCGGTTCGGACGCCACGCTGGCCTTCAAGCAGTATGCGTGCCGCCAGCTCTTTGTGATCGGCACCGCCGAACAGGTTCCGGCGATTGCGCCGCTCTTGCTCGATGCCGACACGTCGGATATGGCGCGCTATGCCCTCGAGCGGATGCCTGGACCTGAGGTGTGCGAGGCACTGGTCAACGCCCTCGGCAAGGCCGATGGCATGATCAAGGTCGGCATCATCAATACGCTCGGCGAGCGGGGCAACAAGAAAGTGATTCCTGAGTTCGCGGCCCTGGCTGCCGGACCGGATCCGGCGGTTGCGGCGGCCGCATTGGCCGCGCTGGGCAAGATTGGCGGTCCCGAGGCCGCCAAGGCCCTCGCACAGGCCAAAGACAAGGTGCCGGCCGACTTGTTTCCGGCCGCGGCGGACGCGTACCTGCTCTGTGGCGACGGCCTGCTGTCCGGCGGAGACGTGGCCGGTGCTGTGGCAATCTACGATGAAATGTTCAAGGTGTCCGAGCCCGAGCGTGTGAAGTTGGCTGCATTCGAGGGTCTCGTCAAGGCTCGCGGGGCGGACGCCGTTCCGCTGATTATCGAGTCGTTATCCTCGGATGACGCACCACTGCAAGGGGCGGCCACGGCCGCCGCGCGCATGATCGAGGGCGAAGGCGCAACGACGGCCTTGGCCTCCACGTTGCCGAATCTCACCGGCCCGGCACAGGTTATGGTGCTGCGCATGCTGGCCGACCGTGGCGACAAGGCGGCGCTTGGCGCAGTCATACAGGCCACGGAGAGTGCGGATGCGGAGGTGAAGCGGGAGGCGCTGAGCGCCCTCGGCGCGCTGGGCGACGGGTCATCCGTGATGCTCTTGGCCAGCGCGGCGGCCGGTGCAGATGGCGCCGAACGGGATTGCGCGCGGGCCAGCTTGGATCGGCTCCGGGGCGAGGACGTGAACGGCGTGATGAGTACCGGACTCAAGGAGGGAGAGGCGCCTGTCCGCAAGGAGCTAATCCGTAGCTTGGCCGTGCGAAATGCCGTCGAGGTCGTTCCGACTCTGCTCGATACCGCGACCGATCCGGACGAGGGCATCCGTGCCGAGTCCTTCAAGGCCCTTCAGGAGTTGGCAAGCGCCGAGGATCTGTCCAAACTGGTCGAGCTGCTTGTCGCCGCCGGCGGCGGCGAGCGTCAGGCCGGCGAGAAGGCCGTCACCGCGGTGGCGCGTAATGCCACGGGCGATCCCAAGGGCGTGCGCGTCGTGCTGGATGCGCTAAGGGACGCCAGGGACCCTGGGGCGAAGGCCTCGCTGATTCGGGTGTTGGGGGAGCTGGGGGATAATGATTCCCTGGACGCCCTGCGCAAGGCGTTGAAGAGCGACGACGGCTCGGTTCGCGATGCGGCGGTTCGAGCCCTCGCGGCATGGCCAAATTCGGCGCCGCTCGACGCGGTGCGAGAGTTGGCGAAGTCGGGGGAGAGCGATACGCACAAGGTATTGGCCCTGCGCGGCATGCTGGCCATGCTGACCATGCCCGGAAAGCGCTCGGCCGCCGAAACGTTCGATCTGTACAAGGAAGCCATTGACCTGGCCCCGAAGCCGGAGGAGAGGAAGAAGGCCATTGCCGGCCTAGGCGAGGTGCGTGATCCCCGCGTACCGGATCTGCTCAAGACCTTCCTGGCCGACGAGGCGCTGAAAGAAGAAGCCCAGAAAGCCCTCGACGCGTTCAGCACGATCGGATTCAAGGTGTTCGGTTCCGTCAACCAGGACAACGCCAAGAACGCGATCGACGGTAATCCGGCCACGCGCTGGGATACGGGCGCGCCGATGAAGGGCGGCGAGCACTTCATCGCCGATATGGGTTGGGAGAAGGCCGTGAAGAAGGTCGTGCTGGATGCGCGCGGCTCGAACGGCGACTATCCGCGCGGCTATGAGCTCTATGTGTCCAATGATCCGAACCAGTGGGGCGATCCCGTGGCTACGGGAAAAGGCGATGGTCCGGTAACCGAGATCGCCTTGGATAAGCCCGTGAAAGGCGCATTCATCAAGGTTCTCCAGACCGGTCAATCCGACGGTCTCTACTGGTCGATTCACGAACTTACGATCGAGACCGCCGACTAGCATTCAAGCGGAAGTCGATTCCGATATGAGGAACTGGACTATGACCTGGCGAACAGCGTGGTGCATGGCGGTTATGGTGGCGTCGTTGGCGCCGGCGATTGCGGCCGAGGATGCCGCGAGTCTCCTTGGCAAGGATCTGTTGGCGTGGCGTGATCCTACCGGCGCGTGGGCAATGGCATCCGAAGTGTTCCTGAATCCGGAGGACGAGAAGCTCCTTGCCTGGAAACCAGGCGAGGGCGCTACGGTGAACGGTAAGGAGGGCCGCACGAATCATCTGATCTCGAAGCTCGAGCACGGCGACGTCGAGGCCCACATCGAGTTCCTCGTGGCCAAGGGCTCAAACTCGGGATGCTATTTCCAGGGACGCTACGAGGTGCAGATCCTGGATTCCTGGGGAAAGAAAAACGTCGAATACAGCGATTGCGGCGGCATCTATCAGCGGTGGAAGGACGACAAGGGCTACGAAGGCCACCCGCCGCGTGTGAATGCGAGCCGGGCGCCCGGAGAGTGGCAATCCTTCGACGTGGTATTCCGTGCGCCTCGGTTCAACACCGCCGGTGAGAAGATCGAGAATGCCAGGTTCGTGAAGGTGGTCCACAACGGTCAAGTCGTCCATGAGAACGTCGAGCTCACCGGCCCAACGCGTGCCAGTCTCTTCGAAGATGAGAAGGCCGGCGGGCCGCTGATGCTCCAGGGCGATCACGGCCCGGTGGCGTATCGGAACGTGACCGTGAAGCCGATCACGCTCGAGTAGCCGGTGGCAATGGGAAGCGAGATGGACACGTTGGGCGTCGGCATCATCGGCTGCGGCTGGGTGTCGGAGGAGTACATCAAGGCCTTCGGCGAGGATCGCCGTGCCGAGATCCGCGCGCTTGTCAACCGCTCCGTCGGCAAGGCGCAGGCCCATCGCGACAAGTACGGCCTGGACTGCTACGTGGGCGCGGATGCTGAGGCCATGTTGGCTCGGAACGATATTGATGTTGTGGTGGTGTCGACGCATCACGATTCGCACACGGAGTACGCCGTGGCGGCCGCGGAAGCCGGCAAGCATGTCATTGTCGAGAAGCCGGTGGCGTTATGCATGGCTGACGTGCGCCGGCAGCAACGCGCCATCGGTCAGGCCGGCGTGAAAAGCATCGTGGGTTTCGTGCTCCGCTGGAATCCGTTGTTGTCCACGGTGAATAGTCTCATTGATCAGGGGGCCTTCGGCCACGTTTTCATGACGGAGGTCGACTATCTGCATCGGATCTGGTGCGGGCCGGCTTCGTGGTTTGGCACGCGTGAGCACGGCGGTACGGCCTTGCTCGCCGCCGGCTGCCACGGCGTGGACGCCATGCGCTGGTTTGCGCGTAGCGCCCCCGTCGAAGTGTCGGCCTACCAAGTCAAAACGGAGAATCCCAACGAGTATCCCGGCACCATTGCCATTCTGGTAAGGTTCGAGAACGGTACCATCGGGCGCTCGACCTGCTGTTTCGACGCGCGGATGCCGTATGTGTTTCACGTCGGCATCTACGGCACGGAGGGATCGCTACGCAACGACAAGGTCTTCGCGCCGAAACTCTTTCCCGGACAGAACGGATTCATGACCATCCCGACGATCCTGCCGGACAGCGGAAACGTCGCGCACCATCCCTTCCGTGACGAGGTCAGGCATTTCCTCGACGCCATCGAACACGACACGAGGCCTATGCCGGATATCGACGAGGCGGCCAAGACGATGGCGATCTGCTTCGCGGCGGATCGCTCTGCCGAAGAGGGCCGCCCCGTCAGGATCGACGAGTTGTAGGCAGAAAGGCTGGCCAATGCGATTCATTGCGATAACGATTCTCCTCGGGGCGTCGATGCAGGCATCGGCGGCCGAATGGCGTATCGCAACGGATCCGGATGATCGGTTCATCGATGTGTTCGAAGGGGATACGCCGGTGCTCCGATACAACTTCAAGTCGACGGAGCCGCCGGAGGGCATCGATCCGGCGTTGGCCCGTGGCGATTACGTTCATCCGCTCTACGGCCTCGATGGCGAGGTCTTGACCGATGACTATCCGAAAGATCATCCGCACCATCGGGGTGTGAATTGGTCGTGGGCGACGATACGCTGGAAAGGCGAGGATCGCGACATGTTCGCCGTGCGCGGCGCGTGGGCGAGGCCGAAGGAATTGCACACGGACACGTCGGATGGCGAGGCGCGCATCAAGGCCACGAGCGTCTGGCGATGGGACGACGCCGAGGATATTGTCTTAGAGGATCTCACGATTGTAGTCGAGCCGGAACGCGCTGACGGCCGCGTAATCGACTTCAGGATCGCGCTGACACCCCTTGTTGACAACCTCGAATTCTGCGGTCGCCTCGAGGCGGCTTACAGCGGATTCAACCTCCGGATGGCCCCTGCGGAAAGGCAGGCAATCGTGTTTCATACGGACGAGACCGGCGCGAGTCCTCGACGGAGTTGGGGGGACTATTCGGCGGCGTTTCCAGGCGGACAGGGCCGTAGCGGCGTGACGGTATTCACCCATGCCGCGAATCCGGGCTATCCGCAGGAGTGGCGCGAGTATCCGTCGCTCAATTTCTATCAGCCGCTGTATCCGGGCGGAGTGCCGATTCGGTTATCGCAGGGCGTCGTGTTGACGTATAGCCTGTGGATTCATGGCGACCTGGGCGATGCGGCCGACGAGGCGATGGCGGCGAAATGGGACGCCGTTGCGGCCGTGTCTTCCGGCGCGCCGCGTTGACGCGAGAGAGGAGATAGCGATGCGTCTTGACGGAAGGATATCGCGGCGCGGTTTCATCAAGCACAGCGCGGCGGCGGTAGCCTTTCCGACGATTGTTCCGGCTTCGGCCCTGGGCCTCGGCCGCGTTCCGGCGCCGGGCAATCGCGTGGCGATGGGCTTCATCGGCGTCGGCGGGAAAGGCACCGGCGGCATGCGGAACTTCATGTCCTGCGCCGACTGTCAAGTCGTGGCCGTATGCGACGTGAACCGCGCCGCGCGTGACGAGGCGCGCAACCTGGCGCAACTCGCCGAATCGGCGGCGTACAACGACTTCCGCGAACTGTTCGCGCGCGACGATATCGATGCCGTTCAGGTGGCCACGCCGGATCACTGGCACGTGTTGGCCTCCATGGCGGCGATCGAAGCGGGCAAGGACGTGTACTGCGAGAAGCCGCTCAGCAATACCTTGGCCGAGGGCCGCGCGCTGGTCGACTCGGTCCGTCGTCACGGCGCCGTGTTTCAACACGGCACGCAATTGCGCTCGCTCCGCAATGTGCGATTTGCTTGTGAGTTGGTGCGCAACGGCCGTATCGGGCACCTGCACACCATTCGTATCGGCTCGCCAGCCGGTTACGCCACCGACCGGAAGGCCGAGGAGCCGGTACCGGAGGGTTTCGACTACGACCTCTGGTTGGGTCCGGCGCCGTGGGCTCCGTACACACCGTGGCGCGTCAAGGTACCCGGCCAGTTACCGGGCTGGTACTTCGTCTCGGACTACAGCACGAGCGGTTGGGTCGCCGGGTATGGCGTGCACGATATGGATATCGCGTTCTGGGGTATGGGCGATCCGTGGGCAGGTCCCATCGAAGTCGAGGGTCGGGGGGTATCTCCCAGAGATGGCCTGTATGATACCGTCCTGACGTATCATCTTGAATACCGTTTTGCCAACGGCGTCCGGTTAATCATGACCACACTCGACGAGACGCCACGGCATGGGGTCTGCTTCGAAGGCGACGAGGGATGGGTTTACACGCGCAGCGATATTGACGCCGAACCCAAGTCGCTTTTGCAGGAGAAGATCGGGCCGGAAGAGACGCACTTGTATGAGAGTGTCCTTCACGAGCAGAATTTCCTGGATTGTGTCAAGACGCGCGCCAAGACGATCACGCCCGAAGACGTCGCGCACCAGGCATGCGCGACCGCGCTGGTCGGTGGTATCGCGCTGGCGCTTCGGCGCAAGGTCATATGGGATCCCACGCGGGAAACCTTCGTGGATGATGCAGAAGCGAATCGGCTACGGGCACGCGCGATGCGGCCGCCGTGGCGGGTGTAGTGGGTGATGGACGTCGGACTTCGCGTCCGTGTTTGTGGTGTTCCGAATTGCAGGAGAAAAGAGAACATGAGTAAGCGAGCGGTGAAATCAGGGAATGCACGGGTTTTTGTGACGGCGCTGACCATCTTCATGGGGCTGGTGTTTGTTGGCCAGATGGCGTGGGCGCACAGCGCCGTCGAGCCGGCAGATCGCCTGGGCCAGGACTGGTGGAAAGTGCGGCACGAAGGTGTGCTCGAACGGGTCAAGCAGGGCAATGTCGATCTCATCCTGCTCGGCGACTCGATTAATCACGGTTGGGACGGCGCCGGGAAGACGGTTTGGGATCAGTACTACGCGAACCGCAATGCGGTGAATATGGGGTTTTCGGGCGATCGGACGCAGCACGTCCTGTGGCGCATTGACAACGGCGAGTTCGACGGTATTCAGCCGAAACTCATTGTCATGATGATCGGCACGAACAACTTCAGCGACAACACCGCCGAGGAAATCGGCGAGGGCATCTCCGCCATTGTCAAGAAGCTGCGCGAAAAACTTCCGGAGACGAAGATCCTCATCGAGGCCATCTTCCCACGCAATGAGAAGCCGGACGACGTGCGCGAGAGACTGGCCAGGGCCAGCCTGGTGGCGAAGGAATTGGCCGACAACCACATGGTGTACTACATCGATTTCAACGACCGTTTCCTCTTGGCCGACGGCACCTTGCCCAAGGACGTCATGCCCGACTTCCTGCATCCTAACGAGCTGGGCTACCGGATCTGGGCAGCGGCCATCGAGCCGATGGTGGCCAAGCTCCTCGGCGACCAAGAGATTGTTGCCGTAGCGCCGCCCGCCGGTTTCATGGCGCTCTTCAACGGCGCGGACCTCACCAATTGGAAGGGTCTCGTCGAGGATCCGGAGAAGCGGGCGAAGATGACGGCCGAGGAATTGGCTGCGGCGCAGGCGACGGCCGATGAGCAGATGCGCGCCCACTGGACAGTGCAAGACGGCCTCTTGTGCTACGACGGCGGCGGCAATAGTCTGTGCACGGCCAAGGACTACGGCGATTTCGAGATGTACGTCGACTGGAAGATCGAGTCGCACGGCGACAGCGGCATCTACCTGCGCGGATCACCGCAAGTACAGATCTGGGATCCGGCCCAATGGCCCGTGGGCTCCGGGGGCCTCTACAACAATCAGAAGAATCCGAAAGACCCGCTGGTGTGTGCGGACAATCCCATCGGCGAGTGGAACACGTTCCGGATCAAGATGGTCGGCGAGAACGTCTCCGTGTGGCTCAACGGTGCGTTGGTTGTCGACAACGTCGTTCTCGAGAACTACTGGAATCGGAGCAAGCCCATCTATCCGACGGGCCAGATCGAGTTGCAGCACCACAACTCGACGCTCTGGTTCCGGAACATCTACATCCGCGAGCTCTAGCCGCGCGGGGGAGTCCAGATGAGAGCGACCGTATTACTGTCTGCTGTGCTGTTAGCGGGCATGGCGTGCTCGGGTGAGGTGGTCCCGCCGCCGGGATTCGTGGCGTTGTTCAACGGCACGGACCTCTCGGGATGGAAAGGCCTCGTGGCCGATCCGGAAAAGCGGGCGACGATGTCGCCGGAGCAACTGGGCCCGTTGCAGGCGCAGGCAGATGAGGCCATGCGTGCCCATTGGCGTGTGGAGGGCGATGCCCTCGTGTTCGACGGCAAGGGGCCGAGTCTGTGCACCGCCAAAGATTACGGCGACTTCGAGATGCTCGTGGACTGGAAGATTGCGCCGGGCGGCGACAGCGGCATCTACCTGCGGGGTTCGCCCCAGGTTCAGATCTGGGATCCGGCGAATCATCCGGAAGGTTCGGGAGGGCTGTTCAACAACCAGGCCAATCCCAAGGATCCCCTCCGGTGTGCAGACAATCCGGTGGGGGAGTGGAACACTTTCCGGATCAAGATGGTCGGCGATCGCGTAACGGTACACCTCAACGACCGGTTGGTCGTGAACTATGTCGTCCTCGAGAACTACTGGGATCGGAACAAGCCGATTTACCCGACCGGCCAGATCGAGCTTCAGAATCATCACTCGGAATTGTGGTTCCGGAACATCTTCATCCGCGAGTTCAACCACATCGGTGCGATGGCGTATGAGGATGACGCGGGATTTGTCTCGCTGTTCGACGGTTCGCCGGAGAGTCTGCAGGCACACTGGGACACAAACGGGGACGTCGGCGCCTGGAAGGTCGAGGATGGCGTGCTTAGAACGGACCTTGTGAAAGGCGGCGACTGGCTCCGAACGAAGAACGCCTACGGCGATTTCGTGCTGCGCCTCGAGTGGATGGTGCCCGAGTACGGCAACAGCGGCGTGTTACTCCGAAACGTACACGAGATTCAGATACTCGCGGCTTGGGACCCGTATCGGCCCGACCTCAATTGCACGGGATCCGTGTACGATAGCATTCCAGTGGCGCTCCGGCCAGACAACAC
The DNA here is from genome assembly GCA_036769985.1 of Candidatus Hydrogenedentota bacterium. GTDB lineage: Bacteria > Hydrogenedentota > Hydrogenedentia > Hydrogenedentales > SLHB01 > DAIPKA01. Next base: position 72,780 of record DAIPKA010000012.1, on the reverse strand, counting down.
GCCGTTCGTGTGGCACAGCTTCGAAATCACGTGTCAGGGCACGCATATTCGCGTGATGTCGGACAACGTCCAGTCTATCGACGCCGACATGGCGGAAGTGCCGAGCTTGAAAGACATGCCCCTTGAGGGGTATATCGGCCTGCAAAGTTGCCACACCCATGCCGGCGAGAAGTGGGTGAAGTTCCGGAGTATCCGAATCAAAGAGCTCGAATAGCGGCCGGTACGTGCCGGCCCTCTGTTTAGGAAAGAAGGGACTATGGTTGGTAGGACAAGAATATCGCGGCGCGCCTTCCTGCAACGAGCGGCCGCGGCAGGGTTGGCGCCTCAGATTGTGCCGGCGTCGGTGCTTGGACTGGGCCAGACAACGGCGCCAAGCAACCGGATCGTGTTCGGCGCTATCGGCGTGGGCGGCCAAGGCACGCACAACATGAACGTGTTTCTGCGGAACCCGGGGTGCCGAATGATCGCCGTGTGCGACGTGGACAGAGCCCATCGCGCGGCGGCAAGGGACGCGGTGAACGGGTTTCACGGCGATCAGGGCTGTGCCGAGTACAACGATTTCCGCGAGCTGCTTGCCCGGGACGATATCGATGCGGTTACCGTCTGTACGCCGGATCACTGGCACGGCACCATCTCGGTGGCCGCGGCCAAGGCCGGCAAGGATATCTACTGCGAGAAGCCTCTCGCGAACACGATTGCCGAGGGGCGTAAGGTCTGCGACGCCGTTGAACGCTACGAGCGCGTGCTCCAGACCGGCAGCCACGAGCGTTCTCGGAGCAGCGCGCGGTTCGCCTGTGAACTCGTGCGCAATGGCCGCCTCGGGAAACTCCATACGGTCCGCATCCAGATGCCGAAGGATAGCTACGGACCTGCGGGCCTTCTGCCACCCATGCCGATTCCCGAGGGCTTCGACTATGACATGTGGCTGGGGCCGTGTCCGTACGAGCCCTACACCGAGAAGCGGTGCCACTTCTTCTTCCGCTACATCTTGGACTACTCGGGCGGCGAGATGACCGACCGCGGCGCCCATGTCATGGACTTGGCCCACCTCGCCATGGACATGGACGCCTCGGGGCCCGTCGAGGTCTGGGGCGAAGGCGAGTTCCCGCGCGAAGGACTCTACAACACCGCCTTTGGTTATCACTTCGAGTTCCTGTACGCCAACGGGGTCCATCTCATCGGATCGTCCGATTCGCCGCGCGGCATCAAGTTCGAAGGCACCGAGGGCTGGGTGTTCATCCACATCCACGGCGGCGCGCTCGAGGCGGAGCCGGCCTCGTTGCTCAACGAGGTGATTGGCCCCGGCGAGATCCACCTCGGGCGGAGTCCAGGGCATCATGAAGACTTCCTCAACGCAGTCAAGACGCGCGGTACCCCCATGGCCTCGGCCGAGGTGGGACAGCGTACGGCGACCATCTGCCATCTCACGAACATCGCGATGCTTACCGGCAAGCGGCTCAAGTGGGATCCCGTGGCCGAACGCATCACGAATGACGAGGAAGCGAATAGAATGTGTCGACGGCCGATGCGGGCGCCGTGGCATGTCTAGTGATTAACCCGAAACGAATGAACGACGATAGGCGTCGTCTGGTTTGAGAAGCGTTCTAGAGAAAAGAGGATAGGATTATGGAAAACATCATAGCGGTTGGTCTGTTGGTTGCCGTGTTGGGCTTCTGTGTGGCTCTTCCGGCGATGGCACAAGATAAGGTGGCGAACGGCGCTCCCAATGCCGAGAAGCTGGGATGGCGCGTGGGCTGCCAGGCGTATTCCTTCAACCGGTTCACCTTCTTCGAGGCAGTGGACAAGAGCGTCTCGATGGGCCTGAAGGTGATCGAGGCCTATCCGGGCCAGACGCTGAGCGCGGATCATTCCGATATCAAGGTCGGCCATGACATGTCCGATGAAGGCGTGGCCCTCATGAAGCAGAAACTCGACGAGGCCGGAATCAAACTCGTGAACTACGGCGTGGTCGAGCTGACCGGCGATGAGGCCCAGTGCCGGAAGGTGTTTGATTGGGCGAAGAAGATGGGCATCGAGACCATCGTGTCCGAGCCGCCGTACGACGCGTTCGACGTCATCGAGCCGTTGTGCGAGGAGTACGCCATCAATGTGGCCATCCACAATCATCCCAAGCCGAGCAAATACTGGGATTACGAGAAGGTCTTGGAGGTCACCAACGGCCGTAGCAAGCGGATCGGATCTTGCGCGGACACCGGCCACTGGATGCGTTCGGATATCAACCCGCTCGAGGCCGTGAAGGCCCTCGAAGGCCGTATCATTTCCTTCCACATGAAGGACCTCAACAAATTCGGCCGCGACGGCGAGCACGATGTCCCGTGGGGCACGGGAGAGGCCGATGTCAAGGCTATCTTGGCCGAACTCAAACGTCAAGGCTTCCAGGGCGTGTTCTCCGCGGAATACGAGCATAACTGGGAGAACTCGGTGCCGGATATCGCCGAGTGCGTAAAGAACTTCGACCAGATGGCGAAAGACCTTCAAGGTCAATGAGTTAGGAGGGGGATTCCTGGTTTGACACGTGTGGGTTCTGGCTCGAAAGGGCCGGAACTCACACGTTCGGGGAGTGATGCTTTTAATGGTTTTTCGGGTCTTGTGCCACAACGTAGAAATCGGATCCGAAACGGTGCTATACTTCCCTTCATCCTCTGGCCCCACTTTGGTGAGCGCCACAGCCTGCGTTCGCGAGAGAACTCGAGATGCGTCGCCTCGCGGCGGCCGTCACCAGGACCTCAGTCCGAGAGTCCAACTTATTGGGAGGTATTATGGATATGGAGAGGAATGAACCGAATACGGAGACGAAACGCTCAGGGCCGGGCGAGGCCGCTCGAAAAGCCATGGGGCGTCGGGACTTCTTGTTGGGGACGGCTACGGTCGGGGCCGGTGTGATGCTCGGACGCAAGGTCCTCGCCCAGGAGGATGTGGCCGAGGCGGAGCCGACCATTCCGGCCGCCGCAGCGAGCAGCGGCAATCCCGCGGATCAGTTGAATATCGCCATGATCGGACTGGGTGCCGAGGGCATGGTCTTGATGGACGCGATATTGCGTATTCCGGATATCCGCGTGAAGGCGGTCTGCGATATCTGGGAGTACAGCCTGCGTCGCGGCGCACGGACACTCAAGAAGTTCGGACACGAAGTCAACTCCTATGTCGACTACCAAGAGATGCTCGAGGCGGAGAACGACCTTGACGCGGTGGTGGTGGCGACGCCGGATTTCATGCACGCCGAGCACGCGATCGCCTGTATGAACAAGGGCCTGCACGTTTACTGCGAGAAGGAAATGTCCAACGACCTCGAGAAGGCGCGCCAGATGGTCGTTGCGGCGAAGACAACCGGCAAGCTGCTCCAGATTGGCCATCAACGCCGGAGCAACCCCCGGTACCGGCACGCGATCAACCGTCTCGTGCTCGATCAGAAGCTCCTCGGTGAGGTGACCCATGCCTACGGCCAATGGAATCGCGCCAAGAGCGACGACCTCGGTTGGCCGAAGGACTACGAGATCGATCAGGCCACGCTCGAGAAGTACGGGTATGCCTCGATGAGTCACTTCCGGAACTGGCGCTGGTACAAAAAGTACGGCGGGGGTCCCATCGTCGACCTCGGATCCCACCAGATCGACATCTTCACGTGGATTTTCGGCAACAACCCGCGCTCGGTCACGGCCGGCGGCGGCATCGACTTCTATCAGCATCACGAGTGGTACGATAACGTGATGGCCATCTTCGATTACGAAACCGAAGCCGGCGTGTCCCGGGCCTTCTACCAGGTACTGACAACGACGAGTAACGGGGGCTTCTACGAGAACTTCATGGGCACGGATGGTACCTTGGTGATCTCGGAAGTGCCGATGCGCGGCAATCACCTGCTGAAGGAAGCGCATGCGGACATCGGCACGTGGAATCAGGCCGTAAAGGCTGGCTGGCTCGAGAAAGAAGCGACCCCGGCTGCGCCGGCCGCGACGGACGACGTCGTGGTGGACGTGCGGGTGTCTGCGGCGCTCGGTTCTTGGCCTTTGCCCCTGGAGATCGCTAAGCCTGTTCACCAGCCGCATCTCGAAAACTTCTTCAACGCCATCCGGTTTGGCGAAGAGCTGAACTGTCCGGCGGAGATTGGATACGAGACGGCGGTGGCCGTGCTGAAAGTGAATGAAGCCGTCGAAACAGGTCAGCGGATCATGTTCAAACCAGGGGAGTTCGAGGCTTGAGAAGTGTAAGTGTACTGCTCGCGCTTGCGTGCGCGCTCGGGGGACTCGCCGTCGCCGAGGGAGACGGATCGCGCACGCGTCCCGTGCATATCATCCCGTTGTATGACGAAAACGGCGAGAAGATCAGCCCTCTGGACAAGGACGGCATGCCATTTTCTGTGCGCACGACGTGCGGGGAGTGCCATGACTACGAGACGATAGCCCTGGGCCACCATTTCAACTCGCACGATCCCCACGCCGTGGCAGGACGTCCCGCTCAACCTTGGGTGCTTGCCGACAAGAAGACCGGCACGCAGCTACCCATCTCGAGCCGCGGCTGGAAGGGCGTCTGGCATCCGCAGGATCTCGGCATGTCGCCGTGGGAATTCACCAAGATCTTCGGCCGAAACCTTCCCGGGGGCGATTGGGCCGAGGTTGAAGAGGATGCTCCGGATCCCGAGTCGCGGTGGAATGTCTCGGGCCGCCTCGAAATCAACTGCCTTGGCTGCCACAACGCGTCGCCGGCGGAGAACCACAGCGAGTGGGTTATCCAGACCGCACGCGAGAACTTCCGATGGGCGGCGACGGCGTCGGCTGGCCTTGGCCTGGTTGGCGGTGTGGCCTCGCGCGTCGAGGAGACCTGGGATCCCATCGACGGTCCCGACCTTGACAATGCGTGGGCAACGCCGCCGTCCGTGGACTACACCGAGAGCCTCTTCGACGCGAAGGATCGGGTTTGTCTCGACGTTCGATCCGATATTCCTGCGAACCGGTGCTATGCGTGTCACTCGAACGCGATCATGGGCGAGGCGCTCGAACATATCGATGAAGATGTGCATGTGGCCGCCGGACTCACCTGCACGGACTGCCATCGGAACGGCCTTGACCACCGGATCGTGCGCGGCAGCGAGACCAGTTCGGGGGATCCCGAAGTGACTACGCTGTCGTGTCGCGGTTGCCACTACGGGGAGGTATCCGCCACGGGCGGCACGGCGCGGGGCGGTCGGTTAGGCGCGCCACGTCCGGAACACAAGGGCGTGCCGGAGACGCATCTGGACAGCCTGACGTGCACGGCGTGTCACTCGGGCCCGTGGCCCGAGGCCAAGCCGCACATGGTCCGTACGGCACGCGCCAATCGTTTGGGCGTGCACGGCAAGGCGGACTGGTACACCGAGCTGCCGTACATCTCGACGCCCGTGTTCATGCCCAATGCGCAAGATGAATTGGGCCCCCATAACATGCTGTGGCCGGCCTACTGGGCCAACGTGGAGGGCGACGCGGTCAAGCCGCTCATGCCGAAGGACGTGGCGCGGGTAGCGGGCGAAATCCTTGCCCCTCAAGCCCAAGTGGCCCGCGTGCTCGCGGCCCTAACTCCCCGGGATGTGCCGGGCGCGGTGGCGGCGTATGCCTATGGCGGTCGAGTCTATGAGATGCTCACGGCCGAGGTACTCAAGTCGGAGGTCCTGGAGTCGAGCGGCAACGGCGTGTGGGGGATCATGCAGAAGGGCGAGTGGAAGCCGCTGGTGCTCGATTCGTTGGGGTGGACGCTCGACGGCATCTTGAAGCCTGCCGCGCCGCTTGCGGAAGTGCAGATCGCCAAGGTGCTCGAACAGATCGATTACGATTCGCTGTCGGAAGGAGATCCAGTATACCTCAACGGCGGAAAGGCCTATCGATGGACGAATGATGGCGCGATGGTGGTCGAGGATGCTCCGGCCGGTCAGGCTGAGGCCGCGAATGTCTGGGCCGATCTCGTGGAAGGCGAAGTCAAGCCGATTGACGCGGAGGTCATGAGCGGCGAAGTGCAGAGCGTCATCGATTTCGAGCAGCCGGCATCGCAGGAAGCCATTGCGAAGGTGTTGGCCGCGCTCGATCCGTTGTGCGGCGGCGAGGCAGTGGCCGCCTACTGGAGCGGCGGCAAGCTGTATCGCGTGGCGGGTGAGGGCGCCATCGAAGAGGTCCCTGCGCCCTCCGCGAAGCCCGAAACGGAGGTGGCGTGGCTTGTTCTCGACGGCGAGGCGGTGCGGCCGCTCGTTCCGGAGTACGTGTCGGAGGCCATTGGCGCGACCTCACTGACGGAAGCGCAGGTCAAGCTTGTGCTGGCCGCTCTGGGGAGCAGCGATCTGGTGACAGGCGAGGCGGCCTACATCGCCGGCGGTTGCCTATACCGGTTGCAGGGTGATGACTTGGCAGCGGACGCCACGCATGACGCGGCCAAGCCGTACGCGTGGCCCATCGCTCATGATGTGCGGCCCGCTGCCCAAGCCTTGGGCGCGCAAGGCCGCTGCGACGACTGTCATGCGGATGGCGCACCGTTCTTCTATGCGGAGGTCGAACCCCAGTCGCCGGCCGCACTCAGTGCGGGGCGGACGGTCGCCATGTGGGACTTCGAGGGCTATGATTCAGGCCTGCTCAAGGGATGGGAGCGGAGCGTGCAGTTGCGGCCCATCACCGTGTACGGCGGCCTTGTGGCGGCCGGTTTGGTAGCCATCGCCCTGATTCGGTATGGATTCATGGCGCTCGAGAGCATTCTCCGGGCGTTGGTTATCAAGGGCGGAAAGGCACAGGCGTAGCGGCATGATTATCGAGTTGCTCGAGAAGATACCGTTTCGTCTTGTGGCGTCTGTCGGCATTGCGGGCACCTGTGCCGCGATTATGTTTCACTACGTGGTCTTCGGACCACACCGGTTGGCGCCGGACGAGGCGAAGGCGCGCAAGTCCTTTCGCCGTTTAGGCTTCGGCGAGCGACTGATTCATGCGTGCGCCTTGCTGAGCTGCGTGACGCTGGCTGTCACGGGCCTGATCGCGGCGATCGGCTTCGGTTCGAGGATTCACGGCTGGCTGTGGATCATCCACGCGTTTGCAGCGCCGGTATTCTGTTTTGCGCTGTTGGCGGTCGTGGCCATGTGGGCGCGTGATGGCCGGTTCGCCGGCTATGACTGGAAGTGGATGCTGTACATGGGCGGCTACGTCGGCATCGGCAAGCACAAGGCCTTGCCGGCCGGGCGATTCAATGCCGGCCAGAAGATGTATTTCTGGATGATCGCAGGGCTAGGCCTGTTGGTGGTGTTTTCCGGAATCGGTCGCATGTTTCCGGTGTTCAGCGATGAGATCCAGCAGTATCTCTATTATCTGCACCGGTATGCGACGCTGTTGGCAACGATGGTGGTGATTGGGCACGCCTACCTGGGCACGCTGGCCAATCCCGGCACGTTCCAGGCGGCGCTTACCGGGCGCGTGAGCGAGCCGTGGGCGCGCAGACACCATCCCGTTTGGTGGGAAGAATGCGTGAATAAGCCCGGCAAGAAGTAGTCTTTCTTAGTGTAATCAGCGGGGAACCGCTGTGTGGTGTAGGTCAAGAGATAGTCGAAATCGGCGCGGACGTGCGGTCCGTGTATTTCTCCGGAGGAGATGAGATGAAGACGAGCACGTGGTTGGTAGTACTGTCGGTTTGCACATTGTTTGTGGCGATGATGCCGGCCCAGGCGGCCGAAGGCGATGGCGGGCTGGTGCCGCTCAAGTTGAAGCTCCCCAAGCCCATGTTCATCGGAACGCCGAAGAATATCCAGGCGCCCAACCTCGAAAAGGCCGGCACGAAGCATCAGCCTGTCATGGTTCCCGCCGATGCCGTCAACCTTGCGCTTGAGAAATCGGTCACGTCCAGCGATAACGAGCCGATCATTGGCGATCTCGAGCAGATCACGGATGGCGACAAGGAAGGCGCAGACGGCAGTTTCGTCGAGTTGGGCCCGGATGTGCAGTGGGTTCAGATCGACCTTGGCCAGGCGTGCGAAGTGTACGCCGTGGTCGTGTGGCACTATCACTCGCAGGCGCGCGTCTACAACGACGTCGTTATCCAGTGTGCCGATGATGCGGACTTCATCGAGAACGTCAAGACCTTGTACAGCAACGATCACGATAACTCGGCGGGCCTCGGCGTCGGCAAAGAGAAGGCCTACATCGAGACCAACGAAGGCTATCAGATTGACGCGAAGGGCGCGAAGACGCAGTACATCCGGCTCTACAGCAATCGGAACACCTCGAACGACATGAACCACTACATCGAGGTGGAAGTCTACGGGCGTCCTGCTAGCTAAGGCGTTCCGGCATCCGATAGCGTCCGGCGTGTGCGGCATCGTTTCCGTGACTGAGCGGCGATGGGGGAGAGGGTCTCTGTCCATCGCGGAGGATCGGATGTGAAGCTCCGTGGCGCAAGATGTGTGGTTGCGGCTTTCGTCTGCGTATGGTTGTTGGCGCCTGCGGCGGTCGCCGAGGAACTGGTACCGCTCAAGCTTGATCTGCCAAAGCCCGAAATCCACGGCACACGCAAGGACATTCGCGCACCGAATCTCGAGAAGAAGGACACCGTACATCCGCCGGTCATGGTGCCGAAGGATGTCGTCAATCTCGCGTTGGGCAAGCCGGTCAAGTCGAGTGACAATGAGCCCATCATTGGCGATCTCGAACAGATCACGGATGGCGAGAAGAGCGGCGCTGAAGGCAACTTCGTCGAACTCGGCCCAGATCTCCAGTGGGTCCAGATCGATCTCGGCAGGGTGTGCGAGGTGTATGCCGTGGCGTTCTGGCATTACCACTCGCAAGAGCGTGCTTACCACGACGTGGTTGTGCAGTGCGCCGATGACGCGGATTTCATTGAGACCGTGCGAACGCTGTACAACAACGATCACGACAACTCGTCCGGCCTCGGCGTTGGGAAGGACAAGGCCTACGTCGAGACGAACAAGGGCTACTCGATCGACGCGAAGGGCGTCAAGACGCGTTTCATCCGCCTGTACAGTAACCGAAACTCCTCGAACGACACGAACCACTACATCGAGGTGGAGGTCTACGGGCGCCCGGCCGGATAAGCGTCCTATACTGGATTTCTGACCATGGCGTCCTGCAAATCGACGGGCATAGGGCCGCGCGTAGCGGCCATCGCGATTCTCCTCGTGGCAGTCGGAGCGTTGGCGCTCAGGCTGCCACGACTCGATCAGCGTCCCATGCACACGGACGAGGCGGTGCACACCGTCAAGGCCGGCATCCTCCTCGATACGCACCGCTACGTCTACGATCCCTACGAGTACCACGGCCCGACACACTACTACTGCGCCCTGCCATTCATTTGGGCCAGCGGCGCGCGGACCTTGGCCGACACGCAGGAGTGGATGTTCCGCATCGTGCCGGTGATCTTCGGTACGGCGCTGGTCTTGCTCGTACTTGGCCTGGCCGACGGCCTCGGCTGGGCGGCGGCTGCGTTTGCCGCGCTCTTGACGGCCCTATCGCCGGCAATGGCGTTCTACAGCCGCTACTACATCCAAGAGATGCTGCTCGTATTCTTCACGCTGGCGCTCTTGGTGTGCCTCTGGCGGTACTACTGCCGGCCTCGATGGGCCTGGGCGCTAACGGCCGGTGTGGCACTGGGCGCCATGCACGCCACCAAGGAAACCACCGTTATCGCGGCGGGGGCTATCGTGTTTGCGACCGTCGTGACGGCCTTGTGGTCCCGGGGCAGCCGTGTGGAGGGCGTGTCGACGGACACTGACAGACCGGCCAGGCCACGGTGGCAGCACCTGGCCGGCGGGCTGGTTCTCGCAGCACTCGTCTCGACGACGTTGCTGTCGGCCTTCTTCACGAACCTGCACGAACCCATCGACGCCGTGCGGGCGCTGTTCACCTATATCGGCCGAGGCGCGGCCGGCGCCGGACGGGCCGACGGCGCACATTTTCACGATCATCCGTGGCACTACTACCTCGAGATGCTCCTCTTCGCGAAGTACGCGCCCGGTCCGTGGTGGAGCGAGGCGTTCATCGTAGCCTTGTCCGTTGTCGGGTCCCTCATGGCTTTTGGCCGCGCCGGCGGGGACCTGAACAAAGCACCCTCGCGCACGCTGGTGCGATTCCTGCTTCTCTACACGCTGTTTTCGATTGTGGTGTACAGCGCCATTCCGTACAAGACGCCGTGGTGTATGCTGAGCTTCCTCAACGGCATGATCTTGTTGGCGGGTGTTGGCGCTGTGGCGCTGGTTCGCGTGATGCCGTACCGCGTTCTCAAAGGCGTCGTTGTGCTGGCGCTACTGGCTGGCGCCGCGCAGCTCGGCATGCAGGCCTACCGCAGCGCGTACACGTTCAACTGCGATTACCGGAATCCGTACGTCTACGGCCATTCCGCGTCCGACGTCATTCGCCTGGGCGAGCGCATGGAAGCATTGGCCGCGGTAGACGACCAAGGCCATGACCTGCTGATCAAGATCATCGCGCCGGATGGCGACTACTGGCCCATGCCGTGGTACCTGCGCCGGTTCACGCAGGTCGGCTACTGGAGCGAGATTCCCGAGGATCCGGATGCGGCCGTTATCATTGCCTCGACGGATCTCGAGGAGGCTCTCAACGACCGGCTGACGGGCGAATACATGACTGAGTACTACGGCCTGCGACCTGAAGTGCTGATCACCGTCTTCATTCGCAGCGACTTGTGGGACGAGTTCATCGCGACGCGCATGTAACGGCTCCCACCGCGGCAGAGGATCGACGCGTGCCTCAAGAGGGACTGCAACGTTTCGCGCACGAGGCTATGGCGACTACGTTCGAAGTCGTCGTGGCAGGCCAAGAGCGTGCGTACGCGCAACAAGCGGCCGATGCCGTGTTTGCGGAGATCGACCTGGTCGAAGCCGCCCTGAGCCGCTATATCGAGTCCAGCGATGTGTCGAAGCTCAACCATCTTGCCGCCGGCGTGACCACGACCGTCGGCAGCCGTGCATTCGAGTGCCTCGAAATGGCGGCGCGCGTCTGGAAGGATACGGGCGGGGCCTTTGACGTGACGATCGGGCCGCTCATGGCCTGCTGGCGCAATCCGGACAAGTCGCTGCGTAAGCCTTCCGAGGCCGAGTTGGCCGAGGCGCGGGCCAAGGTCGGCATGAATCTCGTAAAATTGGATCCTGCCAACCATACGGTGCGCCTGGCCGCAGACGGCATGCGGATCGATCTCGGCGGTATCGGGAAAGGATTCGCTCTAGACAAAGCAGCCGAGATGCTGGGCGATTGGGGCGTCAAGAACGCCGTGGTGCACGGCGGCACGAGCACCGTGCTGGCCCTTGGCGCGCCGCCGGGCGATAATGGATGGCCGCTAGGCGTTGGCGGCGCCGGCAAGGATGCGCTAAGCGCCGGGCGCGTGTTCCTGCGCGACCGGGCGCTCAGCGGCTCCGGTGTGGAGCTGCAAGGTCGACACATTTTCGATCCGCGCGCAGGCGGGCCGGCCATGGGCAAGACCGGTACGTGGTCTGTGTGTCCCTCCGCGACAGTGGCCGATGCCTTGTCGACGGCGTTCATGGTGATGACTGTCGGCGAAGTCGAGGCCTATTGCAAGAAGCACGCGGACACCTGCGCGCTGCTCTTGATCGAGGGCGAAGGCGCCCGGCGGTACGTGGCCTATGGCGATTGGGCCGGCCTTGGCCTGGACACAAAGCTGCTGAACGAGAAGAACTGATCGGACCGATCGGTCCGATCCGTCCGATCTGGCTGGAGGTTGCCATGGAGAAAGACAGCGCACCGAACGCCGAACTCACCCTCCGCGATCACTTGGCCATGACGCGCACCACGTTGGCCAATGAGCGGACGTTCCTGGCGTATGTGCGCACCGCGTTGGCGCTGGTAGGAGCCGGGGCGTTCTTCATCAAGTTCGTCGGAACGGCGCGGATGGCCGGTCTCGGCTGGGCGAGCGTGGCCCTCGGCCTCGTCGTTCTTGCGATCGGTTATCGGCGCTATCGGCAGACGAAGTCCGCCGTCGCGCGGATGACAGACCAAGCGAGGCCCTAGCCTTGGACCACCTCGGCAGCCTTCAGGCGCGCCAACTCACGGGGCAAGTGCGTTTCGTACGGCTCCCAGTCAATCCACTCGCCACTCACGTAGCCGCCGTATCCGAGCGTGTCGAGCAACTCGAGCGCGCGGCGGTGATCGATGTCGCCTTCGCCGACGGGCACCAAGACCCACTGGCCGTCGCGGGTAGCGCCATCGTGCACGTGGAGGTGGCGTATCCACGGTTTCAGCGTCTCGAAGGCTTCATCCATCGTGGCGCCGCCACGGTGGACCGGATGCATGATGTCCCAGTTGATCGCGATCGCCGAATGATTCACCTGGCGCATGACTGCGGCGAGATGCGCCGGATGGCACCAGTCGTCATGGGTCTCGATGCACACCGTTACAGCGCGCTGGGCCGCACGGTCCGCCACGGCGTCGAGCGCCCGGACGAGAAGGTCTGTCGCCTGTTCTCGGCTGACGCCCTCCGGCAACGCCCCGCCGAAAACACGGATGGCCGGACTACCCACGTCGCCCGCGAGATCGATGTATCGCAGCGTATCCTCGGTCATCGCGCCGGTCGTGGCCGGGTCGGCGTAACGGCACGAGGTGGCAATGCAACACAGCACGATTCCGGCATCCTCGGCCGTGGCGCGGATTTCACGGCGCCGGGCGGCGGTGGCCTCGAGTTCCACACCATGGCCATGGCTGCACACGGTGCGCGGCTCGATGCCTTCGTAACCGAGTCGACGCGCAACGGCGAGGTTCTCGTCGAGCGTCAAGGTAGGCGTGGAGAATGTCATGAATGAGTACTTTATTGAGACACTCCTTTTGAAAGAGAAGCCACGGCAGGCGCCTCGAAGCGATCGCCCGGTCCTACGTTGACGAGCCAGACATCCTGGCCTTCGACCAAACCATGTTCTTCGCCCAACGGTGTGGCCATGCGAATCCGGCCGTCGCCGACCTGGCTTATGACATGATAGCCGGCGAAGCCGGCATCGGTCACGGAAGTACCGCAGTACTCCGGCTCGAAGATGAACGCCGTGTCGGTCACGAGGGCGTCCGCTTCGATGCCGGTGAGATGGGCACGACCAACGAGTAGGTCGTCTCGCGTCGTGAGTACGAGGTCGGAACCGTCTAGGCTTGCTGAGACTACGGGATGCGCCGTCCTGTGGAGATCATTCTCGAAATGGACGACACGTCCGGCGAGCGATGACGGGGCGAAGCCCACCGGAACCTGTTCGAGCCTGATTCGGACGGCTTGTTTCATTGGTTCGACGGCAGTAACGGTGCCGTCGAGGCGATTCTCCGCTCTGATATCGCATCGGGCCGCGTTCAGGTAGGTCCCGTCGGCCAGAAAGGCGCTCACGGCCTCGCCGTCGACGAAGCGCACAGCCGCACAGGCCGCATCCGTGGCCACGTGGGCATCCGCGACGCTCTTCTCGGCGCGCGGCGCTCCGAGGATAACCACGTCCCGGCGTCCGTCAACAAGATTCACTTCCACGGCCACGGCGTCGCCGTCGACGCCGAGTAGGCGCGCCTCGGCGATGATGGGCGTCTCTCCAAAGGGCTCGATGAGGCTGACAAACCGGCTTGATAGGCCCTCGTCGCCGGCCCGGCGGGCGATGGCATACGTGATGAGTTGCTTGTACTTCACCGGCGACACCTGCGCCTGGGCGAGGATAAACTGCGCGTCGGCCGGCGCCAACAGGCGAACCCGCAGGCGCGCGTTCTCGTCCTTCTCGTGCCGCCATTCGCCATGCCATGTGCCTTGACGCAGCCGGCGGACGTTGACGAGGTGCTGGAAGCCGGAGCCGGTGTAGCCATAGAACGTGCCTTGGTAGTCTTCGGCGGCGAGCGTTGGATTGTCATAGATCATGCCGAGGGGCACGTCCGCGCCGGCCAAAGTCCCTTGGGCTTGCGCGTCCCATTCGCCGCCGTGGACCTCGAATGTGCCCGGCGGGCCGTGGAGGCTGTAATCGTGCTGATGGCCACCCTCGATGTTGAATATGTCGATGAAGTAGGCGTTGGCCTCGTCGACATCCACCATGACCATGCGCCGGCGGTAGCTCTGGCACTGCGGATACGTCGCGGCGGCATCGACGTCCACGACGCGCGCGAAATCGCCGTCGGCGAAGAGGTGAACCGTTCCGGCGCGGTTATCGAGTTGCCGTTGCGCATCCACGGTCACCGTGTTGTGGTTGATCGTGTTCTTCGACCACGTGTAGATGCCGCTCACGTAACCGTTCATGAAATCCGGATAGCCGAGATCCGGCATCATCGGCTGGCCGTTGGCGAAGACATCGAAGTGCAGCCTATCGAAATGGCCATGGCCGCCGCGGAATCCATAGTACATCGCGGCGGACACGTTGTCGGCCGCGTTGTTCAAGACGCTCATGCCGTAGCCGTCGAGGAGGCGTGACCGTTGCGCCGGATACTCGCCGGCGGGCGCTTCGATGATGGGTTGGAAGAGGCTTTCGAACGAGACGAAGCAGGCTTCGCCGGTGGCCTTGAACGCGGCGAGGTGCGTTAGAAAACGCGGGTCGCCGTAGGCGCGATAGGCTGCCTGGAACACGCCGCCATCGCATCCGACCATGCCACCGTAGACGCTGCCGCTGTCGCCCAAGGCCGGCGTGAACTGCCGCGCATTGTGCATGTCGAGCACGCCCTCGTAGAGGCGTTTCATCTTGGGTATGGCGTAAACGTCCCGGCCGGCCAGCTTGAGGCAATCGCCGACCGAGGTGATATTGGCCACCCAGGACCAGTTGTAGCCGGGCGAGGTTTCGTACGGCAGGCCGTCGCGATACACGAGATTGTACAGCGCGTAGTTCAGCCCGGTTTGCGCCGTGTTCGACCCGGAATAGGTGAAAATACCGTCAAGCCATTCGTCGACCTTGCCGTATTGACGGGCGGCCACGGTATAGGCGAGGGCGCGTTGGTGCATGCCGAAGTTGCCGCGTATCTCGTTGGCGAACACGGCGTCGATGCCCTCTTCGAGAACGTTTGCCTCGATGTGCGCACGGATCTCCTCTCCGGTTCGACCGGACAGTTGCTGCGCGGCATGGTCGCCGTCGATGGTCTCCCAGACGTAGTCGTAGGTCCGCGCGAACACGGTCAACGTGCCCGTCTCCCAGATCAGATTGACGATTTTGCCCCCGTAGTGGCCACCGCGCTGGCCCTCGAGAAAACCGTAGCGCGACTGGTTGTGGTAGTCCATGGCCGGATAGACCTCGGCAACGCGGTCGAGCATGATCACCGCCTTGTGTGCGTAGCGGGGATCGCTGGTGATCACGTAGGCCTTGCCGAGATTGTCGAGGGCGGGCTGGAGATGATTCAGCCACGTCCAGTGGTTGGCGTAGGCCACAAACCAGTACCGGTCGTTCGGCCCGTGCCAGCCCCAGCCATCATCGGCGTATTCGCCTTCGAGATACTGCTTATCTTTGGATCCGCTGCGGTAGTAGGCCTCGAAATCATTGTCCGGAAACACGCTCCCACAGATCGGACACTTCACCTTGAAGGGCCGATCGAGGTCGATGATCCACGGATAGGTGCCGCCCTTCTCATAGATGGCTTTGCCACATTTCGGGCAGCCCATGGTGCAGACGTTGAAGGCGCGAGGCACCTGCGCGGACGCAATCGCGTCACGGAGCCTCTGGTCCGGCCACTCGAGCCACGGATTAGCAGCCTTGATGATGCCGTCGGCGATCTCCTTGGCCGGCCCATAGATCTCGATGTTCTTGCGCGCAAGGTTGATCTGGGCATCACTCAGCAGGCAGCGCTTGTCCTTGAGCGGGAACTGGGGCGTGCGCTGCTGGGCCTCGGCCTGCGCGTGGGCGCCGGATGCCGCGAGGAGCATGAACAGCGCAACGGCGACGAGCACGTCCATACCTGCACTTCGAATCATCACAATTCCTCCGTGTTGCGGTCAGTTCTCGACAAGGATCCCGGCGATCGCCTCTTTGCCGGCAATGAGGTCCACTACGCGCACCTTCCATGTGCCGGGCGCGTCGTTTGCGGCAGCGATGAACCGGAAGGTGCAGACACCATCGCGCGTCGCGGTGTAGCGGCCCCACTGGTCGGGACGCTGGGCCGGATCGGTGACCTCGATTTTGAGCGGCAGTGCCCCGTTGAAGGGTTTGCCGGATTCGCCGACCACCTGGATACGGATGTTGATGTCCTCGCCGGCGTTAGCGCGCTCAGGAGCCGTGATCGCAACCGAGCCGATGGGTTCCGGCAGCGCCGCGATGAGCTTGCCGCGCGCGGCCGGGAGCCGCGTGGTGAACACGGCAACCCCGTCCTGCTCTTCGTAAGTCACCGGCACATGGGCAAGGGCGTCGTAGAGGACCGGCCGACCGTCGAGGGCTACACGCAAATCAGCGGTTTGCGCTACGCCGAGCTCGAAACGCAGTTTCCAATGGCCAAAACGGGGGCCGTAGGTCTGGTCGTCATTGATGAAGAAGTGATAGCGAGCATCGCCGGCATCGAGGCTGTTCACGAGGACACGGGGACTCGCGGCAGCGGCCTCGCGGGTAACGCCCTCCAGCAGCGGCGCCAGATCTCGCGCGTAGCGTTCCATGATCTCGCGGTCTTCCTCGGCCGTGACGGCGTCGCCTGTGGCCAAAGCCGTTCCGGCAATGCGATTCCAGTGACCAAAGTCGAACTCGGTGATTGCGGCGCCAGGGATGGCCGCTCTCAGCTCGTTGTTCGCGATGACGCGGCCGCCTTTCTGGGCGAATGCGCAGATGCGCGCATGCTCGGAACGAAGCAGCGTATCGGCCTTCGGCATGACAAGCACCTCGTAGCGGTCGAGCGCGCCCTCGAGGATATCCTCATCCAGCAATACGTCGAAAGGCACGTGATTGCGCATGAGTAGCGTGGCGTAGGGTAGCGTCTTCTCGTTCTCGTAACCGGAAAGCCAGTCGCTGGCGCGGAACCACGTGGATGCCGCCGACATGAGCAGGGCGACGCGCGGCGCGACGCGTTTCGAGGCAAGGATGGCCGGACCGTATGGCTTGACGAGGGCCGCGCAGACCTCGCCGATGGCGTCGTAGGTCTCAGGCGAGCTGAAGTGCGGATCGAGCGTGGTTATCGTGGGGGACAGGCTGCCGCCTGAATAGAAGCAGAGGATGTCAGGACGCTGCGATAGGACGAGCCACATGGCCTCGCGTGCGTAGTCGGGCCCGGCGGTGAAATAGGGATCCTTGCCCGAGAAATCCCGAGAGAGGTCGGCGGTCGACTCGTCCAGCGGCATCACGAACCGGGCATACACGAACAGCGTGATGTCCTGATGGACAAGCTGTTGCTCCGGGCGCGCGGCGGCCTGGAGGTACGTCGTGTAGCACAGGCGCTTGATGTCCGGCGCGCCGTAGGTCCATGTGCCGATGCAGTCCAGGCCCTTGTGCGAGTGGCGCACGGGTGCTAGCCGGTATGGTTCGTGCCACGTGATCAGGTCCGGGCGGTGACGCTTGACAATCTCGTTCTGGATCTCGTTCAGCGGCGCCATGCCGTGGCCGCGTTGCCACCACCACTGAAGGAAGCGATATCGCGGATTGTCGTCTTCGATGATCCCCTCGATGACCGTGGCCGGGCCCGCAATCTCGCCTTTCCCGACAACGAATTCGCGAATATCGAGGCCGGTTTCCTCGCGGCAGAGCGCCGCGGCTGCCTCATTCACGCAGTACGGCGTCTGCCATTCGCTATCGAGCATGACGTGGCGCAGACCGGGATAGTCGCGCGCCAGGTTCATCCAGGATTCGACGGCCGTTTTCGTGTAGTCAACGACTTCCGGCTCGAGAGGATAGACCTTCTCGGATCGCGAGCCATCGGGAAGCATGGCCTTCACGTCCTCGAGATCGTTCCACTTGTCGGAGAGGAGTGTGTGGAAGTACAGGCCAAGGTCGAAGTCGTAGCGCGTGGCATCATCCATCGTGTGCCGGGCATGAGACACCGTATCCGCCGAGACGGCATCCGTGGGATCGCGATAAGACGAGAGCCAACCGCCGGTGAAACCGCGCGCCATCCACCATGGCATATCGGAGCCACCGCCGCCCCAACGCCAGACAGGCATACGCTCGGTGTCAAACGCGCGCGCCACCGTCAGCGGAAACCTCGCCTCGCCGCACGGCTGGCCGCCTGCGGTGGCCTCTGCGGTGACTGTGTAGTCGCCCGCGCGGAGGAGGCGGGTGTCGATGGTATACACGGCCGCGCCGTCTTGGATGGGGACTTGTGCCCGCTGATAGCCGTCAACGGCAAACCCGACGGTGTCACCCTTGGACGCGGCCAGTCTCAAATGGCACTGCTCGCCCCGCACGCAAACGTGCCGCGCCTCTTCGAAGGCCACGTCTGCGGCGTCTGCGCCGGCACACCATGACGCGATGAACATGAGTTGAAGCACCAAAGAAAGGCGGTTCACGGCGTTCCTCCCGTTTTGCTCAGACCCATTCGTGTATTGGCCGCACCCATGCATTATAATGATTCGAACACGCGGTGACGAGGGGAGAGTGCCATGACGCGACGACGATTCCTAAACGCGATGGCGGGAAGCATGGCGGCCGCGACACTGCCGGGTTGGGGGAGTCATGCGGCGGAGGAGCCACGGAAGCGTCCGAATATCCTCGTGATCCTCGCCGACGACATGGGATTCTCGGATCTCGGCTGCTACGGTTCGGAGATCCGGACGCCGAATCTCGACGGCCTTGCCGCAAACGGCCTTCGGTTTACGCAGTTCTACTGTGCCGCGCGCTGTTGCCCTTCGCGCGCCTCGTTGCTCACCGGCCTCTATCCGCATCAGGCCGGCATGGGCGCTATGGTTTCTATGGGGCCAGATGTCGAGGAAGGGCCGTATCAGGGCTACCTGAATGATCGCTGCGTGACCATTGCCGAGGCCCTCCGGCCGGCCGGCTACCGGACGTACATGTCCGGCAAGTGGCACGTAGGCGAACGGGAACCGCACTGGCCTGAGAAGCGTGGTTTCGACCGCTACTTCGGCCTCGCGAGCGGCGCGTCGAGCTACTGGGAACTCCTCGAGGAGGACCGGAAGCGGGTCATGGTCCTCGACGACAAGCCGTTCACGCCTCAGGGCGACGATTTCTACATGACGGATGCGTTCGCGGACTACGCCGTCAAGTGCCTCGACGAGCACACCGAACGGCCCGAGCCGTTCTTTCTGTACCTGGCCTTCACCGCGCCGCATTGGCCCCTTCATGCCTGGCCCGAGGATATTGCCAAGTACAAAGGCTCGTACCTATGCGGCTGGGACGAACTTCGTGAGCGCCGTTACAAGCGCATGCGTGAACTCGGGATCATCCGCGATTTCTGGGCCTTGTCTCCTCGGGATTCCGAAGTGCCCGCATGGGACGACGTCGATGGCAAGGAGGATTGGGATCTCCGGATGTCCGTCTACGCGGCGATGATTGATCGCTTGGACCAAGGCATCGGCCGCGTGCTCGACAAGTTGCGCGAGATCGGCGAAGAGGAGAACACGCTCGTATTGTTCCTTTCCGACAACGGCGGCTGCCACGAGAGCGTCGAGAAGCGCAAACTGAACACGCCCGGCACGCGGCCTGGCGAGCGCGGATCCTTCGTGGCCTACCAGCGCCCGTGGGCCAACGCCAGCAACACGCCCTTCCGGCTCTTCAAGCACTGGATCCACGAAGGCGGCATCGCGACGCCGCTGATCGCGCGCTGGCCGGCCGTCATCGGCGAGGGCGGCGGCCTGACGCATCAGCGCGGCCACATCATCGACATTATGCCGACGTGTCTTGATGTCGCGGGTGCGGACTATCCTGCGTCGTTCAACGGTAAGCCCATCACGCCCGTCGAGGGCAAGAGTCTGGCGCCGGTGTTCCGTGGCGAGACGCGTGACGGACACGACGCGCTCTTCTGGGAACACTTCGGCAATCGGGGCATCATCCAAGGCAAGTGGAAACTGGTGGCCGTCGAGAAAGGCCATTGGGAGTTGTACGATCTCGAGAAGGATCGCACGGAACTGCATGATCTGTCCGGCGAACAGCCGGAGCGCGCCGCACAGATGTTTGCGCGATACGAGGAATGGGCGCAACGTGTCGGTGTGCGACCCAAAGCGTGAGCGACGGAGCGGCATGGGAGAACTTGCTCAACGGGAAGGGGAGAGAGCGATATGGACAACACGCGACAGATCAGCTACTGGACCATCGGCGGATTCGAAGGCGCCAAGCCGCCTGAGCAGGCCCTCGCCGAGGCGAAGAAGATGGGATATCAAGGCGTCGAACTAGGCTTCGACGGCGGCGAGTTCGGGCCGGGCATCTCGAAGAAGCGATGCAAGGAGATCCAAAACGCCGCGCGCGAGATGGACATGCCGATTCGCTCGCTGGCGTCCGGACTCTTCTGGACGCACCGATTCACCGACGAGCGCGCCTCCGAGCGCAAGGCCGCCATTGCCCTCGCCAAGGAGTATCTCCACGTGGCGAAATGGGTCGGCGCCAGAGTCGTGCTCATGCTGCCGGGCGCCGTGGCCGTGCCATGGGACGCTGAAGCGCCCGTGGTGCCATATCGCACGGCCTGGAAGAATGCAACGGCCTGTATCCGAAAGCTCGTTCCGGTGGCGAAGGATCTCGGCGTCACCATCGGTCTCGAAAACGTCTGGAACTGGTTCCTCGCGGATCCTATGGCCATGAAGGCCTTCGTCGACCAGTTCAAGACGCGCCGCATCGGCGTCTATTTCGATGTGGCCAACTGCCTGATCAACGGCTATCCGCAGCACTGGATCGAGATCCTCGGCAAGCGGATCGTTGCCGTGCACTTCAAGAACTTCTCGCGTACCGATTTCGCCGGCGGATTGCACGGATTCGGCGATGATCTCCTGAAAGGCGATATGGACTGGCCGGCTGTCGTCGCCGCGTTGAAGAGAGCCAAGTACACCGGGCCGGTCACGGCCGAGATGCTGCCCTTCTCCCGACTGCCCAACATGGTCTTGCCCGATATGAAATTGGCGCGCGCCACAGCCAAGAAGCTCGAGGCCATCTTGGCAGGATAGGGGCCAACCCTAGCGGAGGGTGCAATGAGCAAAAGCGTCGACCAGCGGAGACTGACGCGGCGGTCGCTGTTGAGGTTTGGGTTGGCGGCGCCGGCGCTCGTGGCGGCGAGTCGCGTGTCGGCGACCACGAAGACAGGAGGCGGCATGCGACCGAGCATTCTCTTCATCATGGGCGATCAGCATCGTGGGGATTGCATTGGCGCGGATGGGCATCCGGCCGTACGCACCCCGAACCTGGATCGGATTGCGCAGGAAGGCGTGCGATTTTCGAGCGCGTACAGCGCCGTGCCAAGTTGCACCCCGGCCCGAAGCGGCCTCCTGACCGGCCTGTCGCCCTATCACCACGGCATGCTCGGCTACGGACGCGTCGGCGAGCACTACGACATCGAGAAGCCGCGGATGCTCGGCGAGGCCGGCTACTATACGATGGGCATCGGCAAGATGCACTGGTGTCCGCAGCGCAACACGCACGGCTTCCACAAAGTCCTGCTCGATGAATCGAGTCGCGAAGAATCGCCCGAGTTCCGCAGTGACTACCGCTGCTGGTTCGAATCCGAGGCGCCCAACCTCGAGTATAACGCCACGGGCATTGGCTGGAACAGCTACCTGTCGAAACCCTATCTGTTCCCGGAACGACTCCATCCCACAGCGTGGACGGGCGAGACGGCGGTGCGCTTCCTCGATACCTATGAAGGCTCCGATCCCTTCTTCCTCAAGGTGTCTTTTGCACGGCCACACAGTCCGTACGATCCGCCCGAGCGATTCTGGAAGATGTACGAAGATGCGGATATCCCCAAGGCGGCGGTTGGCACTTGGGCCGCGCGCTATGCCCCTCGCAGTGGCGATGACGAGAGCATCTGGCATGGCGATCTCGGCCCGGAGCAGGTTCGGCGATCGCGCCAAGGATACTACGGAAACGTCTCTTTCATTGACGAGCAGATCGGCCGCCTGATCGAGGTGCTTGAGAAACGCGGCCGGCTCGAGGATACCCTCATCGTCTACACCGCCGACCACGGCGATATGACCGGCGACCACAACCTCTGGCGCAAGACCTACGCCTACGAGGCATCGGCGCGGATTCCTATGCTCATGCGCTGGCCGGAGGGTCTCGTGTCCGCCGAACGTGGCCAAGTCTCAGACAAACCGGTCGAGCTGCGCGATATTCTGCCGACCTTTCTCGACATCGCCGGCGCCGAGTCGCCCAAGCCGCTCGATGGCGATAGCCTGCTGAAGCTCGCCCGCGGTAAGGCCGAGGGATGGCGCGCGTACATCGATTTCGAGCACGACGTGTGCTACGGCCCCGAGAACCACTGGAACGGTCTGACCGACGGCCACTGGAAGTACATCTTCCACGCCCGAGATGGCGAGGAGCAGCTTTTCCATCTCGACAGCGATCCCGGCGAACTCAACGACCTCGCGGGCGTTGCCGCCCACGCAGATACGCTGCGTCTCTGGCGCGGCCGGCTCATCGACCACTTGTCCGAGCGTGGCGAACCCTTCGTCAAGAACGGCCAATTGGCGTTGCGGCCGGAACGGATGCTCTACGGCCCGAACTATCCCGGCTGCACCGCACCCGAGTACCGGGCGTCCGGCAAGAAGTAGCGGCGGCGGAAACCATCGCGAGGTGCGCGCAAGGCATGGTGCGGGGCTATGGGGCGAGTCGATCCTCTTCGGCCGGTGGCACATCGGCAACCTTGGCCATCGCGCGCTGGAACTTTGTCTTGTCCGCTCGCGAGGCGCGCCGTTCGAGGTACTCCTGCGTCTCGATAGCCGACAGCTTCTCGGCGAGGGCCAGCGTCACCAGTTGGTTGATAGAGACGTTCTCGCGCTTGGCCAGTTTGCGTACTTCGTCATGTAAGGAAGTCGGCAGACGCAGACTGATTGTACTCATGACAATTCTCCAATCTCGGCGAGGAACGCGGCGGGCGTCATGACCTTGACGCCGAAACGTTCTGCACCGGCGAAGTCGGCCTGGTTGAAGGTAACGACAAAGCCGCAACCGGCCGCTACGGCCACCTCAAGGACCATGTCATCGTCGGCGTCCCTAAGCGTCGGACGCCAGAGGTACGACACCTTTGTCAAAATTGCCACCGAACATATGTAGTCCAGAATGCGGTCGATGTCCTGGCCCGTCAAGCGCGTCTCCGGTGCCAAACGCCTTGCCGCATGCTCGTACTCCAAGAACAACGCAACGGAGATGGCCGTTTCGAAAAGGCCGTCGCCGACGAGCGACAACACCTTGAAGGAGGCACCACGCCTGCTCCGAAGCGCCGCAACCAAGACATTCGTGTCCAAGACCACTCGCGGGTAACTCATGATGGTATTATATATGATGCCGTCCGGAGTTATCCACAGGTCATGCACAAGGTCTCAACAACATATTCACACGATGACGTAGCGCAAAAAAGCCGCCTTTCCGTGGTGGAAAGGCGGCTTGAACCATGCGATTCAGTCCGCTGTTGCCTGTCCGTTGGATCGGAGCGTCTAGAGCATGTAGACGAAGGGGGATACGACGCCGGTGGTCGATCCGACGACCATCAACAGGCCCAGCAGCAACAAGAAGATGATGATCGGCGCGAGCCAGAATTTCTTGCGTACGCGCAAGAACGCCCAGATTTCCTTCACAATCTCCATGGTCTACCTTCCCTTGAGCCGAAAACCGCTCGATCTAGAACTGATTGAAGTAGTGCTCCATTTCCGTGGGCTGATCTTCGGGATCTTCCCAGTAGCTCGTGGCACTCGGGTCCCATTTGCGGTTGAGGGGGTCCTTACCCGCCAACCGCATGATCATCGCCGTCGGTAGGATTATACCGAAGAACGCGATGGTCAGCAAGAGACGCGTCATGAACCAATTCAAGGCTTCGGCGAACTTCATCCAGACGATCAGCACCGGCCTGAGTATGGCAGGTACCAAGAGGCCGAGCACCAGGAACACGGCGGCCACGGCGAAGAACGGATAGGGCGGTTCGCCGCGATGGAGCGCCCATCGGATCAGGCCGAGGACGGTAATCGCTACGGCCATGACCAGGCCGAAGTTGCGCTGCTGTTTTCTATCCGAGGTGTCGATGTCCATGGGCGCCTAATCCAGTTCGAACTCTTGCTTCCATGCGTCGTTTTCGGGCCACGGCTCCTGCTCTTTCTTGTCCAAAATGAAGTGGCCGAGCACGAGGTAATCCATACGCGTCCGCATGAAGCAGGTGTAGGCTTCATGAGGCGTGCAGACAATCGGCTCGCCGCGGACGTTGAACGAGGTGTTAATAATAACCGGACAGCCGGTCTTTGCGTAGAACCGCTCGAGAAGGCCGTAGTAGAGCGGATGATCCTTCTTGTCTACGGTCTGGATGCGCGCGGAGTTGTCAACGTGTGTGATAGCCGGCACTTCCGAGCGAATCACGCGCAGCTTGTCGAATCCCTGGGCGTCTTTCTCGGTGTCCGAGAGTTCACGCAGCCTGTCGCGGCGAACGTCGGCCACGAGCAGCATGTAGGGACTCTCGCGATCCAGGTCGAAGTAGTCGGAGACATGCTCGCTCATGACGGTTGGCGCGAAGGGGCGGAAGGATTCGCGGAACTTGATCTTCAAGTTGAGGACGGACTGCATATCGCGCGACCTCGGGTCGCCCAGGATGCTACGGGCGCCGAGGGCGCGTGGCCCAAACTCCATTCGGCCTTGGAACCAACCGGCCACGTTCTCGCTGGCGAGGATGTCGGCGACGGCGTCGCAAAGCTCCTCGTCTGTCTCGCAACGGCGGTACGGGATGCCCTCCTGCTCGAGGTAGGCCAGGATCTCTTCATCGCCGAAGTGCGGCCCGAGGTAGCTGGCTTTCTGGCGACGGTCGTGGACAACGCGCTCGTTACCGAGCAGTTGGTGCCACGCGAATAAGGCGCAGCCGAGGGCGTTGCCGGCATCGCCGGCAGCCGGCTGGATCCAGATATCGTCGAAGGGGCCCTCGCGCAGAAGCCGGCCGTTGGCGACGCAGTTCAGCGCAACGCCGCCGGCGATGCACAAGTGCTTCATGCCAGTGATCTTGTGGACGTGACGGGCCATGTGCAGAATCACGTCTTCCGTCACCACCTGCACCGATTTCGCGAGGTCCATCTCGCGCTGGGTCAGCTTGGTCTCAGGCGTGCGGCGAGGTCCGCCGAATAGCTTGGCAAAGGCCTCGTTGGTCATGCGTAGGCCGGCGCAGTAGTCGAAATACTCGAGATTGAGGCGGAACGAGCCGTCCTCGCGGATGTCGATCAGTTCGCGGCGGATGATGTCTTCGTACTTCGGCTCGCCGTAGGGCGCCAGGCCCATGAGCTTGTACTCGCCGCTATTTACCTTGAATCCGGTGAAGTATGTGAACGCCGAGTAGAGCAGGCCCAGGGAGTGGGGGAAGTTGATCTGCTTGAGGATCGTGACTTTGCTGTCTTCGCCGACGCCGTAAGTGGCTGTTGCCCATTCACCTACGCCGTCCAGCGTCAGAAACGCGGCCTTCTCGAAAGGGCTCGGGAAAAACGCGGCGGCGGCGTGGGACTGGTGGTGCTGCGCAAAAAGCACCTTGCCTTCGTAGCCCAGCAGCCGCCGGATCGTCGTGCGCATGAAGATCTTCTCTTTGAGCCAGGCCGGCATCTGCTGGTAAAAGCCGCGCAAACCATGCGGCGCGATGCCGAGGTAGGTCATGAGCAGGCGCTCGAACTTGACGAAGGGCTTGTCGTAGAAGACCACGTAATCGAGGTCGTTGATCTCGATACCGCCCTCGCCCAGGCAATACTCGATGGCGCGCTCCGGAAAGCGGGGATCGTGCTTCTTGCGCGTGAACCGCTCTTCCTGGGCGGCGGCTACGATGTCACCGTCCTCGACAAGACAGGCGGCGCTGTCATGGTAGAAGGCTGAGATACCCAGAATCTTCATACTTCACCTCAAGGAACCGAAATCTTACCTGCTCGTGTTCCCGATATGCAAATTGCGGGCCGGTTCGGGCTTGATTTTCCCACACGTTTGTGTGAATCTGCTGGCCGGGTGGGTTTTCGGCATAGCAAGACACAAGGAGATACAAGGTCCGTGATTATCGCCGATCCGTTGCCAAACATACCGTGGGAAGACAAACCGGCGGGGTGCGCCGATGTCGTGTGGCGCTACTCGGGGAATCCGGTGATTCGACGCGACGCGATTCCCACGTCGAACAGCATATTCAACAGCGCGGTCGTGCCTTTCGAAGGGGCCTTTGCCGGCGTGTTCCGCTGCGACGACAAACGCCGGTACATGCAGCTCCATGCCGGGCGCAGCCGCGACGGGATTCGGTGGGAGATCGAGCCGGAGCGAATCCGCTTTGATAGCGAGGATCCGGACCTGGCGCGCTGGGAGTACGGTTACGATCCGCGCGTCTGCTGGATCGAGGACCGCTACTACGTCACGTGGTGCAACGGCTGCCACGGCCCGACCATCGGTGTGGCCTACACGCATGACTTCAAAACCTTCTACCAGATGGAGAACGCCTTCATTCCGTTCAATCGGAACGGTGTCCTGTTCCCGAGGAAGATCCGCGGCCAGTACGTGATGCTGAGCCGGCCCAGCGATAACGGCCACACGCCGTTCGGCGACATCTGGTTGAGCCGCAGTCCGGACATGATCCACTGGGGCCAGCATCGCTTCGTGATGGGCACCAAGGGCGGCTGGCAGTCCACCAAGATTGGCGCCGGGCCGGTGCCCATCGAGACGCGCGAAGGATGGCTGCTCATCTACCACGGCGTGCTCACCTCGTGCAACGGATTCGTCTATAGCTTCGGCGCGGCGCTGCTCGATATCGACGAGCCGTGGAAAGTGCGGTATCGGACGGCGCCCTACCTCATGTCGCCGCAGACCACCTACGAGTGCGTGGGCGATACGCCGAACGTCGCGTTTCCGTGCGCGGCGCTGTGCTGTGGCGAGACGGGCCGCATCGCCATCTACTACGGCGGCGCCGACACGGTGACGGCGTTGGCTTTCGCTCAGGCCGAGGAACTCGTGGCCTTCATCAAGGCGAATTCGGCGCTGTAGCCAGGATGGATTTGATCCGGGCTCGACGGCTTGCCGATGGTGGTCCGTTCGCCGCACGCACTACCGCCAAAGCTGCTGGACTGTGCGAGGCCAGAGGGGCCGGGAGTGTCTGGAGGCACAAGGATGGTCAGTCTCGGTTGAACGCGTCGCAGACAGCGCCGAGTGTGCCGACAAGCGTAGCCATGTCCGGCGAGGCAGGGGCATTTCCAGGATAGGGAAGAAACGCGACATGGCCGTCCATGAAGAGGACATTGACGCCAAAGGGGAAATGGTTGAAGCCGGCCGCGTCTGTGGAGAGCCGGTCGAACATGATCCATATCTGGGAGGAGGCAGGCGGATCTGACGGCGCGCCATCCACGGATTGGCAGAGACGTTCCACTCCTTCGTGGAGGCGGTGAATGTACTCCGTGTCGCCGTTACCGTTTCCCTGGGATACGTGGAAATCGCTGTCCGCCACGCGGAAGCTGCCCATGGGCAAAGGCACCTCCTGCGAGATACAAGCCCGCAGGATTCCCAGTCCGATGGCCGCGAGCAACTTGTAGCTCTGCGTGGGCACTGAGCCATCGGGCAGACTGCTCAAGGCCTCCTGCTCGACTCCCGGAATGAGGGCGAAAAGGTCGCGGAGGGGGACGCCTTGCGCGCCATCATCACACTTGTCGAGTAGCCAACCCGTGTACACGTATCCGGCATCCATTTCCGACGCGGGCAGCACTACACGGCCCGTCTCATCGGCGAAGACCGCCGGCGTGTCCACACGATCCGATGGACACAACAGCAGCCGCATTTCCGAGAGATAGTCGGGATAGATGGCGCGGCGCATGGGGCCGAAGGCGATAGCGCCACTGGTGAGGGATTCGAGCTCAAGTTGCACGGGAGGGTACTTCTCTCCCAGCGCCTCGGATGCGTACATTTTGAAGACCATGCCCATTTGCCGAAGGTTGTTCTGGCAGCTCGCGCGGCGTGCCCGCTCGCGGGCCCCCGAGAGGGCCGGCAACAGCAGCGATGCCAGAAGGCTGATGATGCCGATAGCCACCAAGAGCTCCAGTAGGGTGAATCCACGGTTGACCACATGTGCCGAGCACATCTGTGCCTTCTCCTTGTCGGCGTTCCTTCTTGTAGCGGTTGTGAATATCGAGGCGAAGAGGAGGACTGCCGCAACGAACGCAACGGATAGCGAGATGTGCTGGGCAAGGGTCCAGCCCAGCGCTCCATAGCCTGGGCAGTCGGCGCGGAAGAATTGCACAACGAACCGGGACGTGGGATAGAGCGCCAGGTAGATCAGGCTGATCTGCCCCGAATAGGCACGGTGTCGCCAGCGTTGTTCAAGGATAAGCCATATCACCAGCGAAAGCGCGGCAGCGTACAAAGGCGTCGGGTGAACGGGCAGGGAGAGTGGGTCGCCGGCATTTATCAGTCCCTGTTCGAAGTGCGCGTAGTAAGCGCCGCCTGTGGAGCGTGGATAGCACACGCCCCAGGGCATCGCCGTGCACTTCCCGTAGCAGCAGCCATTCAGGAAGCAGCCTATGCGCGTTATGGCATAGCCAAGGCTCAGCGAAGGCGCGCAGATGTCGAGTACGGTCGATACGGGAATGCGTTTGGCGCCGGCATAGATGGCGGCGACTGCGATGCCGCCTATAAGCCCTCCATAGAACACGTGTCCAGGCCGCCAGAATGCCAACGCATCCGGCAAAACCGGTCCTTTTCCGAACTCGAGCAACCAGAATGCCCGCGAGCCCACCATCGCGCCCAGAAAGGCCCAGAGGGCGAGATCCCACTTCAGCCGCTCTGCCTCGTCCAGCCGGTACCACTTCTTGCGGAAGAGCGCCAATGCCGTGCCTAGCACAAAGGCAAGGAACAGCAGAGCCACGTAGGAAAGCACCACGACGGGACCAACTCTCAACAGGACAGGAGCCACGCACGCCTCCCTTCGAAATGCCGCTGCCTTATCTCGGGCGGAAGTGAAAGAGTCCTGCGCCAACGAGACAGGCGATGCCTACTGCGAACAAGAGGATGGAGATCCGGTGGCGCTGGGCGAATGCCTGTGCCCCCGTGGGCTCTCGCTCAGGCGTTTCGATGTTGGCAAGTTCTTTGCCAAACGAAGCCCCGGCGGCATTCAACTCGGCGAGCAAGGGAGCGCTATCCAGCGGCTCGGCGAACTTGCGTAGATACTTTTCCTGGAGTGAATCAAAGAGCTTCCTATTGAAGGCTCCTTGTTCGAGAGGCAATGAAGCGGCGAGATCGAGAAACTCCTTCGCCTTGGTTTCGTCCCCCAGGCTTATGGCAAAACTCAAGGCATCCAAGGCGGTTTTCTGGAAGTCCTTCGATTCGGCGCAGTTGTCGGGGTGCAGCTCACAGGCGAGATCGCTCTCGATCTCGAGCAGACCGAATCCCGGTTCCGCCGGCAAGCATTTCCGATTCACGTAGAAGACATGAGCCGTGCTGATCTCAGACTGAATCTCGGACAGGACGTTCTGCCGGTCTTGGCCCTGATACTTGGGCCTCTCTTCCGCCAGCGTAGAGCGCACACGCGTGAGGTAATCCTCAGCGGGCACGCCGAGCCGGCGGGCGATGTGCAGGCGTTCTGCTGGGGCCGCTATGTAGCGACATTGGTTGATGGTGGAGCGTTTTACCGCGAAGTTGATTTCACACGTCTGGTTGGGGTATTCCCGGATCGCGCGCGCAAGCCATTCGTCTGCGGCCTCAAACGCCCGGCGTCCCTCTTCGGTTTCTGCCACGCTGCCGATCCGGGATTCTCCCTCGCATTGATTGACCAATGCGTCCTCCGCAATGGAGAGATAGCAGCCGGCAATATCGAGAAGCGTGTGATAGCGGTCGGCCCTGCTCTTCCGCAGCTCCTTCTTCATCACATCCGTGAGTGGCATTTCACCGATGGCGGCGTAATGGCGCTTGAGTTCCTCAACTGCCTGCAGGTAGTTGCCGCTATGGAAATCGAAACCCGCGATATCGTGATGCTTTTTTGCGAATTCCCCTTCCATCGTCCCCTGTCGGATTTCGCTCATACTCAGGGCGCCCGAGTGAATTCCCTCGACGACCTCGGCCAATGCCTGTTGGCGCAAAGCAATCAACGCTACGTAGTCTTCACGCGAGGCACCGGCCTCGGCACAGCGGCTGGCAGCCGCCATCGCGGCGAAAGCCTTCTCTTCGGGGGGGAGATCGCTCTCCACGATCTCGCGCAAGAAAGCTCTTGCCTCCTCGAAGCGCCCAGACAAGGAGTAGATGAGAAGCAGGCTCGTGGCGAAACGGGCTTCTTCCTCCTTGTCTCCCGCGGCGGCCCACTCCCTCATCCGAGCCTCCAACCGCACCTCCCAATCCCGCATGGCGGCGGCGCGCTCCTCATCTGTCATTTCGTGACGTTTCGCCATGAATTGCTGCTTGAATTCGATATAGACGGGATCAAGCGCAACCGCTTTCAGCGTGGCGCAGAGGAGCACTGCGAGGCTCGCGATGGCCAGCCTCACCGGGCCCCATGAACGGCAAGTCCTGCTGGCCATTTCCACTCCTCCATGAAGCTCGGCGCACAGCACGAAGCTGCAAGGGCCGCCCCCCTCAAGGCGAACTCGGCGCCGTAGCCAGGATGGATTTCATCCACGCGTAGATCGCGTCACCAATTTGGCGATATCCTTCGGCGGCAGGATGGACGCCGTTGTTCAACCGGCTGACCTCTATCGCGGAACGGGCATTGCACGGCGCGGCAACCAACGGATAGTTGTGCACGCAGTCGAGATTCACGTAGGCCGGCACGATAGCGATGCGCTCGGCCTCGCGCCCTTCGTAACGCTCGAGCATGCGCACGATGTCGCGGTGTTGGTTACGCCGGTACTGCCAGCGTGTCTGGCCGCAGGCGTAGTTGGCGCCGAAGGCGTCTTGGGTCGCGGCGGGGCCGACGGGGGGCAGGAGGCCAATCCAGGCGTCCGGCGCGTCGCGGCGAATCATCTCGATGAGCGTGTCGAGATGGCTGAACATGTCATCGATGGAGGCGTCGATGGTGTCGTCCGTCGCGCCGAAGGTGTCGTTGCAGCCCAAGAAGATGGTGATGAAATCCGGCGCGCGCCCACCGTTTACTTCGACGCAATACCGCGCGAAATCGAGACGTTTCTCGCCGCCTTCTACCTCGTACAGGAAGGGACTGCCGCACTCCTTTGCATTACCGGTGCGTGCCACGCCGGTGTAGTGCGTGGAGAATCGCTTGGCCGTCCAGCCGCCATAGCCCTCGTGTCGGTTGAGGGGCGCGCCCTCCTGAGGCACGTGCGAGCCGACCAGCGTAAGCGTAGGGCCGTTCGGCGGCACGCAAAGGTCGAGGAGATGCTGCGAGTAGATGGACGCGTGCGTCAGACTATCGCCGATGAGTAGGGCTGATACGGCCTGGTCCTTGCCGGCATCCTCGCGGATGACCACCAGCGTAGACGCAGCATCGGCCACTACGTGGTTGGCGGCGTCGCAGACTCGAATCGCGAACTCGTGGGCGCCGGCGTCCTCGGCTTTGGGCGTGAACGTCCATCGCTCCGACTGTTGAAGGCCCTTGGAGCACGACACGTCCACGGCGTAATTGTCGAGGTTGAGGGCGAGAATCACGTCCTCGAAGTAGACGTTGCACTCAATTCCGGAGACGGCATAGACGTGTCTTGGTAGGACGATTTCGAGGGTGTCGTCTGCGGCCGGGTCTTGGGCTGCCGGAGCCAGCGCGAGACCTATACACCACAGCGTGACGCAAAGCATTTTGTTCATGGGCGACCTCTCACATGGCTTGAAGTGCGACGGAAGCTTTGATGGGGTAGCTGCACGTGCAGCGGTTGGTGGCGTCAGGCATGAGCAGTAGCCCGCCGGCGGGAATGGCGTTGATCCAGCATCCGGGCCTTACGCCGCCGTAGTTATGCGTCTCGGGATCACCGAGCAGATCGATGTAGCCGAGGGTGGCGGAGCGAAACACGAGTAGGTTCGGCGAACCGGCGATGGTGCCGCAGCCGTAGCTGCGCGTGAACTGCCACGGCACTTCGGCGCCGCTGGCCACGTCGCGCATGCGTTTTGCCTCGCCGGTCAGCAGGTCCCACGCGCCGGGCTGCATGTAGATGGTTCGGTCTTGAATGACGGGTCGCGACGCGTACTCGGCCTTGACATCCCAGAGCCGCTGGCCGGTCGAGGCGCGGAACACCGCCATCCGCCCGCCAACCTCCGAATTCAGGCGGAACCGCGTGGCCTGATAGCTCATCAGTAGTGCGTCATGTTCGACGCTGAGGGCCAGAAGCGTGCCGTAGATATCGCCGGTTTCTTGCCATACCACGTTGCCGGTGGTGGCGTCGAGGGCGACGAGCTTGCCGAGCGGATGCGGATCCTGGCCTTTCTCGACGCGGTCGCGGAGCGCCAGCGGCCGGTCGATGAGGAACAAACGGCCGCCGCCGATGGCGATCGAGTTGTTCCGGATCGATTGCTCGGCGCGGTACCGCCATTTGACGGCGCCCGTGTTTGCGTCCATGGCAAAGACTTCCGTAGATTCCGGAAACATGCCGGCCATGTCGGATTTCTGATAGGCCCACCAGGTGAGGTGTTCCGTGTTGGCCAGAGAGCCGTACAGCGTACCGTTCTCGATAGCGACGAAGCCCCAGGTGCCCGGTGATCCGTCGGCCTGGTTCAGCGTCGGGATTTCGCCGCGCACTTGGCCGGTGGCGACGTCCAACTTGACGCAGCGGTCTTTCAGGTTGATGTAGAGGGTGTCTCCCGCAACGCAGAAGTTGCTGCCGGTAGCGGATGTGCCGACGAGATGCTCTTGGTCGTGCGTGCCCATGATGCCGGACGCGGAGTACTCCCAGAGCGGCCGACCGTTGTATGCGTCTACGGCGCGGAATCCATCGAGGCCCTCGACGAAGAGGCGCCCATCCAGGAAAAGGGGCGCGGGGCCTCGGCCGTGGCGGGACGGCATGAAGAAATCGCTGTCGCGGAACCAGTGCATGCCGAGGGGGCCCTTAACCACGACGTCCGCCGAGCAGTTGACATTGGCGGGCGTGCAGTACTGGTGCGTCCAAATGCCGGCATGCTCGAGCGGGCCGCGGGTGTCGACGGCCATAGCGTCGGGCGGGCCGAGGCACGACACGCCGCCGAAGGGCCGTTGGAGACGCGCCACGGTGGCCGCGGGTACGGCCGATGCTCCATCCTGCAGCGACTGCGCAGACACAATCAGGTTGGCGAAATACGGGGGATAGGGGAGGGCGGCCGGGTCGCCTTGGTGAACGGTCACGCGCGTGCCGTAGAGCCCGGCGGCATCGAGGCGCTCGCGGGCCGCGCTGACCTTCCCGGCATCGGGATCTACGGCGTAAATGAGGAGATTCGTCTCGGCGGCCAGCGCCTGGGCCAGTTGTCCGTCGCCGCACGCGATATCGACGCAGTAGCCGTCCGTGATGCCTGTCGCCACGACGATGGCTTTGGCGGCATCGACGTACCGTTGCTCGACGCTGTGGTCATGTCCCTCCGGCGGGCGAACCATTTTTGTTCTCGAAAAGAAGCCTTTCTTGCCGAAACAATGGATTGCACCGCGGTCAGTTGACACGTACAGGCGGTCATCGGCCGCCGCCAGGCCGAGTGGCCGACCTTCGAGTCGGGTCTTCCAGCACACCTCGTGGGATTCAAGGTCGATCATGAGCACCTGGCCATCGGCCGTGCCCAAGACGGCCCGGTTGCCAGCCGCGATCAGGGCTACGCCGTCCTTGACGTCCAGTTCGAGCTCCCATTCCGGCTTATTAACAGTCTTTACTGTGACGGGTTGGCCCTTTCTGTCTGTGGTTTCTTTGTCAACAATGAAAGCCGATCTGTTAATGGCTCGGAAGCAGTTGCCATTCGAGTACAAGATGTGGTAGGGAGTTACAGCGGTCGCATTGGTACTGAGGCCTGCGATTTCCTGGCCGGTATCGAGGCCGAACAGCCTGGCGCTATTCAGGAAACACTTGTCGATGGCCATGGCCTCGGACCCGCCGATTCCTCGCCCGTATTGCTGCAGATGGTAGAACAAAAGCCTGCCGTCCTGCCTGCTGAGCACGGCGGGAACCGAACGTCCGGTCGGCACGACGAGCGCGTCGCCTGTGGCCACGAGATACCCTTGTGGTATGACGCCGCTCTTGGCACGCGCCGTGGGATGGGGCTGATCCATCTCGATGCCGCCGCAGTCATCGTTGATCCAGAGCGTCTCGCCGGTTTGCGCGTCCAGGGCATAGAGGAAGATCTGCTCGGATGGCCAGATTCCGGCGCCGAAGTAGACGGTGTCGTCTAGGACCACGGGGCCGCCGCGCGCCGGACGGCGACTGACGATGCGATCATTGCCGAGAACCATGTCGGTCTCGGGCCCACCCTGTTTCCGCCAGAGGAGTCGACCGTTCCCGGCGGCCAGGCAGTAGAGAAAGCCATCGTCGCTGGCCGCGAAGAGGCGATCTCGCCACACGGCGGGCGCGAACCGAACGGGCGCGTCGCAGAAGAAGTGCCAACGCTCCTTGCCGGTGTTCGCGTCAAGGGCGTAGACCTTGCCGTCGGCCGAGCTTCCGAAATAGAGCGTGCCGTCGGCGACGACGACGTGGTAGGCGTGATCGTAGGGCATCCGATCGGTATGGACCCATGCCGGTGTCGGCGCGTGACGGGACACATACCTCCAAAGGAGCGAGGGCTTCGCAGGTAACGTCGTGGCCGTATAGCCGCCGCGCGTTGCGTCGGCCCGAAACTGCGGCCAGTCGCTTTGCGCGATCGCCGAGACAGTGAGGCACAGAGCGGCCGCCACCACCACGGTCATTCTCATGGTTCTATCCTCCGCGTTGTCTGACGCGGAAGACTCCGGGCCGCTATTCGGGAGTCTCCGCCGTTTCAGCCCAACGATTCCGAAACAGAATCCGGTCGAGCGGCTTTCGCTTGTGTGGCTTCTGCGGCGCCGCGGGGTCTCTGGGGTAGCCGACAGCGAGCATGACGTGCACGCGGACGTCTTCCGGTATGGCCAAGATCTCCTTGGCCCTGTCTTCGTTGAACCAGCCGACCCAGCAGGTCCCGAGGCCAAGCTCGGTGGCTTTGAGCGCCATATGCTCCATGGCAATGCCGAGATCGATCTGGTAGTAATCCGTGTCGGCGATCCGGCCGAAGACCTTGTTGACGAGAAGATCACGCTTGGCACATCCGACGATGATGAGTGGGGCCTCGCGCATGAACTTGTTGGCACCGAGTGCGCGCATGCCTTCCGTCGAGAGCTGGGCCAGTAACTCTCGATCTGTGACGGCGATGAATCGCCAGGTTTGGCTGTTATTGGCCGAGGGCGCCAACCGGCCTGCCTCGGCGATGGCGAGAATGTGTTCCTCGGGCACGGGGCGCTCGGAGTCGTAGGCGCGAACCGAATGGCGAGCTCGAACGATTTCGTCGAAGGTCATGGCCATGTCTTTCACCATCCTACTGTGCGATCTTCTCGGCCAGCCACGCGAGGTTCTCGGCGAAGCGGTCAATGGTTTCGAGCGCCTCGGTGTCCTGTTCCATCTCGCCGACTGCCTTGGCGATGCCTACATTCCAGTAGGTCGAGCCGGGCACGATCATATCGCTGATCATGAAGAAGAACATCAACTGCGCATAGGTGAAGTTCTCCCCGGCACGGCGTGCCACGGCGACGGGGCCGCCCAGTTTGCGGCTCAGCAGGTTGCCGTTCGCCCGGGCTACGTATCCGGCGCGCTGGAGCAGGGCCATCGTAGGCGATGTGGCCGACCCGAAGTACACCGGCGATCCGATCACAATGATGTCGGCGCGCTGCATCTTCTCGAAGACCTCGTGAAACACGTCATCCTTCTGCACGCACGTCTTGTCCTTCTTCTTGAAGCAGGTGCCGCACGCCGTGCAGGGCTTCACTTCAAGTCCGCCTAGTTGGACGAGTTCGCCTTCGATTCCGTGCGTCTTGAGTTGATCGAGCGTGCGCGTCAAGAGGACTGCGGTGTTGCCGTTCTTCCGAGCGCTTCCATTGATGGCCAATGCGTACATGACAATTCCCCTTTCCATACCGAGTTCCGTAAGGCCGCACGTCTCCTTGGCAGCGCACGGCTGGGAGCGATTATGGCATGTTTGCAGGCGCTGAGTGAAGGGGGAAAGGGGCGAGGCCTACTTCCACCACGTGATCGCCATGGGCTGGGCGTCCGAGGACTCGAAATCCACCGCGAAGCGGAAGGGCCCGGGGATCTTGGACACTTTGACGAGGATCGTGTTACGTCCCTGCTTGATGAACACCGGCGCCGCATCTTCCTTGAACTGGTCGTGCGGGATCTGGTCTAGGCACTCGTAGACCAACGCTCCGTTGAGCCAGACCTTCGTGGCATCCTGAAGGCCAAGTTTCATGACGGCGGATTGCCTCCGGTCCATGGTGAATTCAGCGTAGGCGTAGGCGGTGCCGTGGTCGAAGCGGGGGTAGTACTCGAAAATGGGGGAGAGGGCCTCCTGGAGTTCCAGGACGTGGTTCTTGGCGGCCAGCGTGAACCATGGCCTCCACTGAAGGGCCCGGTACCATCCGGGATAGGTTGCGCTGAAATCGATGGCGTGCTCGGGGGGATAGGCGGTGTCGTGACCGGCACCGCCCCAATTCGGAAACTCGCCGATCACCATCCACCGGCGGACGTTGCGCGTGCGTTCCTGACGCAGCCATTCGACCGCGTGCTGGTGAAGCGGCTGAGGCTCGTCGGAGGGAACGGAACGACGGGCGAAATGACGCAGCATGTTGGTCCACAACCGGTCTGCCACGGGATCTTCGCCAAGCTGCTCGAGAATGCGCAGATGCGTGAAGACAATCCGGCCGGCACCATAGCGTTGGACCAGGATGTCACTACCCCACCAGTCGGCTTGGCCCATCATGTAGTGCCCCTGGGCGATGGGAGTCGCATCGAAGGTTCCGCAGATGTCCTCGTCGCTGGACTCGAGGAAGGTCTTGGCCGGCACGACGTTCCGGTACGGTTGGCGCATGAGGCCTCGAGCGGGCAAGCCTTCGAACACAGGGTGGAGCTTAACGTAGTGGTACATGCCGAGGAAGGCCCCGACCGCGTCTTTGCTGGTGGCTCGAATCGAGGGATCGAGTACATCCGCCAGGTCATTCCAATCGTCAGGCGGCTCGAAAACGATGGCCACAGCGCCGTCTTCCACTTGGGCGAGAACCTGGGCAAGGTCGTTGTCCGGGTAGGCGCGGATCGTGTTGGCCAAGGGCGGAATAATGTGGATAGGCGCGCCGATGGATTCCGCCGTGGCCAGGCGCGTGCACGGGCCCTGCCAGACGTGCTGCGGGTCCAGTACGTGCACCGGCACGTCGCACGGCTGAACGGGCGGGCTCACGTGGAAGTCCAAGGCGCTCTGCCCGAGCACCTTGAGTCCTTGCATGAGACGCACAACGAATTGGTGGACGCCGGGCGAGCCGGATGCGGAGATCATGCCCGACCACAGTTCTTTCCCATGTCGGGGAATCCGAATGCTGCGTTTCTTCTTCCACAGCACTTGGTTCGTGGGTCCGATCACCTGCAGCGAGAGGTCGGCGTGCCCCTCCAGGCGTGGCTCGTTGGCGAGAAATACCGTTACGGCAACTTCACCTCGGAGGGTTAGATTCGTGCGCTGTGCTTGGATGATGGGACGAATCGGTGCCTGGACTTCCTTGAGTGTGTCGAACACCGGTTTGGGGCGACGCCAACGATCCAGCACCCCGGCGCAGAACTCGTGGCCGGCATCACAGAGCTGCGTATAGCAGTAGCCGGCGGTCTTCGAGTTGGCACGGATAGCGTCAATGTGGTGGCGGGCGGCATCGCACTGGAGTTCGCGGGCGGCCGCGGTGAGGCCGGCAAAATCGCCAAAGACCCGATCGAGCTCACGGTCGGCAAACCCTTGCTGAGCCGCTTCGAGCATCCGGGTGAGGAATCGCGCGTCCTTCCAGCGCGACTTGTCCGGGCCGTATTGGTCGATGACATCGCCGAGGTCTTCCATCCCGCCGAAGCCGAACTCGGAGAGGAAGTAGAGCTTGTCCGGATCGCCGTTGTTCAGGTAGTACTGGTCGATGTAGGTGTCGACCGGCGCACGCTGGTATACGTGGAGGTCGTCGTACGGCTCGAGCTCTTCATGATAGGGCCGCATGAACCGGGCGGGTTCGCGCGTACCGTTCACGCCGCCCGAATCGTCGATAATGAGGCGGCTCGGATCCAAGCGTCGGGCGAGGGCACAAAGGCCGTCCTTGATGGTCTGGGCGCCACCCTGCGTGACGTATCCGGCGTTTCCGGATTCGTTCAGCATGCCCCAGAGGACAACCGAGGGATGATTGCGGTCGCGGAGGATCATCTCGCGGACCTCACGTTCGCATCGCTCGCGGAGCTGCGGCGATTTCCGGATCCAGCCGATGGGCGGCTCTTCATAGAGCAGCAGGCCGATCTCGTCGGCGAGGTCGAGGGTGATCCTCGGCGCCGTCTTGATATGCAGACGGACCATATTGAACCCTGCGGCCTTGGCCAATTCGAGCTCACGGCGCGCGAGCTCGGGGGATTCCGGAGCCGCAAGCGTGCGCGCATAGTCGGGCTGATGCAACACAGCGCGCACGAAGATCGGTCGGTTGTTCAGGTGAAACTGGTTGTCCTTGACCGTGAACTCGCGCATGCCAAAGCGAACGTCAAGCGTGTCGACCACCTGGCCGTCCACGAGGTACTCGCATAGGAGTCGGTAGAGCTTGGGATTCTCGGGCGACCACGTTTCGTGGTCCGGGAACGACACCGCCATCGTTCCGGGCGGCCCCTCGGCGGTGTGGGATGTGCCTTCGATGGCGAGACGGGCCCTGCCGGCCGCCGCCGCAGTGACTGTGACGGTGAGTCGACCGCGGCGAACGTCGGGCTGGATATAGACGTCTTGGATGTGCGCTTCGTGGAGGCCCACAAGGGCCACGCTGCCCCAAAGGCCGGCGAAGGAGAAGTAACCGCCTTCTTTCGCAGTGGGGATCTCCTGGGGCTTGAACGGACCGTAGCCTTCCGGGCCATGAGGGTCGACGATGCGTACCGCGAGCCGGTTCGTGCCGGGCCGTAACGCACCGGACGACTCGAGGGCAAAGGGTGTGTAGCCCCCTTCGTGGTCGCCGAGTCTCACGCCGTTCAGCCAGACTTCAGCGTAGTAGTCCGCGGCCTCGAACCGGAGTTCGGAATACTGTTCGACGACGGCCAGGTCCGCCTCGAATTCGCGGAAATACCAGCCGACACCGTCGTAGTCAGGTACCCATAGATCCCAGACACTGGGCACCTCGACGTCGATGCCGGCGAGGGCGGGCGGCGTGGAGTACCAAGCCTCTTTGAGGCCGACGTCGTTCGGATCGAGAATGAGACGCCAAGGCCCATCGAGGGGTTGAATGATGCGATGTGAATGCATGGTCATGCGCTACGATGTGACGGAAAGCCGCACTGGATTCCCTCCGCGGCGAAGGGATGGTACCGCTGTGGTTGCAGACGATTCAAGTAGCGATCACTCCGGGGTTCGCGCGGCGACAACGCTGGGTCCCGCACGCCGAAAAGAAACGCCCGATTCATGGAACCGGGCGGAAACAGCTCACGAACTCGGATCGGCCGACTAGCGTCGGCGCAGCGCTCGGACACCGGCGAGCGCGCTGGCGAGGCCCAAGAGGCCCAGGGCCGTCGCGCCAGCAACCGGCATTGTCCCCGGCGCGAGAACGACGAGCGCCTTGGTTTCGCTCATGATGACCGCGCCGCTCACGGTAATCTCGCATTGGTAATAGCCCTGGTCATCGTACTCGGCATCCTTCACGGTGTACGCATTGACCGTAGCTCCGTCAATTGGGTTCCCGTTGAAGAACCACCGGTAAGTCGCGGAACCCGTGCTCCAACCGGCACGCGGATACACCGCAAAGGTGTAGTCCTGGCCGTATTCGATCGTTCCGCTGGCCGGGCCGGTCCACGGCGAGATTTCGATGATGCCCTTGTGTTTTCTGCTGGTACTATCTTCTCCGTCATTCCAGGTACCGTTGTCCCGCATCTCGCCGGCGTCTTCCTTGCTTCCCGAGTCGTTGGGTTCGCCCCCGTTCCAGTGAGCGTACCAGCCCGACACGAGCGAGCCCGTGGACTTCCCATTCCAGAAGTTCTGACCGCCTTCCTGCCACACCCAGCGTCCTTCTACGGCCTTGTCGTTCGCGCCGATCCACACCACGGCGCCTCCTGTGATATTGGCGAGCAGCCAGGCGTTCTCGGCGGCGTCATTGACCGTCGCCAGATAACCTCCCGTCCCGAGGGCCGCTGCCGCCGCTTCGGACCATGAGAGTTCGGCATCGGTCAGCTTGTAGTAGTGGCCGGTCGCGGGATTCGCGGTCCAGCCTTCCTGGGCCATAGCAATCGGAATGGCCAGGAACATGGCCAACAATACGAGAACCAGTCTACGGATTACTTCTGTCATGGCGTATAGATCCTTATGAAGACTCGTTTTTCCTGGGCAGGCATAGTACCCGCCGATTGCACAACGCACACACAACACGCCACCTCTCTGGCAACACAACCCCTCTCCTTGCACAACGCGCGAGTGAGCGGCTTCCAGCCAGAGTCACAACTGTACATCCGTATTGTAAGGAGACCGCTGAGTTTTGTCAAGTTTCGTTGACAGATTCCCACTCGCGCAAAGGGCCGCGATCACACAAAGGGGAATTCGATGTAAGTGATTATCTGACAGTTCTCTACAGCACATCCTCTGGACCGGATATCCTGGGCGCTCGCCGTTCCCACGGCCACGCTGGTTCGCCAGCGGGACAATCGGCTTGTCAGGGGAGCGCCAAGAACCGGAGGGCCGGGGGGTTGCATTTCTATGGTCGAAGCGCCGATACTCAGGCGGTAGGCGTGTCACGTGGGGCGCGCCATGGTGGAGTCTGCGGCCCGGTGCGGTCGCTGGAAGAAGGAGGAGCGAGATGCAGAAGGTGCTGATTATCGAATCGAATGGCAACGGGAAGGATCGACTCCAGCAGCTGCTCGACGACGGGTGGACGGTTCAGTCGATCACGGCTAACCACGGAAAGAGCTACAATGATTTCCTGATTATCGTGGAAAAATAGATCTGCTTTCGCGGCGGGGATGGCCGCCTGAAAGAGGGTCTATCGATGAATGACGGGCGGCTTGGTCCGGAGCAGACCGAGTCGCCCGTCGTGCTTGTTCCGTCGACCTATGCATAGCCCGCTTCTTGGAGCATGCCGCGCAGGATGACTACGGTTTGGGCTATCTCGGCAAGCAACGCGTCCTCGGACTTCGGCTCGTATTCGAAATGGAGGGAGATCGGGCCGGCGAAATCGGCCTCCTCCCGGAAGATCTTGAGGAATTCCACGACGGGAACGATGCCGGTGCCGAGTCGGATCCAACGCGGCTTGTCGCGGAGCCACTCGAAGTCCTTGACCGCCATCATCTTGACATAGGGAGCCATGAGGTGCGCGGTGATTTGCCATGCG
The DNA here is from genome assembly GCA_036769985.1 of Candidatus Hydrogenedentota bacterium. Classification (GTDB taxonomy): domain Bacteria; phylum Hydrogenedentota; class Hydrogenedentia; order Hydrogenedentales; family SLHB01; genus DAIPKA01. Next base: position 31,297 of record DAIPKA010000012.1, on the reverse strand, counting down.
CCGTAGGCGCCTTCGGCTTTGGCGTGACCGACGTCGAAGTTCGAACCGAGATGGTCGGAACCGACCCGTTGGTACAGCGCGTACAGGTCCCAGAGGGGCGCACCGACGTTATGGTAACCGGAGTGATTATGGTAGCCGGCGACCATGTTGTACTTCTCGGCGAGTTCGGCCAGGCCCTTCAAGTGCTCGACGAATGTGTCGAGTTGCTTCATGGGGTGTGGTGTATCTTCATAGTACATACCGCCGATTCGAAAGTAGCGAATGCCGAGGTCCGAGGCGGTCTTGAGGATGGGATCGGCGTCCGGGTCGTCGGCCCGATTCAGCGCGGTGGTGATCATCGGCACATCGAGACCCTCGGCCCGAATGGCGGCGACCGCACGGGGCAGATCCTCGGCCACCTTCGCCGGCTCGACATGCCCTTTGGTGCGCACGGTGAGATCCACACCGTCTAGCATCATCTTCTTACAGTTCTTCGCCAGATCCTCGTAGCCGAGAAACTGCAGGTGTTTCGAGAACACGCAGACGGAGGGTTTCTTGGCGGCTTCCTGTGCCGGGGCGAGCATGCCGGAGCCGGCCACAGCGGCCGCAGCCATGGATGAGGCGATGAATCGCCGGCGGGACATGGTGAGACTCATGATGGTAGATGCTCCTTTTCTGCTTGTGGCCCGCGGGTGCTCAGCAGGCACGTTCGGGGCGCAGGCGGCTAATGGTCGCCACCGACCAGCTTGCCGATTCCGCCCAGGAGCGAGCCCTCGCCAACCTGCTTGTTTCCGGTCTGAGGCGCGGCCGCATAGATCCGATCGGCCAGTCGGCTGAACGGCAGCGACTGGAGATACACGCGTCCAGGACCTCGCAGCGTTGCGTAAAACAGGCCTTCGCCGCCGAAAAGAGCCGTCTTCACGGATCCGACAAACTGAATGTCGTATTGAACCCGTTCTTGAAACGCCACGATGCACCCCGTGTCCACGCGAACCGTCTCGCCGGCGCCAAGCTCAAGCGTGTGTATGGTGCCGCCGGCGTGGCAGAAGGCCATGCCGGCGCCTGCCAGCCGCTGCAGAATGAATCCCTCGCCGCCGAACAGGCCAACGCCGATCTTCTTGCGCAAGGCGATTCCGACGTCGATGCCGTTCGCCGAACAAAGATAGGAATCCTTCTGACACATCATCGTGCCTAGATCGGCGAGGTCCATCGGCACAATCTTCCCAGGATACGGCGCGGCAAAGGCGACCCGACCCTTGCCTTGACCGTGATGCGTGAACACGGTAACAAACAAGCTTTCTCCGGTCAGTGCACGTTTGCCGGCGGCGAGGACTTTGCCCATGACTCCTTCGCTCTTGCCGGCGCCCATCCGGGTGCTCATCTCGATGCCGTCCGTCATGTACATCATGGCGCCGGCCTCGGCCACGATAGTCTCATTGGGATCCAGTTCGATTTCGACGAACTGCATATCATCACCCAGGATTCTGTAATCCACTACGTCTGCGGTCGCCATGGCTGTTTCTCCTCCGACTTCAGGGCAGTGATGCCCTTGCGTTACACATCCACAAAGGCCGATACGGGCGCCTAGCCGATGGACTCAGCGCCCGATTTGACGGTCGGGGACTCGGGCTCGGCACCCGCCGCCTTCTTCTTGGCAGCAGGCTTCTTGCTGGCAACGGCCTTCTTCTTCGCAGCGGGTTTCTTCTCAGCGGGAACCGTTGCCGCAGCGGCCTTCTTCGCCGGGGCTCTTTTCGCGGGCGCCTTCTTCGCAGCGGCCTTGGGCTCAACCGGGGCCTGAACGCTAGTGGCGTGCGCGGTGATCCAATCCCCGATGGGTTCATACACCTCGGCCTTGCCATCGCGGCTGAACGTGAGGTCGACATGGCTGTAGTCTTCGACGAAGCCGTTCTCTTCGGACAGGACCATCATCTTCTTGTCCTTGCCCGGCAGTTCGTCGAAGAAGCGTTGGGCGGTCCCAAAGGCGACGAAGGGGTCCTTGGCGCCGTAGATGGCAAACAGGGGCGTGTGGAGTGCGTTGAGTCCGCCGATGACGTCCACGTCCGTTCCGTCCAGCTTCTTGAGGACCAGGGTGTTGGTCTGCACGGCACTCGAGAGGGCTTCGGCCACACGCGGCGGCATCGTGTCCAACATGTTGAAGAGCGCGCCCGAGCCGAGACTCGGATTCATGTTGTCCCAATTGGTGGGCGCGAATTTCTGCATGAGCGACACCTTGCTGGCGAGGGGCGTGAGCGCACGAAGCACCGTGTTGAGCGTACCCGGGAAAAGGTTGAGGAGCTGGAGGAGGAAACCGGGGACGCGGAAGCTGGCACCCGCGAAGCCGGGAGGCGATCCGAGGGTAACGCCGCTGGCAATCTGGGCATTTCCGAAGGCCTCTTCATAGGCGTAGAGAAGCATACCGCCCATCGAGTGACCGACCCAGTGCACCTTCGGATATCCGGTCGACTGGAGGACGTAGTCGATCGCGGTGGGCAGGTCGGCATTGAGATAACCGTCCATAGTGACTTCGGTGCGGCTTCGGCCGAAGGGCGGGGTCGAGGATCGGGTACCGCGCAAGTCGATCACCCAGCAATCGTAGCCCTTGGCAATCAGGGTGTCCACCAACGACATGCCCGCGGGCAAGGTGTAGTTGAACCGGTTGCCGAACATGCCATGACACAGAAAGACCGGTTCGCCGCGGCCACGGACAGGGCGGTAACGGAACAGCCGTATCTTCCAGAGATCGGGAGTCGTGACGGTGTGGATTTCGTCGGCCCGTTCCGGTTGGGTATACTTGGCCGAGACGGAACACCAGTAGATGAGGCTCGCGGTGACGAGGAGCAGCGCAAGGAAAACGAACGATAGCAGAACGCCCATGGTGTATCTCCCTAATCTTGGTCGCGCAGCGTCCCAACCGGTCCCAGATGCTCTTTCACTCGCCGGGCGAGCGTGTTGTTGAAGCCAGGAAGCGCCGCAATGGTCTCGACAGACGCGCGCTGTATTCTGCCTATCGAACCGACATTATTCAAGAGGGTTCGCGCCCGGGCCGGTCCGATCCCAGGGATATCGGTCAGGCGGGTACGCAACGTCTCCTGCGTACGTTTCTTTCTGTGATAGGTGATCGCAAACCGGTGCGCCTCGTCCCTCAGGCGTACCATGAGGTGGACGACAGGCGAGTGCTGCGGCAGGATGAGCGGGTTGACGCGCCCCGACAGCACGAATCGTTCCGGGCTGTGGCCCTGTTCGGATTGGGCTCGTGCCTTGGCCATGCCGACCGCAGGCAGATCCTCGATGCCGAGATCTCTGAATACGGCCAGCGCCACGTTCAACTGACCCCGGCCTCCATCGATAACCACCAGGTCGGGGAGGTCGTCTTCCTCGACGCCCTTGGTGAACCGACGGAGGAGGACCTCGCGCAGCATGCCGAAATCATCCTGGCCTTCCACGCTGCGAATGGCAAAGCGACGGTACTTGGACTTGTCCGGCACGCCGCCGACGAAGGTGACCATCGATCCCACGGCCTTGGCGCCTTGTATGGTCGAGATGTCGTAACACTCGATCCGTTCCGGCGTGCGGTCGATCTGGAGCGCCAAGCGCACCTGCTCGATGAGGTCGGCGTTGGCCTCGTCGGCAAGACGCTTCTCCTCGAAACTCTTTCGTGCGTTCCGATTGGCCATGGTTACCAGCGCGCGTTTGTCGCCGCGTTGCGGCTGATGGATCGTGACCTTGCGCCCGCGCTGTTCGGAGAGAACCTCGGCGAGCACGGATGCCTCCTCGAGTTCCACCGGCACGAGGATCTCGGAGGGAACAAGCGGCGCGTCGGCATAGTATTGCAGCAGGAATGAGCCCACAAGCTCGGCGGTGGGCATCTCGTGTTGGTGAAATGAGTAGGCTTTACCGCCGAGCAACGTGCCGCCCCGGAAGAACAAGACCTGAACCTCGCAGAAGCGTCCTTGCGTGTGCAGCCCGAACACGTCGCGGTCCTCAGCGCCCGGCACGGCCACGGTGCGCTGCCGCTCGAAAGTGCGCCGCAAATCGAACAGGCGGTCGCGGAGTACGGCGGCCTTCTCGAAATCGAGTTGCTCGGCATGCGCGTGGATCCGCGCCAAGAGCACCTGCTCGAGTTCGGCGATACGTCCGTCGAGCACCAGCATCACCTGGTCCACCACCTCGTGGTAGCCGTCGCGATCAACGAGGCCAACGCATGGCGCCCCGCACTGGTTCATCTGGTGATAAAGACACGGCCGGGCGCGGTTGCGCATCACGTTGTCCGAACAGCGCCGCAATGGAAACACGCGATGGATGAACCTCAACGACTCGCGCACGGCCTGCGCGCTCGAGTACGGCCCGAAGTACTGGGCGCCGTCCTTCTTGTAGCGGCGGACGACGGTGACTCGCGGGAAATCCTCGCGCGGGTCCATCCGAAGACTGATGAAGGTCTTGTCGTCCTTGAGACGGACGTTATAGCGGGGTCGATGTTGCTTGATGAGGCTGTTCTCGAGAAGCAAGGCCTCCTTCTCGGTGTGAGTCACCAGGAATCCGATGTCGGCCACACGGCCCATCAGAAACTTGACGCTGTAGCGGGAATCCTGGTCGTTGACGTACTGCCGGATTCGGGCGCGCAGGTTCTTGGCCTTGCCCACGTAAATAATCTCGCCGCGCTCGTCCTCCATGAGGTAGCAACCCGGCCCGATCGGCACGGCGTCGACGTCAAAGGAATCGACGAAATCCGGGGCGCTCTTGCGATCCGAGGGCCGCCCCGCCAAATGGAGTCGCTCGTGAACGGATATGCTGGAGTGTGACGCCATAGGTCAAGCATACCACGCGGCGCGTGGACGCCGGGAGGTCGCGTCAGTCGAAAGAAACCTCGTCACCGGAGTCGGCGGCACGGACGGTTAGCACCGCGCAGGCTACGGCCCGGCGGGCATCCTCTACGAGAAGACGCTGCGGAGGCGCACCACCGATCCGATCGAGGAACTCGGTGTATTCTCCGACGAGAGCCCGGTGCCGCTGGTTTCGGGTGTCGACGGACAGGCAGCGCTCTTCGTGCCCTTCCTCGAAGACGGAGATGGGGGCGCCGCGCTTGCTGGCATCCACTTCGATATGGCCCCGCGTGCAGACGACGCGCAAGGAGGAGCGCACCCCGCAGGGCGGCCTGAGGTACAGACCACCTTCGGCCATGGCGATGCGATCGTTCGAGTAGGTAAGGATGGCGGCGACCTGGTCATAGGCGCCCTGCTGATGCTTGTGGCCTCGGGCAACGACGCTCTGCGGCGGCCCCATGTACCATGTGAGCAGATCGAAGTCGTGCACGAGCAGGTCGAACACCACGCCGCCGCCGATGTCCGGATTCATGCGCCACCAACGGCCTTCGCTCGAATGCATGCGATTGACATAGGCGACGCGCGGCGTGCCCAAGCGGCCGCTCTCCAGGATTTCTGCAACGCCGCGATAGACGGGCAGGTACCGCGTCACGTGGCCGACGAGGAGTCTGCGGTCCGTAGCGCGAGCCAGGGCGATCAGCGCGTCCGCATCCTCGATCGTCATGGCCAGCGGCTTTTCGCAGAAAACGTGTTTGCCTTCGCGCAGGGCCAATTCCGTGAAGCGGCGGTGCAGGTGGTTGGGGGCACACACGGTGACGGCATCGACCTCCGCCGAGGCCACAAGCGCTTCCGCCGGCATGAGCACCGCGCCGGCGGCCTCGCCTTCGGGAAAGGGCAACGCGCCGTTGCGCCGAGCGACGGCCGTAACCCGAACACGATCCCGCAACTGCGCGAGTGCCAGGAGGTGAGCCTTGGCGAAATGGCCTGCGCCTATGATCCCCAATCGAATCACGAGAGTATCCCGAGAACGCGATAACGGTCGACTGTGCCGCGCAGGGATATTGTTACCCAAAGGTGATCGAGACAGTCAAGAGGCACGTATCGGTTGAATGCCGTCGGCCTGCGCACCAAGGAATGCCAGCGGAGCGCTATTCGTGCGAGAGCAACGAGAAAGCTCGGCTCATGCAGCGGACGCTGGCGTCCGCGTAGGACTGCACGCGAATCCGATAGGCGTGATGAGGAAGGAGATCACTGGGAATACGCCATTCGAATTCGCCGTCGTTGGCGGTCTTGCGGTGGATCCAGAAGAGAAACGTAGCCCCTTTATGCAGGCCGATTCGGACTTCGGAACCCACAATACCCGGAAGACTACTCCAGCGGATCCCATGAGATTCGCCAGGACGCCACTGTTCGCCCCCCGTCGGATCGGTGACGATCAAAACGGCAGGCGCGATGCTAAATGGTCCGTCACTGAAATCGCGCACATCGCTGTGTAGAAAAGACTGGACACGAATTCTGTAGTCGGTTCCCGGTTCGATATCCGCCGGAAGAAGGCAGAGGTAGGAGCCGTCGTTCGCGGTTCTTCGGATAAGCCATTGAACAAACACCTCCGCTTCGACCCCTCGATGGAGTCCGATCCGCACGTCAGGTCCTACCAAGGCGGAAGGTCCATCCCAGTCGACGGCCTGTGTGTTTCCCACCGTCCACGCTTCTCCGCCATTGGGCGCGAGAACAACAAGCTCACCCTCGCCTTCGCCTTCACCGCCGACACACGAACCCTGATAGGCGATGCTACCCTTGCCATTCTCATCGAGCACGCGCTGATCAAACGCCGCTCGGGCTTCCATGTCGCGCTTCAGCGTGGCATCCAGCCAGAGGCCCGTGAACTCAAGGGTCAGTGCTTTCTGGACGGCATCATCGACGTACTGCCTGAAGGGGCACGCGAGACTCTGTCCGAGATTGCACAAACTGGCGTCTTGAGCAAACTGACAATGGCTACCGTCGGTGATCGTCAAATGGAACTTGCACGTCGAGGGCATGGCATTGAACATGGGCCCTTGATTCGTGTCCGCCGGAGTGACACAGTCCTTTGAGCCCGAGAAGAGAAGGGCCGGTATGTTCACCAACGCGGCCGCCTCGATGGCGGAGGGGTTGGTCTCGGCGGCGGCCAATGGAACGATGGTTGTGATGTGGGCGCTGTACTGCACGGAAAGGACGGTGGCACCCCCGCCCATGCTGTGACCAACAACCGCCGAGGTCGACGCCAGGTGTTGGTAGAACGGCGAGTCGGGCGATCCCGCGCCCGCCTGCATCTTCTCGACGACGAACGCCAGATCTTGGGCGAAATCGCTGTGGCTCGGAAAGAGAACCGTTTCGGTATCAACGAGGGCCGCCACATAGCCGCGCGGCACGAGGTACTCCCAGAGGTAGTCGTAGGAGTCAACCCCGATCTGGAAACCGTGGGCTACGACAACCAATGGGAATAGGCCGGACGCCCAGGGAGTGTTGTCTCCGGCGACCGTGGCGGGATAGTAGACCTCAACCGGTACGGAACGAGCCGAACGCGTGTCGTCCGTGTAGGTGAGTCGCGTGTGCCCCACGGGATGGCCGGGGGAACTCGATCCCGAATCCCGTTCGGCCTCGCAGGAAAACGCAAGACTGGCGAACGCGGCACACACGAGCACGAGGTGGATAACCGTGGGGCGTCGGTGTGAATACACAGCTCTTACCTCCCTGCCTTCAGAACAATGGCGCGTCTCCGGTAATTCCGGAGACGCGCCGCTCCGCTGCAGAAAGGCGCATCGCGGATAGGGCAACGTATCCCCGCTAGTTCAGGTACTCGAAGACCATCCCCACGACTTTGGCGACACCCTCGTTCACCGGCGCGCGACTGCCGCCCGAGCCGTAGGGTGTTTCCGTAACGTACTTGATGAACTCCACGTGAGCGTCGAGGAACAAGACGTTCGATCCGCCGGGCACGTGGTTGAAGCCGGATACTTCTGTGGCAATGTGGTCGAACATGATCCAGATGTCGCTCTGGCCTTTCGCCGAGGCAGCGGCCTGAGCCACGTCCTTGATGAGGAACCGCTCGATGCCGTCGGTAAGGCGATAGATGACGTCACCACCGCCATTGCCGCAATGGCAATCCGTACCCCCCACGTTGACATCCTGGTCGACGTACCATTCCGGCGGTTTCACGGGATCTGTGGGATTCAGGAACGGCGGCAGCAGGTTACCGGTCGCCGCATAGATCAACTGGATGGGCCCGGTGATAGGCTCGGGCAGTATCGACGAGTTGAAGGTCATCTGTACATCCGTGGACTCAGCCAGGTCGAAAACCCAGCCCAGGTAGATGTAACTCTCGTCCACGGCGCCGGCGCAGTAGTTCGCATCGTCGCCCAGCGTACCGAAACAGTTCTCCTCCGACCAGGTGTACTTCGCGTCGTCCGGACCGCTCTCCGGATCCGACGGACAGAAACAGATGTTCGGATCGGTCAAATACTCCGGATACACCTTGGTCGGATCGGGCCCGGCCGCCACGAAAATGCTGGTGTTGTACGACTTGAGAGTCATCGTCGGATCGTCGCGATCCACATAGATCTGAGCATTGCCGTTGCGCATCAGGACCGGAGGAAACCGGCCACCTTCAGCTTCGCCGGCGTACATCTTGAGCACGACGCCCCATTGCTTGAGGTTGTTCTGACAACTGGATCGGCGGGCCGACTCGCGCGCGCGCGCGAGGGCCGGCAACAGAATGGCCGCGAGTATCCCTATGATGGCGATGACGACGAGCAGTTCGATGAGCGTGAAACCTTGTCTGGATGAACATCTAACCATGGCCCCAGTACCTCCCAATCGTACCCCATGTTCCCTCGGTGTGACGGCGCCCGGCTGCACGTACCGCGTCGCACACCCGATTACCTGTTGGAGGATATTCTAGCATATTTCTTTCCTTTTGGCGGCGGTTTTTTCGAAGGCATATTCCCACCCGCCCAGGTTACTTCAGGTATACTTGGCCAACAAGTGCGGGACGAACGGCAAGGAGAATTCGACATGACGGGCAGAGAACGTGTCGTGGCCATGATCGAGGGGCAACGCATCGACCACCTTCCCCTGATGCCAATCACGATGATGTTTGCCGGTGACCTGAGTGGCGTGCCCTACGGTGAATACGCTCGCGACTACCGCGTCCTCGTGGATGCCCAGATTCGGGTGGCCGAGGCGTTTGGGTTCGACTATGTCTCGTGTATCTCCGATCCCACGCGCGAAGCCACGGATTCGGGCGCGGCCATTCAGTTCTTCCACGATCAGCCGCCTGCCGTTGACGAAACGAACGCCTTGCTCGCCGACAAGCGCGTGTTGAGGACCCTGGCTGTGCCGGACCCCCTCGGTGGAGGCCGGATGCGGGACCGTGTTGATGCGGCCGCCTTGTTCAAGAAGCGCGTGGGAGGGAAGCGGTTGGTCGAGGGCTGGGTGGAAGGGCCGTGCGCAGAGGCCGCCGATCTCCGCGGGATCAACCGCCTCATGATGGATTTCTACGAGGACCCCTCCTTTGTGCGCGACCTCTTCGCGTTTTCCGTGGAGCTCGGTTTGCGCTTCGCCCGCGCTCAGATCGAGGCCGGCTGCGACATCATCGGTGTCGGCGATGCTGCGGCGTCCCTTGTCGGGCCGGCCATCTACAACGAGTGCGTCTGGCCCTCCGAGAAGAAGCTGGTCGATGGGATCCACGCCATGGGAGGTCGTGTTCGGCTCCACATCTGCGGCAATACCCGGCCGATCCTCGAGGGTATGGGACGGCTAGGTTGCGCCATCGTCGATCTCGACTACATGGTTCCCATGGTCGAGGCCCGCCGGGTCATGGGACCTGACCAGGTGATCCTGGGCAACATCGACCCGGTCCAAGTGCTCCGAAACGGTACGCCCGAGACGGTCTCGGAGGCCATCGCGGCATGTCATCGGGCCGTCGGCCCGCGCTACATCGTGGGCGCCGGGTGTGAAGTGGTCCGCGATACACCCCACGAGAACCTGCGCGCCCTGTGCCGGTACGCCCTCGAACACCCACCGGCCTGAGATCCGTTCAGCTCGGCCAGTTTGGTCTGCTGGGTAGAGATTCTGCTATCCTGGGGACTGCGCTGCACAGGCCTCCGGTCCGCGAGCTGCGGCCCGGTATCACGGCAGGGCCCCACAAGGGAGACAATCGCGGTGGAACTGAAGAAAGGCCTCGGACTGATACACGTCTTCTGTATTGCCTCCGGAGCCATGATCAGTTCCGGGATATTCGTGCTCCCGGGCCTGGCATACGACATGACCGGCCCGGCTGTGATCGTTTCGTACTTGCTGGCGGGCATTCTGGCAGCCACGGGACTCCTGTCCACGGCCGAGCTGGCCACGGCGATGCCTAAGGCTGGAAGTGACTATTTCTTCATTACGCGGGCCGTAGGCCCAGCCTGCGGCACCATCGCGGGCGTGCTGAACTGGGTATCGTTCTCTCTGAAGAGCGCCTTCGCCCTGGTAGGCATGGCCGCGGTCATACAGATGATCCTTCCCATCGACATTCGCATCAGCGGCGTTGTGCTTGGTGCAGCTCTCGTGGCCGTCAACCTGGTCGGTGTCAAGGAGGCCGCGCGTCTGCAAGTGGCCCTGGTTGCAGGACTCCTGGGGCTCATGGTCGTTTACGTCATCTATGGGTTGCCCGCGGCGAGTCTTGGTAGGTTCGAGCCCTTCGCGCCGAAGGGGACCGCAGCCGTGTTCTCGACGGCAGGGCTCGTCTTCGTCGCCTACGGAGGGTTACTGAAGGTTGCCAGCGTGGCTGAAGAGGTGCGGAGCCCCGGGCGAACCATCCCTCTGGGGATGATCCTCTCGCTGGTTCTCATCGGCCTCTGCTATCTCCTGATGATTACCGCCACCATAGGAATCGTCGATCCCGAGGTACTGCGAAACACCCTCACCCCGATAACGGACGGCGCCCACATCGTGATGGGACCGGTAGGAAAAACGGCGATCTCCGTAGCGGCATCGTTGGCATTCCTCACTACAGCCAACACGGGAATCCTCGCCGGTTCACGTTACCTGTTGGCGCTCAGTCGAGATGGAATGTTGCCGGCATCGGTAGGACATGTGAACTCGCGCTTCCACACACCCCATGTGGCCATTCTGGCAACGGGTTGCTGCGTGATTCTGCCCCTCTTCGTCGATCTCTACATTCTGGTTGAGTCCGCCTCCATTGGACTGATCCTGACCAACGTGTTCGCTCTGGTCTCAGTCATCATCCTGCGGGAAAGCCGGTTGCAGAACTACCGCCCGGTGTTCCGAGCCCCACTCTATCCTTGGCTACAGATTGCCGGTCTGGTGGGCTTCGGCTTCGTACTCCTCGAAATGCGCGAGGAAGCATTCGTGATCAGTGCCTTGCTGGCCCTCGCGGGCTTCTGCCTCTACTGGTTCTACGGCCGTTCCCGGGTTCAGGGCCAATCGGCCTTCCTCCACCTCCTCGAACGACTGACCGCTCGGGAAATGGTCGACGGAACGCTAGAGGCGGAACTCAAGGAGATCGTCCGAGAACGCGACGAGATCACGCTCGACCGTTTCGACAGGATGGTTGAACAGTGTCCTGTTCTTGACCTAAATGAAGCCGTGACACGAGAGGAGTTCTTTACGCGCGCGAGCGAAGCGTTGGGACCGCGATTGGGGGTGCCTGAGGAGACCATACGACGTCTCCTGAGTGCCCGTGAGCAACTGAGTTCCACTGTGCTTGCCCCGCACTTAGCCATTCCGCACATTGTCGTGGAAGCATCAAAGCCATTTGAGATGCTTATCGCTCGATGTCGCCCCGGAGTCCGTTTCCGCGCGGACGCAGCGGAGGTCCATACGGTGATCGCGCTGGCCGGTCCGATTCGGGAGCGCAACTTCCATCTGCGATGCCTGGCCGCCGTTGCACAGATAGTACAGGCGGAAGACTTCGAGGCCCGATGGCTCTCTGCGACGGGCGAACAGGCCCTCCGAGACCTCCTTCTCCTTTCCCCGCGCCCACGTGCATGACCGGCGAGTCCCTCGCGGAGAACCCGCGAGAGGCGCGCGGCCGTCACCGTCATAACGGTGATACAAAGCCCTTGGGCTTGACGCCCAGCACCGAGCAGTCCACCTGCCGCAAGACCGCTTCCGCGGTCCTGCCCATCAGAAGACCGGGTATTCCCGTCCTTGCCACTGTCCCCATGATGACCAGGTCTACAGCCTCATCTCGGACCACCTCCGGGATGATGGCCCCGGGATTGCCATGAACGTAACGCACATCGAATTCCCCGGCCCTCTTCTCGAATTTCCCAATAAACTCGCGGTCACTCTTCATGCGCACCATCTGAATCCGTTCCAGGAATTCCGAGGAGTCGCGCGCATTCACCTTCGTTGCCAGGAAAGCCTCGCCTACCGATTCATACGCCCGAACGACGAACAGTCGACACTGCTCCTGAAGGGCCAGCGATGTGGCCAGTTCGAGGATCCTCGTGTTAAGGGAATTCCTCACATCATCGTCCCCCGGTACGGGATCAACGGCGGCAAGAATGCGCGCGAACGGTTTTCCCTTGTTCGGCTGGATGAGCCACACCGGGCAAGGACTCTTGCGGAGAAGATGCATGTCCGTACTGCTTATCATGGGTTTCCCGAGAACTCTGTCAAGTTCCAGGTCTTTCAGAACGAGGTCGTGCGAATGTGCCGACACCTCTCGAATGATCTCTACAAAAGGCTGACCGCTCAGCACCGCCGAACACGCGGAAACCCCCGTCTTCTCCAAAGGAGCAATCAGTCTTTCCAGTTGTCCTCTGGCTTCTTGTTCCACTATCTCTTCCCAATCCTGAGCTCCGGCAGGAAGCAATGCCCGTGCCCATGTTGGAAGTCTTTCCTGGACGGCAACCACACGCAGTTCTGCCTCGTTGTTCTGCGCAAGCTTGATGGCCCGTTCCAGGACCGGATGCTGCGCCGCCTTGAGGTCCACACATACCAGGATCCTCTTGAATTGCTTCATTTCCGGCGACCCTCCCGCATTCAGCACCTCTTCGGAGCGTGCCATGTCTTCAACCCTTGGCGGGCATTATAGCGCATGCGGTAGTTTGGAGCGCCACCTCCCCGGCTTCGCAAGCCGAACCCGAGAAGCACCGACCCTACGGTCGAGAACAGCAGGAGCACCGCGTGCCCATCTCCACGTTAGGGTTTTTGAACAAGATTGAGATCGAAATAACGAATCTTGACAAACTGATTCGGGTTGAATATAATTTATTCGAGGTTAATTATTATTTATGCCATATGCTACGGAGTGACGATGGCTTCAGAACGTATTACGTGGACTAACTCATTAAGCGAAGAGGACTTACAGTTTCTCAAGCGTTTTCTCTTGGCTTCGGGTTCGCTCAAGGCCTTGGCTAAGGAGTACGGAATCTCGTACCCGACGGTCCGCGCGCGGCTTGACCGTTTGATCGGCAAAGTGCAGACTGCAGACGAGACGGTTGGGCTGGACGCGTTCCAGCGGGAACTGAGAATCCTGGTTGCGGACGGCGCTCTGGCGCCCGCCCACGCGCGCAAGCTTCTCGCGGCACACCAACAGTCGTTTGCGCCCACGGAAGGGGATAGCGATGGAACATCGGAGTAGATATCGGTGGCTGTGGATTCTCCTGGCTGTTTCGATAGTCGGGGTGACATCGCTCGGGGCCGACCGCGATGTCTCATGGTTTCGCAAGCACATGACGGCGTCCACGGAGAAACTGCCTGAGGGAGTGACCGTAACGGTGGAGAAGGGGAATGCCGTGGAAGGCCGGGCGTGTTTCCGTGTGGAGTACACGGGCTACGTGCCGGTCTCGATTCCACTGCTCGAGATGCAGGATCCGAGGCCGGAGGATAGACGGCTCATTTGCGAGGCACAACTTCGGTCGAAAGACCTCAAGGCCCCGGCCTACATCGAGATGCTCTGCACATTTCCGCAAGGCGTCTACTTTGGTCGAGGGCTGAATGAGTCATTGACGGGAACGCAGGACTGGCAGCGGGCTACCACTTCCTTCTTCTACGGGCCGAAAGACTTGCCGTCACGGGTTCAGGTCGGCGTTCGCATGGAAGGGGCGGGCACGGTATGGGTAGACAACATCCGCATGCATCCGCTGTCGCCGTGGGGCCTTGGACCGGGCGGGGCCATTGGGGGTTATCTTGGTGGCGCGCTGGGCATTCTGGCCGGACTCTGGGGGGCAATGACGGGCGTTCTCAGTGCCCGCGGCCGCGGTTTCAGATTCATCTTTGTCACCGGTATCCTGCTTTGGGTATGCTCACTCGGGATTCTAGGCGTTGGGGTCGCATTCCTTGCTATGAGACAACCGTCGCTCTTGTGGTATCCGTGGCTCCTAGCGGGGGGCATCGGCACGGTCCTGTTTGCCTCGCTGTTGCCCGTGGTGGTCGTCCAAGCACGACGCGCCGAGGCCCGGAAGATGGCGGCGATGGACTTGGTGGATCCGGCGTGCGGCAACTAGGCAAGGGACTCTTGGGGGAGATTGCGCAATGATGATGGCCCTTATCATCACCGTTCTCGGGGCAACGCCCTTCGAGTTCACGGACGCCTTTGACTATGTCGCCGGCAGCGAAGGTGAACCGGCCTGGTTTGCGGATTCCGTGGCTTGGGAGGCGCGCGACGGCACGATGCGGTTCGGGCAAGGCGCCCGTTCCTTCCTGACACTCGAGCAGTCGCCCTTCGCGGCGGCACTCGAATTCGAGGCCACCGTCACGGTAGTCGAGCGCCGAGGTACGAGCTGGGCCGTAGCGGGAATCTGCGTGCGGCTCGACCCAGACAACTACTGGCACATCGCCTTGGTCGAGGCGCCTGAGGAGAAGGGGTTCCGCCACACCGTCGAGCTGTGCGAGGCGCTTGACGGCCGTTGGCTGGCCCAGCAAGAAGCCGAGACGCGCCTCACGGAGCTTTCCAGCGAGGGATACGATTTCAATTGGAAGTGCAACACGCCTTACCGGCTCAAGCTCGTACTCACGCGTGAGCGTATTGAGGGCCACATTTTCGAGGCCGACGGAACGCAACGGGCGCATCTCGCCCGCGCCTTCGACCACCGGGCCGTCACTTCGGGGCGGCCGGCGCTGGATGCCGGCGATCTCCAGGCGGTTTTCGACAACGTGCGGGTGCACATCAGCGAGGAGGCCCCGGCACCCGTGGCTGAGGTTCCGTCCAGACCACCGTATGCCGTGCCGGCGTGGACGGAATACAGTGCCGAGGCCACCGGCTTCTTCTACACCAAAAACCGTGACGACGGCCAGTGGTGGCTGATCGATCCTCTCGGCCGCGGCTTCTACATCGTCGGTACCGACCACATTCGGTATGAGGGCCACGGGTGCCAGGCCTTGGGCTACGCCCCTTACGGCGAGAACATGAAAAAGAAGTATGGCTCCGAAGAAGCGTGGGCTGAGGCTACCGCCGCGCGCTTGGCCGAATGGGGTTTCAACACGTTGCCCGCCGGTCACTCGCCCAGCCTGCGCTACCGGTCCTTTGCGCACATCGAGTTCCTCAGTTTAGGGAGCAGTTTCTCATCCATCGACGACCTCTGTCCGAAAACAACGTGGACGGGTTTTCCGAACGTGTTCAGCCCGAAATGGGCGCGCCACTGCGACAAAGTCGCCTGCTTCTCGTGCGCGCCACTCAAGGATGATCCCTGGCTCATCGGGTATTTCCTGGACAACGAGCTCGAGTGGTTTGGGAAGAACTACCGGCCGTGGGGGTTATTCGATGAGGCCTGGAAGAAACCCGCCACACACGGGGCGAAACAGGCCTGGATCGCCTTCCTGAAAGAGAAACTGCCATCCCCCGACGAGTTCGCCCAGCTATGGGGCGTGGCGGTGCATTCGTGGGAAGCACTCGCTGAGCACACCGAGCCCACCGAACCGGGAGGCGAGCGCGCCGAGGCCGTGGCCCGCGAGTGGGTACGTCGCATCGCCGACGCCTATTTCCGGACGACTGCCGAGGCGATCCGACGCCACGATCCGAACCACCTCGTGCTGGGAAGTCGTTTTGCCGGTACCGCCCCGGATGTCTGGGATGTCTGCGGCACGTACTGCGACGTGGTGTCATTCAACATGTACCCGCGTATCGATGTTGAGACCGGCGTGCCGGTCTCCGTCATCGAGCAGATCATGGCGTGGCAAGAGGCGTCCGGCAAGCCGATGATGATTACGGAGTGGAGTTTCCCGGCCCTGGACAGCGGTCTACCCTGCAAGCACGGCGCCGGTATGCGCGTGGCTACGCAGGCCCAGCGCGCGAAGTGCTTCACCCATTTCCAGTCGGCCATGTTCAGTCTGCCGTTCATGGTGGGATCGAACTATTTCATGTTCGTGGATGAACCGGCCCTGGGCATTGCGGATACCTTTCCGGAAGACAGCAATTACGGATTGGTCAACGAGCGGGACGAACCGTATCCCGAGCTGGTGGAGGCAGCCGCGCGTCTGAACGCGCAGGTTTACGCCCTGCATCATGCCGGCGACGTCCGGATCGCCAAGAAGAGGCGGATTGCGTCATGGCTGCGCGAACTGCCCAATGTCGAGCCCACGCTGTCCGAAGAAGGCATTGGGGTGCGTCTGGGACAGGCGCAGGTCGAGGGCCCCGCCGGCCATCGCGCGTGGCAGATGCGAATGGGGGAGACGCTGCTGGGCTATGTAGCTCCGATGATCCACCAGCGCGTGCCCGACGACCTCTGGGTATTTCCCGACACGGTGACCGTTACTGAGATTCGCGTCGGGGCGGATGTTCGCGTAGTCGATATGCGGATCGGACTATGGGAGGGAGCCGACGTCATGCCCCCGGTCGATGAGAACAGCGGCGCCTCCTCCGATCGCACCCATGCGCCATGCCGCTACGATAGCCAATGGCGCTTCTGGCTGCCGAAACGATCCTCCGGTTGGTTCGCGGGTGAATGTCTGTGGATCAAGAACCTCGATGTACGGCCGTGGCGACTCATGGAGATCTTCCATTTCATCATGCCGGCGATCGGCGGTTCGAGCGAACAGGACGAACCGTTCAGTGCAGACGTGCCCAACTACTACCTCTCCGGCGAGGCGTGGGTCGACACCACGGAGGACCGGGGCATCGGCTGCTGGTTCCCCGATGGCGACCTCTTCGATGCCAACTTCTGGAAGGACCCCGGCGGCGGTTTTCACGGGGATCTGCGACAGAAAGTCGACGTTGAGCTCAGGCCGGGCGAGCTGTATGAGGTCAACGGGCCGCCCGCGTTCTACTTCCCCCTCGACACGGCGTCCGCGCTCGGTTTCACGGCCATGATCGACCGTGTCGCGAGGGAGGCGCTCGCGGAGGAATGATGGAGGACCTGATCATGCCGGGGGCCGTGATGGCCGTACAAGCGAGAAGGGGCCTGATGCTCGTAGGCTGTGTGAGGCCGCTCGCGGAAGGACTGCGGGCCCATCATTGGCGATCAGCCAGAGGCACCCATCGCATGGAACGGTGACACCGACCTCCGCACCGACGACAACAGCCCCGTCACTTTCCGATCCCAGTTGTACTGAGCCAAACGCTTCAGCCTTCAGTTCCGATGAGCCGGGGCACATCCGGCCTTCCTGGCACCGGGACTAGAGGATCCAGTTGAGCGTGGTACCGGCGATGAGGGTACAGGCAAGCATGAGGGCAACGCTCTTGAGGAGACCGACCCATCCCAACTCTTTGGCGAGCACGACGAAGGTTGCGATGCAGGGAAAGGACATGGCGAGGACGGTGCAACTCACGACGAGTTGTTTGGGGGTAAGGTTAAGGGTGTCGAGCATGCCGACGGCGACGTCTTTACGCAGGAAGCCCATCACGATGGCCACGACGGCGTCGCGGGGCAGGCCGAAGAGCCGCGTGATGACGGGCGCGGTAAAGGCGGTGAACACATCCATGACGCCGATGAAGTATAGAACATTCACCACGAGCACGCCGAGGATTACGATGGGGATCGCCTCGCGGAAGAAGCCGAGCATGCGCATCTGAAGCTTCTTCCAAAACGTGGCAAACGAGGGAAGACGGTAGGAGGGGATCTCGAGGATAAGCTCAGGGCTCTCGCCTTTCAGGAGAGCATTGAGAATGCGCCCAAGTACTACCCACGCCACAAACAACGCCGCGTAGACGGCGGCCACGTAACGCAGGCCCGACCCGCCGAGGGACTCCCATATCATGGCCTGGAGTGCGGCACAGGGCACCGCGATGCACACCAGCGTGGCCGCGATAAACCGTTCGCGCTTGCCCTCAAGCACACGCGTCGCCATGACGCCGGGCACATTGCACCCCATGCCAAGCAACATGGGGATGATCGCCCACCCGTGTAGCCCGAGACGATGCATGATCGTGTCGAGGAGCACCGCGAGGCGAGGAAGGTAACCGATGTCTTCGAGGAATCCGAGGAGGGCATAGAACGAGAAGATGTAGGGCAGCACCATCGTGATCGGCACGAAGAGGCCGGTGGTCAGCACGCCAAAAGATTGCACAAAATCGATCTCGCCGTCGATGAGATGGCCGATCAGAATGTCGTGGATGAACGCGTTCGGTTGGATCCAGTCGCTGAGCCGATCCATGAGCGGCCGCCAGGCCACGTCGAAGATCGGCTCGAATACATAACCGATGAGGGTCTCGCCCACCAGGCGCACGACGGCAAAGGAAAGCAACAAGACGCCTACCGCCATGGGCAGGCCCGTCGTGGGGCGTACGGAGACGTCGCCGAGCCATTCGAGGAAGGTGTGATGCCGGTGCTCGATTGCCTGAACCGCGTTCACGATGCGGCCGACTTCGGTCCACCGTTCTTCCTCAGTACGTTTGGGCACGTCGGGACAGCGGGCCTCGCCAATGCGGCCAACGAGCTCGCGAATGCCTTCGCCGGTGACCGCTACCGTGGGAACCACCGGAACGCCGAGTTCCGCCTCAAGCTTGGCCACGTCGATGTGGATGCCTTTGTGAACGGCCTCATCCCAGACGTTGAGCGCCACAATGATCGGTGTATCCTCTTCGATGAGATGGAGGGTGAGATGCAGGTTCCGCTCGAGGTTCGTCGCATCCACCACATCAATCGCGAGATCGCCCTCCGCCAGCATGGCTACCGCGATCTCTTCGGCCTTGCAGGTCGCCTCGAGACCGTAGGTTCCGGGGACGTCGATCAGAAGCGCTTCTTCGTCACGGAGTCTCATCGTGCCTTGCATGAACTCGACGGTGGTGCCCGGGTAATTCGACGATACAACATGGATTCCCGTTAGACGGGAGAAGACAACGCTCTTGCCCACGTTGGGATTGCCCATGAGCAGAATGCGCTTCATGCGTTGGGCTCCACGAGAATGTTGCGGCAAATGCCGCGGCCCAGGGCCGTCTGGGTCCGGCCGATCTGGAGCACGATGGGCCCCCCGGCAAACATGCCGCTCACGACCGTGAGGCGAACGCCGGGGCGCAGGCCCAGGACGCGCAGCCGTTGGACGATGCCGTGGCCCCCGGCGATCTGGGCAATGGTAACGATCTGGCCGTCACGAATCTGACAGAGCGGAACCAGCTCGGACATAAACTGCGTGGACTCCGTATCCGGGCACGACGCGGCCCATGTTAGGCACACCTAACTTCGGGCGGATTTATATCATTTTCCGGGACCGGGATCAAGCAGATCCGCCTTCCCCCGGGCGCCACAACAAACGAAGGCGCCACACCGTGGCGCCTTCGCGAAAGGGGTAATACAGCACTGCAGCGAACAGGGGCTCTTTTGGTTACTTGGCCTGGGCCGCTTTCTGCTTCTGGATGGCTTCCCACCGGGCCCGCTTCTCGGGCGGGATGTCCGTGTAGATGTCCGTGATAAGGGAGTCGTATTCCCCCTTGAGGAACGCACCCGATACTTTGTTGATGGACTTGTTGGCGTTCTTCCAGGCATCGCGGAAGTTATCTTTGATACGCTTCTCGCAGAGCTGGCAGAACATGTCGGCGAGGTCCTGGACGGCCTTGTCGTTGGGATTCCGGCTGAGCCGGCTCTCCGCATGGGCCAAGGTCGCGGCCATGGCGAAGAGGTCGGTGCCGATGTCCACGAAGCACGCCATGACAAGCTGTTCGCGCTCGAGCTTGACCTGGTAGCGCCCCATGGTGAAGAAAAGGTTGCGGGCCAGTTTCTTTGACTTGTTGGCGATAAACGAGAGGTGTTTGCGGTTGGCCGCGTTGAGTTGCTTCACGTTGTAGTCGCCGCCGGCAGGCAAGTACATCTTGATCATCCACGGCACGTAGAAGACCGCTGCCTTGACGGCCATGCTGATGCGTTTGCCGAAGGGCGTCCTGGGATCCATGATGGGCATGATCTGACGCACATGCAGGTCCATGGCCTCGCGGGCGATGAAGAGTTGCATGATCTCGCTCGTGCCCTCAATGATACGTGCAATGCGGTTATCGCGCAGGAGCCGCTCGACGGGAATCGGCAACTCGCCGCGATCGATGAGCGAATCGGCCGTCTCGTAGCCGCGACCGCCCCGGACTTGAAGGTAATCGTCGGCGCCTTTCCAGCCCCATTCGGTGCAGAAGTACTTGGCCATGGCGGCCTCGAGGCGGATGTCGGCGCCGCCCTTGTCTGCAAACACGCACGCGACCGTGTTGATGCTGTCCATGGCGAAGGTGTAGCCGACCATGCGCGCCAGCTTGACGCCGGTGTTCTGGTGCTTGCCGACCGAGGCGCCCCATTGCACGCGGTCGTTGGCCCAATCCTTCGACCAGTGCATGGCCGATTTGCCGGAGGCCGCGCAGGTGGCCGGGATGGTCATACGGCCCGTGTTCAGCGTGGTCAAGGCGATCTTGAGGCCTTCGCCGGGCTTGCCGACCATGTTCTCGACGGGGACCTTGACATTGTCGAATCGGAGCATGCCGTTCATGATGCCTCGGACACCCATGAAGCGGCAGCGGTGCGGTGCGGAGAACCCTTCGGCGTTGCCTTCCACGATGAACGCCGTGATTTGGGCGCGCGGTTTGCCCTTGACGATCTTGTCGGGCGTGCGAGCCATGACGATGAGGAGTTGCCCCACGGGACCGTTGGTGATCCACAACTTGTCGCCGTTGATGATGTAGTACTTGCCGTCTTCAGTGGGCGTGGCCGTGGTCTTCATGCTGGCCGGGTCGGAACCGACATCCGGCTCGGTGAGGGCGAAGGCCGAGACCTCGCCCTTGGCCAAGCGCGGCAAGTACTTTTTCTTCTGCTCTTCGGTGCCGAAGTGAAGCAACGGTTGCCCGAGACCAATGCTCTGGTGAGCGGACAGCCAAATCGCCGTCGACTGGCAGTAGCTCGCGACGAACGACACGACGCGGCTGTAGTTGGTTATGGAAAGCCCCATGCCGCCGTACTCTTTCGGAACCTTCATCCCGAAACACCCGATCTCGGCGAGGGCCTTCAGCGCCTCCTCCGGAACATCCTGGTCGCGATCAACCTTGTCCGGGTCGATGTACTTCTCGAGTACGTCCCGAACCTTGGCGATCAGGTCGTCGCCGACCTTCTTGTCGTCGGGGTCTTGAATCGGGAACGGGTGCATCAGATCCCAACGGAAGTTCCCCGCAAACAGCTCCGCTACGAAGCTCGGGAACTTCCACTCGGTCTGGCGCGCTTCTTCCGCCAGATCAAGCGACTTCTGTTTTTCTTTGTCTTTCAGTTCCATGCTCATGCTCGTACTCCCCAATTTCGGTGAAAGCCACGAAATTCCAATAACCCATGTGGGTCCCTGGGGCACGGTCCCCTGACCCAGTCCTCATAACCGAGAAACCTTCTTCTCGGGCCAAGCCACCCAGTACGATTCACCTGTGCTCCCTCGGCCAATTCCCGTTGGCGCGCGTAAACGCCTCGGGGCGCGATCAGCCAACAACGGAGCGCGCCGCCTGCCGCAGTTCCCGCTTGAGGATCTTGCCTGTAGGTCCCTTGGGAAGGTCGGGCAGGATCTCGATCTGCTTTGGGACTTTGTATTTGGCAAGATGCTCCGAACAGAATGCGCGAAGCGCGTCGACCGTAACGTCGGCGTCCTTCCGCAATGAAACGCATGCCTTCACTTCTTCGCCGCGGAGTTCATCGGGAATGCCGATGACGGCGGCTTCCTGAATGTCGGGGTGGGTATAGAGCACTTCCTCGATCTCCCGAGGATAGATGTTCATACCGCCGCGGATGATCAGGTCCTTCTTCCGGTCCACGATGAAGAAATAGCCGTCCTCGTCCATCGTGGCCAGGTCGCCGGTGTGGAGCCACCCGTTGACGACGGCCTCGGCACTCGCAGCGGGCTTCTTGTAGTACCCTTTCATGAGATTGTGGCCTCGAATCACGATCTCGCCCACTTCGCCGGTAGAGGCAAAAGACCCGTCTTCGCGCATGAGGCGC
This sequence comes from Candidatus Hydrogenedentota bacterium, assembly GCA_036769985.1. Classification (GTDB taxonomy): domain Bacteria; phylum Hydrogenedentota; class Hydrogenedentia; order Hydrogenedentales; family SLHB01; genus DAIPKA01. The sequence continues at coordinate 9,126 of DAIPKA010000012.1, read as the reverse complement.
ATGTCGACGCCCCAAACGGGTACACCGATGGAGCCGGGGCGACTGGGCCTGTCGAGAACGTTGAACGAGGCCACGGGGCTTGTCTCGGAAAGACCGTATCCTTCCAGAATGCGAATCCCGAACTTGTTCTCGAAGCGATTGAGGACTTCAACCGGGAGTGCGGAACCTCCGGAGAAAGCCAGGCGCAACGATTCGAGGTCGTAGTTGCCGTCTTCAGCCGCGTTGAGCATGAACTGAAACATGGTGGGCACGCCCGCCATGTAGGTGACCTTGTCGCGGCCGATGATCTCAAGGGCCTTGTTGCTGTCGAATCTCGGGAGCATGGACATCGTGCAACCAGAGAGGATGGTGGCGTTCTGCATGCACGTCTGACCGAAGGAATGGAATAGAGGAAGCACCACAAGTCCCACTTCACCGGGACTGATCTTGCCGAGATAGTCGCGAACGAGCAGGGCGTTGAAGAACATGTTGAAATGGGTGAGTTCCGCGCCCTTGGGCGATCCCGTCGTGCCGGAGGTATAGAGAATGACGGCCGTGTCGTCCGGCATGGTGTCGACGATGTCGAACTCGGCCGACGCGGAAAGCAGTAGCGGCATGAACGCTTCGCCGACCTCCGGCTGAGACATGTCGTCGGGACGACTGATTTCGACCAAGGTGTGGCAGGTTTCCGTGCCAATGAACGCACGGGCCGCCTCATCGCGGAAATCCTTCCAGTAGAAGAAGGCCCGCGCCTCGGAGTCCTCGAGGTAATACTGAATCTCCTTGGCTTTGTAAAGGCAATTGACGGGGACAACGGTGGCGCCGCAACTGAGAATGGCGTAGTACAGGATAGGGAAGTGGGGGGTGTTGGGGATCATGATGGCAACTTTGTCCCCCTTCTCGATGCCCTTGCTCTTGAGGATGTTCGCGACGCGACGGACCATAGCGGCAAGCTCCGTGTACTTGAGCTTGAAGTCATCGAGGATGACGGCGGTGACGTCGGGGTAGGTCTCGGCAGTGACATTGAGAAAGTGGGCTAAATTAAGACTCATAATCCGTATTCTCCTGCGTCGCTCGTTCTTGCGGAGGGGCAAGGCCGCATCCTTGGTCCCCTACACGACATCGGCATATGCTCATTTTTGTTCGCTTCTTGGAATTCCGCATGAAGCTTAGCTGATAGAGTAGCCTCTGCGCATTCCGGATTTCCAGTGAGGAAGGCAAATAAAGAGGGGAGAAACAGATAATTAGATTTAGTTCAAATACACGCGTTTCTAGAGCCGGCGACACCCCAACCTGGCCCGCAACTCCGTGTAGTCGAACAATTCGTCGAAGTCGCACAAGGAGTGCATCGCCGCGCTGGTCATCGCCAGGTCGCTCTCCACGATGGCCGCTACCGGGTTCAGTCCTCCGCATACGACAAGACCGGTCCGGCCCATCGCCACCGGAATGTCCAGTAGGGGCTGATTGGGCCGTCCCACGGCCAGCACGCCGCCGGTTCCCGCTTGCTCTGAGAGTCGCACCAGTCGTTTGACTTCGGCTAGGGCCACCGTCGGCACCTCGCGAAAGCTCGCGCCGAGGATGCCGTTGCCGGTCGTCGCCGCCTGCTTGACGGACGTCATGAACCCACGAATGAAAATCTCAAGGGGATCTAGCGAAGTACCGTCATAATGAATGATTTGGGTGAATCTTTTGGGAACCCCGGCTTCGAGTTCCAGCAGCCCCCCGAACCGGGACGTGGTGGCGATGTTGGCGTGAAGGAAGATCCCATTGATGCTGACGCTACACACGGTGCCGATGGCGATCAACCCCTCGGGAACTTGAAAACCGCCGACCTGTTGCCCTGGGACGCCTAAGGCGACAAGACGGCCCATGCCCAGGCCGCTGTCGTAGACGGTGCTGAGATGACGTATCGCCTCGTGGGCATCGTCCACCGACACCGTCGAGATATTCAGAATGACCGTCCCTTTTCTTGTCAAGACGTCGAAGGACATTCGATACGCCAGTTCGTCTACACGTGCCGCGACATAGCCCACCTTGTCCACCACGAGGGCGTCGTCCAGTTCCTCCCGTCCCAAGGCCGTGATGGCGCGTCCCCGGCGTCCCAGATTCTCCGTCCAACCGAGGGCGTCCGCCTCGGCGAGATAGTTCCGAACGCTGCGCTCGCTGAGGTCGGTTCCGGACTGGCGAAGGGCCTCCGCAATTCGCTCCCCCCCGAGGGGCCGCTCGGCTTCTCGCAGAACGCGAAGCACGGAAACCATCTTGCGTCGCGTGCGGATATCCATTTCGTTGGCGCGTCGGTTTGTCAATGTCCATCATCCTTCTCTGGTTCATCGATCCAAGGGGACCCTCGACACCCGTCGAGGGAACGCTGCCGCTCTGCGACGAAGCCGACAATACCACGCAGGGCACCGGTTGTCAACTCGTAACGGCAATATTGCCGGATATCGAAACAAACGCCAAGGTGTGCCTAGGTAGGGGCTTGGGGTGCAATGGCCGGTGGCTTTGTACGCATATACCTGTAATCATTGATGATTCACGACGCAAGAACCGTCTTGGCTCCTATTTGACATCAAGGGTGGTGATTGTGTAGACTTCTGATAACCGGTCAGTAGCTTCCGCTAAATCAACTGGGCCGAGGGTGCACTGTCCGGCCGGAACGCATCGGGCGATGGTCGTCTTTCCGGGTGAGGCTTTTCATCACGAAACGCCATCGGCCGCGGATGCTGCCGGGAAGGCATAGCGGTCAACGCAAAAGTAGAATAGTTAACTGGAGGAACACGTCGGTGTCGTACGTACGCGAAATGATTGAATTGGCAATTCGGAAGAATCCGGCTGAACCGGAGTTTCATCAGGCCGTTCAGGAAGTGCTGCTCTCGATCGAGCCGGTCTTCGATCGGCGGCCGGAGTACCGGCAGAAGAGCATTCTCGAGCGGTTCATCGAACCGGAGCGGGTGATCATGTTCCGGGTTCCCTGGTTTGATGACCATGGGCGCATGAACGTGAATCGCGGTTTCCGCATTCAGTTCAGCAGCGCGCTCGGGCCGTACAAGGGTGGACTCCGGTTTCACCCGACGGTGAACCTCGGGATCCTGAAGTTCCTGGCCTTCGAGCAGATTCTGAAGAACTCCCTCACGACGCTACCGATTGGCGCCGGCAAGGGCGGTTCCGATTTCGATCCGAAGGGGAAGTCCGACAGTGAAGTCATGCGTTTCTGTCAGTCGTTCATGACCGAGTTGTACCGGCACATCGGCCCGAATGCGGACGTGCCGGCGGGCGACATCGGCGTGGGCGGACGTGAGATTGGCTTCCTGTTCGGCCAGTACAAGCGGTTGTGCCGCGAGTTCAGCGGTGTGCTGACGGGCAAAGCAACGAACTGGGGGGGATCGCTCATCCGGCCCGAGGCCACGGGTTACGGCAGTGTGTATTTTGCCCAGAACATGCTGACGACGCGTCATGAAGGGCTTGAAGGTAAGGTGTGTACGGTTTCCGGTTCGGGCAACGTGAGCCAGTACACCGTGAAGAAGCTCATCGAGTTGGGCGCGAAGTGCGTTTCCTTGTCTGACTCGAACGGCACCATCTACGATCCCTCCGGCATCGACGCCGAAAAGCTGGCGTATGTGATGGAACTGAAGAATATCCGCCGCGGCCGCATCCGGGACTACGCAGAGAAATACCCGGGGGTCGAGTATCGCGAGGGGGATCGCCCGTGGGGCATCAAGTGCGATTGTGCATTCCCGAGCGCTACGCAGAACGAGATTTCCGAAGAAGACGCGAAACGTTTGGTGGGCAACGGCTGCATGCTGGTCAGCGAAGGCGCCAACATGCCGACGGTTCCTGATGGCGTGGACGTTTTCCTTGAGAACAAGATCCTGTACGGGCCCGGCAAGGCGGCGAACGCGGGCGGCGTGGCGGTATCCGCCCTCGAAATGGCCCAGAACTCCCAGCGTCTATCGTGGCCGAGCGAAGAAGTGGACAATCGTCTTCGGGGCATCATGAGGTCGATTCACCAAGCATCCCATGCCGCTTCCGAAGAGTATGGCGATCCTGGTAATCTTGTCATGGGCGCCAACATCGCCGGATTCGTAAAGGTAGCCGATGCCATGCTGGATCAGGGTCTCGTGTGAGCGTGGCGATTCCGAGTCATCGTGGCAAGGGTTTCGAACTGGCCTGCGGCGCCCCTCCTCCCTGTCGGGAATGGAGGGGCGCCCCGTTGTTTCCTCCCGAGGGGAGAGAGGCAAGAACATGGCTCAAGTAGACGCGCATTTCAGCACCGGATTGCCCGAGCTGGATCGGTTGCTCAAAGGGGTTATCCCGGGCGACAACATTGTATGGCAGGTGGAGTCGATTGACGACTACTCCGCCTTCGTGAAGCCTTTCTACGAGCAGGGCTTGGCGTCTGGACGGACCGTGGTGTATTTTCGCTTTGCCCAGCACGCCGCGCTCGTTCCTGAGGATGCCGGCGTTCGAACCTACGTGTTGGATCCATCCATGGGGTTCGAGCACTTCCTTCTCGAAATCCATCGCGCCATCGAGCAGGCCGGTCGCGGAGCCTACTACGTGTTTGACTGCATCTCGACGCTGGCCGTGGAATGGTATAGCGACCAGATGCTCGGCAACTTCTTCATGTTGACCTGTCCGTATCTCTTTGATCTCGAGACGGTGACGTATTTCGCCCTGCTGCGCAACACGCACTCCATGTACGCGACCACCCCCATCACGCGGACGACGCAGTTGCTGTTGGACGTCTTCCGGCACAGGGACCGGTTGTATGTGCATCCCCTGAAGGTGCAACAACGCTACTCGCCCACGATGCACATGTTCCATGAATGGAGACGTGGCGAGTTCGCTCCGGTGTCTGAGAGCTACACCATCTCCGACGTCTTGGCTTCGCGGCCCCGGGCCGCTCTCGATTCGGCCGGCGCTCGGTTGGGCGTCTGGACAAGGGCCTTCGTGCAGGCCCAGGAAATCCTCGACAACGTCGAGCAGGGCGTCCGATCGGAAGAACGGGCGCGTGCCATCTTCCAGCGGTTGCTCCGCATGGTGGTCTCGCGCGATGAACGCGTGCTGCGTCTGGCCGAGCGGTATCTCTCGCTCCGGGACATCCTGGCCCTCGGCCGCCGCATGATTGGCACGGGCCGTGTAGGCGGCAAGACGGTGGGCATGCTGTTGGCGCGCGCCATCATTGAGCAACGCGAGCCACGATGGCGAGACCATTTCGAAGTTCACGATTCGTTCTACATCGCCTCGGATGTGTTCTACACGTTCCTCGTCCACAACGGGTGCTGGTGGATGCGGCTCAAACAGAAGGATCCCAATGATTATCTGAACAACGCCGAACGGGGCCGCCAACGCATCCTGATGGGGAATTTCCCAGAGTACATTGTGAACCAGTTTGCGAACATGCTCGATTACTTCGGTCAGTCGCCGATCATCGTCCGCTCGAGCAGCTTGCTGGAGGACAACTTCGGCAACTCGTTTGCCGGAAAGTACGAGAGCATCTTCTGCGCCAATCAGGGATCGAGAGACAAGTGTCTCGAGGACTTCATCTCGGCCGTCAAGACGATCTACGCGAGCACTATGAGTGAGAAGGCCTTGTCGTATCGGGCGCGGCGCGGTCTCTTGGATCGCGACGAACAAATGGCGCTCTTGGTGCAGCGCGTGTCGGGCTCGCTCCACGGCAACTTCTTCTATCCGCAGATTGCGGGCGTGGGATTCTCGTTCAATCCCTATGTCTGGAGCGACGACATCGATCCCGAGGCGGGTATCCTCCGACTGGTGTTCGGCCTGGGAACCCGGGCGGTGGATCGCGCGGACCAAGACTATACGCGGATCGTGGCGCTCAATGCGCCCACACGGCGTCCGGAATCAAGCCCGGACGATGTGCGCCGATACGCCCAGCGCAAAGTGGATGTGCTGGATCTCGAGGGCAACCAGTTGATCTCGGCGGACTTCCCTGACGTGGTCCGGCAGTGTCCGCATCAGAAGTTGGACTTGTTTGTCTCACGAGATTCGGAAGCCGAGCGGATCGCCCGCGAACAGCAGCTCAAAGGCGTGTGCACGGACGTGCTCACCTTCGATCGGCTTCTGGCCGACACTTCGTTCGTCGCGGACATGAGTGAGATGCTGAGGACGCTGCAGGAAGCCTACGAGAATCCTGTGGATATCGAGTTCACGTGCAACTTCCTTCCCGACGGCCAGTACAGAATCAACCTCGTCCAATGCCGGCCGTTGCAGGTGAAGGCCGAAATCGCCATGACGGACCGGCCCGGCGATGTGAACCGCAGCGACGTGGTCGTCGAGACCCGAGGGCCGATCATTGGCCAGAGTCGCTTGACGGCGGTCGATCGCTGCATCTACGTGGTTCCTTCCGTATACGGCCAGATGCCGTTGAACGAACGATACGGCGTCGCCCGATGCATCGGAAAGCTGATGCATTTGGATGAACCCGACCCTCCCGAAACCATTATGCTGATCGGACCGGGGCGATGGGGCACCACCACACCATCCTTGGGCGTTCCAGTCTCCTTTGCAGAGATCAACACCGTATCGGTGCTGTGCGAGATCGTGGCCATGCGAGATGATTTGGTTCCCGATGTGTCCTTGGGAACCCATTTTTTCAGCGAGCTGGTGGAAATGGAAATCCTGTACCTGGCCGTGTTCCCCAATCAGGAGAAAAACGTTTTGGCGAAGGCCTTCTTCGAAGAACAGCCAAACCGTGTCACGGCGTTGTTGCCGGAGGCGGCGCCGTTCGAGCGGGCCATACGCGTGTTCGATCCGGCGAAGTGGCACAATGGCCGCAGTTTGAAAGTGTATGCGCACACGCCCGAGCAGAACGCGCTCTGCTACGTGGATCGCGCGAAGCGTTCGATCGTCGGGTCGATGGTGGAGGAATGCCAAAATGAAGAAGGTTGAGGCGATCATCAAACCGTTCAAGGTTGAAGAGGTCAAGGAGGCGCTGGCCAACGTCGGCGTGCAAGGGCTCACCATCACGGAAGTCAAGGGCTACGGCCGTCAGAAGGGCCACAAAGAGCTGTATCGAGGAGCCGAATACGTGGTCGAGTTCCTGCCGAAGGCCAAGTTCGAAGTCGTCGTTCGTGATGACCAGGTCGAGCAGGTGGTGAACGCCATCGTCAAGGCCGCGTCGACGGGACGCATCGGCGACGGCAAGATCTTCATAACGGACGTCGCGGATGCCGTCCGTATTCGCACCGGCGAATCGGGAGACGCCGCGCTCCAGTGATGGGTGTAGGGCGGTGGTCTGCGCGCGGTCACTCGTCGTCTTCGACGTAGTCGATGGCCTCGAAGTACTCGAACGCATCGATGATATCAAGATAGATACCGTCGAAGCCTGCGGCCAGGATCCGATCAAGGTAGGCGTTAGCGTCGCCCAGAATGAGAGCCTGCCAAGCCTCGTCCCAGTACTTCACGATGTAGTTGCCGTCCCATTCAGGATTCTCGGCAACCACCCACCCCGGATTTCCGGGTTTCCAGCCAACGCCCCAGTAGTACCGGTATTCCTCCGCCTCGCCGATGCTCAGGTAGGCGATGACCAGCCGGTCGCCGCCCTGAGGTTTGACCCGCAGCCCAGCCACGTCTTGGGCAGAGAGCGCTTCATCCTCGTAGAACAGATCGATGATCAGGAGGTCATGGCGAGCGTCCCCGAGCGTTTCCAGATAGGCCTCCTTCGATGGAAACTCGCCAGGGTTGATGAGATAGAGAAAGTTGCACGCATCGGCCAGAGAGTCTACGTTGTGGCTGTTGACATTGAATGCCACCGGGGGATATGCGGGGACATTGTCCAGCTCGCGGTGATCCGCCTGAAACGAGATGAAGCCTCGCTTGTGGCATTCGGAGTAGGAGAGCAAGATCTTGTCCAGCGACCGGCAGTAGTCCGTCACCAAGGCCTCGACCCCGTTGGCCTCGGCGCGATCCAGAAAGGCAAGTAGATTGTCCCGCTCCTCCTTCGGTGTCGCCACATTGTCGCCGTAGAATCCGTAATAGACGTCCTCGCGGCCGATACCGTCCAGCGCGTCTGCATACACCGTCGCCCAAGGACCTTCGGCCTTGCCATCGGTGGTCAAGAGGTCCTGCCCATTCTGCGCGATGACGATCGTGTCCGCCTTCCGCGCCTTGGCGTACTGGCCAATGCGCTGAACGAACTCGCGCATGTCCTGCCGGAAATCCCGCGGCTCGACCTGCGGAACCTCCGGCTCAGGACACCCCGATACCGTCAGAACCAGAATCGCTCCGAGAAACGCCGCTAGAACTCCCCTCATCATTCCGCGATCTCCTCTCGCCGCTTGGCAGACATCGCCGGCAACGGATTATATCACGGCTGAAAGCCGCCAAGAAACGCAGGCTGGAAGCCCGCACCACAACAGACGGCACACATCTTGTGGTGCAGGCATCTTGCCTGCGTGCGCCCAAGCCACGCGCTCACGGTCATGCGATAGCTTCTGACCCGGCAGCAGGCCTGTACGCCCGCCCGCCGGATCAGCGCACGATCATCGTGCGCCTACCGCGCCAAGTAGGCGCAGATTGATTCTGCGCATCGGGGCCGGTCTATCCCCTTTGATCGCCCTCCACACGCACACCCCCCTCAATCCGGAAAACGGGGACTGACTCCCTCCGAGTCCCCGAGGAGGGCTGTCTGTCCCCGCTTTTCCGTGCGCGTTTCGGAGTTAGCCTGAACGACGGAATCGGAAAGCGCGAAAACCGCTTTCCCCGAGTCCCCGAGGAGGGCTGTCTGTCCCCGATTTCCAAGACGTAGCGGGGCCGATTCGCTGGGCACACCAGGCAATGAAGCGACGTGCGGGACACGAAGGATCCGTGCACTTGGGGTGATCGGTGGTGGAAGACGTCATCGCTTCGGATCTGCTTCGTGGCTTGGCGGCTTGGTGTGAGGTCGTTCTTCGTTCGCACGAAGGCGCGGAGGCACCAAGAACTGCCGGGGCACGCCGTCGCGCCGGATGCCCGCGCAGTGAACGGCCACCTCCCCGTCCACGGGGAGGCCGGGTGCGGTGGCTTCCTCCGCGGACCTCTGCGGGATCTGCGCCCTCGGCGTTGAGAAACGTTGGAGCCCATCTATCGCAGAGATAGCGTGTCTGAAGATCAAGGTTTTTCTCATGCGTTTTGAGTCTGTTTTGT
>DAIPKA010000092.1:0-10113 GCA_036769985.1 Candidatus Hydrogenedentota bacterium | reverse complement strand
GGGGTGACGTGACACGCCAAGGGCGGGGAGCTAGGTTTTAATGCGATTGCCCTGAGGTAGTCCATAATCGCCGCGGCCGTCCGGCCAGTATCGAGGATATCCTCGATCACGAGGAGATGCTTGCCCGCCAGGGGCTCTTCCGGCTTGTGCAACAGATCAATCTTGCCGGTCGACACGGCGCCGGCGTAACTCTTGGCCCGGATGAACTCGAGCCGCACGGGAATGCGCAGCCGGCGTATCAGATCGGCGGCAAAGGGCAGCGCGCCCTTGAGCACCACGATCGCGGTCACTTCGAGTCCGTCGAAATCCTTGGATATCCGCTCGGCCAGGTCGGCGGTGCGTTTCCGGATGGCCTCGGACGAGATCAGCGGCTCTTTACCCAATTGCATCGGATATCCTCACCTCCACCACGCGTTGCGTAGCTTTCGTTATGGCTGCCGGCGCGGCCACAGCGCGGCCCACGATCCAGATGATGCCACGGGCGCCCAACAACACCAACTCGCGATCCCGATCGCGCGCCGGCACGCCAAGATCGATGAAGTAATCCTTCAGCTTCTTCGTGCCCGACATGCCCAGCGGCACAAAGCGATCGCCGGGCCGACGCGTCCGTATGGTCAATACGTCACCTACCGCGTCGGCGTCGAAGACCTGACGAGTAGGCGTGCAGTATGCCGCGAGATCGGCTTCCGGAACGCCCTCGCGATACAACGCCTCGAACCGTCGGCCAAAGGCTTCCGCCACCCCCGGCACTTGGAACGAGACGGCTTCTTCGGCGCTCAGCCGCTGAGGCGCTACAGTCTCCGTGGCGGCGCGCGTGTTTGTCAATACCACGCCGTTGCCCAGATCGAGTTCGGCGCCGGTAGCCCCTTCAACGACGAAACGGATCGCTGCCTCGACGCGTTCGAAGGGACACGCGACACCGGCCCGTCTCGCCACATGCATGACCACCCGCCGTTGAAGCGTCGGATGGAACGCGGCAAATTCCCTGCGGTCGATGGCGCCGCGCGCGCTCACGCAACGCGCATACGCGGCGTCGGCGTGCCATTCGATGAAGGCAGCGTCGGTGCGCAAGATATCGGCGAAGCGGCGAAGCGCCTCGTCCACATTCGGATTATAGACGCCACGAAGCAGCGGCAGGAGTTCATGCCGGACGCGGTTGCGGTGATAGCGCGTGTCGGCATTGGTAACGTCCGTGCGCCATGCGATGCGCCGCGCCTCGAGGTAGGCCTCGATCTCGGCGCGCGTACATCGGATCAACGGGCGGGCGAACCCGATTCCATTCTCATGCCGCACCGGCGGAATCCCGGCGGCACCCGTGAGACCGGCCCCTCGTAAGATCCGCATGAGCACCGTCTCGGCTTGGTCGTCGGCGTTGTGGCCCGTGGCGATGATATTGCATCCGCGATTAAGGGCGGTGCGTGTGAGGAAGTCGTAGCGCACCTGGCGCGCATACTCCTCGAATCCCAGGCCCTTCTCCTGCGCCTCGGAGGCGACGGGGCGGCGCTCGGTATGGCACGGAAGGCCAAGATCCTTCGCCAACGCGGCGACAAAGGCGCCATCCTCGGCGCTCGCGCCATCGCGCGTCTCGTGGTCGAAGTAGGCAACTTCGATGGCGTGAAACGGGGAAAGCGGGGACTGACTCCGGCCGAGTCCCCGAGGCCGGCTGTCTGTCCCCGCTTTCCCCAGTTCGACCAGCACGTGGAGCAGACACACCGAATCGGCCCCGCCCGAAACGGCCGCCAAGATCGTATCGCCGGGCGCGAAGAGGGCGAAGTCCGCAATCGTTTCGCGGACCACGTCAAGCAGTCTGTCGTTGGCTGAGTTCATGCTCTACACTATGGACCAAATCGACACGCATAAGCTCGATCCATTCTAGTCGATGGCGTCGGTAGGGGGAAAGCCGCTACCACGGCAAGTCCGATGCAGCGCCCCAGGACGTGTTCGGCTCGGAACCGACCTCGAACTCGAGGAGGCCGCCGGCCACGATCTCGTCGTGCCCAATCCATGGGCGCTCTACCAGTTGGCCGTTGAGCCGGGCGGTTTGGATGTACCACGCGTCCTCGCGCCAGCCCTTGGACACCATGCGCAGGTCATTGCCGCTCTCGTGATGGATCGTGACCTCTTCGAAGATCGGTGTGCCGAGGGCGTAGAGGGGCCTTCCGACGCAGAGCGGAAACAGGCCCATGCTCGAGAACACATACCACGCGGCCATGCAGCCGTCGTCATCATCCATTTCCGGAATGAGGCCGTCGGGCGTGTTCCGGTAGATCCGGCCGCAGTACGGCTCGGCCAGGGCGTTGTGCGTGCCGTATCGCTGGAGCATCGGCTCGGTCAGGATGCGCCGCACCCATTGCTGGCTCCGCCACGGCGCGCCGGCCGCCGTGAAGAGCCACGGCGCGTGGATGCCGGGCTCGTTGCCGTGATTGTCGAGATCGTTCTCGAAAAAGCGTTTCAACTCGGCGAGGAACCGCTCACTGCCGCCCATGAGGCGCACGATATCGCCGATGGCGTGAACCACGAGCCACCGCCAATGCCACATCGATCCTTCGTACACGTATTTCTCGTTGATCTGAGTGGGATCCTCCGGGAAGTCGAGCCACTGGCCGTGCTCATCGCGGGCGCGTGGAAAGCCAAGGTCGGTGTCCCAGGCGTTACGATACCAGGTGCCGCGCTCGGAGAAGAAGGCCGCATCGTTGTGTTTGCCGAGAGCCTTCGCCATCTCGGCGGCGGCCCAGTTGTCGTAGGCATACTCGCAGGTGAGGTCCGGCCGGCGCGGCACGTAGCCGAGGCGCCCGCGTTCGCCTCGGAACTCGAGGCGCGCGAGGGCGGCCATGACATTGTAGGTGGCCTCCGCGTCGATGAGGGGGATGCCCTTGGCGAAGGCGTCGAGGAACATGGTGTTCGAGAGTTCATAGCGCGTGCATGGCACGGGCGAGTAGCCGTAACTGTCGAAGCACCACTCGTCCGGCACGAGGCGCATGCGTTGCTCGAGCGTCATCGTCAGCGAGTGCATCATGTCGCGCATGCGGCCCGGCTCGAGTAGGGCCAGCAGCGGAAACTTCGTGCGGTAGGTGTCCCAATTCGACCAGCCGTTGTACGCACGGAAACCGTCGGCTACGCGCACCTCGCCGTCGTCCCCCATGAAGGTGCCTCGGCTGCTGGTGATGTCGAAAGGCGAGAGGCACGTGCGGTACAGGTGCGAGTAGAAGAGCGTTTCGCTATCGGCCGGGCCCGCCACGTCGATCTTGCGCAAGACCTCGGCCCACGCGGTGCGGCACCGCGTCCGGACGCCGTCGAAGTCCCAGTCCGGCGCCTGCGCGTCGACATTGCGCCGCGCCTGCTCGATGCTGATGCTGGACAGGCCGACCTTCACCATGAGCGGCCCATCATCCGCTTCCGAGAAGTGGACGAGGAGACGTAGCGAACCGTCCGGTTTGCCGGCCCAGATGCGGCCGTGGCGGCAATCGCCGACCACGAGATCGATGGCCCGGCTCGGGCGGTTGAAGCGGATGCAGAAGTAGAGCCGGTAGTAGCCGACGCACGGCATCTGTTCACCGGTGATCTCGCCGACGAGTTCGTCCGCGGCCGTGGCCGCGCAGTGGCTGTCGCGCACCGGATTGAAGCCACGGCCGAGATCGATGAGGATCGCGCGCGGCGCGGCCTCGAGATAGGTGTAGCGATGGAGGCCGACATGGTGCGTCGCCGTGAGTTCGGCGCGAATCCCGGGACCGCCGAGCGTCACCGCGTAGTAGCCGGGCGTAGTGACTTCCGAGTCCTTGTCGAGTGCGGCACGCGCCGGTTCGTTGTCCGCCACGACCGCGCCGTGCGTCGGCAGTACGAGGATGTTGCCGCCAACGCCTTCGCAACCAACACCGCTAAACCGCGTATGCGAGAAGCCGAGGACCGCCCGGTCGCTGTAGTCATAGCCCCCGTGAGCCGAACCGGTCGCGGCGCCCGGATAGGTATCGGGCGAGAGTTTCACGAGGCCGAAGGGCATCTCGACGCCGGGATACAGTTGGCCGTGATCGCCTTGTGTGCCGATGAATAGGTTGACGCGTCCGAGTACCTGTTCGTCAGACATCGAGTCCTCTCTTCCTGCTTGATGTGAGAATGCCTTCGCAGCGCACGCCTAGAACGTGTCGCGCAGGCGCATGTATTCGTCCAAGACCGCCATGAAGTTGTCGTAAGGCGTTCCCTTGGCAATCGAATGGCTCGGGCCGAGAATGAATCCGCCGCCCGGCGCGCCGGCTTCCATGGCCTGCCGCACGTTCTTGCGGCAATCCTGCGGCGTGCCGGTGATGAGCACCTCGAGCGAGATGCCGCCCCAGAAGGCCAGGTCGTCGCCAAAATCGCGTTTGAGGCCATCGATGGCCATGTCCGGAATGCTCTGAAGCGACTGGTAACACTGGATGCCGGCCTCGATGAACTGATCCATCAGCGAGCGGTTGTTGCCGCAGTTGTGCATCAGCACCTGCTGGCCGCGCGCGCGTATCGCGCCGACGCGCGCCTTCATCGACGGCAGGCAGAACTCACGGAAGAGGTCCGGGCCGATCATCGGGCCTTTGCTCGCGGCCATGTCCTGCTCGAACAAGACGCCGTCCTGGCCCGGCCGGATGTACCACGGATCGCGTTGGTTCTGGCGCTCGACGGAACGCCGTGCCGCCGCGCGGACGACCTCCGGCAACAGGTAGTAGCCGACGAGGCCGCCGGATTCGCCCGGCAGATCGATCATGGCGGTCAGGCCGCCGCTGACGCCGGCAATGTAGCGATCCGCGCCGAGATGCTCCATGAGGTAGTCGCACGCCTCGAACACCGAGGGATCCGGCCCCTGTTCGCAGACGGGACCGGCGTAATCCTCGACGCGTGGCTGGGCCTGGGTGATTGACGCGGGCCGCTCGACCACCGAGATGTCGTTGGTCAAGTTCGATGCGCGCCAGACCGTGCCGTCTTCGCCTCGCCACGTCACGTCGTCGATACGCTTGACCTTGGGCGGCTCGTAGCCTTTCGGCGGCACCACCGGCGCTTCCTTGAACGTGATGAGGTCGCAGCAGTCGATCTTCTGAAAGAACTCGACGGCGTCGTGCTTGAAACTCTCGACGACCTCATCCCGCCGGCCCTCCCAGAACGCAAGCTGACACTTGATCTTGTTCCGAACATACGTTTCGCGGCCGAGCACGGCCTCGACGGTGTCGTAATCGACCACGTAGAACCCGAGCGGGACATAGGGTGCCGGCTCGCGATTGATCGTTCTACGCACACATTCTTTGCTGGTCATTGAGGGGCATCCGGAATCTGAACTTGTTAATGGCCAGGTAGTGTATAGCCTCCTCACCGCAGAAACCAATGAAGATCCAGAGAAGATAAGAATGATCGTCCGCAGATGAAGCAGATTGACGCAGATTAGACGAAAGGGAAAGGGAGAAGAACAGCCGCTACGAATGCCCATGGCTAGGTAGTATACGTCTGCCTGACTGCGGGAACCCATGAATGTCCAGAAACAACATCCAGTTTACTTCTACATATTCTTTAGTGATCCTGTATAATACGTTGGGAATACATAGATTGCATCTGCGAAAGTCTGCGCACTCTGCGGATCAAAGAAGGGCGAAACGAAAAGGACAAGGAGCTAGAGAGATCAATGAAAGCAGAGAAGAAGGAAAGGGATCCACAGACATATGCCATTATCGGGGCGGCCATGTCGGTTCACAGTGAACTCGGCCACGGTTTCTTGGAAGCCGTCTATCAGGAAGCACTGGAGTATGAGTTTCAGACGCGGGGGATTCCGTATGAGCGAGAGAAGCGCCTCACGATTCACTACGGCGGTCAACCGCTCAACGTAACGTATCAGGCCGATTTCATCTGTTTCGGCGAGGTGGTTGTAGAGCTCAAAGCATTGGATGAAATCTCCGGAAAGGAAGAGGCGCAGCTTATCAACTATCTGAAGGCTTCTAAGCTCCACCGGGGACTACTGATCAACTTCGGTGCAGAGAGTCTGCAGTACAAGCGGCTGGTCCTCAACCTGCGCGAATCGGCCGAGTCTTGAGACTAAAAGAGAGGGAGATGATCATCCGCAAATTACGCAGATGAACGCGGATTATGAAGAGCAGGAAAAGCAATATGAACAATGGGACATGAGCATTAATGGCTGGCGGCACTGTGTAAGATCCTGATCACAGAAACGAATACACATTCAGAAGCAATAGGGGATTTGCGCTCAAACCGCCGCAATTGGCAGGTGGTCATGTGAGGGCAGTGCCTGATATCCATCTGCGAGAATCTGCGCAATCTGCGGACCAATGAATAGCGTCTCATCGCTGCGGGAATCAGCGGATACCTCACGGCGCGGCGTGTTCGGCGTGTTTCTTGAACAAGGCGAAGAAGTTGTAGGGGTCGACGACCTCGATGGGCGTGTCCGGATGTTCCGTGCGGAAGACCTCGATCGAGTCGAGGATCGTCGAGGGCGACACCCAGACAATGCGGAAGAAGTAGAAACCGGGCCTCGTGTTTCCTCGCCTCACGATACCGGCGTACAAGGTGTCCGACGTCTGCTTTGTGCTCGCGAAGTTGCACGTATCGTTGATGAGCTCGACGACGGGCATGCCCTTCCACACGTGGGGCTCGGGCAACGCGCCTCCCGTCCCGTGCAGATCCATGATGATCGTGGCGTAGCCGTCGGGCGCGAACTCCGTGAACGCATCCTTGACGGCCGGCGTCGGTTCGTCCCAATCCAGCACCATCGGCGCGATACTCATGTCCGTTACGTCGAAGAACCGCTTGTTGTGTTCCGTGAACAGGCGGAGATACTGCGGCAACACGCGGTTCGGATTGAAGTAGCCGGCAGCGCTGGCGTCGCTCGTGAAGTGGTCGTTCGGCGTCGCGGTCGCGTAGAGGTGGGCGATGACGTCCGGATACGTCTCGATCAAATTGGGATTGATGCCCCACGCCAGGGGAAGCTTGCCGCGATTCGGATCGTCCCAATGCTTCGGCAGGAATTCGTAGAGCGGCGTCGCGGAATCGTAGTCGGCCATGAGGAAGCACACGTAGACCTTGTCCTCAATCGTGTCCATGGGCTGAGGACGCGCCTGTTTCAGTTTGCCGACGGGCGCCTGGCTGTGCAGCGATTGGTTGTAGCAGTCGCTCGATATCGTGTTCTGGTAGCAGTTGTACGGCGAGATGAGGTAGACGGTTTCCCATTCGGTAGGCACCGGCTCGTGCTTGCTCGCGTAGCCGGCGATGTTGCTGTACTTCCAGAAGGCGAAGAACCCCGTCATCTCCGTCATGCACTTGCCCGCCGACTGCCCGAGCGTTGCCTTCAATATCATATGGTACGTATCGAGGTCCGTGCCCAACGGCTGCTCCGGATCATCCTTCGGTATCTCGTCGCCCCACGGCGAGAGGTCGAACACGAACGCGCGGTTCACGACCGCCCAGTCACGCGTGTCGACATACCCGATGTTACCGGCGGCCCGCATCGACGCGGCGTCTTCGAACAGGCAGAGTAGACGGGGTGAGCACTGGCCTTTCTCGATATACTCGCGCACGGCCCAGCGGTACGCGTCATTCTTCTGGCTGCCGGACTCGCTGCCGTCGAACCGGCCCCGGAGATCCTCGAGTACGGCGAGATTCCATTTCGCGAGGCATTGCTCCGCGAGTTCCGGACTCAGAACGACGCCATCCTTCACGCCGGCGATCGTCGTGGCGACGTTGACCGTGGCCGGCACCTCGGGGTCCCAGATCACCGCACCCTTGAGGGCGTCGCCGGCCAGCTTGACCAGCCCATCGAGGTCGGGCACCGCTACGCGCTCGCGGCCGGCCAGCCACTGGCCGTCTTGCGAGAAGATGTCGAGCCAATAGCCCGGCCTGCCGTTGGTAGGAGACAGAACGTACAGGCGCGGGCCTTCGCGGTTGATGATGCCCTGGAGACTCGCCACGGCCATGGCCTCATCATACGACGCAGCCGCGCCCGGATTCGTGAGTTGATAAACGTACAGCGGCGGTTTAGAGTCGGCTTTCTCCACGGCGGTTTCACCCTCGGTTTGCGGCGATGCCGCGCTCCCCATCGAACCTATCGCGACACAACATGCAAAGAGCAAACGGCACATGGCGGCTATCCTATCGGCAGTTGCACACAGGGCCTTCGCCGTAGTGTCCCGGAAGCCACGGGCCCGCGTCAACTCCGATCCGTCCGATCGCCGCCGGTGCCCCGCCATCTCCCGTTGGCCAGCGCGATGGTATATAGTACCGGCCGTCCGGTGCGGGAACCGCATCGCTGAGGAGACGCTATTCTATGGCCATCACGCCCGGTGACAGAACCATCTTGCGCGATCTCGCCCGGCAGGTCGCCGAGATCGCGCATCTACCCATCATGGAAACGCGCCGCAGCTTGTGGAAACGGCACAATCGGCTCGAGCGCGTGCGGCCGATGATCTTGGTGTTTCCGGAAGGGTCGTGGGGCGAGTTGCTGCCGGACTCGGCGCTGGCGTGCGGGGACGCCGAGGCGCGCGGCATCGAGTGGGACTTGCGAAGCCGGATCTTCTACCACCAGCACCTCGACGATGACACGGTCATCGAGGACTCCTACGTTGTCCGGAAGGCCATTTCGGAAACGGGCTGGGGCCTCGAGGCGAAGACCATTGACAGTCCGCAGGCGCGCGGCGCGTGGGCTTTCGATCCGGTGATTCACGGGCCGGCGGACGTCGAGAAGATCACGGCGCCGGAGGTGCATTACGACGTCGTCGAGACAGCGCGCCGCTTCGAGCAGGCGCAGGATCTCTTCGGCGATATCCTCCGCGTACGGCTCGTGGGCGTCCGCCACGTGTCGTTCCACCTGATGGCGATCTACTCCCGGTGGCGCGGCCTCGGCCAGGTCATGGAAGACATGTGCGAGAATCCCGAGATGCTCCACGACGCCATGGGCCGCCTCGAGGCCGGCTATCGCGGCATCATTCAGCAGTACCAGGACCTCAACCTGCTCGAGCTCAACAACGACGACGCGTATCACTCCTCCGGCGGCGTCGGCTATACCGATGAACTGCCGCAGGCGGATTTCGATCCGGCGCACGTGCGGCCGTGCGACATGTGGGCCTCGGCCGAGGCGCAGGAACTGGCGCAAGTCGGGCCTGAGATGCACGAGGAATTCTCGCTACGCTACGAGCGTCCGCTACTCGAGCCCTTCGGCCTCAACGGCTACGGCTGCTGCGAGGACCTCGCGCAGAAGTTCGACTACGTGTTCCGGATTCCGAATCTACGGCGGATTTCGATCAGTCCATTCAGCAACGTGGACGTGTGCGCCGAGAAGCTCGAGGATAAGTACATCTTCTCGTGGAAGCCGCATCCCTCGCACCTGGTCGGTCCCTTCGACGCCGACTACATCCGCCGCTACATCGCCCACGCGCTTGACGTGACGCGCGGCTGCGTCATCGAGATGATCCTGAAGGATACGCACACCTGCGAGCACCATCCGGAGCGGTTTACGGCGTGGACGAAGATCGCCCGCGACCTCGTCGAGCGGTACGCCTAGGGCGTCAGCTTCGCGCCGACGGCGGTGCGCCAATCGGCCAGGCGCTTGCGTAGGCGTCCGTGAACCGCATGCCTTGGGCGTCGATTCATCCTCGAGTCCCTCCGATTGCCCGCGACCGCACGCGGCACGAATGAAACCCACATGATGCCGGCGAACGTATCAACCCGAAGAAGGCGGGATATGGACGGGATGGACACTATATTGTTTCTGAAGCAGATGCGTAAGAAATTCTGCTCTCTTCAGGCCGGGGCCTTCGTAACAGCTCGTAGTACAACCTCTTGACTCAGAGCTGCCACCCGAAAACGGGGACTGACCCCCTCCGAGTAGGCGTAGGGTGCGTGGAGCGGAGCGGAACGCACCGGCCACCTGCCTGTCCCCGATTTCCGCGGCCTCGCCACACCGCTGTCAATGCGGTCAATGCGGTCAATAGGGTCAATAGGGTCAATCCTATTAAATAGGGACAGTAACCCTTTATTGCTTGAGGACCCATGCGCAGAGCAAGGGGCAGTCCCCGCAATAAAGGGTTACTGTCCCTATTTAGGTTCAGCATTCATGATATAATCCTCTCGGTTGGATGCGGTTTCCTGACCCGT
>DAIPKA010000091.1:0-10177 GCA_036769985.1 Candidatus Hydrogenedentota bacterium | reverse complement strand
CAATCCCCGTAGGCCGCCCGAAAGGCAGCAGAGACAAGAAGAAGAGAAGACCGCGGGGTGTGTGTGCACGGCCGGAAGCGGGGCGCTAAAAATAGTTACTGTCCCTCGTTATTCCTCGTTATTCCTAGTTATTACGCCCGGATTGACCTGCTCGTCATCGATGAATGGGGCCTGACCCCGCTCAGGCTTTGCACGCGTGCGGCGGAGCACACCGCATCAACTCCGAATATGAAGGTTCGCCTGAAGGCCTCAGTACCGTACCCAGCGCACGTTGTGCGGAATAGGAGGCAAGCCGAGTTCATCACGCAACTCGTTGCCAAGTAGATTGATGACGGGATTAATGTCGCCGCCCGGTACCATGGCCGCGAGGAGGCAATCTATCTGCTGCTGCGTACCCAGAAGCTGGATGTCCGACACGGCCTCTGCTTGCCAGCGTGCCTCATCAGAACCCGACTTGATCTCTTTGCCTGCGCTGTTCGTGAGTTTCTGATAAGCCGAAACAAGGTACTGAAGCCGCATCTCACGATGTTTGTTGATTCGATCTCGTCGCGCATTAAGCTTGTGTCCAACGATCCACCCCAGGATGGCAACCAAGGTGGAAATCAGAAGTGGGACAAGTAGTTGATTACTCATATTGTTCCGCTACTTTCCGTGTGTCTTCTTGCCAGAAGAGATAGTAAGGTGACGATATCCGAACCGTTGTGAATCTACGCGCGATCGCCACAAATGTCAAGAGATTCGCTGGGTTCAATGCAGGCGGACTTCGCCCGGCAGGGTGTCCAGGGCCTGACTGCGTTGCCGGGAGGTTTCTTCCGCCGTGTTGGGTGTGGTCTTGCTCATGGTTCTTCTCCTGCCGACAGCCTGGGAAAGGAGACGCCTATCTATATTGAGAGTAGTGATCATAAACATGTTGATCCTGTACGTATTAGTGTGTGGGTGCATGTCGGCGCGCGGTATGTTGCCCCGGCGCCATGAGGAACGTATCATGGGACTGCGGATGGTGTGAGGCAGGGCACCATACAGGAGATCTTCAAATGAGCGTGGGTAAGGATTTGCCATTGCGCATGAGTGTTTTGTCCGTGTTGCTCATTTTCCTTAGCGGTTGTGTCCACGGCGCGGCGCCGCCGAAACTTCCTTGCCTAATCGCAAGATATGGACGCTGGAGCGGCGATGCCCGAATTCCAAGTGACCTCAAACTCCCTGCGCTCAACAGTGAAAAACTGTACGTGTACAAGATCGTGCGAAAGCCGGCGACCGAAGGTGACGTGCGCCGCAGTGCGGCCCGCTTCGGCGTTCATGGGCCTGTCGAGCATGGCAGCGGGTACTTCGAGGTCTCAGACGAGCGGAAGTGGGTGGCCGTAGCGCAGGATGATGCTTCCTATGTCATATACAGAGACCATGCGTTGAGGCTGCCGTTCGAGGAAACGCAGACACTGACGAGGGAGGATTTTCCCGACTATGACTCGTGCTTGAACATTGCAGTCGACTTTCTGAGGGATCACGGCATCTTGCCCCCGGCAGAGAGCTACTGTCTTGAGGGTTTTGCTGACAATATCAACTCTGGCGGAGAAATTACGGTGTTTTTGACGCGGATGGTCGATGGTTATGCGTCTACGCGCACTGGGAACCTCATTGTGGGAGTGACGCGTGACGGCCAGGTGAACTATTGTCGGCGATGGATGCCACGAATAGATCGTTATGGATGCTATCCTGTCCTTTCACCTGAGGAGGCGCTATCAGCATTCGCGGCCGGGAAGAGGTTCGGGTTCGATCCGCATTCCGGGGGGGCGGCGGGGGATGTGGCGGAGGTGAGATTGATGTATGTAGCCGACTATGTAGATGACTGGTTAGTTAGGCCATTCTATCTATTTTCAGGTGGACACTGGGGAAGCGAGGACGCTTTCAGCGTGAACGTGGACGCGATTAGAGATGAATATCTCGGCGGGCCGGGCACACTACAGCCTGATGAGGCGGAGAAGTCGCCAGAGGAGGAATGATAGCGGGCGTTGGGGTGACTCACGCGAGAGTATAGCCATCGTGCGCCAACGTTGGCGCAGATTGGCTCTGCGCTGGTCCTGCGGCCAAGGACGCAGCCCAGAGGGATCCAGATCCATTCCCTAGCAGCCCGTGACGAAGATCATCGCTGGCTGCGCGCGGCACTTTGTCCCTGCCTCGGCGTTGAAAAGCCCCGAAAAAGAGCCCGCTTCGGGTTAGCTCCGCTCTTCCCTTCACGGGGCCCGCTTCTCGTACAGGATGATCGCGGCGCCGGGTTTATTGGGCATGGTAACGGGGAGGCCGTCGGCGGCGAGTTCGTGGGCGCTTATGGTCATCGGTGCATCCGGCGTGTCGAGGTTGACCACGGTGTACGTGCCCTTGGGCTCGATGCCATGGAGCGGGAGTCGCGCGGAGTCGTAGATGCAGTTGGCGCGGCGGAATACCTGGACGGCGCCGCCCCCTCGTTCGGGGCAATCGTATTGCCAGGCCATCCAGACGTCTTCGTCGAGGGAGTAGGGCGTGAGCGGATAGAAGTCGCCGTAGAAACTCGGCGCGAGCTTCCGCCAGTCCTCGACGAGACCGGCAAAGCGTTTGAAATCGATCACGTCGAGGCCGGCGGCGTCGGGGCCGAAGGTGAACTCGGCCACCATCGAGCTGCGGATCCAGTACGCGTCTTTCTGACTGATGACGCCGGTGCCTTGGAAGGGCAACCACAGCGCGAGGCCGTAGGTGTGGCCCTGCTGTCCGGCCTCGCCGGCGTACCAATCGCTGCGGAGTAACGGCACGGCGCGGCGGAGGGTCTCGAGATCGTTGCGGCGTCCGCCGGAGGCGCACGAGTCGATGAGAAGGCTGGGATGCCTCCGGATGAGTTCGTCCCAATATGCCAGATACCCGGTGACATGCCGGATCTCGGTGATGCCTTGACGATCCGGCGCGTCGGCGGCGCACCAGTAGGGCAGGGGGTCAATATTGAAGTCTTGCCGGTACACGTCGATACCTTGCTCGGTGAGGAGGGCGTCGATGTGGTCGGTCAGCCATTGCCGTGCCTCGGGATTGCCGAGATCGAGGAGACCGCCGCCGGCACCGCCGTGAACCCATTCGGGATGCTCGTTAGTGAGCCACGTGTCGGCGTGGACACGCTCAGGCTCGAACCAGACGATCGAGCCGATGCCGCGCGCGTGGACGTAGTCGCTGACCTCGCGCAGGCCCTTGGGAAAGCGAACCGGATCCACTTCCCAGGTACCGACCTTTGGCCACGTGACGCCGTCGCAGGGGTACCACCCGGCGTCCTGCCACCAGTAGCCGAAGTAGACGCCTTCATCGAGGTAGCGGTTGATAAACTCGAGTTCCTGCGCGGCGTTGCTCATGAGTCCCGGATAGTAATTGCCGGTGCAGAGCGAGGCCATCGGTTGCACGAGGGTGCCGCCGGGCCGCGGCAGGTTGTGCTCGACCATCCAACGCCGCCAGAGGTTCTGTCCGCGGATCCAGTCGCCGCGATAGAACTGGACGACGATGAGCGGCGTCCGCACTTCCTCGCCGGGATGCAATGTGAAGTGCGTCAGTTCTTGTCCGGCGAGAACGCGTAGGCCGTAGTCGGCATCGGGTGTGAATTGGGTGGCCCACTGCCCGGCCCAACTCACGACGACGATGACGCCTTCGCGGCCGGTGTGCAGATTGAAGTAGGGATGGGAGATTTGCGTTGGCCGGCCGCCCGTGTTCGCGATTCGGATGCTGGTGTTTGGGCCGATCGTTTCCACGAGCGGCTCATAGCTATCCGGCGTGCAGTTGTCGCCTTTGATTCGATGGAGCGTGAATTCGGCGTCCGGGGCGCGGTGAAACACGGTGTCGATGGCCTGGATGCTTTCGATGATCGGGGTGTCGGCGGCACCGCCGTTCCGGAAGAAGAGCGTCCACTCGATGTTGGGCGCGTCGGCGTACTCGATGGCGACGCATCGTACCTCGAGGCCGGTTTCCGCGTCGGTGTAGGTCAGCGTACGTTCGGTACGCTGCGCGTCGAGGACGCGCGCGGCGCGCTCGACGTGCCAGGTCGGCAGGAACTCGGCTGAGGGCCGCTCACCGTACATAAACGAGAAGGGCGGATTGAGCGAGTATGGCTCGGCCATGGGGCGAGGCAGGATGGGCATGTCGCCTAGCCAGAGGTCGTCGCCGTCTTCGAGCGTGGCCTTGGCGTTGGCCCAGTCGCCCTGGTCGCACGAGATGCCGTCGCCGGTGCTGTCGATCTTGAGCGTGAACGTGTCCGCGCCGCCGAGATCCACGACCACCTCGACGCCTGGCTCGCCGCCGCGCATCACGTCCGAGCGGAAGCGCTCTTCGCCGCCGACTACGACGGAAAACACGATCGTGCCGCCGCCGGCTCGGCTATCCACGCCGACCACGGCCGAGAAGGCTTTGCCGGGTCCGGGTAGGTTGACGACAACTTCGCTCTCGGTGTGGCAATAGAGGCCGCGCTCGTATTGCGCCGTGCCGATGCGGAGCGGCTCGCCACCGCGCGCGTTCAATTGCACGACGCCGTGGTTGGCGAGGACTGCCAGTCCGGGCTCGCGCGGCCTTTCGATGACAACGCCCTCGAACTTCGCCGCGACCCACTGCCGCAGGTCGGCCATCTCGCCGGCCTCGGGGGGTACCGCCATCGCCCGAGGCACCCAGAGGACGAGCACCGCAGCTACCATCATTCCAATCGTGCCAATGCACCAGCCGTTCATGACGTACGCTCCTCCGTCGTGCCGATCACGCGTTCCGTCGCCCCTTGCCGAATCCGAGTCAGTATAGAAGCGGGCGGATGGTGGGGGCAACGTGTGCACACGGACACAGATCCCGCGCGCTGGCCGACGGGCTATGGCGAGATCCTGAGCCGTTGCGTGCCGGCGACAAGTGCGGTATAGTTGGGCCGGAGATGGGCGCATGGCTTCCCCAACGGCCTCAGGGAGTCTGGGTGAGCTAGGGTTTGGGCTCACAAGGCCTCTCTGGACGCAAGCCATGCCGGAAGGTGCCGCGCCGATCCATGCGAGGACACGATGCATGACGACCATAATGTTGCAGGTTGACGATGCGAAGGCGCTGCGCTCTGTTACCTGCTCGTGATGAACCACCCCTTCCTCGATGGAAACAAGCGGGTTGGGCACGCCGCTTTGGAGACGTCTCTCCTCCTCAACGGGCGCGCGATCGAGTGCGGCGTTGACGAACAGGAGCGCATGATCCTGAACCTTGCCGCCGGGAACGTCTCGCGGCAAGCGTTCACCGATTGGGTGAGACGGCACACGACGAGCGAATCGGCTTCCACCTAGCCACAGCGCAGGATGAACCTGCGCCCACGACTTGCAGCATGAGGGTGGGTACAGCGGCAGGAGATGGTACCATGAGTGACCTCGCTATGCGGCCGACATCGATCATCTTCTACAACAATTTCGCGTCGCACTTGCTGTGCGCGTACAACCCGAACATGTACTACCCGGGATTGCCGCATCGCTGGAGCGACGAGGACTGGAAGACGTGTGTCCGCATGCTAGCCGGATTCGGATTCACGACCTTCGAGTTCTGGCTTGAACCTCGAATGTTCTGCCGCGAGGCGCTCGACTCGGACCTCGGCATCGAGTACACGCGTCAGATGAACGCCGTCATCGGATTCACCCATGACTTCGGCATGAAGACGGAGTTGATCACCGGACTGGCCACGTCGGGCGCCGATTGGCGGACGCTTTGTCCGAACCTGGACGACGAATGGCGCACGATCCGGTTTCTCTGGGACGCCTGGACCAAGCGGTTCACGGGCCTCGACAGCGTGGGCATCTTTCCCGGCGATCCGGGCGCATGCTCGCGCCATGGCTGCACGGCGGAGACCTACATCGACAAATCCGTCGAGATTGCCGGCTTGATCCGCAGGAACCTGCCGAGGGCGGAGGTCGAGTTCCACACCTGGGGCCCGCCGTTCTTCGGCTGGGGCATCATCCACATGGGCCCCGAGAGTCGCGGCGAGTTCATCGGCAAGGACCAGGCATCCGCGTGGACCTTCTCGAAGGAGCGCGCCGACAAGTCCATGGCGCACGTGCTCGCGCGCCTCAAGGATTTCCCCGAAGGCACCGTCGTCGCGATCAACCTCGGCTTCAACTCGGATGGCAATCCCGGCGGTGAGTCCGATGCGCGCGCTTGGGCCGCGGCCATTGCCGAAACCAATCCGATCCGCACCTGGGACTACAGCCTTACCGAAGGCGAGGGTACGGTACTGCCGCACTACCGTTTTGATCGACTCTTCGAGCGCCGCCGGCAGGAGCGCGATGCCGCGCCGTACTCGGGCGGCATCTGCTATTCGATGACGCCGATGCTGAACCAACTCACGGCCTTCGAGGCGGCGCGGTCGTTTCGCATTCCCGACTCGGATCCGAAAGCGGTGGCCGAGGAGTTCTTCACGCGGCTGTTCGGCGATGCCGGACGCGAGGTCGTCCAGTACTTCCCGCTGTTCGAGGCGATGCCGGGATGGGGGAGCTACCAGAAGTGCGCGCTGTCGCGTGACGAGTATCACGGCAAGATGGCCACGCTCGCGACGATTCTCGAGGATCTCAAGCCGTGCGTGGTTGACACGCCGTTTCATCCGTCCGTGGACGAGTATCGCCAGGAGATTCTCTTCTTCGCCCGGCTGTGCGCCGACCTTTCGGGACCCTCGCCCGATTACGACGCGCTCCGACGCGCCTACTGGGACCGCGTGTATCGCATCTACGACGCGTTGCCCGGACATCCGGATCCGCGCGCTCAGGGAGCTACCGACGAACTGATCCGATTCTTTGCCCAATGGCAGTAGGCGGGGCGACGGTTCGCCCTACTCGACCGGCGTGAACTGGGCTTTGCAGGCCTCCCACAGCTTGCGGGCGAGTTCCTTGCGATCGGGGCAGGCAATGGGCTCCGATCCGAAGGTCAACGTGGCCGTGAATCCCGGATAGCCGATCATCCGCCACATGTGGCCGAAGAAGGGTTCCATCCGCCACCAGCCGATCCATTCCGAGGCAGGCGGCTGGCCTTTGGGCGCTTGGTAGTGGACCGTGGCGTAGTGGACCGGGATATTGCCCTCGGCGGCGGGCGCGAATAGAGACGTCTTGAAGGGCAGCATATCCTTGCCTGGGGATGTGGTGCTCTCGGCAAACATGAGAACGCCTTCGCCATCGGCCAGCAACTCTCGGATGATCTCGTTCACGCGGACGGTGTCGCTCCGTTTCTCGCGGTTGATGAACACAACGTTGCCGCTCCGCATAAGGAACCCGACGACGGGCCATCGGGCGACGTCGCCTTTGACGACGAAGACGCAGCCGAGCGTACGGGCGAAGAGGTAGCCGTCGGCGTGGCTGAGATGGTTCGAAACGACGAAATAGGGCGGTTTCGGCGGCTTGCCCTTGACGATCACCCGCATGCCGATGATCTGCGCGATGCCGTGGCCCCACACGCGGATCAGGAACCGGCGCGATATTGCGTCCAGGCGTGGCGATACCAGGCCCACCGGCATGGTCAGCAACCGAAGCGCAAATAGCACTAGCGTCCAGATCCCCGCCAACAGAATGCGCTCGATCCGTCTAAGAAAGCGCAGAACCACACGAAATCTCCCTTGGGCCACCTTTCGCGGAAAAGGCCGCGTTCGGTTTCTGACCGAATGACCTCTCGCGGCGCGAATGGTAGCACGCGAGCGCGGCGTTTTTCTTGTTTTGCGTTGGCGCGCCCCGTTCTGATTCAATGGCCAAGGCGCAGGGAGGACGAAGTCCAATGGCGGAGAAAGCCACTGATCGAGTCATCACCGTTGATTGTCAGTACATGCAGCCGGCACACGCCGCCGCGTACATCCTGCCGGCCGACGATCAGGTCGCTCTTGTGGAGAATAACACCTCCCGGGCCGTGCCGCTGATTCTCAATGGCCTCTCGAATGCCGGCATGGCGCCCGAACAAGTCCGCTACATCATCATCACGCACTTGCACTTCGACCATGCCGGCGGCACGTCGGCGCTGGTTCGCGCGTGCCCGAACGCGCAGGTGCTGTGCCATCCGGTAGCGGTGAGGCATCTGGTCGATCCATCGCGGCTCGTCGCGAGCGCCAAGAAGGTATACGGCGAGGCGCGATTTGCCGAGCTGTACGGTGAGATCGAGCCCATTGCCGCCCAACGGATTCGCGCCGTCGAAGATAGCGAGACGCTCGTGTTCGGATCGAGGACGCTTCGGTTTCTCCACACGCCCGGCCACGCGAAGCATCACATGACGATCCATGATCTCGAAACGAACGGCATGTTCACCGGCGACGTCTTCGGTATCATGCACGTTACGCCGCTTCGCAGCCCCGATCCGGTGCTCATCTTCTCGTCTGCGCCCACAGATTTCGATCCGGATCAAGCGCGGCAGAGCATCCGGCGAATCCGGGCGTCCGGCATCGAGCGCGTATACTTGACGCACTATGGCGAATACACGGACTTGGACAAGGGCGAGGCACAGCTACTCGAGAGTATCGCCGACTTTGAGCGGATTATGGCGCAGGCCGCCGCGTCCGGCCTCGAAGGCGACGCGTTGCAGCAGTTCTGCGAACGCGAAGTGCGCTCGGCGTTCGCGGCCATGTTTGAGCGTTGGCACGCGCCCATGAGCGACGAGGACTGGGCGTGGCTCGAAGATGATATCGGCATCAACGCGATGGGACTGGCCTTCCGCGCCGCCCGGGACTGACACCCAACTCGACTCGGGCCAACGTGTCCGCCCGCTCGGGATGTGTGCGGTTGCCTCCGGTCGCGTGAGTGCGTACACTGGATCCAGGCTTGCACACACGTTTACTGGAAGTACCAACAAGGAGAACGCACATGTTTGGGCAACTGAGCACGATCGGCAAAGGCTGCACGAAACGGTTCTCTTCGTACGACACGTCGGGACGCAACGCCGACGCATGGATGATCGAGCCCGGTGAGACGCGAGTGTTGGCGGACATCAAGGGGCCCGGGCGCATCACGCACATCTGGATGACGCAGCGGCACCACTACCGCGAGTGCCTGTTGCGGATAACGTGGGACAACGCCAAGTCGCCCAGCGTGCTCGTGCCGCTCGGCGATTTCTTCGGCCTCGGGCACAACATCGTCAACTCGTACCAGTCATTTCTGTTCTCGGCGTCGACGTGGAACAACAACACCTTCAACAACGGCTGCGCGCTGAACTGCTACGCGCCAATGCCGTTTCGCGAGCGGGCTGTCATCGAACTCGTCAATGAGAGCGCCGAGCGCCATGGCCAGTATTTCTACATCGATCACGAGGTCTACGACGAGCCGCTGGACCAAGGCGACCTGTATTTCCACGCCGAGTTCCGCCGCGAGAATCCTTTCGGCGGTTGGGGTATGGAAATTCCCGTCAACGTTCCCGAGGCCAACATCGTGAACAAAGAGAAGACGGCCTGGAAGAACAACTACGTCATTCTCGAAACAGAAGGCTGCGGCCACTACATCGGCTGCGCCCTGAGCGTGACGAATTTCCAGGGCTCGTGGTGGGGCGAGGGCGACGACATGATCTGGGTAGACGGCTACAAATGGCCGCCGGACCTCCACGGAACCGGTAGCGAGGACTACCTCAACCAGGCCTGGGGTATGCAGCCCAACGCGTTCATGCGCAACGGTTCGTCCATTCACGAGCGCGATACCGGCGGCTATCAGACCAGCTACGTGCACCACATCGAGAATCCGGTGCGGTACACGAAGTCGATCAAGGTCACCATCGAACACGGTCACGGCAACCATCTCTGCAACGAGATGAGCAGCGTCGCCTATTGGTACGCGGTCAAGCCGGCGGCGGCTGCCAAAGTGCCGCCTGTCGGGAAGCGACTGCCGGTGATGCGAGACGTATACGGACACTGGGCCAACTTCAAGAAGCACCAGACCACGTCGCACACGACTAAACCCAATGACGAGATGCTGGCCGCGAAAGAGGCATGGGCCAAGCGCCAAGGATAGAGACACACCAACGCGGCAGATGATTGGAGATGCATGCAATTGAGAAGAGGGCTCCCGCCTTCCGCTGCCGCCTCCCCGCCTGCGGGGAGGAAGGGTGGGGAGGCCTTGTTCTTCAGAAACAGACCGAAAAAGGTGTCTGTCCCCTTTTTGCGGGGAAAAGGTGTCTGTTAGCATGCATAGGTTCGAAGTGGATGGGTAAGCTTGGAAAAAAG
>DAIPKA010000062.1:0-43794 GCA_036769985.1 Candidatus Hydrogenedentota bacterium | reverse complement strand
TGAGTCTTCCGCAGTACGTGCTTGTTGCTAACAACACGACGAACAGCACGTGCCAGATCACGAGCGTGGCGCTCTCCGGCCCGCACACCGACCAGTTCCTCATTACGTCGGGCGGCGACCCAACGGCGTTGGGGCCGATGGCCACGCACACCGTCGGCGTTGCCTTCGATCCGACATCTGTCGGCCGGAAACTGGCCGTTCTCGAGATCGCGTACAACGATGGCACTGCGAAGGTCTTCGAGATCGCGCTGGTGGGATCGGCGGTAGGCGACGATGCGGACGGCGACGGCCTATCGGACACCGATGAAACGCGCGATCTGAATCCTTGCCTTTCCGGTGTCCAGAATCCCTTCAATGCGGCGGACGCGGATTCGACGGGAGATGGCTGGCAGGCGGCTAGCGATGGCTTTGAGGACGGGTTCAACGACTGGGATAGTGATGGGATGAGCAACGCCGACGAGTTCCTGTTTGGCTACAATCCCATCGATCCAAACAGCGTGGGGCATCCCAGCGCTAGCGATTCCGATGGCGATGGCCTCCTCGATGTGTACGAAACCCTTGACCTCGACGAACTCACGCCGGGCATCCAGACGCCCTTCGATCCGTACATTGGCGATTCGACCGGTGACGCCGGGCTGGACGCCGGCGACGGCGTGCCCGATGGCCAGAACGACTACGACGGCGACGGGATGAGCAATGCCCGAGAGTTCTTCTACGGCCTGAATCCCGCCAACTCGCGCGAGAACGCTCGGTTGATGCCTTCGGCCGGTTGGGCCGGGCAACTTGCGCTGCTCATCGCGCTGCTGGCGATCTCCGCACGTTACGCGTCAAGGCACAAGGCCATCACCACGCGCGGCGCCCACGACTGAGCGCCGCGGGAGCCCGAAAGAACCGGCGCCCTCTCGACGCACCCGCTGGGCGTGCGCGGTCGACGCGACAATGTGAGGAAGCCGCTCCAGGTCAAAGCTCTTCAGAGGGAGGGCGTATCGGGATCGGTGCATAGCGTGGACCTTAGACCGTTCCGTGCACAGTCGAAAGCCTTGGAAGAACAAGGGATCCCGGACGGGCCCGAGCCCGCACGATATCCCTGTCCTTGCCCTTGGTGGGCCTCGCCGGCAGGGTCTGTTATGCTGTACCGAGCCGGCATCGAGGAGGTCGCTATGGCACCGCCGAACATTCTCTATCTCCACTCGCACGACACGGGCCGGTACATCCAGCCGTACGGTCACGCGATTCCGACGCCGAATCTCCAGCGGTTGGCGGAAACGGGTGTCGTGTTCCGCAACGCCTTCTGCGCCAATCCCACGTGCTCGGCGAGTCGCGCGTGCCTGTTGACGGGCCAGTGCGCGCACCGCAACGGCATGCTCGGCCTGGCTCACCGCGGTTTCTCGCTCTACGACTACACGCGGCACATCATCCACCCCCTGCGCAAGGCCGGTTATGTATCTGCGCTGGCCGGCGTTCAGCACATCGCCAACAGCGGCGACCAGTCATGGCGCACTATCGGATACGATCACTACCTCGGCGCGCCGGATGTCGCCCATGAGAAGGCGGCCGAGTTCCTAGAGACTCCACCGAACCGCCCGTTCTTCCTCTCGGTGGGATTCGTCGAGACGCACCGCGAGTATCCTCCGGCCTCGTCGGCCGAGGATCCGCGATATAGCCTCCCCCCCGGACCCATTCCGGATACACCGGAGACCCGGGAGGACATGGCTCGATTCAAGGCGAGCGCACGCATCCTGGACGCGAAGATGGGCTTCGTGCTCGATGCCCTCGACCGCACCGGCCTTGCCGAGAACACGCTGGTCGTCTGCACGACCGATCACGGCATCGCCTTTCCGCGCATGAAGTGCAACCTCACGGACGGCGGCATCGGCGTCATGTTGATTCTCCGAGGCCCCGGCGGTTTTCTGGGCGGGAAAGTTGTCGACGCGCTGGTCAGTCAGATCGACTTGTATCCGACCCTGTGCGACGTGGCCGGCATGGACCCCCCGGCGTGGCTGGAAGGCCACTCGATCATCCCGCTCATCCGCGGCGAGGTCGATTCCATCCGCGAGGCCGTCTTCGCTGAGGTCAATTACCACGCGGCCTACGAACCGATACGGGCGGTGCGCACACGGCGCTGGAAGTACATCCGTCGCTACGATGGACGCACACGACCGGTGCTGCCCAACTGCGACGACAGCCCGAGCAAGAGTCTCTGGCTCGAACACGAGTGGCCCGACAAGGCCCCACCCGAGGAAGCGCTGCACGACCTCCTGTTCGACCCCCACGAGGCGCACAATGTAGCCGGCGATCCGGCGTGTGCCGCCGCCCTCGCCGACATGCGCGCCCGGCTCGACCGATGGATGCGCGAAACCGACGATCCTCTGCTCGATGGCGGTGTCGTTCGGGCGCCGGCGGGCGCGGTCGTCAACAATCCTGACGGCATATCCCCTCAGGAGAAGGTCGTGGTGGCCGGACTCCTGCCACACTAGGCGCCATCCCCTACCCTGTAGCAACGCTCCATTTCCTTGTTCAGCGTCGATCGGGGCGGGCTTGACCGTGGCTGATGTAGCAGATAGCCCCTTGCATCCGATTGCGAATTATGCTAACATCTCTTTCGCAGGATTGCCCAATGACTGGTAGGGAAGCGGTCGTTGGAGCGCCGATTTCCTGTTGGACGCCCAGATAGGGCGGTGAGGATGGTCTTCGGACCTAAAAAAAGGGGCTGAGGATGATGGTGTCGAAATTTCGGGAGGTCTACAAAGCGGTTGCCTACGTGTGTTCGGGGTTGAGGGAACGTTGCAGCAACGAAGGGCGGGTCTACGTCGCCTTCTTCCCGCGCGGCCCCGGCCAGTGTGATCGGAAAGGGTTCGTGGACCTTGTTCATGTGACGGAGACGCTCGATCGCCTCACCGCGCAGTTTCCTTCGGCAAGCGCCGTGATCCACTCCGATGACAACAACGGGTTCTGCGGCATCATACAATGTCGATGCGATCATGAATCGCGGAAGCGTTGTTCCCAGCGTTGCGCACATCACGCAGAACGCCCCGTCATTTGGGTGATGCAACCCTTGGCCGACCGACCTCCGTCCGCCGAGGAAACGGCTTCGGCGCTAGAGGCCATGGTGGCTGAGATTCACGAGTATCAGAAGGAGTACATCAAGAATCATCATTCCGAGTTCAAGCACCACGCATTCACCCGCGTTCATCCCGCGGTACGGCATCTCTCGGCAAAATGACAATAATGGGAAAGGCCTTGCGCGCGCGGCAGGGATTGTGGTAGCATATCGCTATCCAGCGGCCTGTTGCGCGGCTAAGGTCGCCGGAATGCCCTAGTACCGTTTCTGTTGGCTGCATGTGGCGCACTGCGGATGGAATTCGGGGTGAAGGAAAGGCGAATAGGGCATGGTGTCGAAGTTCCGGGAGGTGTACAAGGCGGTGGCCTTTGTGTGTTCGGGGTTGAAAGAGAACTGTAACGATGGTGCGTACGCCGAGATCTCGCTTTTCCCCCGCGGGCGTGACGAACGCGAGCAGCGATCCGTGGTGGACATTGCGCACTTGGCAGCGGCCCTCGATCACTTCTCGAAGCGGTTTCCTTCGGCCAACGCAGTGACAAATACGCAAGACAAGGCCCGCCCGCGCGGCATGATCCAGTGCCGGTGCGATCACGAGATCCGCAAGCGCTGCCCCAACCAGTGCCGGCATCACGTCGACCGTCCCGCCATTTGCGTGATGGTGTTCTCCGACAACCGTGCCCCCTCGCTCGACGAGACGAAATCGGCACTGGATTCGATGCTAAACGAAATCCTTGAGTACCAGAAGGAGTACATCAAGGATCACCCTTCCGAATACCGGCACCACAGCAGCCGCAGCAGCCGCAGCAGCCGTAGCCATCCCTGACCTGCCGCGGGCGCGCCGCCGCTCACCGGTCAACTCGGTCTCCCCAAAGGCGGGAGACGCCTGTCTTGAACGCCGACTCCGCGCCGAACAACAGGGCGCACACCCCCATTACCGCCAATAGACTTCCCAGGTCGAGGCGCGCCGGCGCGACGGGCGTATCGATGGCACGATAGCCGGTGTCGCCTTCACTACGCGGGCTTTCGCCGCACGGGCCCACGGCCACGATCCAGTAGTAGTGCGCGTGGGGAATCGGGGTCGGCTCGCGGAAGCAGCCGCCCTGCTCGAGCAGGTCCGATGCTACCGCCGAGGCATCCGCGTACGCCGTGGTGGGCGCCACTACGACAGCCACGCGCGTGGCGCCCGGGAAGTAGTCGGTATCGTTGCGGTAGACGTAGTACGAAGTGGCGTTAGCCACGGGTGCCCACATGACGTGCACGGAGTCCATATCGGTTCCGTCGGACGCGGAGACCTGTCCCGGGGCATCTAGGATATCTCGCACAAACACGGCCCGGACAAGCCGGTCCGATCGCAACACGATCATGGCAGGCGTCTCGGAACCCGACAGACCGCCTTCCCACCGATCGAAGCGCCAACATGTTTCGGCGGCTGCATCGAGGAACACCAACGTATCGTCAGGATACTGAGGCCAGTCTGGGCTGGCGACTACTTCGCCCTGCCCTTCGACCTCCAGTGTCAGGCGCCACTGCTCACCCTCACCCTCACCCTCACCCTCGCCTTCACCTTCACCTTCACCCTCACCCTCACCCTCACCCTCACCCTCACCCTCGCCTTCACCCTCGCCTTCACCCTCGCCTTCACCCTCGCCTTCGCCTTCGCCTTCGCCTCCCGGGCATAACGGATACGCGCTAAGGTCGCTATTCGCGAAAGCTTCGGCGAGAGCTCCGAGGCCCTGCGAAATCCCGGCCACGCCGCTATCCACATCGCCGTCGAGCCATGTGATTCGGACTGGACCGTTGAGGAACAACTCGATTTGGAAGTGGGCGACTCGTCCGGTGCCCCACTCGGGCACGCCGCTGAAGGTCACCGCCACGCGGTCACCGAGTTCTTGCCAACTCACCTCCCCGCCGCTGCCGGGATCGAGATCCGTGAGCAACCCCGACACCGCCGGATACCACAGATGATCCTCCATCGTCTGCGGCATGTTGTCAGGGAGGGCGAACGTGATCGCGCCGTTGCTACTCACGTACAACGCGCTGTACGCCACGCCGTAGAGTTGAACCGGCGCGGCGCCGGCGAGATCAACGCGCACGATTTCATCATCGCTTAGCTGGAGTCGCGTTGCCGCAGAGGTGTCGACGGCAAACATATTGGCGGGTCGGGCGCACGCGGTGTAGAAGTCCGGAGCGTCCGCCGTAGGCGTGAAGGTGATCGCGGTGTTGTGCAGGTCGAACCCGCCGTTCTCGAAGACCTCCGTGAAGAAGTCGGGCAGGCCTACGCGCAGTTCGATGGTACGTTCGCGCTCGATGCCGGTGCCACTATTACGGAACGTCACATGGCCCAAGTGACGCCCCTGAGGCAAATCGTTCGCCGGGGCGGCAATGCAGGCCCCGGCCACAGCCGCCTCCCCTGGGAGCAGCGAGTCGGCCAAGGGGTCCGACACCAGCCAATCGACGTCGACCTCCGTCGTCCAGTCAAGGCTCGATACCCCTTCGTTGCCCACCGTGAAGAGGTGGTACGCCGGCGCGAACGCGCCGCCGACGGCGCCGGTCGATACCGCAATGTCGCGGGGGATGACGGATAGGGCATCCGGGAGATTCGCGCCAAGGGCCAAACAGAAATCGTAGAGGTCGACATGGCCCGGATAATCGAATTCCTGGGACTCGGCGCGCGCGTCGGCCACCCACGAGCCGGCCATCTCGCCCAACAACCCATCGATGAGATCGAGCCAGTGCGAGTCGGTCGCAAAGGCCGTGGCTTCCCCGTACGATTGGCGAAAGTCCTCGAGGACCGCCGGGAGGTAGACGGCTAAGCCGTAGGCACCCGGCCAGGCACGCCCCCTGCGATAGTCGAGCACCGCAGCATCGACGGCATTCCTGACGGCCTCCGCGGCCGC
The DNA here is from genome assembly GCA_036769985.1 of Candidatus Hydrogenedentota bacterium. Taxonomy (GTDB): domain Bacteria; phylum Hydrogenedentota; class Hydrogenedentia; order Hydrogenedentales; family SLHB01; genus DAIPKA01. The sequence goes on along the minus strand of DAIPKA010000062.1, from coordinate 37,836 downwards.
GTCAAACGTCGCGCCGTCGCCGTCCGACCATGCGTCTGCCAGCGCCCTGGCCAACTGATCCGCGGCATCGGCCACCGGGGCCACGTGGTCCAGCGCGAGGACGCTGCCGGTGGACGCGAAGTGCGTCGCCGCGGCGTACTGGGTGACGATGACCTGGCCGAGCTCGGCCGCCGTGAGCCCGGGCACCGCCGTCAAGGCGGCCAGGATGCCATCATAGGGCCAGCCGTCGCCGGGTTCCGTCTCCTCGGACGCGACCATCACGTCCGCCTGATTCCGGATCTCGTACGCCACTTCGAGCATGGCCATCAGGCACGCGTCGAAACCAACGAGCGTGGGTCTGAGTTCCGCTGCGGCCAGAGCGGCGGCCAGTTCTTTCGTTCGTAGCGCGTCGCCGCCGGAAGTCTCATCCCAGCACACGGCCCGATCCGCCATGTCGTGTCCTGCCTTGGCCCACCCGTTGCCGTGATCCCAAAGGACCAGCGCATACCGGCGCGCTGGGAAGATCGTATGGGCCCAATCCAAGAAGCCCGCCAGCGTCGCCGGATCGCCCATGTTGATCTCGCCGATACATTCGCCCCAACTCGCATCCGGGACATCGCCCGCCTCGACGCGTCCTCGCCGGGCATCCTGCCAGTCGTCGTATTCGGTCGTATCGCTCTCGCCGAGGACGTCCGGCCCGCCTCGGTCCATCAAAACCACGACCTCGACGTCATCCGTCGAGCCGACGGCTGCCATCTCGAGGAAGTCGTCAATGGCAGCACCCTCAAGCGTACAGTCTGCGTCCATGTAGACGAGGAGTGCCCATTCCGGCTCACCTTCGCCTTCACCCTCGCCTTCACCTTCGCCTTCGCCTTCACCTTCACCTTCACCTTCACCTTCACCTTCGCCTTCGCCTTCACCTTCACCTTCGCCTTCGCCTTCGCCTTCGCCTTCACCCTCGCCTTCACCTTCGCCTTCACCCTCGCCTTCACCTTCACCTTCACCTTCACCTTCACCCTCGCCTTCGCCTTCACCCTCGCCTTCGCCTTCACCCTCGCCTTCACCCTCGCCTTCACCCTCGCCTTCACCCTCGCCTTCACCTGGCTCAGCGACAGAAACCGAGCCTGGCACGGCGGAAGCATCGAGTCGTTTGGCATCGGCCGTCGCACCCACGGCGTCTGTCAGGTTCAGGTTGACCTCATCGCCCGGGTTGGCCGAGGCCGCGACGGTGAACCACACGAGGACCAGTTCTCCGGTTCCCAGCACCGAGCGTCCGCCGTACACCAGTATGCGGACCCGCCCCGAGCTCATTTCGGCATGGGTGACATCCTTGGCCGCGGCGGCGGTGGCGGCGCCGGCCTCGACGCCGTCGAACTGGAGACGTTCCGTGTCATACTCGATATCGAATAGTACCACGGACGCATCGGCGGCAAGGGGGCTATAGGTGATGGCCACACCGATCATCTCAGAAGGCATTGCCGTTACGGATTCCACGCGCAGTTCGAAACCGGCAACGTCGGCCTGTGCAACCATACCAGAGCCCAGCGCGGCCCAAAGCGTACACGCCACAACACCGAGCGCTCGACGACGCTGCTCCATGGATTCTGCCTCCTCTGCCGCATGCAAATCAGAACGGTTTCTCATGCTCAGTCGTGCGATTATACCACAGCGTGTGCCCGGCTGCGCGTGGAGGAACCTGTTTCCAAGGGCATGATTGTCAGGGACTTAAGCGGGCTTCCGGCTTGGTCTGAAGGAGGTAGACGCGGGATGGACGTCAAAAGAAGAATTGGGGCGTAATAATCACTTGACATTTGGGCTATGACTGACTAATATATGCAGTCGAAGTATTTCTTGGGTGGCGATTTATTGCAGGATTAGTGAATAAACAATAGGAATCGGGCGTGAATTCCGGCATTCTGACAGATAGAATGACTTCATTTGGAAGTCAACACGATCAGAATGAGGTGCTCTCCGCCCTGTTCTCGTCAGGAGCCCGCGTTGCCATCCTCCGCGTGTTCATGCTCGATCCGTTACGGGCATATTACCAGCGCCAGATCGAGGCCGCCACGGGCCTAGCCATCCGCGCGATTCAGCGCGAACTCGAGCGCCTGTCGGCCATTCGCTTGTTGTACCGTCGCGCGGAAGGCAATCGAACGTACTATCAAGTGGATGTGGGTTTCTCGCTGTTTCCGGAATTGCGCGCCATGATTCTGAAGACGGCCGACCCTGTGGATCGTCTTCGTGGGCTGTTGGCGATGGAACCGTCGGTTGTGTTGGCATTCCTATGTGCTTCGGAGGGCCGTGCGCTGGTGGTAACGAATGGCGGGCCACGTCCGAATGTGGCGTTGCCGGAGTCGATTGAGGTGGAGTGGATGGCGGTGGACGATTTTGCGGGGGTCTTGGCGGAGGCGCCGGAGAGGCTTTCGGCGTATCTCGGGCACGGCGTGGATCTCCTCGGCCGCCGGGAGCACGTGATCTGGCGGCACATCGAGGCCGCCGGCTATGCCGTTGAGAAAGGAAAGGGCGTTCCATGAAGAAGGAGTCTCAGCAGATTACGAAGGTATGCGAATCGTGGTGGGCCAAGTTGGCCGACTCGACCAAGGTCGAGCAGCACCACTTTGCGGCGGAACTACTCCGATTGCTCGGGTGGGCGGAGCCGGAACCGATGCAGATCAAGCCGGAGTGGACGCAGACGGCCAACGCGTCGTACATCCTGCGCGGCGGCGCGCAGACCGCGATCGCGGCGTACTTCGTGATGCCGGGCGCCCTCGATCCGCCGGCTTCGTTGGCCGAGCGCGGGCTCGACTTCTGCGACACGACGCGCCTGTTGGTGAACGCGGCGCGCGCCGTGAACGCGTCCTACGCCTTCATTACCGATCTCTATCGCTCGTATCTCTACGACGTCACCGCCGACGAGCTGTTGCTTTGCGCCAATGCGCCGGTAGAGTTCGAGCGCGATTTCGTGGGTGTGTTGGCGCGGGCGGATGTCGAGCGGGGCGGGCTCGAGGAAGTGCGCCGCCAGCCGAGGAGTTTCGTGGCGCGCCAGTTGCGCGAGTGGTGCCAGCACTGGTGCGGTCAGTTGTGCAGCCTGGGGCGCACGATGAATGAGGACACGGCGGCCCTCGTCATGGATCGTTTGCTCGTGCTGCGCTTCTTGTTCTATCACGACGTGCTCAAGCGTGCGAACTGGCGCTTTGCCCAGCACTTTGCCAGCCTGGTGAGCCTATCGTTTCGTCGCGAGCCGAAAGGTTGCGGCGCCCAGTTGGTGGGCCTGTTCCGCAAGCTGCACCGCGAGTGGAACGCGCAGTTGTTCTCGCCCGATCCGGCGATAGAAGACGTGCTGGGCAAGGACGAGATCGCGGCGCCGCTGTTGCGCGAGTTTGCGTTGCTCTCGCGCACGAAGTTCACGATCGCGACCATTCTCGAGAGTTTTAACTATGGCGAACCGGCGGAGAAGGCGCGCGTTCGCATGGTGCCGGATACGGATACCGAGCGCGAGACGCAGATCAGCAAGTGGACGCTGAACAACATCGACGAGGCGCGTCTGGAGATCGACGTCAAGGATGAAGGTTACCGGGCGATCTTCTACTGGTTCGACAAGCTGGTGGCGCTGTACGATCGCTTGGATATCGAGTTCGATCACGAGGTGGCGGAGGAACCGGTGCCGGAAGATATCGACCTATTCGCGTGGGCCGAGAAGGATGCGGCGCGTCCGCGGGCGTTGGCCGACAAGTATCAGCACGCCGTCGAGGGCGGCCTCGTGCTCTACTACGCAAGTTCGCGCCAGTTCAGGACGGCCCGGCTGCTGCTCTACCTGCACCTCATCAGTCGTTACCACCAAACGCAGGAGCATTTCGCGCAGTTTCCCGACCTCGCGGCTACGTTCAGACCCCGGCCGAACGCCCTCGAGTCCGACCGCAAGTGGCTGCGCGATGCCGCGGGCGGCGCGGCCTCGGAAGTGGTATAGGCGGGCTGAAAGCCAGCGGGCGTGCGAAACGGCTCGGGTTCCGCAGATCGGATGGATCCGACGGATCGGACGGATCCGACGGATCTGTTCCAGGCTCGTCACCTTTCGGAACACCCCTGACTGAAATCGCGCAGGGCGTCGAGATAGGCGTCGGCTGAGTCGCCGGGAGCAAACTCGACGGTCTTCCATGACTCGGGTGTGAACGGGCCCTGCGGCCAGAGCCATACCGCAATGGGTCCCTCGGGATCGTCGTTGGCGGCCGAGGCGAGTTGCTCGCGAAAATGCCGGGCGAGGTAGTTGGGCTTCTTGGTGGTGAACTCGATGGGAAAGAGGCCGGCGTTGACGTGCCGGTTATCCCGAATGAACGGAAACACCGTCCGCTTCCAGTCGCAGGTCTGCTTCGTGGTCCGCCCCTGCCACCAGGACTGGTACCAGGCATCGCCCAGTTCGCCGGCACCGGCGCCGTAGGTATGCTCGGGGCCAATGATGAGGTCGACGCCGCCTTCGGCAACGCCTTGGTACCACCAGCGCTCGCCCGCGTATCCGAATGCATAAGCCATGACGACCTTCGCGTCCGGCCAGACTTCGGCGATCGCGCGGCCCACCTCGAGTCCCCGGGCATAGTAGCCGCCGTCTTTGCCACATTCGGCCTGGTGGCCGCCCCATACCCAGGGCTTCTCCTGGCCGGACTCATCGCCCTGGAAGCTGTAGTAGGCCTCGTTATCGTACACAACGCCCGCGAACCCGGCCTCGCGCACCTTCGGATAGATCTCGCGGATCCGGCGGCAGACATCGGCCCAAAGGGCATCATTGTGTGCCGAGGTGCCCCAGAGATGCGCGCTATCCTCGGGGTCGGGTTCGCTTGTTGCGTAGAAGTAGTCGGGCACAGGGCGTTCCATCCACCAATACCGGAGGCCCTCTTCTCGATACGCGGCCAGCGTACCTTCCGATTCGAGGGCATCCACGCTCTTCTGCGTCTCCGGGCGTTGATCCTGAGGGAACGCACCTTGGAGCGCGTAGAGCCAGACGTCGGTGATACCGATCTCGCGGTACCACGGGGCGAGCGGCGCGCCCGCGCTCCGATCGCCGCCGAACACGTGCACCTCGACGCGCCGCAACGCTTGGGCCGGTTCGGCCGCCTGCGCGTGGCGGCACAAGCCGGGCCCCAGGATCGCCAGCACACAGACAAGGCCCGGCACCGTTCCGGATCGCCTTCGGTTCTGCCCCGAGGACGGGCGCGTACCGCAACGCGTTGCTGGAAGTGCCATGGGTCGCTCTCCTGTTGGTGCCGGGGTTCCGAGGCAGGATAGCGGAAGGGAGGGAAGGTCTCAACCGGCCGGCGATTGACTCCAAGGCGGCAACGTGCCACCATGGCGAGAGGAGGAAAGAGATACGTCATGGCCATGACCTCCCGAGAACGGGTGAATGCGGCGCTGGATCATCGCGAGCCGGATCGCGTGCCCATCGATTGCGGCGGCACGGACGTGACGGGTCTGCACGGAATGGCCTATCACCGCCTCAAGCGCCACCTCGGTATCGCCGAAGGCGAGACGCGCCTGTTCCACGTGTACATGCAGCTCGCCGCCGTCGAGGAATCCGTCCGGACGCGGTTCTCGGGTGACGTGGTCCGGCTGTCCATCGAGACGAAACGGTGGAAGGCATGGACGCTGGCGGATGGCTCTCCCTGTACCGTACCGGAGGCATGGAATCCGGTGCGATTCGAGGACGGATCCGAGGCGCTGCTCGGTGGCGATGGCCAACCGCTGATCAAACGGCTGCCGAGCGCGCCGTGGTTCTCGCCGTGCGGGCCGATCTGTCCGCTGATTCAATCGCCCGAAGACATTGAGCAATACGGCGCGTTGCTCCGCATGCTCGATCGCTCGCCCTGGTTCGACGAGACGATCGAGGACGTGGCCGAACGGGCCCGGCGCCTGCGCGCGGAGACGGACTACGCCATCGCGGGCATCTTTGGCGGGCACATTTTCGCCCAATGTCAGCTTATCCGCGGCATGGACCATTTCATGTGTGATCTGCTGGTGAACGAGGACCTGGCGCGCACGCTAATGGATACAATAGCCGAATCTCACATTGAGGAGTTCGCGCGGTATATCAAGGTCGTCGGTCCTTACATCGATTTGATCTGCATCGCCGACGATCTCGGCGCGCAGGGCGGGCCGCAACTCGATCCGGCGTTGTTCCGACGCGTCGTGAAACCCTACATGGCCAAGCTGTATGGCTTCATGAAACGCCGGATGGGCAACGCCAAGCTATTCCTCCACTCGTGCGGCTCGGTCTACGACTTCGTCCCAGACCTCATCGAGATGGGCGTTGATGTCCTCAATCCCGTGCAGGTATCCGCGGCCAACATGGACAGCGCCAAGCTCAAAGCGGAGTTCGGGCAAGATATCACGTTCTGGGGCGGCGGCTGCGACACGCAGACGGTGCTTCCTCTCGGGAGCCGCGACGAGGTGCGGAACGAGGTAACCCGACGCCTCGACGATTGGGCGCCGAACGGCGGCTACGTGTTCACCCAGGTTCACAACATCCAGCCGGGCGTGCCTCCCGAGAACATCGAGGCCATGTTCGACACAGCCCTCGAACACGGCGTCTATTGATGTCCTCCCGAGTCCCATCGTGCGAGGCGGCACAGGCTACCCGTCGGAGGCACGGCGCGCGATGAACGTCCTATCCATGGGCATACCCTTCGGCACGGCGGACACGCCGCTCACGGAGTACCGCTCGCGCCGCGGCCACGAAGTGCGCACCCTGGGCGTCGACGGCACGGCCGGTGTGTCGCTGAACGCATCGGGCCAGCCATTCCTCACGCGGCTGGACTATGCGTTTGCGCCGGTCGAGACGGCCGACGCAGTGATCGCGCGCATCGCCCGCGACTGGCCGCCGGACCTGTTGCTGTGCTGGATGCCGGAGATGTTTCCGCCGCCGAGGGCCATCGAGCAGTGTCCCATCAAGACCGTCGCCGTCGTGTCCGACTGGAACATCTACTATCCGCAGCTCGAGTACAACCTGTCCCGGTACGATGTCGTGGTTACGGACAAGCTCGGCTCGATCCGGTTGACCATTCCCGGCGTGACACCTCGGTATCTCGGGCCGGTCTACTCGCAACTATCCACTGTCCATCGGCGGCTCGACATCGAGAAGGATATCGACGTGGCCTTTGCCGGCAATCTCAACCATGCGATCCATCGCGATCGCGGGCGCGTGCTCGAGGTCCTGGCCGGCCTTGCCGACCGCTACCGCATCGCCATCCGCTACGGCGTCTACGGCGAGGAATACGCGCGCCTGTTCAACCGGAGCCGGATCGTGCTGAACTACGCGGTGCGGCAGGAGATGAACCTGCGATGCTTCGAGGCAACGGCCTGCAACGCGCTGCTGTTCATCGGCGACGATAACCTCGAGGTGCCGGAGTACCTGCGCGATCGCGAGGAGGTGGTGTTGTACCGCGAGGATAATCTGGCGGCGCTCATCGAGCACTATCTCGGACACCCGGAGGAGACCGCGCGCATCACCTGCCAAGGCCATGCGCGCGCATTGGAGCTCGCCGGCGAGAACCGGCTCGACGACCTCCTCGATGCGCTCGCGGCGGAGCCGATGGGCCGGCGCGGCTTCGACGATTTGCCCGAGGAAACACGCGCATTGGCGGATGTCATGGAGGCCGCGTCGAGCATGGTGCCGGGCCAACGCGAAGCCAACAGCAGCCGCGTGCGGGCATTGGCGGAGCGGTATCCCGATCGGCCGGCGTTCCTTGTGGCCCATGCCGGCGATATCCTGGCCGATCTCGCCGGCATGGCTACGGATCAGCGCGGCGCGGCCGTCAAGGAGGCCATCGGGGCGCTCCGCGATGCGTGCGCACTCCGCGAGGACTGCGTGGTGCTGTGGCACAACCTCGCCTATGTCTGCCGATGCGCCGGGGCGATTCCCCTCGAGCGGCGGTGCTTCGAGACGGCCCTCGATGCCGATTCAACCGAGTTCGGCGGGCTGCTGTTTGGCGCGTTCAGCGATCCCTACTACGCGGCATGGCGACGCGCCCTCGGCCTACATGAAGAGCGCCCCGAGATTCTGTGGGCCGCGGCCGCCGTTCACCTCAGCGAGATCTTCCTTCAAGAGGGCCGCGCCGCCGAAGCGCGCACGTTCGCCGACAAGAGCATCGAGTGCATGCCCGACGTCGCGTGGCCCTACCGCGCCCGCGCCATCGCCGAGAGTTACCTCGGCCAGCTCGACGCCGCCGCCGACACGCTCGAGGCCGGACTCGCGCATACCGCCTTCGACGCGATCTACCGCATGGACTTGGTGCGCGCGTGGCGCGCCCTCGGCCGACTCGATGAGGCCCGACGCCTCGCCGAAGACACGGCCGTTCTTTTCTCGTGCTATCCCAACGGCGAGCCGCACGAACAGGCCTTTCGTCAAGTGGCGGAAGCGATCGCCCCGCGTGCACACTGAACGTGGTGGTTCGCCTGGCCACAGCGCTTGGCCGCCCATCGGCGTTCATCCGGAGAATCTGCGGATAGGACAAATGGAATACCATGCGTAGATCGCGCGTTGCCCCACAAGGGCCTGGATTGTAGGAGGGCCGCGCACGCCTGGTCGATAGGACGCGCCGTTACGTTCGGGGCGTGCGGCCTTCGAGTCGTGCCTAGCCGCAAGGTGCGGATGACGTCTTGCCCTGAGGTGCGCCGTGTGGTCTAATGCTCGGCGGCGTGTCTGAAGGAGGGTGTCGAAGGCCTATGCTCGTCGGGATTCATCAGCCGCATTACTTGCCGTGGCTGCGATACGTCGAGAAGATCGCCCGATGCGATGTGTTTGTCGTTCTCGACACGGTTCCGTTCACGAAGAACGGCTGGCAGAATCGGAACCAGGTAAAAACGGCATCCGGCGCCACGTTGCTGACGGTGCCGGTTCACGCTTCGCTGGATGAGACGCTCGACCGCGTGCGCATCGACGGGCGCGCGGGGTGGCGGAAGAAGCACGGGAACACGCTCCGGCAAGCCTATGCGAAGGCACCCCACTTCGAGACCCATGCCGCTTTCGTCGGAAACGTGTATGGGCGCGATTGGCCGCGTTTGTGCGATCTGAATCGCCATATGCTCGAGTATCTCGTGGCCGCCATGGGCATCGACACGCGCATCGAATACGCCTCGGACCTAAACGTCCCCGGCACGGCCACCGAACGGCTTGTGAACCTGGTCAAGGCCGTCGGGGGCGACGGCTACTACACGGGTGCGTTCGCCCTCGAGAGCTACCTCGACGCCAGCGCGTTCGCGGAATCCGGCATCGAACTCGTCGTGCAGGAATGGCGCGCGCCGGTCTATCCGCAGCTCCATGGAGCGTTCATTCCGGACCTCTCGATTGTCGACCTTCTGTTCAACGCTGGGCCCGACGCACTGGGCATTCTCTTGGAGGGCTCCGTATGATTCCTCACAGCAGGCCTGCCCTTGGAGAAGCCGAAGTTGCCGCGGCGGCGCGCGTGCTCGAGTCCGGCATGCTGGCGCAAGGCGTCGAGGTCGAGGCCTTCGAGGCCGAGTGCGCCGCGTTGGTCGGCCGGCGCTACGGCGTAGCCGTGAACAGCGGGACCAGCGCGTTGCACTTGGCGCTGGCCGCCGTGGGCGTCGAGCTCGGCAAGGGCGTGGCCATACCCTCGTACGCGTGCGCGGCGTTGGCCACGGCCATTGGTCTCCAGGGCGCCCGGCCGCTCCTATGCGACGTGGACAACCGCTACAACCTCGATCCGGCGGCGGTTCCGGAGGCCTGCCGCACGGCGATCGTGCCGCACCTTTTCGGCGCGCCGGCCCGGTTGCCGGCCACGCCTCTGATCATCGAAGACATCGCGCAGTCTATCGGGGGGGGCACCGGACGCGAGGGTCGGGTGACCATCGTCTCGTTCTACGCCACGAAGCTCTTGACCACCGGCGAGGGCGGCATGCTGCTCACCGACGATGGCGGCATCGCCGAGTTCGCGCGCGACCGGCGCGACTACGATAACCGCGACGACTTCGTGCAACGGTTCCCGTACAAGATGACCGATATACAAGCGGCCGTCGGACGCGTCCAACTCCGCCGGCTGCCGGAGTTCATCGAGCGACGTCGGGCCATTGCCGAGGGCTATACGGCGGCGTTTCGCGGATTGCCGGTACGCCTCCCCGAGTCCGCCGGCCACGTGTTCTACCGCTACGTCGTCGCGACGTCGCAACGGGATGCAATCGAGGCGCATCTGGCCGAGGCCGGCATCGAAGCCAAACGGCCGGTCTTCCGCCCGGCCCACCACTATCTAGGCGGCGATTTCCCGCGTTCCGAGACGGCCCATCGCGAGGCGCTTTCCCTGCCTATATACCCATCGCTACTCGAACGAGACGTCGGACGTGTGATAGAGTCGTTTGTCAGGTTCTTTGGCTGAGGGGCCTTGAAGTCAACCTCATGTATTGGCTCACGCATTATTGGCCGCGCACCTACGTGATGGTGGCCACGGCCGCCTTCATGTTCGCCTTGGTAGGGATGCCTGTCGCGGTTTGGTCTCTCAAGCGACTCCGAATCCTCGACGATACCGCTGCGCACAAGATCCACGCCAAACCGGTGCCTCGGGGCGGGGGCATCATCATGTTCTTTGCCTTCGCCGCGGCCGTGCTGCTACCGGGCTACCGCAGCGCCGGCATGAACGGAATCCTCATCGGGGCGTTCATCTGTCTGTGCGTGGGCGCCTTGGACGATTTCACCGGGGGCATTCCCGGCTTCTGGAAGCTCATCACGCTGGTTTTCGTGACTCTCGTCCTGTGGCGATTCGGCGTGCGCCTGAACGTCTTCAAGTTCGCGCCGTTCGACATTGCCTTCACGCTGCTCTGGATCGTGGGCGTCACGAGCGCGTTCAACGGCCTTGACAACATGGACGGCCTGGCTTCCGGCGTCAGCGTGATCGTGTCGGCCGTCTACTTCGTGATCGCCTTGCAGGTGTATGCGACGGCGCGCACCGAAACGAGTCTCTCGTGGTTTGGAATGCTGGCCATGGGGTTGATGGGCGCGAACCTCGGATTCCTGGTGTTCAACTCGAGTCCGGCGCGGATCTTCATGGGCGATTCGGGCAGTTTCTTCCTCGGCTTCACGCTGGCTGCCTTAGGCGTCATGGGCGAATGGACGGAGAATCGGATCATCTCGTGCACCATTCCCATACTCATCCTTGGCGTGCCGGTCTTTGATTTTGCCTACATCCTCATCGCGCGCGTGGTACGCGGCGAGACACGGACCATCCGCCAGATGATCGATCACTGCGGCATGGACCACCTTTCCCACCGCCTTGTCTGGATAGGCTTCTCAAAACGGAACGCCGTGCTGTTCATCTACCTGCTCTCGCTGACCTTGGGCGTTACCGGCATTCTCCTGCGGAACAGCACCAGCCTTCTGGATAGCAGCCTGGCGCTGTTTCAGGGTCTGGCCATTCTCGCGGTGGTCGTCATCCTCATGGCCTCGGCGGCCAAGCGACACATAGCCCTCGTCCACGATGAGGTCGAGAAACTCAACGGCATGGATGCGGCCGCATCCACTGAAGAGGACGCTGTCTTCAACCGAGAGAACCGGTAGCGCGCAACTGGCACGGAGGGACGGTCAAATTGCCAACGTCCCATCTGCTCGTCATCCCCGTGCGTCTGATACCACCAGAAGAGGTCGGATGGTATACTGGCGTGGGAAAGTGGAGGCGGCTGGCCTCAGTTGCCGCATGAGAGAAAGGTTGGCCCATGTTGACGGAGCTCTATGTCGATAATTTCAGATGTTTGACGAACTTCAGGATCAATCCCGGAGTTTTTCAGCTCTGGTCCGGCGATAACGGTTCCGGGAAGACTTCCGTACTCCATGCCATGCGCAATGTTCAGCGGCTTCTCCGAGGCGAGCACGTTGGGGACATCTTTGAGGAAGACAGCACTACGTTGTGGGATACCCGGCTTGAGCAGACTGTCGGGCTGAGCCTATCCATAGACGGGGAAACGTACGAATACCGCCTTATTGTTGAGTACTCCCGACATGGCGCGAAGACGCGAATTAAGCGTGAACAGATGAAATGGAATGATGAGACATTCTTCCTCTACGACGCGGGAGAGGCCCATCTCTTCCGGATCAATCGCGGTACAGGCCAGGTGGAGGAAGGCGTGCGCTTCTCGGCGGACTGGAGCCGGTCGGTCATACCTTCCATCGCCGAGCGCGATGACAACAGGCCCTTGGTGAAGTTCCGGGAATGCGTTGAATCATGGCTTCTCGTTCATCCGGTGCCATTGGTCATGGAGGAGATGGCCAGGGGCGAAATGCGTGCCCTTTCGCCGCACCTCGAGAACTTTGCCCAATGGTACCGCCATCTTCTCCAGGAGAGACCTGAGATCGGCCGACGAGCTAACACTCTCATTGCGGAGGCCCTGCCCGGCTTTGATCTGCTCAGTCTCAAAGATATCGGTGAAGCGCGACGACTCACGGCGACTTTCCGTATCGACGGCAGCAATCATGAGTTCGACTTTCTGGAACTCTCCGATGGGCAGCGTCAGATCATTGCGCTGTACACCGTTCTCGAATCCTTGCGCGCTGGCGTCTTCTCCGCGATCTTTGTGGATGAACCCGACAACTTCGTCTCGCTACGGGAGATTCGCCCCTGGTTGGACTGTCTCGAGGGTCTCTGTGAGGAGGACAACAGGCAGGCCGTGATCATTTCGCACCATCCGGAAATCGTCAACGCCATGGCAAGAGGTGACGATCTGTGGTTCTCCCGTCCGGGCGGTGCACACGTTCAAGTGAAACCTCTTCCCGTAACGCCCGGCCTGACGCCTGCCGAGACCGTGGCCCGGGGTTGGGGAGATGAGTAAGGCGTCTCAGATCATCGTGCTGTGCGAAGATAGGGCGCACGATGTCTTTGTGACCCGTTTCCTCACAAGGAAGTGGGGTATTGACAGGCGCGATGTCAGAGTCGTCGACTATCCACGAGATGAAGGTTCCGGCAGGAGGCACGTGGAAGACAAAATTGAGGAAGAGGGGAGGGCGTTCCGCTCCCGCAACAGCCATGCCGCCACAATCCTCCTCATTGTCCGCGATGCGGATGAGAATTCCGTCGGCGACGTCAGAGATCGCCTGGATGAGAGGCTTGGCTTGGCCCGCGGAGCCGACGAGAGCATCGTTTACATCATTCCGAAATGGCATATCGAGGCGTGGATTGCATATCTGAGCGGCGATTCTGTTGACGAAGACGAGAAGAGCGAGTACAAGAAGCGATACGGGAATGTCGCGAAGTCCAAGGATTGCCACGGACTCGTGGATTCCCTAGCGGTCAAGTGCAAGGAGCAAGCGTCGCTTGACGATCCGCCACCATCGCTCGTGGAGGCGTGCCAAGAATTTGAGCGCATCAGAGGGGCCTTGCGATCTCGGTAGGCCATATGACAGTGCAAGTCGAGGCAACCGAAACGGAGGGAGGATTCATGCGAGGGGCAATTGCGATCATGGGCGTAGTGGTGCTGGTACTCGGCGTGGCGGAGGGCGAATCCATGGCAGCGGATGCGACCTGGAACGTGGCGGATTTCGGCGCCGTCGCGGATGGTGAGACGGATAACACCGAGGCGTTTCAGCGCGCCCTCGACGCCGCCGCGGCCGCCAAGGGCGGCGTCGTGATCGCGCCCACGGGCCGTTACGCCTTCGACGGCTCACTCACCGTGCCGAAGGAGGTCACGTTGCGCGGCGTGTATGCGTACGCGCCGGCCCACGCCGGCGTCCGCGACCGTACGGACGAGATGCCCGTGTTCGGCACGGTGTTGATGCCGCGCGCCGACGCCGGCACCGAGGATGGCCCGCCGTTCATTCTCCTCAACACCAACGCCGGCCTTCATGGCTGCTGCGTGTTCTATCCGAACCAGGATCCCGCCGGGCCGGTTCCAAAACCCTATCCCTACACCGTGGCCATGCGGGGCAACAACCCGTCGATCATTGATTGCGAGCTGCTGAATCCGTACAACGCCATCGACGCGAGCCGCAACCAGCGGGCGCTGATCCGCAACGTCCACGGCCAGCCGCTTCACATCGGCGTGTTCGTGGACCAGATCTACGACATCGGCCGCATCGAGAATGTCCATTGGAATCCGTGGTGGTCGATGCAGAAGGAGCTGTTTCAGTGGCAGATGGAGAACGGTGTCGGTTTCATCTTCGGCAAGACGGACTGGCACTACGTCCTCAACACCTTCTGTTTCGGCTACAACGTCGGCTACAAATTCATCCACACCGAGAAGGGCGCTACGAACGGCAACTTCCTCGGCATTGGCGCGGATGACTGCTACACGGCGGTGGTCGTCGAGGATAGCGAGCCCTACGGCATCCTCATCACGAACGGTGAGTTCGTCTCGTTTCACGGCCCGGATCCGACCATGGTGCGCGTCGAGGAGACGCATCGCGGCGTGGTGCGGTTCAGCAATTGCGCCTTCTGGGGACCGTGCAATCGCAACGTAGTGGCCGACGGCAAAGGCATCGTCGGCCTGAGCGACTGCACTTTCGTCCAGTGGGGCCACCACCGCGAGGGCTGCCGCGCCGTCGAGGCGTACGGCGGCTCGATCCTCGTGCGTGGTTGCACGTTCCGCGAAGATAGGCCACAGATCTACCTCGGCGAGGGCGTTCAGCGGGCGATCATCACCGAGAACCTGATCACCGGCGCCGAGCGGATTGAGAACGAGTCCGAAGGCGTGATCGTGATTGCGAACAACGCGCCCACGGTGAAGCCGGAACTCAAGGAGACGCCGCCCACGGCGGAAGAACCCGCCGGCAAGCGTGCCGGAAGAACCGGCCCGCATTACGAGCGCCGCTAGGTCTCGCCCCTACATGCCGTACACGAAGATCAGCGGGCCCTCCAAAGTCGCCCATTCGGCGACACGATCATACTGGGCCGGAAGCTGGGCAAAGTCGCCATTTATACCTTTGGCCTCGTACGTCTCAGGCTCGGCGTCCTCGCCTTGGCCGGTTCGGTTCCGGAAGTCGAAGTCCGGCCGCATGTTCTCGTTGAGGTCGCGCGTGGCCAGGTAAAACGCGCGCAGGGCCGTCACGTGGTACTGGACAAACTCCGGTTGCGGCTCCGAGCCGTCGGCCAGTCTTGTGGCGGGAATCACGCCAGCGGTATGGTTCATCGGGCCAACACCGATGAGGACAAAGGCGTCGTACTTGGGCGGTGGGAAGAACAGCCCGAGGTTGTCCGGGGGCCAAGTGCGGGCGTAAGCCCCGTCCTCCGCGTGCTCTGGGTGCTCTGGGTCGGTCAGAATGGCGTAGTAGTAGTCATGAACCCGCTTGAACTGCTTGCGATTGATGGGGAAGTACGCGTAGGGACGCGGCCCTTGGGGTATCCTGTCCCTAGTTGACATCACATTCGGTCCCGACAGCCAGTACATGTCGGAGGGGAAGGTGTACTTGTCAAGTCCGGTCTTCGTAGCCGGGGGGCAGTACTCGGGCAAATCAATGAAGTCGTCCATGTTGGTGTCGAGGGATTCCGAGAAGCTGTCGTAGAAGTCCTCGTTGCCGAACAAGCCGACTCGGACCGTATAGGGTTCGAGGCAAAAGACCTCGGGCGACGCACTCGTGAGGTAGCCGTAGGCCGGAGGATACGACTCCACGTTCTTCGTGAAGTAGAGCGTCATCGAGTTGCGGATCTGGTTCATCGTGTTCGATGCCGCGGCGATCTTGGCGCGCTCGATGAATCGGCCCATACCGATCACGACCAGGCCCATCAGGATCATGATGATGGCAATGACGGTTAGTAGTTCGATGAGGGTAAAGCCCCGGCGAGCCTGAAAACGCATAAGTCCACTCCTCTACAGTCACGCGTCTTGCCGGCCGAACCGCGCACAGGCAAGCACCGGCACAAAAAGGGAAACCCAATTCAGTATAGCACAAATGCACCAACCGACCTCGACGTGCGCTACGTGAGGACGGCGCGTAAGGCCTCGCGGTGTTCAAGAATCCAGGCGTGGATATCGGCCACTATGGTCCTTACATCTTTCTCCGGCCGCCAGCCTGTGACCTTCGTAACTCTTGTGTTATCTGAGATATACAGACGAAGATCGGCCGGGCGGTCGGTGGGATCCGCGGTGATCTCGATCCGATTCCCGGTGACCTCGCGGCAGAGCTCTGTCAACTCGCACAGCGAAACGCTAACGCCTGCCCCGCCGCCTACATTGAATGTCTGGCCGCTGAGCGTGTCAAGACGTTCGATTTGATACAACACGAGCCGGAGGAGGTCGTCAACATGGAGCAAGTCGCGCACCTGTTTCCCCTGGCCGCCGAAGCCGATGTACCGGAGCGGTTGGCCGAAGACGTGGCGGGCCACCCATAGCACAATCACGCCCTGATCGACCTTGCCCATTTGCCACGGCCCGGTGAGCACGCCACACCGATTGACGATGCCCCGCAGGCCGTACATGTCGAGGTACTCGTGCAGCACGAGTTCCGAGCAGAGCTTCGTCGCGCCGTACAGCGACCGCGCGCCTTCGAGGGGGAATTCCTCAGCGATGCCCCGCTCGGACGCGCCCGGCACGGCCTGATCGGGTTCGAGGGCGAATCGCGTTGCCTCCTCGCGGTAGGCCAGGGCGTTCACGGCGGCGCACGGATAGACGCGGCTCGTCGAGAGAAACAGGATTCCTGCGCCGTGACGCCGCGCGGCCTCGAGGCAGTTCAGTGTGCCGACGAGATTGGTGTTGACGACGTACTGGGGCGAATCCTGATACCCGGCTAGCACGGAGGGTTCGGCGCTGCACTCGAGGATGAGGTCCATCGCGCCGGCCGCGTCGATATCTTCGGGATTGCGGATGTCGCCGTGGACAAACGTGATGCCGGCGTCGCGCAGGCGCGGCAGGTTCAGTTCGGATCCTCGGCGCTTGAGGTTGTCAAGTGCTACAACGCGCACATCCGGCATGGCCCGCCGGATGCCGATGGCGAGGCACGAGCCTACGAAACCCGCGCCGCCCGTAATCAGGATCGTCTCCACGTCTGCCCCTCCATCGGCCTCTCGCAAAAGACCTCCGCGAAAAACGGGACAGTCCCGTCTCGCGCGAAGACGCGCGCTTGGGACAGTCCCTGTCTTTCGCCGTCTCTCCTTACGCGCGCGCGGCTTTCACTGCCTCGGCAAAGGCCTTAGCGTTGGCCGTAATCCCTGCGAAATCCCCGGCGGCCAACAGTTTCTTGTCCACGAGATTCCCGCCGACCGCGAGTGCTGCCGCGCCGGCCTTCAGGAACGGCCCGATGGTCGTAAGGTCGACGCCGCCGGTGGGCACGAGCGGAATCTGCGGCAGCGGGCCCTTGATTGCCTTGAGGTACTCGGGGCCGCCGACACTGGCCGGAAAGACCTTGACGAGGTCCGAGCCCTGTTCCCAGGCCGTCAAGATCTCGGTGGGCGTGTACGCGCCGGCAATCATCGGCTTGCCGTAGCGGCGGGCCATCTGAATGGTTTCGATGGATAAGGTCGGGCTGACCACGTATTCGGCGCCGGCCAGGATCGCGAGCCGGCACGTCTCGGCGTCGAGCACGGTGCCCACGCCAAGCAATGCGTCGGTGCCTTCGAGTCGCTTCGAAGCCTCCTCGATGCAGGCGAGAGCACCCGGCGTGGTCATCGTCACTTCGATGCAGTGTACGCCGCCCTCGGCCACGGCTTCGACGACGCGGACGAGGCCGTCACTGGAGTCGGCGCGAACCACCGCCACAATGCACTTGTCCATCAGGTACTGAATCTTTTCGTACTTATTCATGAGGCCTCGCATTCTCTTCGGTTATGCCAATATCAACATCACTCACCCATGGGGCTGATTGTATCAAGTCGCCGCGGCCGGTGCGAATTCCGCACGGCCGGGCGACAACAAAAACGGGCCTCCGACGGCTATCGGAGGCCCGTTCAAGTCGTTACTATTCAGCGCCTTAGAAGAGCGGAGCAAGCACCAGCGAGATCACCGCCATCAACTTGATCAGGATGTTGATCGACGGGCCGACGGTGTCTTTCAGCGGATCGCCGACGGTGTCGCCGACGACGGCGGCCTTGTGGGCGTCGGAGCCCTTGCCACCAAAGTGCCCTTCTTCGATGTACTTCTTGGCGTTATCCATGGCACCGCCCGAGTTCGCGGTCTGGATGCCGAGCATCACGCCCGTCACAATCGCGCCCACGAGCATGCCGGCCAAGCCTGCCGGGCCCAAGATGTAGCCGATCGCCACGGGGAAGATGATCGCCAGGAGGCCGGGAGGCATCATGCCGGCGATGGCGCCCTTGGTGGCAATATCCACGCACTTGGTGCTGTCCGGCTTCACGCCCTCTTTGCCTTCTCTCAGGCCGGGAATGTCGCGGAACTGACGCCGCACTTCCTCAATCATCGTGTAGGCGCATTTCCCGACCGCACGGAACAGCATGGACGAGAACAAGAACGGCAGCATGCCGCCCACGAGTATGCCTGCGAGGATCTTCGGTTGGAGTAGCGAAACGTCCGCGGCGCTCAGTTTCGACGCCATCATGAACGCGCTCAGCAGGCCGATGGCCGCGAACGCCGCGCTGCCGATGGCGAAACCCTTGCCGATGGCCGCCGTTGTGTTGCCCACAGCGTCCAGTCCGTCGGTGATTTTGCGCACTTTGGGATCCAGGCCCGCCATCTCGGCGATGCCGCCCGCATTGTCGGCGATCGGGCCGTAGGAGTCCACCGCGACGACCATGCCCGTCGTCGCCAGCATGCCCAATGCAGCAATGGCAATGCCGTACATCCCCGCGCAGTTATAAGCCAAGACCACTGCAATCGCCAGCACGATCACCGGTGGCGCCGTGCTAAGCATGCCCACCGCGGTGCCGCCCGTAACCGATACGGCCGGGCCCGTCTGGCACTCGGAGGCGAGGTTCTGCACCGGCTTGTACCTGCCGGACGTGAAGTACTCGCTCACAAAGCCCACCGCCATACCGGCGACAATGCCGTATACGCAGGCCAGCCACGGGCCGAACTTGCCGTAGGACACGGCATCGATGGTGAAGTCCGAACCGAAGAAGCTTACAATGAGCACGCCCAGTATCGAGAGCCCCGCCGCGACGTACGTCCCGCGCATCAGCGCCTGCTGTGCATTGGCCTGCCCGAACTTCTTGACGTATAGCACGCCCAGCCCGGACGCGAAGATCCCGATCGCCGCCACCAAGAAGGGGAACGCCCGAAGATACAGGCCCGTGCCCGCCGCGCCCACGAGCACGCCGGCACCCGCCGCGATGGCCAGGCTCGCGATGATCGACTCGACGTATGACTCGAGCAGGTCGGCGCCGAGACCGGCCACGTCGCCCACGTTGTCGCCGACGTTGTCCGCAATCACCGCCGGGTTGCGGGGATCGTCTTCAGGAATACCCGCCTCGACCTTGCCCACGAGGTCGGCGCCCATGTCGGCGCCCTTCGTGAAGATGCCGCCGCCGGACCGCGCGAACAGCGCCACGAGGGACGCGCCCATGGCGTAGCCATTGACGACCTCCATGTCGCCGTGGGCAACCTTGTAGACGATCACCAAACCGAGCAACGCGATGCCGACGACGCCCATGCCCATCACGGCCCCGCCGCTGATGGCCACGTCCAAGGCCTTATTCACGCCGCCGATCTCGGCCGCGTAGGTGGTGCGCGCGTTCGAGCGGGTGGCGATGTACATGCCCAGGAATCCCGCGCACGTACTCGCAATCGCCCCGGCGACGAAGGCCGCCGCCGTGGGCCAGCCCAGCGAGGTCTCCGGGTTCATGCTGCCCATGATCCCCATGAACGCCGCGATCACCACGACGAAGATTGCCACATACCGGTACTCGCGTTTCAGGAAGGCATTCGCCCCCGCTTGAACCGCCGACGAGAGTGCGGCCATCGCGTCGGTGCCTTGCGGCTTAGACAACACATACTTCGCCAAATAGACGACGAAGCCGAGCGCGGCAAGGCTCGCTATTCCTGCACATACTAAGAATCCCATGGTAGGTCCTTTCCCTCCTCTATTCGTGGCGGCCTATACCGCCCCGCCTCTCAATCCATCCGTTCGCCCTCGTGTTCGAGGGCCATACGCGCAGCGTTTTGCTCCGCTTCCTTCTTCGTCGAGCCGCGACCTCGTCCCACGGACACGCCGCGGATGTGTACCTCGACCTCGAACTGCTTGCAGTGGTCGGGGCCTTCCGACCTCGTCACCACGAATCGCGGCAACGCGATGCGTTTGGCCTGGCACACATTCTGCAACCGGGACTTATAGTCCCACACTTGGTCCGTCAGCGCGTCGGCCGTCAGCGCGTCGGCGAACACCTGAACCACGAAGGCTCGCGCAGCTTCCCAACCGCAATCCAGGTAGAGCGCCCCGATGAGCGCCTCAAGGCAATCCGCCAGCAGTGCCTGGCGTTTCCGCCCCCCGGAGAGTTCTTCGCCCTTGCCGAGACGAACCGCCGGAGCAATACCGAGCGCCGCCGCCACCGCCGCCACCGAACCTCGGTTCACCACGCGCGCCCGCATTCGGCTGTACTCGCCGGGCGTGCGATCCGGTATCCGCTCGAACAGGTGATGAGCTACCGCAAGGCCCAATACCGCGTCGCCCAGGAACTCGAGCGACTCATAGTCTCGCACAACCTGGTGGGATTCCGCCGCAATCGAGGCATGCGTCAAGGCGCGGTCGAGTAACGAGAGACTGTGTATCTCGATTCCCAGACGCGAGACCAACTGCTGCAACTCGCGCTCGCGCGGCGTGTCCAATTCCATGGCACTGTGCCAGACCGTTGTGTTCGGGAGCCCAAATCCTATCCGATTTCCGGCGGAGTTTGCAACGTTGTGTCGAGACTGTCGCACTAAACGCGTTTGGCGCTGTTCCGCAAGGCTGGATTCGTTGGGTCGGCCGCGGTACACTACGGGGCGCCTGCCGCCCGGTGTGATCGTTGCGGCAGTCGCGGGTGGACCGACGAGCGAGGAATAAGGCGATGAAGACTCAGCGCAATGCACTCCAGCAACTAGCCCTCCATGGGGGGGCGAAGGCCGTGGCACGGATCGACGGCGTCGGCCGGCCGAAGATCGGTATCGAGGAGTTTCTGTCGGTGGCGAAGCGATTCGGATTCTCGAAGCGGACGGTCCGGGCGATTGAGGCGGCCATCCGTGCCGAGGATCTTGGACTGGGTCCTTTCCTCGGCCACTATTACGCCAATCTCCGCCAGACCAGCGTCGAGGCGTTCGAGCAACTCGCGTGCGACGTGTTCGAGTCGAAGTACGCGCTGGGCGTCAGCTCGGGCACCGGCGCGCTGCACAGTGCCTTCGTTGCGGCCGGATGTCGGCCGGGCACGGAAGTGATCTGTGCGGCGATTGGTTTCTACGCGACGGCCGCGGCCGTGATTCAGGCCAAGGCCGTGCCGGTGTTCTGCGACGTGGACGCGTCGCTCGGCATGGATCCGAAGAAGATCGAGGCGTTGATCACGCCACGTACCGTTGCTATCGCGCCGACGCATGTCATGGGGAGTGTGTGCGATATGGGCGCGATCATGAAGGTCGCGCGTAAACACGGACTCAACGTGATCGAAGACTGCGCCCAGTCGTGCGGCGCCACCTTCCGCGGCAAGCGCATCGGCACCTTCGGCGATTTCGGCTGCTTCAGCATCTCGTCCTACAAGATCATTGGGGGCGGCGAAGGCGGCCTAGTCCTCACGAAGACCAAGCGCGACTGGGAACGGGCCAATCAGTTTGCGGAAAGCGGCGGTCTTTGGCGGCCGGATCGGTTCGCGCCACCGCGGTACGCCAACGAGTTGTTCCCCGGCACGAACTACCGCATGTCCGAACTCGAGGCCGCCGTCGACGTCGAGCAGCTCAAGCGGCTGAACGGATTCGTCTCGCGTTTCCGAAAGGTGAAGCGGCAGATCACCTCGAGGCTCAAGACCTACGCCGAGATCGTGCCTCAGATGCTCAACGATGCCGAGGGTGAGGTCGGCTACACCATCCGGTTCTATCCGGCGACCATGGACCTGGGCAAGCATATCGTCGACGCGCTCCAAGCCGAGGGCATCAGCGCGGGCTTCCGAGGCCGCAACGCCAAGCCGGATTGGCACGTCTACTCGAACATGTTCCCGGTGACGCTCCAAACGAGTGCCTATGGGCGGGAGTGCGTATTCGGCTGTCCTCACTATCTCAAGGCCGGCGGCCAGGTGCGCTACGCCCGAGGCGACTGCCCCGTGGCGGACGACTTGTTCGATCGCATGATCAGTATTAGTACAAGCCAATGGTTTGCAGCCTCGGATTGCCGGAATATCGCCGTGGGCATCACGAAAGTGCTCGACGCGTATTGCACGCGGGATTCGGCCGGCGCGCCCTGGTTCTAGGCGTTCGCACGGGTTTCCGGGAACGTCGCGGC
Organism: Candidatus Hydrogenedentota bacterium; assembly: GCA_036769985.1. Taxonomy (GTDB): domain Bacteria; phylum Hydrogenedentota; class Hydrogenedentia; order Hydrogenedentales; family SLHB01; genus DAIPKA01. Next base: position 15,533 of record DAIPKA010000062.1, on the reverse strand, counting down.
GAAGGCGCTTTCATTGCCTCGGGGTAGGGCTTTCCCGGCGGGCGTCGAAAGGAACGGCTTCATGGAACTCACGGTCTTGTCGGGTGAACAAGTGAACCGGATTCATGAGGCGTCCATCGCGATCCTCGCGCGGACGGGCGTGGGCGTGCCGCACGGCGAAATGAGGAAGCGGTTCGCGGCCGCGGGTGCCCAGGTCGACGAGGCCGACGAGCGGGTCCGCATTCCGGAATCCGTCGTGATGGAATGCCTTGACGTTGCCGGCAAGCAATTCACCCTCTACGGGCGGGACCGGACGCGCGTAGCCGCCTTCGGTCAGGGCACGAGGAACTACAACTCGGCGGCCGGCGAGGCGCTCTGGGTGGACGATGGTTTCTCGAACCGGCGGTACACGACGCTGTCCGATGTTCGCACGGCGGCCGTGCTCGGCGATGCCTTGCCGGAGATCACCATCGTCGGCGCCATGGCCGATCCGCTCGACATCCCGCGGGAATACCGCTGTGTCGCCGTCGCGGCCGAGCAGATCAGACACACGACGAAGCCCATCACATTCTGGTTCTACGATCGGGCCTCGGCCAAGTTCGTGATCGAGCTGATGGCGGCCGTGGCCGGGAGCGAAGCCGAGGCCGCCGCCCATCCCTTGGCCTATCCGCTGCTCGAGGCGATCAGTCCGCTGCATTTCCCGCACGACGGGATCGACTTGTTGTTCGAGACGTGCACGTTGCCCTTGCCGGTCCACCTGGGCCCGATGGCTCAGACCGGCGCAACGGCCCCCGGCACGCTCGCCGCAACCCTCGCTCAGGAAAACGCGGAGATCCTCGCGAGTCTGTGCATCGTCCAGTTGGTGCGGCGCGGCACGCCGGTGTGTTACGGCGGTATTCCACATATCTTCGACATGCGCACCGCGCAGATGGTCTTCGCCGGCCCGGAACAGGCCCTCATGGCCGTGGCCATGACGCAGATGGGCAAGTCCTACGGATTGCCGGTCTACATCAACGTCGGCCTCACGGACAGCAAAACGGCCGACGCGCAGGCGGGCCTCGAGATCGGCATTACACTGGCGTGTGGCGCTCTTGCCGGGGCCGATATTTTCGGTCATCTCGGCATCTGCGGCGTCGACCTCGGCTCCTCGGCGGTCATGCTGGTGCTCCAGCATGAGGTGGTGGAATACGTCGAGCGCCTCATGCGAGGAATCGATATCAGCGATGAGACGCTCGGCCTCGACGAGATTGATCGGGTGGGGCCTTCGGGCAACTTCCTGGCCAGCGAGTTCACCGCCCTGCATTTCCGCCGCGAGCTCTGGTTCCCCCGCTTGCTGGATCGCGCCTTCTGGGAGCCTTGGGTCGTCGCCGGCCACGCGGACATGTTCGCGCGGTGCCGCGAGATGAAGGAGGCCATCTTGGCCTGCCACAAACCGGTGCCGCTGGACGACGACACCGACAAGGCCGTGGACGAGGTTATGAAGGCCGCACGGCGGTATCTCTTGGCCTAGCCGAGGCGCGGCCGGGCCGGGCCGGCACTTGAACGACCGGGCAGGCCAAGCTACGATGTGCCGGTATCGTTTTGTGGAGCAACGGCCTCTGTAGGCGGGTCGAGGTCGTCGGGACATTTCAACCAGGGCGGGCGCTATCGTGTGTACGACCGGGAAGCTGATCGCGTGTGCGGCATGTTGGGCCGCGTGCCTCTCGACATCATTGGCGGGCGCGGAATTGCGCACGCTTGACCTCGCGGCCGTATCCGAGCCGGGCCTCCGGGCATGTTTCGCCGCGGTCGCGCTCGGCCAGCGCGAGATCGATGGCGTGCCCTTCGTTATCACGGACGGACGGGTTCATGTGGGGCCCGGCAACTCACGCCACATCGATCTCCCGGCCACCGTCTGTGGCGGCATCCACTTTCTTCACTTCACGGAACACGCCGGCGATCCCGTTGGCGCATACGCGTTGATATACGCCGATGGCGAACGCGTCGAGGTGCCTCTTCGATGCGGCATCAACATCCAGGACTGGTGGAAACCAGGAATACTCCCGTTCGCCGCCCAGGCGCACGGCGACGCGCTTGTCTATCCTGACCACCAGCAGCCCATCGGCTTCTGGCGTCTCTCCGTGCGCAATCCAAGGCCGGAGATGCCGCTGGCCGCCATCGAAGTCAAGGACACGCACGCTCTCTCCGTCATCAGCCTCATCGCCGTTACTCTGACCGACACGTGCGCCGACAGAATCGGCGGCGTCCTCACCTGGACCTCCAACATGGACGATGAGCGCTTCCTGCTCGCTATCCTCGACCAGCCCGACACCTTGGCCGGCAAAGCCCAGGCCTGCGAGCAACTGCGTTACGTGGGCTCCGTCGAGAGCGTGCCGGCCCTCGAGGCGCTGCTCGGAGACGAGACCTTGGCGCACGCCGCCCGGATGGCCCTCGCCGCGATGCCGTATCCCGAGGCCGGCGCCGCCTTGCGCAACGCCTTGGCCACGGTATCGGGCGATGCCAAGGCGGGCATCATCGAGTCGCTCGGCGTGCGCCGCGACACGGAGGCCGTACCGCAAATCATACCGGCGCTCTTCAGCCATGATCCGAAACTAGTCCTGTCGGCGGCGCTGGCGTTGGGCAAGATCGGCGGCCCGGCAGCCATCGACGCCCTGAAGGATTTCCTGGCCCGAAGGCCCGGCAACGTGCTCGAAGCCGCCGCCCTGGACGCCTTGCTGCAATGCGCCGAGCATCTCTCCGGCACGGACACGAGGGCAGCCCACGCCTTGTACGCGCAAATCCGGGACAAGTGGGGCGTCGGCAGGTTCCGCGTCGCCGCCCAGGCCGGCTTCATCCGCACCGCCGGCCTCAACGCCCCCGAAGTGATTGAGGCCTCGTTGTTGACCGACGACCCGGCGTTGTGGGAGGCCGCCTTGCCGGTCGTGCGCGACCTCAAGAGCGTGATCGCTACGGAGACCTTTGCGGCCCTCCTCGGGCGCGTGCCGGACGGCGTGCGCCCCGGACTGGTTGAGGCACTGGCGCAACGCGGCGATCGTGCCGCGGCGCCGGCCATCGCCCGTCTCGTCAGTAATGCGGATCCGGCCGTTCGCGCAGTGGCCATTGACGCGTTGTCGTCGATGGGCAACGGCTCCGCCGTGCCGGCGCTGGTGAAGACCGCCGCTCACGGCGAAGAACCCGATCGCGCCGCCGCAGCTCAATCCTTGGCGCGGCTCTCCTCCTCGGACGCCACTTCCGCTCTCCTCGCGCAATTGCGCCAAGCCGATTCGGCAGAGGCCGAGGCGATTGCTGAGGCGTTTGCCCAACGGCGTGACACGGCCGCCCGGCCGGCCTTGCGCGGCCTGCTCTCGGCCGAGGATCCCAGCGTCCGGGCCGCCGCCGCGATTGCCTTGGCCGAAGTCGGTACCATCACCGATGCCAAACGCCTACGCGCCTTCGCCGAGGGCGCCGAAGAAGTCAGCGACCAGGCGGCCGCGAAACGCGCGCTCGTCAGGCTGGGCGAACGCATCGAGGTATCCCCCGAGTTCGTCCGTATCATCCTCGCCGGTCTCGAACAGGAGGATCCCGGCTTGCGCGCCATCCTCCTGGCCGTGTGCGGAAGACTCCGCAATCCCGATCTTCTCGATGCGCTCGGCCAGGCCACGGGCGACGACGTTGCCGAAGTCCACGACGCAGCGGTTCGCGCCTTGGCCGATTCGGAGGATCCGGCCGCGCTCGCCTATCTCGTCCCGTTGGCCGAAGGCACAACGGAGGTAACGCACCGTGCCTTGGCGTTCCGTGGCATCGCCCGGCTGGCATCCGATACGACGCTGGAGGCAGCGGTGCGCGAGGATGCGCTATGCCGCGCCTTGGCCGTAGCCGAGCGTTCGGACGACAAGCGAGCGCTCCTCGGTGCCCTCGGCGCGTGCCACACGGCCCGCGCGCTCGCCTGTGCCCAGAGCCAGCTTATGGACGACCACGTCGTTTCGGAAGCGGCTATTGCCTGGGCACAAATCGCCAACACGATCGGAGAAGACCGGCCCGAGGGACTGTACGACGCCGCGAAGGAAGCGTTGGCCCGCGCGCGTGGCGCCGCGATTTCGCCGGAGGCTATCGAGTCGATCGCCGGTGTCGTACGCGCGGCCGCGCCGCCGGCCTCGGGCGATGACGTGCGATTCGAGCATGTCATCGTCGATCCGGCGTTCCGATCCGAAGGGATTGCCGTGGCCGATGTGAATCGCGACGGCCTCGACGACATTGTCGTGGGCGACGTATGGTACGCGGCGCCCGACTGGCCATCCCGCGAGATCCGGCCGCCCCAGGTTTACGATCCCAACGCCGGATACAGCCAGTGTTTCGCCTGTTTCGCCATGGACGTCGACGAAGACGGCTGGACGGACGCCCTTGTGGTTGGGTTTCCTGGCGCGCCGGCCTCCTGGTACCGCAACCCCGCCGGCGCGGAAGGCCACTGGGAAACACGCCCGATGGCCCCGGCGGCTGCCGGCGAAACGCCCATCTTCGGCGATCTCGTGGGCGACGGCCACCCCGTGCCTGTATTCGCCCTGAACCAGCGCATCACGTGGTTCCGGCCACAGGCCGACAAGACCCTCGAGTGGCAGGCCTTCCCCGTCACACAGGAGCTCCCCGAATTTGCTCAGTTCGGTCACGGCCTCGGCATGGGTGACGTGAACGGCGACGGCCGAACCGATCTCCTGGGCACCGCCGGCTGGTGGGAAGCCCCCGAGGACCGGGGCCGCAGCGATTGGACATTCCACAAGGCTGACCTCGGCCCCGCCTGCGCCGATATGGTCGTCTACGACGTGGACGGCGACGGCGACAGCGACGTCATCACCTCGAGCGCCCACGAATACGGCGTCTGGTGGTTCGAACAACGGCAGGAGAACGGTGAGACCGTGTTCGACCGACATGAGATCCACAAGGGCATCTCGCAGACCCATGCTCTGATTCTTGCCGATATGAACAGCGACGGACTCGCCGATCTGGTCACCGGAAAGCGATATTACGCTCACAATGGCCACGATCCGGGCGCAGCCGAACCGGCGATCCTATGCTGGTTCGAGCTGCAGCGGCCCGAGCCAGGCAAACCGCAGTTCACGTACCACCAAATCGACAACCACTCCGGCGTAGGCACGCAGTTTAGGGTCTGCGATCTCGACGGCGACGGCCTGTTCGATGTGGTGACCTCGAACAAAAAGGGCGTGCACGCCTTCCTGCAGCGGAGGAGCAAGTAACATGGCCAAGCAGACACTCTCGAGGCGCCGGTTCCTGTCGGCCGCCGTCGCCGCGTCCGTCGGCCCCATGATTGTGCCGGGCCGCGCGTTGGGCCTCGACGGCGGCGTCGCGCCGAGCGAACGCATCACCATGGGCTTCATCGGCTGCGGCGGCCAAGGTTCCGGTCACCTCTTCGGCGGCGCCTGGACCTACGTTGCCGGCGGCTACCTCGGCCGCGACGAGATTCAGGTCCTCGGCGTCTGCGATGTGCGGCAGGAGCGACGCGAGGCCTCGCAGCAGCGCGTGAACGCGCACTACGCCAACCGGGCTGGAACCGCGTCGTACGTTTCGTGCGAGGCCTACCGCGATTTCCGCGAGTTGCTTGCCCGCCCCGACGTCGACGCGGTGCTCATGGCGTTGCCGTTCCATTGGCACGCGCCCATGGCCATGCTGGCCGCCAAGGCCGGAAAGGACGTCTATTCCGAGAAACCCATTGCCATGACGCTCGAGGAGGGCCGCCTCCTCGTTCAAACCGTCCAGCGCTACGGCCGTGTGTATCAAGCCGGAACACAGCAGCGTTCCGAGTACGACGGCAAATTCCGCAGGGCCTGCGAACTCGTGCGCAATGGTTGCATCGGCACGTTGAAAGAGGTCTACGGATACTGTCCCTGCGGCGGGTTCGCGCCGAACCTCCACGAGATGACGAGCACCGGTGTCCCGGTGCCGGACACCTTGGACTGGGATCTATTCGTTGGGCCCGGCCCGTGGAGACCCTATACCGGCGGCAACGCCCATTGCGGCCTGTTCTGCTTCGGCGATACCAACTGGAGCCCGCACCACTATGATACCGTCCAGTGGTGCCTCGACGGCGACCGCACCGGCCCCGTCGAAGCGGATGTCGAGGACGGCCACGCCGTGCTGCGGTACGCGAACGGCGTCGTCGTGCGCGCGTGTCCCTATCCGGGCGAACCGGTGGGCTCGGTTGGCGGCGCGTGTTTCGTCGGCACCGAAGGGCGCATCGCCGTGGATCGCGACCACCTTGTGGCCGATCCGCCACACATTCTCGATGTTCAGCTCGGGCCGAAAGACGAACACGTCTATGAGTCCAAGAGCCATTCCGGCAACTTCCTGCACTGCATTCGCACGCGGAAACGGCCTATCTGCGATGTCGAGACCGCGCACCGCGCCATGAGCCTCGTGCTGCTCGGCGGCATCGCCATGCAACTCAAACGCAAGGTCACCTGGGATCCCGTCAACGAGGAGTTCCCCAACGACGACGAGGCCAACCGCCTCCGCGCGTACGCGCGGCGTCCCGGCTGGCAACTTTAGGCCCTGTCAGAGCGTCGCCACAAGCGCCGCGATGGCAGGATACGCACCGCCGGCCTCGGCAACATCCCGCTTGAGCAGACGCAGTCCCTCCGGAATATGCTTCCGAAAGTAGTTCTTGCCCCGCTCGGTGGAAAGGAAGCCATAGGCGCCCAAGGCTTGCATGTGGCGTTGCAGCCGACAGATGACCAGGGAATCGAGGAATGCCGGCGCGGAGAAGTCCCCGCCGGCACGCTGCATCCTACTGGCCACGTAGTGAGCCAGCAACCGGTGGCGCATCGCGTCATCGAGCCGGTAGTAGGGATCCCACAGCACCGCGGCCACATCGTACGCTGGGGGTGCCATGCGCGCGCCTTGGTAGTCGATGAAACGGGGGACGCCATGGACGATCATGATGTTCTGCGATTGGAAATCGCGGTGAAGAATCGCTTTGGGCAGGGCGTCGGCCTGACGCGCCAGCCGGTCGAAATCGTGCTCGACGGCGTCGCGCGACGTCGGTGGGCGTCCGCACAACGCCTCGACGAAGTACCGGAGGAAGTAGTCGGTCTCCCATCGAAAGTACTCGTAGTCAAAAAGCCGAGTCGCGAGGAGTTCGCACTCACCGACGTGACGCGAGGCGTCGACGTGGAGAGAGGTGAGGCTGGTCAGCACGTCTCGGTAAACGCGTTCTATCTCCTCCGGCGTCCGAGGAAACCGAAGATAGTTGTACAAGGAAAGGTCTCCGAGGTCCTCGAACTCGGCGCGCTTCGCCGCTGCGTCAGCGTAGAGCAGATCAGGCACGGGAACGCCGTGGCTGGCAAAGAAACGTGAATACGCCATGTGGCGTTCGTAGTCGGCTTCGTCCGGCGGGCAGACCATGCGGACGATCGTTCCACTGTCGCGCCAAGCGCGATAGTAGCGCCGCCCGGATCCGCCCACGCCGATCGGCACGCCGTGATCGGTGACCGTCAGGCCAAGGAACTCCGGCTCGGACAGGGTCACGTGGAATCCGTTGCCCACGATGCCGTTCTCATACCGCGCGCCGCGGGCGATATGCGTCCCGGGCAGAAGGATGCAGTTGCGCAATGCGGCCCCTTCCTCGAGGCGGCATCCTTCCTCGATGACGACGTAGCCGTCAAGGTCCACGTTTCTCCCCGAAACGCGGCTGTCCACGTAGACCCATTCGCCGTCGCGGCGCAACGCATCGACGACCGCGGCCGCATACGAGGACGGCGTGCCGATGTCGTGCCACAGCCGCCCGGCGACATCCATGCTGCCCACGCGGCAGCCTGCCGATATCGCCGCCAGCCAGGCATCCACCACGCTCGATGCCCCGTCCGGGAGATAGGCCAAGAACGCGGGGTCGTACGCGGCGATACCGGTGAAGGCCAGAACGCGGGCCGCACCCGGGTTCGCCGTAGAATTGCCCACATCCACCACCTTCCCGGTGGCGTCGACGGCGACCTTGTTGTACGTGGGGTGGTCATGAAGAACCAACGTAGCGATGTTGCCGGAGGCCTCGTGCACTTCGATGAGGGCGGCCAGATCGATATCCGTCAGGATATCCGCGTTGTGAACGAGGAAGGGGCACTCGCTCAGGAGGGTTTCCGCATTCCTCAGGGCGCCGCCCGTCCCCAACAACGAATCCTCGCGGAAGAGCGTGACCCTATCTCGGAAGGGAGAAGCCTGAAGCCACGACGCCATGGCATCCGGCTGGTGATGCAGGTTGACGCCCATGCGTTCCACGGGAAGCGTCGAGACTCGCTCGAGTGCCCGCGACAGGAGCGGACGCCCCAGAACGGGCAGGAGCGGTTTGGGAATGTGTTCCGTGATGGGCCGCAACCGTTCCCCAACACCGGCTGCCGGCACAAAGGCGTTCCATCTCCGCGACACGAGCGATTGCCCTCCTCGGCTTTGCGCGAATCATCGCACAGTCGCCGGAGAGATTGGAATGGGCATCGTTCAGCGCGGAACCGATCCTGCGGCGATCACGCGAGACGGAATCCGGTGGCGTCTACTCGCGCGCGTTGCGGATGTAGCGATCGAGGATGACGGGGACCTGGTCGAGGGTGACCTGGCCGTGCACGTCCTCGTCAACCATGATGACCGGCGCCAAACCGCAGGTGCCAAGGCACCGGGAGGCCTCGAGAGAAAAGAGACCATCGGTGGTGGTCTCTCCGAAATCGATACCCAGCTCCTCCTTGAGACGCTGCGCGACGCGATCCGCGCCCTTCACGTAGCATGCCGTGCCGAGGCAAACCCGGATGATGTGACGCCCGCAAGGGCGGAGTCGGAAGTAGTGATAGAAGGTGGCGACACCGGACACTTTGGCAGCGGGGATGTGCATGAGCTGCGCCACGGCATCGAGTTGCTCCTGGCCGAGATAGCCCAGGCGTTCTTGCACCATGTGAAGAACCGCAATGAGGTTACTCGCGGCTTGCGGATCGGATTGACACTGCTCGATGAAATCCACCACCTCCGGCGGAAGCGCGCCCTTGCTGCGAGCCTCGACTTCGGCCCAATTGTCCGTGCCGCACGTGTTCATAGGATACCTCTCGGGAGTCTGGCCTGGTAATGGGTATGAAGGAGTTCGTGCGCTTTGGCCCCCCCCGGAACGCCGAGAAACTTCTCATACAACTCCTTGACAGCGGGATTCTCGTGGGAGCGGCGGAGCTTCTTGACGCCGTCGATGGCATAGAGGGCGGATGCCCGCTTTTGGAGCAGATCGGGATCGAGCACTTTGACGCCTTGAGGAGGATAGGGCTGGCCGCCGCCGCCGATGCATCCGCCGGGACACGCCATTACCTCGATCACGTGAAACTGCTTGGCGCCGCGGACAGCCATGTCGAGAAGGGTCTTGGCGTTGGTGAGCCCGTTGGCGACACCGACCTGTAGCGTGAGATCGCCGAAGGTGACCATGGCCTCGCGAAGGCCTTCGACGGCTCGAACTTGCTTGAATTCCAGAGCAATGGCCGGCTCACCCGTGACGAGTTCCGCGGCGGTGCGCAGTGTGGCTTCCATCACGCCGCCCGTAGTCCCGAAGATATCTCCGGCACCCGTGGCGATGCCCAGGGGCGCGTCGAACTCCCCGTCCGGCAACGAATCAAACCGGATGCCGTAACACTGGATCATCCAAATGAGTTCGCGCGTGGTCAGTACGGCGTCGGTGTACCACCGGCCGTTGGGCATCTGGTGTTCCGGCCGCGCAGCCTCGAACTTCTTGGCCGCACACGGCATCACCGCGACGACGAAAATGTCGTTGGGATCGATGTGAGCCTGTTCGGCATAGTACGTCTTGGCCAGGGTCGACATCATGCTCATGGGCGATTTGCAGGTGGAGGCGTGCGGGATTAGTTGGGGATAGAACTTCTCCATGAAGCTAATCCACCCGGGCGAGCACGAGGTCAGCATGGGCAAAGGCCCATGCTCTCGGATTCGGCGGACCAACTCGTTGGCCTCTTCCACAATCGTCACGTCCGCCGAGAGATCCGTGTCAAACACCCGATCGAATCCGAGCCGCCGCAGGGCCGTGATCATCTTCCCGGTACACGGCGTGCCGGGCGCGAAACCGAACCCCTCGCCTATTGCCGCCCGAATCGACGGCGCGGTCTGAACGACCACATGCCTCTTGGGATCAGCCAGGGCCTCCCAAACGGCTTCCGTGTCGCTTCGTTCCAGGAAGGCCGCTGTCGGGCAGACATTGATACACTGGCCGCACTGGATGCAGGCGGACTCGTCCATCGTCGCCCCGTGCGCGGGCGTAACGACCGTGCGAAATCCCCGATGCTGCTGGCTCAGGTTGTGAACGCCCTGGACTTCGGCGCACACCCGCACGCACCGCCCGCACAGAATGCACTTCTCGGCGTCGCGGATGACCGAACGACCGCTGTCCTCCAGCGGAAATCGTTTTCGTTCGCCTTCGAAGAGGCGCTCTCGGACGCCCATGGCGTAGGCCAAGTTCTGCAGTTCGCAATGGCCGTCGCGTTCGCAGGTCTGACAATCCTTGGGGTGATTGTCGAGCAGGAGCTCCACGATATCCCGTCGGGCCTGGCGAATGACCGGGGAGTTCGTCTGAACCACCATGCCGGGCCGGACGGGCGTGCTGCACGAGGCGACGAAAAAATCGATACCTTTGACTTCCACGATGCAGACGCGGCAAGCGCCCGCCAGGCTGAGATCCGGGTGGTAACAGAGGCGGGGCACAAATATCCCCAGGCTCTCTGCGGCCTCCATGATCGTCGTGCCCTCCGGCACACGGACTTCTTGGTCGTCTATCGTCAGTGTGACCATGGCTTCCCTTAACGTCGTTCGATGGCGCCGAACTTGCACGCAGCGAAGCAGGCGCCGCACTTGATGCATTTGGCTTGATCGATAGTGTGCGGCTGGCGGCGTTCTCCGGCAATACACGCCACCGGGCACTTCCGCGCGCAGGCCGTGCAGCCCGTGCACTGGTCCGGCAGAATCTCGTAGTGAAGCAGCGAGACGCACTGCCGGGCAGGGCAACGCTTGTCTCGGACATGCGCTTCATACTCGTCTCGGTAGTGTTCGAGGGTGCTCAGCACCGGATTGGGGGCGGCGCGCCCCAAACCGCAGAGCGAGGAACGCTTCACGAGTTTGGCAAGCCGTTCAAGCTTGTCGATATCGGCCGGTTCGCCCTTACCGGTGGTGATCCGTTCAAGGATCTCGAGCATCCGTTTCGTGCCTTCACGGCAGGGCGTACACTTGCCGCAGGACTCGTCTTGAGAAAACGTGATGAAGAACTTTGCGATATCGACCATGCACGTGTCTTCATCCAACACAATCATGCCGCCGCTACCCATGATGGAGCCGGCTTTGGTCAGCGTGTCGAAATCGATGGGCGTGTCAATCCACGGCGCAGGGATGCAGCCGCCAGCGGGCCCGCCGGTCTGAATCGCCTTCAACTGCTTGCCGTCCGCAACGCCGCCGCCAATGTCGAACACCACCTCGCGCAGCGTGGAGCCCATGGGCACTTCGACCAGGCCGGTATGACGGACCTTTCCGGCAAGCGCGAACACCTTCGTGCCGCCGCTGTTCTCCGTGCCGAGCTTCGCGAACCATTCCGCGCCGTAGTTGATCACGACCGGGACGTTGGCGAACGTCTCGACGTTGTTGATCACGGTAGGCTTGCCCCAGAGACCGTTTTCGGTAGGGAAGGGAGGCCGGATACGTGGCTGACCGCGCGCTCCCTCGATGGAGTGGATCAGCGCCGTCTCCTCGCCACAGACAAAGGCGCCCGCACCAAGCCGTATCTCGATATCGAACGCAAAGTCCGACCCCAGAATACGCTCGCCGAGCAGTCCCCGCGCGCGGCACGTGTCGATCGCCATCTGGATGCGACGCACGGCGAGCGGGTACTCGGCACGGATGTAGAAGAAGCCCCGCGTGGCGCCGATGGCATACGCGCCCAGCATCATTCCTTCCACGACGCTGAAAGGATCGGATTCGAGCATGCTGCGATCCATGAACGCGCCGGGATCGCCCTCGTCGGCGTTGCAGATGATGTAGCGAACCTTGTCCGCCGCTTTGACCGCATGGGCCCATTTCACGCCCGTCTGGAAGCCGCCGCCGCCACGCCCACGGAGCTTGGATCGTGTGACCTCGTTGATCACCCAGTCGGGATTGCCATTCGAGAGCGCCTTGGTCAGGGCGGCGAATCCCTCGTGCTCGACATATTCCTCGATACTCTCCGGATCCACCACGCCGCAGTTGCGCAGCGCGATCCGATTCTGCTTGGAGAAAAATGAGACATCTCCATAGAGGTCGAAGAACCTTCGGGTGAGCGGCCGATCCGTAACTTCCAGCCGCGCCACACGCTGCCCATCCACGATGTGCACGCGGACGATCTCTTCCACGTCTTCCTCGGTCTGGACGGCATACATGATGTTGGCCGGGAGGATGAGCACATGTGTGAAGACGCCCCGAGCCGCCTGACGGCATGCGCCAAGGCAGCTCACGCGCACGAACGTGACGTCGCCGGCGCGCACTCGCGCCTTCGCGAGGGCCTGTTCAAATACCTTCCCCCAGTCCTTCTTGTCTTCCGTGCTACACCGCGCATTCTCGCACAGAAGGATCTCGTGCGAGAACTGACGCTCGACAGGGCCATCGAGAACTCGATCCAGCACGGGAACCCCGTTCATGACGTGGGAGGTGAAAATTCGATGCACGAGTTCGCGATCGACTTTCTGATACTTCACGGGGATCTGGTCGGGAATGAACACGCCAACAATGGGTTCGCGGCTACAGCGTCCGGTGCACCCTGTGCGGTGCAAGGAAACATCGGTTCTGCCGGAAGCGGCGATGTGTTTCCGGAATTCGTCCAGGACGGCTTGCGAGCCGGCCGCGTGTTCGCACGTAGCCGAACCCACCTGGATCCGAATGGGATGCTCGGCCTCGGCGCGACGTAGCGCCTGTCGGCACTCCTCCCTTAGCGCGTCAAAAGCATGTTCGACATCCGTGCCCATCTTGGCCCTCGATCCACAAAGACATGTGCGGGAAAGGCCGTATTCTACGGCCGGAGAAGGCGGCCGTCAAGCGGACACGCCGGGATCGCGCCGCCGTGGTCGTTGCCGGAGCGAACGCGCGTCCGTAGATCTCGTCCCCGTGGGCGCAGAGGAGTCTTCCCGAATGCGTCAGGCGTTTCAAGCGAAGCCAAACTTCTCCATGAGTTCTCGTTTGCCCTTTTCGTACTTGGCTTTGGGATTGGCCTGATAGAGGTGCCCCGCGCACTCGTCCCACCATACCGACGGCGGGCGGTTGTACTTGAGGCACACCTGGGGAATGCCGTATTGGGTCGTGATCCGCGCAAAGATGAGGCGATAGAGTTCCCGGGCCTTCCTGGTGTCGCCGAATTTCATTCCCAGTTTCTGCAACACGTCCAGATCCCGCTTCTGACTATCCAGTTCGCCGCACCCCCACACGTGGGAGCACGCGTTGAGTTCGGGAATGCGCCCCGGGCACAGGGCGCACATCATCCAATCGGCGCCCCGCGCCATCCGGATCAGGATATCGGGGTTCCGATTCACGATCAGGTTCAGCAGCTCGGGAAGATTGTCTTCCTTGAACGGCGGCCGGACACCGGCGCCGTATTGGCATACCGCGCACACGAGAATGTGGGGTCGCACGGGCACGACGTCGGCGGCATAGAGCGCCTTGAGCGACTCCTCCTTATCATGGGCCATCTCCTCTTGCGTGCGCGGCACCACCAGGGCATCGATCCCTCGCTCGCAACCGCGTTCGTAGTTCCCGCTGTCTGCCTTCGGGCAGCCTTTCCACGCATCGCCGGTGGCCGGGCCATAGCCACAGAGGCCCGACACCGTCGAGAGGCCCATGAGAAGCGTCTTGAAGAGCGCTCGGGCCGGAAGGGTGCAGCCGGGCGCCAGGCCGAGGACCTGGAGCACGTCGAGGTCGCGTTTCCGGTTGAACTCCTCACTCTCCGGCGTGTCCTCGTTCGTGCCGGATTCCTGATAGGAAAACAGGGCGCCCGCGCTGCACACGAGCGTGATGGGTCGGTCCGGGTTCTTCCGAATCGCATCGCGGAGTTCTCGGGCCTTCTCGTATTGCGGAACCGAGTCGCCGCCCTGTTCTCCGAGAGCGCATATCGCGCAAAGAAGCTGATACGGCCGAATGATAAGCGGGGTTTCCAAGGTTCAGGCCTCCTTCTTCCGACGAGCGTTCGACGAAGCGATCCAAACTCTGGCGCATTCTCGATCCCGTGTCAAGCCGCCATCCTTCCGCGCTCTTCGAGTCGGGGAGTCCAAGTCCGGTACCAGTCCTTGCCGCCGCTACTCGACTGGGTCGGGACCGACGACATCCACGGGGATCCACGTGGGCGCCGAAGTGAACCGCGTTCCCGTGAGCGGTAGAACGGTGAAGAGGTTGCCTTCCACCTCCAGCGTGACCGGATCCAACGGGCGAGCCACCGGACGTCCCGATTTCGTATCGGCGGACATGAGGTCGAGCCAGTAGCGGCCTGGAGAGGCGGACTCGGGGACACGGATAGCGACGGCCACCGTTTGCGACTCGCCGGCTGCTAAGGGCAGATCGTCGCGGGGTTCCTCGATACGCCATCCCTCGGGCAGCCTTCCCGTGATGCGAACCGCAGCGGCGGCCAATGTCCTATTGTGCCGCGCGACGGATGTTTCCAGGCGTTGGCCGGGTGCAACAGACGAGAACCGGGCCGGCGGTTCCGTCCAAAGCGCCGGGCCGCGCACGATCACACGGTCATCCTCCACCGTGCACGTCAGTTGGGCGCCGGATGCGACGGCGTGAGCCACCGATTTCAGCGGAAGCCTCATCCAGGCAAAGGGCGGCCCCGCCACATCGAGCCGATCTCCGTGAAGGGAGACGGTCCAGCCCCGCTCCTTCTGCAAGACCGCCTGCAATTGCCAGTCTTCTTCGCTGAAGGCGGCCATGTTATAGCTGGCCAGGCCATGGGCGCCTTCGCGGAGTATCTGGAGAGACTGCGCCAGCGCTTCATCGGGCGAGTTCTCGCCACGATCCCACTTCCGGGCCACGGCGTCCCACAACTCGGCTTCGCCGTTCATAGCGGTAATGTGATCCCCCAACCACTGCCGATGCTGGGCGCGATCGCTCGTGTAGCTCATGGGACACACCACGTCGACCAAACCTTCTCGAGCCCATCGGGGCCAGTCCTGTCCGAGCATCCGTGCATGATGCAGGTTGGCAAACACGCATACGGAGAGCTTCAGACCCACGCGATCGCACATCGCCCGCACCTTCGCCACCATCCCGCCGATGACGGCGTTGCGCATGTCGGCGTATCTCCGGGCGAACTCCTCATCTTCCAGATCCTCCTCCGTCACTTCCTCCCGGCCGAGCCACTGCTTGTAGAGCGCTCGGCAGGCGGCACAGGAACAGGGGCTGTCATCGGGATACCGGATGAAGTCGAGATTCACACCATAGAGATGATCGCGATCTTCGAGCAGGTAGGGCTCCGTCCACGCGATCCCAAATCCGCACGTAAGGATCCATTTTGCGCGCGAGGCGCCGCGGCTACGCCC